>NZ_MSJP01000080.1 GCF_014596525.1 Streptomyces sp. CBMA291
CCCGGAGGTCCCGCCCGGGGACGCGCGCGGGGAGCGCCGGGGCCTTGGCCGGGCGGCCGTCCGGCTCGACTCGCCCGCGATGGACGCCCTGCTCGATGCGGCGATCGCGCGGCACGGGCTCGTCGCCGCCTGGGAGGAGGTGATGGCGCCGGTCCTGCACGCCGTGGGCCGGACCTGGGAGACCTCGGGCGACGAGTACGTGGAGGTGGAGCACCTGCTGTCCTGGCATGTGT
This sequence comes from Streptomyces sp. CBMA291, assembly GCF_014596525.1. Lineage (GTDB taxonomy): Bacteria > Actinomycetota > Actinomycetes > Streptomycetales > Streptomycetaceae > Streptomyces. Next base: position 234 of record NZ_MSJP01000080.1, read on the forward strand.
CGACGGCGCTGCGCCGGGTCGGGGCGCCGGAGCCCGCCGGGCCCTTCCCGGCGGACGCCCCGCACGTCCTGCTCGCCTGCGTGCCGAACGAACAGCACACCCTCCCGCTGGAGGCCCTCACCACCGGCCTCGCCGAACTGCGGCTCCCCGCCAGGATGTTCGGTGCCGCCGTGCCGCCCGAGGCTCTCGATCGGGCGGTAAGGAGGACCGGACCCGCCGCCGTGGTGCTGTGGGCGCAGACCCGCTCGACGGCCCACCATCCGCTGGCCCGGCACGTCGCCGACGCCTCGTGGGGCGTCCGGGGCGCCCGCGCCCGGACGACGGTCCTGCTCGCGGGTCCCGGCTGGGCGGGCCGCACCCCGGATCCGGGGATGCTGCGTCCGGGCGGACTGCGGGAGGCGCTGGCCCTGCTCGGGGACCTGTGCGCACCGGGCTCCGGGGAACACCGGAACGACGGGCGGGGCTGAGCGCGTCGCCGTGGCGTGACGGCGGCGCGTGACGGGCGGGGCTTCGACGAGGGGCGGGGGCGGGGGGCTTCGACGAGGGCTGGGGGGCGAGGACGGGGACGGGGACGGGGGACGTATCAGCTTCGGCGGGTGTTCGCCCGGTGCGGTGTCCTCGGCGGGCGGGCGTCGGACGCGTCTCCCCTGGCCTGCCGGAACCGGGCCAGGCCCTCGGCGAGTCCGACGATGGGTTCGGGGTAGGCGTAGCGGGCGCGTTCGAGGCCGGGCACCTTCCAGGGCTCGTGCACGGAGGGCCCTTCGAGTCCGGCGAGTTCGGGCACCCAGCGGCGTACGTAGGCGCCGTGGGGGTCGTACCGCTTGCCCTGGAGCACCGGGTTGAGCACCCGGTTGGGGCGGCTGTCGGTGCCGGTGCCCGCCATCCACTGCCAGTTGAGCTGGTTGTCGGCGAGGTCGCCGTCCACCAGGAGTTCCATGAAGTGCCGGGCGCCCTCGCGCCAGTCGACGTACAGCGTCTTGGTGAGGAAGGAGGAGACGAGCAGCCGTCCCCGGTTGTGCATCCAGCCCTCGTGGGCGAGTTGGCGCATGGCGGCGTCGACGACGGGGTAGCCGGTACGGCCCTCGCGCCAGGCCCTCAGGTCGGCCTCGGCCTCCTTTCCGTGGCGCCAGGTGTCGTGCCGGGTGCGGTAGTCGGCGGCGGCGGCGTCCGGGCGGGCGGCGAGCACCTGGTGGTGGAAGTCACGCCAGCACAGCTGCCGGACGAAGGCCTCCGCGCCCTCCCCGCCCCAGGACCTGGCCCGGTGGACGACCTCGGCCGCCGAGACGGCGCCGAAGTGCAGGAACGGCGAGAGTCGGGAGGTGGCGTCGCCCGCGAGGTCGTCGTGGCGGTCCTTGTAGGCGTCGGCCTCGTCGCCGAGCCAGGCGACGAGGCGCCTGCGGCCCTCCTTCTCGCCTCCGACGGGCAGTCCCGGCGAGACGGACCCGACGTCCGCCCGTGCGGGCAGGGCCTCGGAGCCGACCTCGTGGGGCACCGGGACCCGGTGCGGCGCGTCGAACGGCTCGCGCAGCCGCTCGCGGGACCAGCGCCCGAAGTAGGGGGTGAAGACGGCGTAGTGGTCGGATCCGGCCGGGGTGACGGCCCCCTCGGGCAGGGCGGTGACGACGCCGTCGTGCACGTACAGCCTGCGTCCGTCCGCCTCCAGGGCGCGGCGCAGACGGTCCTCGCGGCGGCGGGCGAAGGCGCTGTGCCCGGCCGCCATGTGGACCTCGTCGGCTTCGGTCTCGCGGACGACGGCGCACACCTCGGCGACGGGGTCGCCGGAGCGCACCACGAGCCGGCCGCCGCGCTCGCGCAGGCCCTCGTCCAGATCGGCGAGGCAGTCGGCGAGGAACGCGAGCCGGTTCGGGGAGACCGGGCCCGCGCGGTCCACCGCAGGGTCGCGTACGAAGAGGGGGACGACGGCGTTCCCCTGCCCGAGGGCGGCCCGCAGCGGCGGGTGGTCGTGGACGCGGAGGTCCGAGGTGTAGAGGACGACCGAGACGTTCATGGGTGGCTCCTGGGGCACCGGCGAGCCGCCCCCGTGGGACAGGGACGCGCGGCACGGCCGGTGGTCGCGGGACGGGTGTCACTGGCCATTCCCGCCCGGGGGCCCGTACGGATGCGGAGGAAGGCGTACGGGTACGGGGACCGCTCCGACGGACGCGGACGCGGAGCCCGGTCCTGGTGACGCGCGAGGGCCGGTCCCGTAGCGTGCGGAAGGCGGTCACTGTGGCACGCGGAAGGCCGGTCCCGACGAGGTTTCCGGCAAGGGCCATGCCTGGCCGCGATCTGCGCCGTCGGCCCTGTCCCGATCGTGCCGCGCATGTTCCGAGCGTCGGCAGCGGGCGCGCCGGAGCCCGTCCCCGGCGCCGACGGAGTCCTCGCCCCGCGCGGTCGCACCTGTCGGCAGCCGGAACCGGCCGGTGTGCCCTCTCCACCGAGAGGGCACACCGGCCGACGGAGGGACTGTCCGTCCGGGATCGTCAGGCGTCGAAGAACGGGTCGTCGAAGACGTAGAGCCAGCGGCCGTCGGGCTGGCGGCGGATCACCTCGGTCGTGGGCTGCGTCACCGGAGCCGCGCCGGGCGCCGACACGGTGGCCACCGAGGAGAGCAGGGCCAGATCACCGGCATGGTGTACCCGCCGGAGCCGGAGCGTGATCCGCACGCCCTGCTCGACGTACTGGCGCAGGCTCTCGCTGATGGCGTCCGTTCCGGTGCTGACCTCGCCGGGACGGGGGACGAAGACGGCTCCCGGCTCGTAGAGGCGGGTCAGCCGGTCGAGATCACCGGCCGCCAGGTACCGGGAGAAGAGTTCGGCCAGTTCCTCGGGGCTGTTCGCGGCCGGTCCGCGGTCCTTGTCCTCGATGGGCCGATCGCCCCACCCGGCCTGTGCGATCATCTCGTACCAGTCGGGCACGGTCCCCTGGGGCAGGTGATGCCGGACCGCCGCGGCGGGGAAGCTCAGCGGACCGGCCTTGCGCGGATTGTTCAGGCACTGGGCCACGACCGCGTCGGTCAGGGCGTACGCCAGGTCCTCGCGGGGCAGCTCCTCGTGGACCAGGTCGGCCAGGCCCTCGGGAAGGAGCTCGCGGCCGATGCCCAGGATGTCGGCGGTGATCCCGGCATGGCAGAGCATGACCTCGGGGCCCTTGTGGGCGCCGATCCCGTTGGTGGTGTGCAGCGCGATGCCGTCCCAGACAATCTCGATCCGGTCCCGCGACATGCCCCGTTCCCGCAGGAAGCGGGCTGCCAGGTCCGCGCCGTCGACCTCGAAGCGCTGATCGCCGTTGCCTTCGTCGCTGACTCCGGTGTCGTGGAGCACGCACGCGACGAACATCAGCTCGTCGTCGTAGTCGATGCCCGCCGTGAGCCCTTGCGCTTCGCCGAGGGCCCGGCCGAACAGGTAGCTGCGCACGCTGTGCCGGAAGACGACGGGATCGTTCAGCTTCTCGGCGTACCGCAGGGCGGCGACGGCGATCTCGGTGTCGGGCAGTTCGATACCGGCGTACGACAGAGGCGGAGAGATTGTCACAACAAGACGTCCTTACCGAATCGCGCCCCGAGGATGACCGGGGCGAATGAGGTGATGTGCTGATCATTCCGCCGCCACAGGCACCCCCGGAAGTGTCCGGAATGACAACGTCCGCTAGGTTCTGGCCATGACAGTGATGGCGATTCTCGCGCTCGACGGAGCCCTTCCTTTCGAATTGTCCGTGCCCGGACAGATCTTCGGTACGGCCAACGAATCGGCCGGCCGGGACCACTACGAGATCCGTGTCTGCGCCCCGGGGCGCCGGGTGGCCACGGCCGCCGAGTTCGGCGGACTGAACCTGACCACACCCTGGGGCCTGGAGGGCCTGGCCGACGCCGACACCGTGGTGATCCCCGGCCACGCGCACTTCCTTGACCAGCCCTCCGCCCCCGTGATCAAGGCGCTCCGCTCCGCGGGCGAACGCGGGGCCCGTCTCGCCTCCATCTGCGTCGGCGCCTTCACCCTCGCCGCCACCGGCCTGCTCGACGGCCATCGCGCCACCACCCACTGGCGCCACGCCGCCGAACTCGCCCGCCGACACCCCGCCGTCGACGTCGACCGCCACAGCCTCTACATCGACCACGGCACCCTGATCACCTCGGCAGGAGTAGCCGCCGCCCTCGACCTCTGCCTCCACCTCGTACGCCGCGACCTGGGCGCCGCACTCGCCGCCACCACCGCCCGTCACACCGTCATGCCCCTGCAACGCGACGGCGGTCAGAGCCAGTACATCGAACACCCCACCCCGAACAGCCGGACCACCACGCTTGAGCCCACCCTGCGCTGGATGGAAGCCCACCTCCACCGCGACCTCACCCTGGACGACATCGCTCGCCACTCCGCGATGAGCGTCCGAAGCCTCAACCGCCACTTCCGCGCCCAGACCGGCACCACTCCGCTCCAATGGCTCCTGCGGGCCCGCGTCCACCGCGCCCAGGAACTCCTGGAGACCACCACCATCCCTGTGGAACGCATCGCCGACGAGACAGGCTTCGGCGCCCCTTCCACCTTCCGCCAGCACTTCGCCCGCCACGTCGGAGTGTCCCCACAGACCTACCGGAACACCTTCAGCTCCAGGCGGCACGCCGGCGAAGACGCCGGAATCGTCATGGCCTCGACGGCCGGAGTGGAGGCGGCGGAGCTGTAGCGGCCGAGCGGGTTCAGGTAGCGGTGGTCGAGCGGCGAGAGCCGCACCCCTCGCGAGCGGCGTCCCCACCGCGCCCCTCGTGCCCGTCGGTGGCGCAGTAGTCGGCCGACGCCGTGGTCTCCAGCCGCCCGGTTCCCGCGGACGCGCCCTCGAACGCCTCCCGCAGCGCGGTCACGCTCGGGGCGCCGTCGACCCGCCCGGCTCCGTCCCGGTAGAGGCGGCACGACACGCTCGGGGTCGCACCGGCCGGGGCGAAGGGGTCCACGCCGTCGAGCAGGATCGTCGGCGAGCCGGTCATCCCGTGCGCGACGGCCTGTGCCAGGTCGAGGACCTCGACCACCTCCACCCGCGCCGCCCGGCCGTCCAGCGCCCGCGTGACCCGGTCCAGGGCCAAGGCGACGTTCGGGCAGTCCGGAACCGTCAGCACCGTGATCCGCATCGCGCACTTCCTCCCGCGTTCTCCATGCTCTCCGCGTTCCCGCGTTCCCGCGTTCCCGCGTTGCTCCGTCACCGCGTTCCCCGCGCTCGTTTCGTCCGACGCTAGACCTTCCCGTGTGCTGGAAGGTCAAGCCGTAGCCTGGGGGCATGCGTATCGGTGATCTCGCGGCGGCCAGTGGGGTGACCGCCAAGACCCTCCGTTTCTACGAGCAGTCCGGTCTGCTGCCCGCCCCGCCCCGGACGCCCGGCGGCTACCGTGACTATCCCGGGGAGGCCGTGGCCCGGCTCGCCTTCATCCGTGACGCCCAGGGGGCCGGTCTCACCCTGGCCGAGATCCGTTCCGTCCTCGTCCTGCGCGACGGCGGACAGGCGCCGTGCGCCCAGGTGACCGCCCTGGTCGACCGGCGCCTCGTTGAGATCGACCGTCGACTGGCCGAGCTGTCCGAGACCCGCGAGGCCCTACGGCTCCTGGCCCGGCGCGCCGCCGCGGTCGACCCGGCGGGCTGCGCCGAGGGCGACATCTGCACCATCCTTGCCACGCCCGGCGGCGACACCCGCACGCGCTGAGCCGGGCGGCCCGCCCCCGCCCACCCGAGGCGACCAGGCGGGCACCCGGCCCGCTCGGGCACGGTCACGGCGATCCGTTCAGGAGCCCTCCGGCCCTTCGGCCGCGGCCCGGCGGGCGCGCAGGGCGCGGACCCTGCCCCGGCTGGCGCAGGACGGGGAGGGGCACCAGCGTCGGCGTCCGGGCGGATCGGTGAAGACGCCCCGGCAGTCGTGTTCCGGGCAGATCCTCAGGGCCAGCCGGTCCGCGCCGGTCAGCTGGTCGACCGCCTGCCGGGCGATCCTGGCCAGGGCGTGCACGGTGGTCGTCGGCGGTTCCCGGCGTAGCCGGCCGTCCGTCGTCAGCCGCACCGGCTCGTCGTGCGTGGCGAGGAATCCGGCCAGGTCCGCCACGGCGTCCCCGGGCGGCGCCTGTTCGCCGACCGTCGCGAGGGCCAGGGCCCGCAGGGTCTCCCGCAGCCTCCGTACCTCCGTCAGATCGTCCTCGTCCGGCGTCCTGACCGGGGACAGCTCGCAGTGTTCGAGCCATTCGGCGAGCCGGGCGGGCGAGGCCAGCCGCTCCACGGGGTCCGCGCTGAACGAGCGGCCCTTGGTGGCGAGCAGATTCAGCCAGACGGCCCCGCAGTCGAAGCGGAAGGCGTGTTTGTCCTCGGTGACCGGGGCTTTGACCATGACCACAGCGTAACGCCTCATCCGTTACGCTACCGTCGACTCGTAACGCTCCAAGCGTTACGAAGGGATGGAGGATACGGACATGACGACCCACCCCGCTCTGCCGGAGCGTCTGGCGCCGACCTCGCTGGACCGCGACGAGGGCCACCGCCTGCTCGACCTCCTCCAGGACGAGGCGACGCAGCAGGCGACGCCGCCGGGGCTTGAGCGGGTCGCCCCCGGGTACGCCGACTGGATCGTCACCGCTCTCTTCGGCGGCACCTACCAGCGTGAAGGGCTCTCGCTGCGCGACCGGCGGATGATCAACCTGGCCGCCCTCACGGAAGCCACCACCGGGACCGAAACCAGGACCGAAGCCGGGACCGGGCCCGAAGCCAGAGCCGACTCCGCCTCCGCCTCCGACGCCAGAGCCGACGCCAACACCGAATCCGAAGCTCCTCAGGAGTCCGCCCGATGAACCCCACGACGGCCACGACCCCCGCTCCCGCCGCGAGCCCCACGATCCGGACCGTGCTCGGGGACATCCCTCCCGAGGAACTGGGGGTGTGCGACGCCCACGACCATCTTTTCCTCGGCTCGCCCGCGCTCCCCGGCCAGGAACTCGACGACACCGGGGCGGCCCTCGCCGAGCTGGACGCCTTCGCCGCGCTCGGCGGCGGCGCGGTCGTCCAGTGGACGCCCTGGGGAATGGGGCGGCACCTCGACGACCTCCCCGGTCTCTCCCGGCGCTCCGGCGTGCGCCTCGTCGCCGCCACCGGGCTGCACCAGACCCGGCACTACGACGCCGAGGCCCTGGGGCGCGTCCATGACGGACTGGCCGAGCTGTTCGTACACGAGCTGACCAGCGTTCCCGTACGGGCCGGGCTGATCAAGGTCGCCGGGGCCTACCACCGGCTGGACGCCCACGCCCGGCACGTCATGGCCGCCGCCGCCGAGGCGCACCATCTCACCGACGCGCCCATCGGCGTCCACCTGGAGGCCGGGTCCGCCGCCCTGGACGTCCTCGACTTCCTCTGCGGCACCCACGGGGTCGCACCGCACCGGGTGATCCTCGGGCACCTGCACCGGTTCCCCGACGCCGCCGTGCACCGGCAGGCGGCCGAGGCGGGCGCCTGGCTGGCGTTCGACGGGCCGTCGCGCGCGCACCACGCCACCGACTGGCGTCTGCTCGACTGCCTCACCGCCCTCGTCGACGCCGGTCACACCCGCCGGATCCTGCTCGGCGGCGACACGGTCACGGCCTCGGCCCGGTCCACCGCCGACGGACCCGGCATGCCGTTCCTCGCGGGCACCTTGCGGGCGCGGATCGGGAGAGAGCTGGGGCCGGACGTCGCCGCCGCGTTCTTCACCGGCAACCCGGCCCGCGCGTTCGCCGCGCGGTGGCGCCGCCCCTGACCCCCGCCCTCCCCGGCTGCCCCGCCTCTCCCGTCTCCGCAGTCCCTACCACCTCGCCCGCCTCGCCTGCCTCCGCCGTCCGCGCGATGTTGCGGGCCATCCCGCCGAAGACCACCGCGTGGAACGGCGAGACGCTCCACCAGTAGGCCTGTCCGGCCAGACCGTGCGGGTGGAAAAGGGCCCGCTGCCGGTAGCGGGCCCGGCCGTCCCCGTCCTGTTCGACGTACATCTCCAGCCAGGCGAGGCCCGGGAGGCGCATCTCGGCGCGCAGCCTCAGGAGCCGGCCCCGCTCGATCTCCTCGACGCGCCAGAAGTCCAGCGAGTCGCCCACTCGCAGCCGGGTGGCGTCCCGGCGGCCCCTGCGCAGTCCGACGCCGCCGACGAGCCGGTCGAGCCAGCCGCGTACGGCCCAGGCGAGAGGGAAGGAGTACCAGCCGTTCTCGCCGCCTATGCCCTCGACGACCCGCCACAGGGCCTCCGGCGACGCGGCGACGGGCCGTTCGCGCACATCCGTGTAGAGGCTGCCGCCCGCCCAGTCGGGGTCGGTGGGCAGCGGGTCGCTCGGCGCGCCGGGCACGGAGGCGGAGGACCAGCGGGTGCTGATGCGGGCCTCGCGGACGCGCTGGAGCGCGAGGGCGAGGGCCGTGTCGAAGGGCAGCGGGGTGCCCGGCGGGTCCGGCACCAGGGTGGCGATGTCGTGCTCCTCGCAGACGACCTCGTAGCGCAGCGACTCCGCGAGGGGGCGGGCGATGCCCCGGGGCACGGGGGTGACCAGGCCGATCCAGTGGCTGGACAGGCGGGGGGTGAGCACGGGGACGGGCAGGATGAGCCGCCGGGGCAGTCCGGCGACGGCCGCGTACCGGCGCATCATGCCCAGATACGTGAGGATGTCGGGCCCGCCGATGTCGAAGGCGCGGCTGACCTCGGGAGGCATGGCCGCGCTGCCGACGAGATAACGCAGCACGTCCCGGACGGCGATCGGCTGGATGCGGGTGCGGACCCAGCTCGGGGTGACCATCACGGGCAGGCGCTCGGTGAGGTAGCGGAGCATCTCGAAGGAGGCGGAGCCGGAGCCGATGATGACGGCGGCGCGGAGCACGGTGGTGGGCACCCCGGAGTCCAGGAGGATGCGCCCGACCTCGGCGCGCGAGCGCAGATGCGGGGAGAGCGCGTGTTCGGGCACGCTCCGGGGGGCGAGTCCGCCGAGGTAGACGATGCGGTGGACTCCGGCGGTACGGCTCCGCTCGGCGAAGGTCCGTGCGGCGAGCCGGTCGGTGCGTTCGAAGTCGCGTCCGCCGCCGAGGGCGTGCACCAGGTAGTAGGCGACGTCGACGCCGTGGAGCGCCGGGGCGAGGGACTCCCCGTCGGTGACGTCCCCGCGGACGATCTCCACGTCTCCGGCCCAGGGGTGGTCGCGGAGCTTCGCGGGCGTACGGGCCAGACAGCGCACCCGGTATCCGGCCGCGAGCAGCTCGGGGACCAGGCGTCCGCCGATGTAGCCGGTGGCTCCGGTGACGAGACACAGCGGTGCCGGGGGCCGCCGGCCGGGTGGGTCCGTCATGGGCTGCTCTCCGTTCCGCGCGACCCGAGTACTCACCCGTTCTTCCCGTCCCCGCGCCGTCGCGGATGCGGTCCCCTGCCGTGCCGTGCCGTGCGGGCCGGGTCGGGCGCGGGCGCAAGGGCTGGGCACGGGCGCCAGGGGATCCGAAATCAGAGGTCAGAGGTCAGAGGTCAGAGGTCAGAGGTCAGTCGATGGTCTCGCGTACGGCCAGTTCGATCAGGTCGCAGATCTCTACGGGCCGGGAGGCCAGGGACGCGTGGCTCGCGTCGAGTTCGACCGTCTTGCGCGGGTTGATTCGCGCGGCCATCCGGCGCTGGCTGTCGGGGTGGATCATGCGGTCCTCGGTGGAGACCTGGTAGTAGCTGGGCTTGACCCGCCAGGCGGGGACGGTGACGGCGTCGCCGAAGGTGGAGTCGAGCGGGGCCTTCTGGGTGACGGCCATGGCCTGGGCCTCTTCCACGCTCAGGTCCTGGGCGAAGCTCCCGTGGAAGGAGTCCGGTTTGATCCAGAGGTAGCCGTCGCTGTCGGGCACGATGTCGTAGAAGGCGGCGGGCGGGCGTTCCTGGGTGAGCTGTCCCGGGCTCTCCCCCGCGTCGGGGGCGAAGGCGGCGACGTAGACCAGGGCCGTCACGTTCGGCAGGTCGCCCGTCTCGGTGATGACGGCCCCGCCGTACGAGTGCCCGACGAGGACCACGGGCCCCTCCACCTGGCACACCATCTTCCGGGTGCGTTCGGCGTCGTCGGCGAGGGAGGTGAGCGGGTTCTCGACGGCGTGGAGGTGGAGCAGTTCGTGGCCACGCCGGTGCAGTTCCACGACGACCCGGGACCAGTGGGCGGCGCCGCCCCAGAAGCCGTGCACGAGGACGATGGAAGGCTTGTCTGCCATGGTTCCGTACCGATCTGCGAGGAAGGGGGCCCTGCTCCCGCCCGTGCCCCTGTCGTCACGCTACGCGAGCGCCGAGGGGCCCGCACGCGGGGTGCGGCGGCCTGGCGGACACTGGGGGAAGGAGCCGAGTGCGCGAGGAGGGTCCGCCATGAGCAGTGCCGCACCCAAGGTCAGCACGTTGCCGCCTGAGCACCGGGAGCGCCTGATGGCCTTCGCCGAGGACGTGTACTTCGATGTCGGCCACCGTCTCTTCGAGGAGCAGCAGTACGCCGACCGGTTCTGGATCGTGAAGACGGGGGCGGTGTCGCTCGACGCGAAGGTTCCGGGGCACGGGACGCCGGTGATCGAGACGCTGCGCCACGGCGAGCTGGTGGGGCTCTCGTGGATGTTCCCGCCGTTCCTGTGCCAGTCGGGGGCGGAGACGACGACGCCCGTGCGGGCCCACGAGTTCGACGCCCCTGCGGTCCGTTCGATGTGCCGGTCGGACGCGGAGTTCGGTTCGTCGGTGCTGTTCTGGGTGGGGGCGATCCTGGCCCACCGTCTCCATGTGACCCGGGTGCGGCTGCTCGATCTGTACGCGCCGCACGGCAGCGGTGTCTCCTCCTGAGGTCTCTCCGCGCGTTCGGCGTTCCCGCCGGGAGGGGCTGTGGGCGCGGGGTGTCCTGCCGGTACGGTGAGCCGGTGGGTGTCGGCCTGCGACGAGCTGCGAGGTCCCTGTGAGCGTTCCGACGACGGCACGCGAGGCGATCACCCTCGTCGCCGACGATTTCACCGAACTGACCTACACCGAGGGCCCGTTGGAGGGTGACGGGCCGATCGGCTGGCCGGGTTACGCGGCGGCGCACGCCCGCGCCGCCGCCCGTACCGGCGAGGCCGAGTCGGTGGTCTGCGGCACGGGCACGGTGGGCGGAGTGCCGGTGGTCCTGGTCTCCTTCGAGTTCCGGTTCCTCGGCGGGTCGCTCGGGGAGCGGACGGGGGCGAGGGCTTCGGCGGCCCACGCGCTGGCCCGCGCCCGCCGGCTTCCGGTGGTGGTGCTGCCCGCGACGGGCGGCAGCCGGATGCACGAGGGCATGCGGGCCCTGCTCCAACTCCAGCTCCTCGCCCGCGAGTCGGAGCTGACGCGGGCGGCCGGGCGGCCGCAGGTCGCCGTCTTGCGGGACCCGACGACGGGAGGCGGCTGGGCCACGCTCGGCGCCGGGTCCGATGTGGTGCTCGCCCTGCCGGGGGCGCAGGTCGGCTTCGCGGGGTCCCGGGTGCGCCCGCCGGACGCGGATCCCGCCGCGTACACCGCCGAGTCGCAGTTCGCCCACGGGCACGTGGACGCGATCGTGCCGCCCGCCGGGCTGCGGGGCGCCCTCGGCCGGTGGCTGGCCCTGCTGACCGGGCCCGGGAGCGCGGGTCCG
>NZ_MSJP01000081.1 GCF_014596525.1 Streptomyces sp. CBMA291
CGGCCCCGGCCGTTCCCCGGGCCGGCCCCGGCCCCGCCCCGGCCGCGCCCGCCCCCGGACCGCCCCCCGCCCCCCACACAAGCCCCCCATCCCCCGTTCGGGTAACAACCCTCGGTTTCCCGGACAAACGGCCACCGGCACCGGCAGCCTGCCGTCCATGTGTGCCGCAGCTCCACCCCTCGCCGGAGGCATCGCCGGTGCCGATGCCCTCCGGCCCCTTCTGGACACCGTTCTCGACGCCCTGGGCGCCGGGGCCCGGGAGCGCGGCGGGCCCCTCCCGGCCGGCGGGCCCGGGGCGGTGGCCCGGCGGGCGGACGGGCTCGGGGACGCGCTTCCCGAGAGCGGGACCGGACCCCGCGAGGCCCTCGGCACCCTCGTACGGGCCCTCGCCGCCGGAGCCGCCGACCCCGCGCACCCGCTCTGCGCCGCCCATCTGCACACCCCGCCCCTCGCCCTCGCCGCCGCCGCCGACCTGGCGGCCTCGGCCCTCAACCCGTCCCTGGACTCCTGGGACCAGGCACCCGCCGCCTCTGCCCTGGAGGCCCGGGTCACGGCCGCCCTCGCCGCCGAGGTCTTCCCGGCCGCCGCCCGCCCCGACGCGCTCACCACGACCGGCGGCACCGAGTCCAACCTGCTGGCCCTGCTCCTCGCCAGGGAGCGCCACGGTCCCGCCCTCCGCACCGTCGTCGGGGCCAACGCCCACCACTCCCTCACCCGCGCGGCCTGGCTCCTCGGCCTCCCCGCGCCCCTGGTGCTCCCCACCCCGCGCGGCACCCTCGACCCGGCCGCCCTCGCCGAGGCCCTCGCCGCCCCGGCGGACCCCGGCCCCGTCTTCGTCGCCGCCACCGCCGGGACCACCGACGAGGGCGTCATCGACCCCCTCCCGGCCCTCGCCGACGTCTGCGAGACCCACGCCGCCACCTTCCACGTCGACGCGGCCTACGGCGGCCCCGCCCTCTTCAGCCGTAGCCTCCGCCCGCTCCTCGACGGACTGGACCGGGCCCGCACCGTCACCGTCGACCTGCACAAACTCGGCTGGCAGCCGGCCGCCGCCGGACTCCTCGCCGTCGCCGACACGGCCGACCTCGCCGCCCTCGGCCACACCGCCGCCTACCTCAACGCGGGCGACGACACCGAGGCGGGACTGCCCGACCTCCTCGGCCGCTCCCTGCGCACCACCCGCCGCCCCGACGTCCTCAAGACCGCCGTGACCCTGCGGGCGCTGGGCAGGGACGGGCTCGGCGCGCTCGTCGACGCCTGCGCCGACCTGGCCCGGGACCTGGCCGATCTGGTGGAGAAGAGCCCGGTCCTTGAGCTGCGGGCCCGGCCGGTCCTCACCACCGTCCTCTTCCGCCCGCGCGACGCCCCCGACGCCGACGTCACCGCGATCCGCCGGGCCCTGCTCGCCGACGGCCGCGCCGTCCTGGGCCGGGCGGAGGCCGGCGGGCGGCTCTGGCTCAAGGCCACCCTGCTCAACCCGTACGCCACCCCCGCCGATCTGGCCCAGCTCATCACCCTCGTGGAAGGCAGCACCCCCCGATGACCGGCAGCACCCCCAAGGACGACCTCGACCGGCCCCACGATCTGGTGGGCGTCGGCATCGGCCCCTTCAACCTCTCCCTCGCCGCCCTCGCGGACGGCGTCCCCGGCGGACTCGCCACCGCCTTCTACGAGCAGCGGCAGGCCTTCCACTGGCACCCGGGCCTCCTCATCGAGGGCGCCACCCTCCAGGTGCCCTTCCTCGCCGATCTGGTGACCCTGGCCGACCCGGCCAGCCCCTGGAGCTTCCTCAACTACCTGAAGGGCCGCGAGCGCCTCTTCCCGTTCTACTTCGCCGAGCGGTTCCACATCCGGCGCGCCGAGTACGACGCCTACTGCCGCTGGGTCAGCGAACGGCTCCCCGGGCTCCGCTTCGGCCACCAGGTCGACTCGGTCCGCTGGAACCCCGGACGGGGCCTGTTCGAGGTCGACTTCACCCAGCTCGACCCGGACGGCGAGGCGGAGGCGCTGGGCCGCGCGCACACCCGGCACGTGGTCCTCGGCGTCGGCACCGAGCCCTACGTCCCCGAGTCCCTGCGGCCGCTCGCCGAGGCCCCCGGCGTCCCCGTCCTGCACGCGGCGGACTACCTCGCGCACCGCGAGACCCTGCTGGCCGCCGGGCACGTCACCGTCATCGGCTCCGGCCAGTCCGGCGCCGAGGTCTTCCTCGACCTGCTCAGGTCCCGCCCCGAGGGGGCCGAGCGGATCCACTGGCTGGCCCGCACCGAGGCCTTCGCCCCGATGGAGTACTCCAAGCTGGGCCTCGAACACTTCACCCCCGACTACACCCGCTACTTCCACTCCCTGCCCGAGTCGGTGCGCGGCGAACTCGTGCCCCGCCAGTGGCAGTTGCACAAGGGCATCGACGCGGACACGATCGCCGCCATCCACGAGGAGCTGTACCGGCGCACCCTGCACGGCGGCTGGCCGGACGCCGTCCTCACCCCCGGGGTCGGGGTCCGTACGGCGGGCCGGGTCGCCACCACCCGGGTCGAGCTGCATCTGGAGCACCTCCAGCAGGGCACCCGCTCCCGGCTCACCACCGACGCCGTGGTCCTCGCGACCGGCTACCGGGAGCGCCCGCTCGACGGGATGCTGGCCGGGCTCGACCCGTATCTGCGGCGCGACTCCCAGGGGCGCGCGGCGATCGACGAGCGCTACCGGCTGGTCCTCGACCCGGCGGTGACCGGCTCCGTCTTCGTGCAGAACGCCGAGCGGCACACCCATGGCGTCGGCGCCCCCGATCTCGGTCTCGCCGCCTGGCGCAGCGCGACCATCCTGAACGCGGTCACCGGCAAGGAGCCGTATCCGCTGCCGCGCAGGACGGCCTTCACCCGGTTCGGTCTGGAGGAGCGAGAGGCGCCGGGCGTCCCGGCCCAGGACCGGAAGCTGACGCCTCTCGTGCGGTGAGGGGCGCGGCTCAGAAGACCGGGACGCCGTCCCGGGTCAGCCGCCAGTCCACCGAGGCGAACCGCGTGGGGTCGACCGTGCCCTTGGCCCGCACCCACTGGATGATGGTGTTGCGGATCTCGTCGGAGTCGGCCCACAGCTGCTCGGCCCTGGCGACGTGCGGGAAGGCACCGCCGCCGTTGGCCCGGTAGTTGTTGACCGCGAGCACGAACCGCGCGGCCGGATCGATCGGCCTGCCCTCGAAGGACAGGCCGACGATCCGCTTCCCCACCGGCTGGGCGATGTCGATGTCGTACGTGAGCCCGGAGACGGCGTCGTAGTTGTAGTCCGGGGTGTTGTCGGCGTTGGTGAGGTTCGCGGTGTCGACGGGCGCGCCCGCCGGGGTCCGGACGTAGTACTTCGCCGAGTACTCCAGGTACTCCCTGAGCTGGGCGCCCGTCATCAGCCGGGCCTCCAGGGTGTTCTCGAAGGGGTAGAGCCCGGCGGCGTCCTTGAGGGTGACGGGACCGGCGGGGAAGCGGGCGGTGCGGGAGAAGCAGGAGGCCTGGGAGAGGACCGGGAGGGCGGCGTGGGCGGTGCCCGCGAGGGCCGCCCGCACGGTCTCGGTCTGCACGACGTTGATCAGGTCGATGATCGGCTCGTCCCGCCACGGGGCCTCGGCCGTGGTCATGAGGGCGGTGGAGGTGCCGATCGTCTGGTTGACGTAGGCGACGACCTCGCGGTGCTCGTCGGAGAGGAGCCCGGTGATCCTCGGGTCCTCGGGCACGGTGTTGGAGTTCAGGACCTGGGCCGTGGTCTTCTCGACGGTCCAGCGGCCCTTCTCCCACATCAGGTCGAAGTCGAAGAGGGTGAGGCGCTGGCCCCACTTCAGCGGCTCGGAGAGGACGACCTCCTTGCCGGTGGCCTTGTTGACGACCCGGTACTCGGGGATCTCGTTGTGCGCGTGGCCGACGAGGATCGCGTCGATGCCGGGGACCTGCTCGGCGACGAGGGCCGCCGCGTTCTCCACGTAGGGGAGCTGGTCGCCCCAGGAGGAGGTGCCGCCGGTGCCGGAGTGCGCGGAGACGACGACCACGTCGGCGCCCATGGAGCGCAGCTTGGGCACCCACTTCGCGGCCTGCTCCTCCAGACCGGGGAAGACCATCCGCCCCTCGACGTTCGCCTTGTCCCAGATGGCGATGCCGGGGTTGGTGAGCCCGAGGACCGCGACCCGGACGTCCTTGCCGTGCGGGGTGCGCAGCCGGTGCATGCTGTACGGGGCGAAGGCCGGGCGCAGGCTCTTCGCGTCGAGGGCGTTGGCGCCGAGCAGCGGGAAGTCGCACTGCTCCTCGAAGGCGCGGAGCAGCGGGATGCCGTAGTTGAACTCGTGGTTGCCGAGGGCGGCGGCGTCGTAGCCGATGGCGTTCATGGCCTGGGCCATCGGGTGGACGGGGCCGCGGCGGGCGGTGATCGGGTCGACCCGGGCGTAGTAGTACGACAGCTGGGTGCCCTGGATGGTGTCGCCCGCGTCGATGAGGAGGGTGTTGCGGCGGCCCCTCGCGGCGCGGACCCGGTCGACGAGGGTGGAGATCTTGGCGAGGCCGACGTCGTTGTGGGCCTTGTCGTCGAACTCCTGGTCCGTGAAGTAGTCCCAGTTGAAGACGTTGCCGTGCAGGTCGGTGGTGCCCATCACGGTGAAGGAGTACCGCTTGGCCGGCCGGGGGCCTGGGCCGGGGCCGTGGGCCTCGGCGGGGGTGGCGGCTCCGGTGGCCAGGGCGGCTCCGGCCCCGGCGGCGACGGAACTCCCCAGGAACGTCCGGCGGTTCAACGGCATGTGATCTCTCCTTGGTTCGACGGCGTCGGTTCCGGCCTGGTCCGGCCGCACGACGCGCGTAGATTCTGGACCACGGGAGGTGCCCGGCACCAGGTCTCCCAGGTGAAAAATCGCTCATCGGAGCACCCCGCCGCACAGATTCAAGACTTGTCAACAGCCTTTCACTGAAAGGTTGTTGAGTAGTCATGTCCCGCCAACTCGCTACTGATGGGTAAGCCCTAGGGTCGTCACCATGCGCCGAGCGAAAATCGTTTGTACCCTGGGGCCCGCCACCGAGACGTACGACCAGATCAAGGCATTGATCGAGGCCGGTATGGACGTGGCCCGCTTCAACCTCAGCCACGGGTCGTACGCCGAGCACGAGGGGCGCTATCAGCGCGTCCGCAAGGCTTCCGGCGAGACGGGCCGCAACATCGGAGTCCTCGCCGACCTTCAAGGCCCGAAGATCCGGCTCGGCCGTTTCCGCGAGGGGCCCGTACTCCTTGAACGCGGCGACGAGTTCGCCATCAGCGTCGAGCCGATGGAGGGCGACCGGCACTGCTGCGGGACCACCTACGCCGGTCTCGCCACCGACGTGAGCCCCGGCGAGCGCATCCTCGTCGACGACGGGCGCGTCACCCTGGAGGTCGTCTCCGTCGAGGGACCCCGGGTGAACACCCTGGTCATCGAGGGCGGCATGGTCTCCGACCACAAGGGGCTCAACCTGCCGGGCGTCGCGGTCTCCGTCCCCGCCCTCTCCGAGAAGGACATCGAGGACCTGCGCTGGGCGCTGCGGATCGGCGCCGACGTCATCGCCCTCTCCTTCGTCCGCAGCGCCCGGGACATCGAGGACGTGCACCGGATCATGGACGAGGAGGGGCGCAGGCTGCCCGTCATCGCCAAGATCGAGAAGCCGCAGGCGGTCGAGAACATCGAGGAGATCGTCGCCGCCTTCGACGGCATCATGGTCGCCCGAGGCGATCTGGGCGTGGAAATGCCCCTGGAGCAGGTGCCGATCGTCCAGAAGCGCGCGGTCAAGCTCGCCAAGCGGAACGCCAAGCCGGTCATCGTCGCCACCCAGATGCTGGACTCGATGATCGACAACTCCCGGCCCACCCGCGCCGAGGCGTCCGACGTCGCCAACGCCGTCATCGACGGCACCGACGCCGTGATGCTCTCCGGCGAGACCAGCGTCGGCCGCTTCCCCGTCGAGACCGTGCGCACCATGAGCCGGATCGTCGAGGCGGCGGAGGAGGACGTCCTCGCCAAGGGGCTGCCACCGCTGACCGAGCGGAGCAAGCCCCGCACCCAGGGCGGCGCGGTGGCCCGAGCCGCCGCCGAGATGGGCGACTTCCTGGGCGCGAAGTTCCTGGTGGCCTTCACGCAGTCCGGCGACACCGTCCGGCGTCTCTCCCGCTACCGCTCGCCGATCCCGCTGCTCGCCTTCACCCCGGACCCGGCGACCCGCTCGCAGCTCAATCTGACGTGGGGCGTGGAGACCTTCCTCGGCCCTCAGGTCGACTCGACGGACGCGATGGTGGCCCAGGTGGACGAGGAGCTGCTGCGGATCGGGCGCTGCCGCAAGGGGGACATCGTGGTCATCACGGCGGGCTCCCCGCCGGGTGTCGCGGGCTCGACGAATCTCGTCCGGGTCCATCACATCGGAGAGGCCCTGAACTAGCCGGGGACGGCGGTCGGGTGGCGGGACCAGCAGAACGGACCACTCGTCTCAGACCTTGGAATCCAAGGTAAAGTGCCCCGGGTGGGATTCGAACCCACGCTGTATGGTGTTTGAGACCACTGCCTCTTCCGCTGGGCTACCGGGGCATCCTTCGAAACGAAGGTCGGTGATCACCCGCCGTGTCCCTACTTTACAGGAGGTGGGTAGGCTCATGGGGAGCTGTATCCGCCTCGGAACGAGGCCATCGAACGAGGAGCCCGCGTGACCGCCCCCGAGTCGCCCCAGCCCGCCGACGACGCAGAGGCGCCCCACGTCCCGCCGCTGACGACCCGTGTCGTCATCGCCGAGGACGAGGCGCTCATCCGCCTCGATCTGAAAGAGATGCTGGAGGAAGAGGGCTACACCGTCGTCGGTGAGGCCGGGGACGGCGAAACCGCCGTCGAACTCGCCCGTGAGCACCGCCCCGACCTCGTCATCCTCGACGTGAAGATGCCCGTCCTCGACGGCATCTCGGCCGCCGAGAAGATCGCGGGCGAATCCATCGCCCCGGTCCTCATGCTCACCGCCTTCTCACAGCGCGAGCTGGTCGAGCGGGCCCGTGACGCCGGTGCCATGGCGTACCTGGTGAAGCCGTTCAGCAAGAGCGACGTCGTGCCGGCCATCGAGATGGCCGTCTCCCGCTTCGCCGAACTGCGCGCCCTGGAGAAGGAGGTCGCCGACCTCTCCCAGCGGCTGGAGACCCGCAAACTGGTGGACCGCGCCAAGTCGGTCCTCCAGACCCAGTACGGGCTGACCGAGCCGGCCGCCTTCCGCTGGATCCAGAAGACCTCGATGGACCGCCGCATGTCGATGCAGCAGGTCGCCGAGGCCGTCATCGAGGACGCCGAGGAGAAGAAGGCGGCCAAGGGCCAGTAGGGCCCGGCCCCTTCGGCCCGCCTACGACGGAGGCCCGCCCCACGACACCGTGGGGCGGGCCTCCGCGCGTTCCGTCCCGCCTTTCCGTACCGGGGCTCGGCCCCCGCCCCCCGTACCCGGGCGCGGGCCTCGCCCTCCGTACCCGGGCTCAGTCCTCGCCGAGGTAGGCCTTGCGGACGGACTCGTCGGTGAGCAGGTCCCGGCCCGTGCCCGACAGCACGATCCTGCCGATCTCCATGACGTGCCCGTGGTCCGCGAGCGCGAGCGCGGCCTGCGCGTTCTGCTCGACGAGCAGGATCGTGGTGCCCTGCTCCTTCAGCTCCGCGATCGTCGCCATGATCTTCTGCATCATGATCGGCGAAAGGCCCATGGAGGGCTCGTCGAGCATGAGCAGCTTCGGCTGGGACATCAACGCCCTGCCCATGGCGAGCATCTGCTGCTCACCGCCGGAGAGGGTGCCCGCCGCCTGCTTGCGCCGCTCGCCCAGGATCGGGAAGAGGTCGTAGGAGCGCTGGACGTCCCGGGCGATGCCCGCGCTGTCCTTCCGCAGGAAGGCGCCGAGGAGCAGGTTCTCCTCGATCGTCATCCGGGGGAAGATGTGCCGGCCCTCGGGGGAGTGGGCCAGGCCCAGCGAGACGATCTTGTGCGCGGGGATCTTGCGGAGGGACTTGCCCTCGAACCTGATCTGTCCGCCGACCGGCTTGAGGAGCCCGGAGAGGGTCCGCAGGGTGGTGGTCTTCCCGGCGCCGTTGGTGCCGATGAGGGTGACGACCTCACCGGCGTCGACGGAGAAGGAGATGCCCTTGACGGCCTCGATCTTCCCGTACGCGACGCGCAGGTCCTCGACTTCGAGCAGTGCGGTCATGCGTCGTTCTCCTTGCCCGGACCGGGGTCCTGCGGGGTGTCCTCGTCGGCGGTCCCGGCCTCCGGGGCGTCGGGCGCGGGGGCCTTCGGCCGTGGTGCGTCCGCCTCGACGGGCTCGCCGAGGTACGCGGCGATGACCCGCTCGTCGCTCTGGACGGTCTGGCTGTCGCCCTCGATCAGCTTCTGCCCCTGGACGAGCACGGCGACCCGGTCGCACAGGTTGAAGATGAACCGCATGTCGTGCTCGATGACGAGCACGGCGATGCCCATGTCCCGGATGGCGAAGATGAGTTCCTCCGCCGCCCGGGTCTCCTGCGGGTTCATGCCCGCCGTCGGCTCGTCGAGCAGGATCAGACCCGGGTCGCTCGCGAGGGCGCGGGCGATCTCCAGCTTGCGCTGCTCGCCGTAGGGCAGGTTCTTGGCGAGGTGCCGGGCCTTGTCCTGGAGGCCGATGAACTCCAGGAGTTCCATGGCCCGCCGCTCGGACGCGGCCTCGGCCCGCTTGAAGCCGGGCCCCCGGAGCAGGGCCGACCAGAGGCCCTCCTTGGTCCGGGTGTGCCGCCCGACGAGGACGTTCTCCAGGACCGTCATGTTGTTGAAGAGACGGATGTTCTGGAAGGTACGGGCGATGCCGGCCGCGGTGACCTTGAAGGACTTCGGCGGCAGGACCCGGCCCTTGTAGCGGACCTCGCCCTCGGTGGGCACGTACAGACCCGTCAGGCAGTTGAAGAAGGTGGTCTTCCCGGCGCCGTTGGGGCCGATGAGACCGACGATCTCGCCGCTGTTCACGGTGAGGTCCACATCGCGTACGGCGGTCAGACCGCCGAAGCGCATGGTGACCCCGCGCGCGTCGAGCACGGTCTCTCCGGCGGCGGGCGCGGGGGTGGCCCCGGCCGTCTTGGTGGTGGTCGTCATGGTTCAGGCACCTGCCTTGGCGGGCGTCGCGGCCGGGATCTCGTCGTGTTCGTGGAATTCGAGCTGGCGACGGCGGTCGGCCACGATGCCCTCCGGCCGGAAGCGCATGATCAGCACGAGGGCGATGCCGAAGGCGAGGAGCTGGTACTCGCCCATGAACTGGAGCTTGTTCGGGATGAGGAACAGCAGCGCCGCGCCGATCAGCGGACCGCTCATGGTGCCCATGCCGCCGAGGACCACGGCCGCGAGCAGGAAGGCGGAGTTGGGCGGGATGGGACCGGCGAAGAGGTACTGCTCCGGGGTCACCGTGTAGGTGACGTGGGCCTGCACCGTACCGGCGAGACCGGCGAGACCGGCACCGAGCGCGAAGGCGATCAGCTTCACCCGGAAGCCGTTGATGCCCATCGCGAGCGCGGCCGTCTCGTCCTCGCGGATGGCGACCCAGGCACGCCCGATGCGGGAGTCGCCACTGCGCCGGAAGACGAGCACGACGACCGCCATGATCAGCAGCATCAGGAAGAAGTAGTTGGCGAAGCGGCCGATGGTGAATCCGGCGATGGAGTGCGGCTGGCCGAAGTCGAACCCGAACATGTCCAGGTTCGGGATGGACGCGATGCCGTTGGAACCGTTGGTGATGTCCGGTCCCGAGGTGCCGTCGGTGTTCATCACGGCGATGCGGAAGATCTCACCGAAGCCGAGGGTCACGATGGCCAGGTAGTCGCCGCGCAGCCGCAGGGTCG
The DNA here is from genome assembly GCF_014596525.1 of Streptomyces sp. CBMA291. Classification (GTDB taxonomy): domain Bacteria; phylum Actinomycetota; class Actinomycetes; order Streptomycetales; family Streptomycetaceae; genus Streptomyces. The sequence continues at coordinate 9,857 of NZ_MSJP01000081.1, forward strand.
GGGCGCCGATCAGGACGCCGAAGACCAGCGAGGCCGCCGCGCCGACCAGCATCGCGGCCCAGAAGGGCAGATGCACGCCGAACGGGGAGGTCGGGGCGCCGGAGACGAGGGCCGCCGCGTAGGCGCCGACGCCGAGGAAGGCGACGTATCCGAGGTCGAGCAGACCGGCGAGACCGACGACGATGTTCAGACCGAGGGCGACCGTGGCGAAGATCAGGATGTACACGCCGAGCGTCGCGTACTGGTCGTCGGTCTGGGTGAACGGGAAGAGCGCCGCCGCGATGAACGCGCCCGCGATGGACAGGTTCTGGTGCTTGCCGGTGAGCCGGGTCGCCTGCTGGAGGAGACCGGAGGAGCTGACCGCCGCGAAGCCGAGACCGGCCGTGATCAGGAAGCCGAGGAACAGTTCGTCGTACTCGGTGCCGATGCCGTACGTGAAGACGCCGAGCGCCACGGCCAGGACGCCCGCGATGATCAGGATCTCGACGGCGGACGGCAGCGCCGGAAGCGGCCGGGCCGGGTGCGGGGCGGAGAAGGAGGCCTTGAAGGTGGCCCAGTTGTTGCTCGTCCGCTGCTTGAACTGGTCCCAGCCGGTGTCCTCGGGGTCGACCGGAAGGACGTCCGGACGGGTGAAGGGCAGGTTCAGGGCGCTGAGCAGGCTGAGCAGGGTGGCCACCGCGAGCAGGAAGCCGCCGGGCTCCAGGTTGACCGGGCCGCCGAGTTCGATGCTGATCGCGGCGACGGTGAACCAGGCGGTGCCGAAGGTGGCCAGCACGCCGAATTTGATCGCGCCGTCCGCGCCGGCCGGGGTCAGCCAGCCAAGGCCCTTGACGCCGTACGAGGAGAGGAGGAACAGGGTGGTGAGCAGGCTGGTCGCCAGGACCTGGAGCTGGAGCCCGCCCGGATAGCCGACCACGGTGAGGTCGCCGGGGAAGCGGGCGGTCCACGTCCAGGAGAGGAAGCAGCTCACCACGGTCAGCAGGGTGCCGACGAGGGTGAGGAGACGGGCGGTCCGCTCGGGCATGAAGCCGAGGAGACCGCGGTCGACGGCCTTCGCGGACTCCGCGCCCGAAGGTGCCTGGGGGTTCTCGGGGATGCTGGTCATGGTGCTCACGCCCTGTCCGCGACGCGCTCGCCGAGCAGGCCCTGTGGCCTGGCGAGGAGGACGACGATGAGGAGTACGAAGGCCCAGACGTTGGCCCAGGACTGGCCGCCGAGCTGCTCCATACCGGGGATCCGGTCGATGTAGGCGGTCGCCATGGTCTCGGCGATGCCGAGGACGAGGCCGCCGATCATGGCGCCGTAGATGTTGCCGATGCCGCCGAGGACGGCGGCGGTGAACGCCTTGAGCCCGAGGAGGAAGCCCATCTTGTAGTCGACGACGCCGTACTTGAGGCCGTACGCGACGGCGCCGACGGCGGCGAACACGGCGCCGAGGGCGAACGCGATCACGATGATCCGGTCGGTGTTGACGCCCATGAGCTTCGCGGTGTCCGGGTCCTGCGCCGTGGCCTGCATACCGCGTCCGGTGCGGGTGCGCATCACGAAGAAGGCGAGGAAGGCCATGCAGATCGGGGCGGCGACGAGCAGGAAGACGTCGCCGGTCTGGATGGTGACGGAGCCGAGTTCGATCGGGCCGCCGGGGATCTGCGGGAAGGTGCGGGCGGACTTCGCCTCCGGGTAGGCGACCCAGACGGCGTACTGGAGGGCGAGCGAGAGGCCGATGGCCGTGATGAGCGGCGCGAGCCGTGGACCGCCGCGGAGCGGACGGTAGGCGAAACGTTCCGCTCCGACGGCTATGGTCGTCGAGACGATCACGGCACCGATGATCATGAGGGGTAGCGCCACCCACATGGTGGTGCCGCCTGGCAGCAGGAGCCAGACCGTCAGGGCGCCGAAGCCGCCGGTCATGAAGATCTCGCCATGGGCGAAGTTGATGAGCTGGACGATGCCGTAGACCATCGTGTAGCCGACGGCGATCAGCCCGTACATGGATCCCAGTAGCAGGCCGTTGACCAGCTGCTGCGGCAGTTCGTTCACCGCATTGTCCTCCGAGACTTTCGACGGGTATGACACCGCGCGGGGCGCCGAGTGGGCGGCCCCCCGCGCGGTGAGCTTGCAGGTGAGTCGGGTGGGGCGGATCAGCCGCCGAAGGTGCCGGACTTGACGGGCTTGAAGGCGCCGCCCTTGACCTGGTAGACGGTCAGCTGCTTGTTGGTGGTGTCACCGAACTCGTCGAAGGAGACGGCGCCGGTCACGCCCTGGAACGAGACGCCCTGCATGGCCTCGACGACCTTGGCGCGGGCACCGTCGGGCAGCTTGCCCTCGTTGCCGTCCACGACCTTCTTGACGGCCTCGATGATCGACCAGGTGGAGTCGTAGGAGTAGCCGCCGTAGGCCTCGAAGGCCTCCTTGTAGTTCGCGGCCTTGTAGTTGGCCAGGAACTCCTTGGCGGAGTCGAGGCTGTCGATCGGGGCGCCGACGGAGGTGGCGATGTCGCCCTCGGCCGCGGGGGCACCCGCCAGCTTCACGTACTCGGGGCTGAAGAGCGCGTCACCGCCGACGACGGTGACCTTCGCGCCCGCCTCCTTGATCTGCTTCGCCAGCGGACCGGCGGCGGGGTACTCGCCACCGTAGTAGACGACGTCCGCGCCGGAGCTCTTGACCTGGGTGGCGACCGCGGAGAAGTCCTTGGTGTCCGGGTCGATGTGCTGGGTGCCGACGACCTTGCCGCCGAGCTTCTCCCACTCGCCCTTGAAGGTGCCCGCGAGACCGGCGCCGTAGGTCTTCTTGTCGTCGATGATGAACGCCTTGGTCTTCTTGGCGTCCTTGAAGACGTACTGGGCCGCGAACGGGCCCTGGATGGCGTCGGTGGTGGAGGTACGGAAGTACGACTTGTAGCCGCGCTTCTTGTCACCGGCGGCCCAGTTGGGGCCCTGCGAAAGCGACGGGTTGGTGTTGGCCGGGGAGACCTGTGTCAGCTTCGCGTCGTCGAAGACCTTCTGCATCGACTCGGCGACACCGGAGTTCAGCGGGCCGACCACGCCGAGGACGGTCTTGTCGGCGACGAGCTTGGTCGCGTTCTGCTGGCCGGAGGAGGGCTGCGCCTGGTCGTCCAGGACCTCCAGCTTGAAGGTCACGCCCTTGACGTAGGCCTTCTTGTTGGCCGTCTTGACCGCGAGGTCGGCCGAGTTCTTGATGCCGAGGCCGAGGGCGGACAGCTCACCGGTCAGGGGGGCGTCGAGACCGATGGTCACGGTGACGCCGCCACCGTCGCCGTTCTCGGCGGCGCCGCCCTTGTCGTCACGCGAACCACAGGCGGTGAGCGTGAGCGCTCCCGCGGTGACCGCGGTGGTGAGTATGAGCAACGAACGGTTTCGCACGAAGGGTCCTTTCCCTGGCGCGGCCCCCTCGAGCGAGGCGGTGCCGTGAAGCTGCGGAGCAAGGGGCGCCGTGGTGATACGCCGGGCCGTACTGGGGTTGGTACAGGGCCGTGCAGTAGAACGCGCCCGGCGGCGCGGTGACTGGCGGTGACTCTAAGCGCAGGTGGGGAGGGTCGGGGAGCGGCGGGCACATGATGTGACTGTCTTGTTATGCCGACAGGGAAACCGCGTGCGTGGCGACGGGGAAAACCGGGACATAGGGGATCGTTGGGCGTCGTTCGCCTCGCGAGAACTCCCAGTTCCGCTAAGGGGCTTGAGCGATTCTTGGTACTGACGGTCCGCTCAGCGGACTATCCGGATATCGGACAGCGGCGGAAAGCTGAGCGGACGAACCGGCCCCTCCGGTTCTCCCTGCCCGACCCCCGGCCGAAGTGACGCAGAGTGACGAAAACCGGGGCGGGAACGCCGGAGGGGGCGGCACCCGCAGGTGCCGCCCCCTCCTTGCCCCTCAGGGGCCCCGCCGCTGGTCAGGCGCCGCTCAGACCTCCGCGCCCGCCCCCGCGGACCCGCCCGCGCCGGGCATCGGCGTCGCCTCCTTGCCGGTCACCTCACGCAGCAGACAGGTCAGCCGCGCCGAGCAGACGCGCCGCCCCTCCTCGTCGGTGATCACGACCTCGTACGTCGCCGTCGACCGCCCGCGGTGCACCGGGGTCGCCACGCCGGTCACCAGGCCGTCGCGCACGCCCCGGTGATGGGTGCAGTTCAGATCCACGCCCACCGCGACCCGGGAGGGCCCGCCGTGCAGCATCGAGCCGACCGAGCCCAGCGTCTCGGCGAGCACCGCCGACGCACCCCCGTGCAGCAGGCCGTAAGGCTGGGTGTTGCCCTCCACCGGCATGGTGCCCACGACCCGCTCGGCCGAGGCCTCCAGGATCCGGACGCCCATCCGCTCTCCCAGGTGTCCCGCGGAGAAGAGCGCCGGGAGGTCGACACCGAGCGCCGCGTACTCCTCGACGACCTCCGGCGGGAACTTCACGTCCTGCTGCTCGCCCATGGCCAGGCTCCGTTCATCCTCGTCTGGATCTCACGCGCCTGAGCAAACGCTTAGGCGGACGGCGATTGTTCCAGACGGACGATCACGGACTTGCTCGCGGGGGTGTTGCTGACATCGGCCGTCGACTCCAGCGGCACCAGCACGTTCGTCTCCGGGTAGTAGGCGGCCGCGCATCCGCGGGAGGTCGGATAGTGCACCACCCGGAAGCCGGGCGCCCGCCGCTCGCTGCCGTCCGTCCACTCGCTCACCAGATCCGCGTACGCCCCGTCCGCGAAGCCGAGCGCCGCCGCGTCCGCCGGATGGACCAGGACCACCCGGCGCCCGTTCCGGATGCCCCGGTAACGGTCGTCCAGGCCGTAGACCGTGGTGTTGTACTGGTCGTGCGAGCGCAGCGTCTGGAGCAGCAGCCGCCCCTCGGGCACCCGGGGGAACTCCACCGGAGCCGCCGTGAAATGGGCCTTGCCGGACGCCGTCGGGAACCGGCGCTCGTCCCGGGGACCGTGCGGCAGCGTGAAACCGCCGGAGTCCGCCGCCAGACGCGCGTTGAAGTCCTCGAAACCGGGCACCACCCGCCCGATCCGGTCCCTGATCGTGCCGTAGTCCGCCTCGAACTCCTCCCAGGGTGTGGCCGATCCGGCACCGAGGACGGCGCGGGCGAGACGGGCCACGATCGCCGGCTCCGACAGCAGATGGGGACTCGCGGGCGGCAGATTGCCGCGCGAGGCGTGCACCTTGCTCATCGAGTCCTCGACCGTCACGAACTGCCTGCCGCCCCGCTGCACGTCCTTGTCCGTACGGCCGAGCGTCGGCAGGATCAGCGCGCGCCCGCCCGTGACCGCGTGCGAACGGTTCAGCTTCGTCGACACGTGCACGGTCAGCCGAGCCCGGCGCATCGCCGCCTCCGTCACCTCCGTGTCGGGCGTCGCCGCCACGAAGTTGCCGCCCATCGCGAAGAACACCTTCGCCCGGCCGTCGCGCAGCGCCTGGATCGACCGCACCACGTCGAAACCGTGGTGACGCGGCGAGACGATCCCGAACTCCTTGTCCAGGGCGTCGAGGAAGGCGGCCGGGGGACGCTCGAAGATCCCCATCGTGCGGTCGCCCTGCACGTTCGAATGGCCGCGCACCGGACACACCCCGGCGCCAGGACGGCCTATGTTCCCCCGCAGCAGAAGGAAGTTGACCAGCTCGCGGATGGTCGGCACCGCGTGCTTGTGCTGCGTCAGCCCCATCGCCCAGCAGACCACCGTCCGCTCCGAGGCGAGCACCATCTCCAGGGCCCGCTCGATCTCCGCCCGCTCAAGACCCGTCGCGGCGAGCGTCTCCTCCCACTCCGCCCCCGACGCGGCGGCGGCGAACTCCTCGAACCCCTGCGTGTGCGTACGGACGAACTCCTCGTCGACCGCCCCAGGCGTCTCCAGGACCAGCTTGTTGAGCAGCCGGAACAGCGCCTGGTCGCCGCCGATCCGGATCTGGAGGAACAGATCCGTGAGCGGGGCGCCCTTGAGCATGCCCTGCGGGGTCTGCGGATTCTTGAACCGCTCCAGACCCGCCTCCGGCAGCGGATTCACCGAGATGATCCGCGCCCCCGCCGCCTTCGCCTTCTCAAGGGCCGAGAGCATCCGGGGGTGGTTCGTCCCCGGGTTCTGCCCCGCGATGACGATCAGATCGGCCTGGTGCAGATCCTCCAGGGAGACACTGCCCTTGCCGACGCCGATCGTCTCCGTCAGGGCCGAGCCCGAGGACTCGTGGCACATGTTGGAACAGTCCGGCAGGTTGTTGGTGCCGAACTCGCGGGCGAAGAGCTGAAGCAGGAACGCCGCCTCGTTGCTCGTCCGCCCCGAGGTGTAGAAGAGCGCCTCGTCCGGAGAGTCGAGCGCCCGCAGCTCCTCCGCGAGAATCTCGAAGGCGCGCTCCCAGGTCACCGGCTCGTACCGCTCGCCGCCCTCCGGCAGGTACACCGGCTCGGTGATCCGGCCCTGCTGCCCCAGCCAGTACCCGCTGCGCTCCGCGAGCTCCGCCACCGGATGCGCCGCGAAGAACTCCGGGGTCACCCGGCGCAGCGTCGCCTCCTCGGCGACCGCCTTCGCCCCGTTCTCGCAGAACTCCGCCACATGCCGCTTGTCCCCCTCCGGCCAGGCGCAGCCGGGGCAGTCGAAGCCGTCCTTCTGGTTGACCCTGAGCAGTGTCCGCGCGGTGCGCGCCGCGCCCATCTGCTCCGTCGCCATCCGCAGGGTGTGCCCGATCGCGGGCAGTCCGGCGGCGGCGTGCTGCGGCGGCGTGACCTGCGGTGCGTCCTGGACCGGGTCACCGGTCGGCGGCTTCCTGACCATCACGCTCTCCCTCGGGGCAGTGTCCTGCGGCGTACACATCGATCCTGTCACGCACCACCGACAACGGGGCACCCCGGCGGCGTGGACGGGATTGTCGGTGGTCCGTGGCAGGATCGTCATGTGGCAGAGACAGCATCGAAGAACCCCGCAGACACCCGCCCCCGCCTGATGCTCATGGACGGGCACTCGCTCGCGTACCGGGCGTTCTTCGCGCTGCCCGCGGAGAACTTCACCACCGCGACCGGACAGCCGACGAACGCGATCTACGGATTCGCCTCGATGCTGGCGAACACGCTCCGTGACGAGGCGCCCACGCACTTCGCGGTCGCCTTCGACGTGTCCCGCAAGACCTGGCGGTCCGAGGAGTTCCCCGAGTACAAGGCGAACCGCTCCAAGACCCCCGACGAGTTCAAGGGGCAGGTCGAGCTGATCGGCGAGCTGCTCGACGCCATGCACGCCCCGCGCTTCGCCGTCGAAGGCTTCGAGGCGGACGACATCATCGCCACCCTCGCCACCCAGGCCGAGGCCGAGGGCTTCGACGTCCTCATCGTCACCGGCGACCGGGACTCCTTCCAGCTGGTCACCGACCACACCACCGTGCTCTACCCCACCAAGGGCGTCTCCGAGCTGACCCGCTTCACCCCGGAGAAGGTCCAGGAGAAGTACGGCCTCACGCCCTCGCAGTACCCCGACTTCGCGGCCCTGCGCGGCGACCCGTCGGACAACCTCCCCGGCATCCCCGGCGTCGGCGAGAAGACCGCCGCCAAGTGGATCAACCAGTTCGGCTCCTTCGCCGAGCTGGTCGAGCGCGCCGAGGAGGTCAAGGGCAAGGCCGGACAGAACTTCCGCGACCACCTGGAGGCGGTCAAGCTCAACCGCGTCCTCACCGAGATGGTCCGGGACGTCGAGCTGCCCAAGGGCGTCGCCGAGCTGGCCCGCGAGCCGTACGACCGCAAGGCCGTCGCCCTCGTCCTCGACACCCTGGAGATCCGCAACCCCTCGCTGCGCGAGCGGCTCCTCGCCGTCGACCCGGGCGCCGCCGAGGACGCCCCTCCGGCGCCCGCCGAGGGCGTCGCGATCGACGGCACCGTCCTCGGCGCAGGCGAGCTGGCCCCCTGGCTCGCCGAGCACGGCACCGCCCCCCTCGGCGTCGCCACCGTCGACAGCTGGGCGCTCGGCGCGGGGAACGTCAGCGAGATCGCCCTCGCCACCGCCGAAGGCCCCGCCGCCTGGTTCGAGCCCAGCGCGCTCGACGAGGCCGACGAGCGGGCCTGGGCCGCCTGGATCTCCGACCCCGACCGCCCCAAGGTCCTGCACAACGCCAAGGGCGCCATGCGGGTCTTCCCCGAGCACGGCTGGCGCGTCGCGGGCGTCACCATGGACACCGCCCTCGCCGCGTACCTGGTCAAGCCCGGCCGGCGCTCCTTCGCCCTCGACGCGCTCTCCGTCGAATACCTCGCCCGCGAGCTGGCCCCCGCCGCCGCGGCCGACGGGCAACTCGCCTTCGGCGCCGACGAGACCGCGGAGGCCGAGGCCCTCATGACCCAGGCGCGGGCCATCCTCGACCTCGCCGGGGCCTTCGACGAGCGGCTCGGCGAGGTCGGCGCCCGCGAACTGCTGCACGACGTCGAGCTGCCCACCTCCGCCCTCCTCGCCCGCCTGGAGCGGCACGGCATCGCCGCCGACCGCGAGCACCTGGAGGCCTTGGAGCAGCAGTTCGCCGGGGCCGTGCAGCAGGCCGTGAAGGAGGCCCACTCCTCCGTCGGCCACGAGTTCAACCTGGGCTCGCCCAAGCAGCTCCAGGAGGTCTTCTTCGGCGAGCTGAACCTGCCGAAGACCAAGAAGACCAAGACCGGCTACACCACCGACGCCGACGCGCTGGCCTGGCTCGCCGAGCAGACCGAGCACGACCTGCCCGTGATCATGCTCCGCCACCGCGAGCAGGCCCGGCTGCGCTCCACCGTCGAGGGCCTGATCAAGACCGTCGCGGCCGACGGGCGCATCCACACCACCTTCAGCCAGACCACCGCCGCCACCGGCCGTCTCTCCTCCACGGACCCCAACCTTCAGAACGTGCCGGTGCGGACGGACGAGGGCCGCGCCATCCGGCACGGCTTCGTCGTCGGCGAGGGCTTCGAGTCCCTCATGACCGCCGACTACAGCCAGATCGAGCTGCGCGTCATGGCCCACCTCTCCGAGGACGAGGGCCTCATCGAGGCCTTCACCTCCGGCGAGGACCTGCACACCACCGTCGCCTCCCAGGTCTTCGGCGTCGAGCGGTCCGCCGTCGACCCCGAGATGCGCCGCAAGATCAAGGCCATGTCGTACGGCCTCGCCTACGGCCTCTCGGCCTTCGGGCTCTCCCAGCAGCTGAACATCGACCCGGGCGAGGCCCGCGGCCTGATGGACACCTACTTCGAGCGCTTCGGCGGAGTCAGGGACTATCTGCACCGGGTCGTCGACGAGGCCCGCGCCACCGGGTACACGGAGACGATGCTCGGCCGCCGCCGCTATCTGCCCGACCTCAACAGCGACAACCGCCAGCGCCGCGAGGCCGCCGAGCGGATGGCGCTCAACGCCCCGATCCAGGGCACGGCCGCCGACATCGTCAAGGTCGCCATGCTCAAGGTCGACCAGGCGCTGACCGAGGCGGGCCTGGCCTCCCGGATGCTCCTCCAGGTCCACGACGAAATCGTCCTGGAGATCGCGCCGGGCGAGCGCGAGCGGGTCGAGGCCCTGGTCCGCGAGCAGATGTCGGCCGCCTTCGACCTGCGCGCCCCCCTCGACGTCTCCGTCGGCGTGGGCCACGACTGGGACTCCGCCGCGCACTGACCTTCCCGCCGCCAAGGGCCGGACCCCCGACCTCGACCGGTCGGGGGCCCGGCCCTTGGTGTCGGTACGGGACGGGACGGGGTGAGCACGTGGGGCGGCCGGGCCCGCGATTGGGCGGTGGGGCTGTCGGGCCGGGGCCGTCGGGTCTGAGGGGCCGGGTGGGCCAAGTGAGCCAGGTGAGGTCAGGGGGTTCCCTGGTGGGAGCGGTCCGGCAGGGGGATACGTGCTGTCGCCGCCGGAGCGGAGGCGTTGGCGGCCGGGGCAGCGGGGGGCTCCTGTGGTCCCGTGCCTTGCTGCTCTACGGAGCCGGGCCCGGGGCTGGAGCCGGAGCCGGAGCCGGAGCCGGGCCCGGACGGGCGTCGGCGCCCGGCGAGCAGCCGCGCCCCCGTCCCGTACAGCACGAGTCCGACGGCGAGCCCCGCGCCCGCCCCGAAGCAGGCCGTCGGAATGATGTCGCGGGGCGTCTCGATCCGGTCCCATCCCCAGTACGCGGCCCAGCGCAGCACCCGGTGGGCGACCCCGGCGAGGGCGCAGCCGCCGATCAGCCCGAGGGCGAGGAACCGCCCCCGGCGGCCCGGGACCGGCACCCCGGGCGGAAGCCCCACGCCCGGCCCCGGTGTGCGCGCCGCCCGCGCGAGACACCAGCCGAGCAGCCCCAGGGCCAGCGCCGAACTCCCGTACTGCGCGTACAGATAGACGGGGAGCCCGGCCACGGCCTCGCCGAGGAAGGGGATCGCGCGGGTGCCCCAGCGGTCGACGTGGGTGAAGGAGTCCCACCCCACATGGGTGGTCGAGCCGAGGACGGCGGAGAGCCCGAACCAGCCCGCGAGCGAGGCGGGCCGCCGCTCGCGCCACGGGCGGCCCCGCACGAGGCCGTACACCCGCCCGCGCCACCGGGCGGGCAGCAGCGCGGCCAGCGGCTCCCGTACCGTCAGCCAGAGTCCGACGAGCACCGCAGTGATCAGCACATCGGCCGTGACGATGCCGACGGGGGAGTGCGTGACATCGCCGAAGGCCATCGCCCCGGGGAAGGCCGTCGCGGCGAAGTAGGCCATGTCGGGCGCGAACGAACCCGCGACGAGCGCGCAGGCGACCAGAGGGCCGTGCGCGGTCCCGTCCCGTCGCAGTGCGGGCAGCACGGCGGCGGCATGGCTGAGCGTGAACGGCAACGGAGGCTCCCCCAGGGTCCGGTGGTGACGGCCACCGTACGCGGACGGCCATCGTCCCAGAGGGCAGGGGCCGTTCTCCCGGTTCCCGCCCCGGCTGCCCCGGGAGGCGGCCGGGAGGTGACGAAACCGTGAAACAGGGTCATGGGCCGGTGCCCGGTGGGCCGGAGTTGACATAGGGTCGCCAGGAGCCACCCGCGGGGAGCGCGTGGCCGAAATAGAGGGGGAAGGGACCACGGACATGTCAGCGCATTTGGGCCGCAGGCTGCGCAGGGGAGCCACCAGCGGTGCGGTGGTGGCCGCGGCGGTCGCCGCGCTCGCCGCCTCACAGGCTCCGGAGACCGTCGCCCCGCCCACCGACAACGCGGGCGGCGACCGCGCCGTCGGCGCCGGGGACACCCTGCCCGCGGCCGACGAGGGCTCGGCCACCGGCGATTCGCCGTACTTCCTGGACCTGCCGCCACTGAACTCCCCGAAGGCCGGGGCGTCCGCCGTCACGCCGCCGGTCATCACCGGCCCCGCCGAGGCCGGCATACCCGCGACCGTACTCGCCGCCTATCAGCGCGCCGAGCAGGCGATACGCGCGACCGATCCGGCCTGCCACCTGCCCTGGCAACTGCTCGCGGGCATAGGCAAGGTGGAGTCGGGACAGGCGGGCGGCGGCAAGGTCGACGCCAACGGCACCACCTTCCAGCCGATCCTCGGACCGGCGCTCAACGGCAACGGGTTCGCCAACATCTCCGACACCGACGGCGGCGCCTACGACGGCGACCCCGTCCACGACCGCGCCGTCGGCCCGATGCAGTTCATCCCGTCCACCTGGGCCACCTGGGGCCAGGACGCCAACGGCGACGGGAAGAAGGACCCGAACAACATCTACGACGCGGCGCAGGCGGCCGGACTCTACCTCTGCGCCAACGACCGCGACCTCGCCCTCAAGAGCGATCTCGACAAGGCGATCCTCAGCTACAACCAATCGACCGAGTACCTGCACACGGTCCTCTCCTGGTTCGAGTACTACCGGCGCGGCACCCACCAGGTCCCGGACGGCACGGGCGTGTTGCCGGTCGACCGCAGCGACAACCGGGGCAAGGGCGACCACCCCGCCACCACCTTCCCGGTGCCCCCGGTCACGACGCCCCCCACGACACCCCCCGCGCCGAAGCCCGGCGGTTCCTCGGGGGCCACCCCGCCGCCGACCACGCCGAAGCCTCCGGTCAAGCCGCCGGTGACCCCGCCGACGAAGCCGACCATGCCGCCCACCGCCAAGGTCGCGAAGCTCTCGAAGGTGGCGACCGGCGAACTCACCGCGTCCGCGGGCAGTGCCTTCGCCAAGTCCCCTGCCGTCGCCGCGCTCGACGCGTCCGGCGGCCCGGTCGCGGGTGTCTCCGTCCGCTTCGAGATCGCCGACGGCACCGACGCCCGCTTCACCGGCGGCGCCACCACCGCCACCGTCACCACGGGTCCGGCGGGCATCGCCGCCGCCCCCGTGCTGCGGGCGGGCGAGAAGACCGGGCCGTTCACGATCAAGGCCACCGTCGTGGGCCGCACCCTGGACGCCGCCGAGTTCTCCGCGACCGTCACCGCGCGCTCCGCGGACACCCTCGTCCGCGTCGGCGGCGACCTCCTGACGGCCGCCTCCGGCAGCGCCTTCGAACAGCGGGTGCAGGTGAAGGCCACCGGCGAGGGCAAGGCCACCCCCGGTGTCGTCGTCACCGCCGAGATCGCCGCCACCGGGAGCGGTGCCGACGCCCCGTACTTCAAGGACGGAGCGGGCGCCCCGCTGCGGACGCTGACTGTCACCACCGACGAGAACGGCCTGATCACCCTCCCCGAACTCTTCGCGGGCGACAAGCCCGGTGAGTACGTGCTGCGGCTGACCACGTCCGGCGGTGTCGGCACCGAGGTCAAGCTGACGGTCACGGCGCCGCCCACCCCGGACCCGACGCCCTCCGGCGGCGGCTCGTCCGAGGCCACACCCTCCGCCTCCCCCTCCGCGTCGGCTTCCCCCTCTCCGTCGGCCTGACCGACCCGCGTCCATCGCGCCGCTCCTCCGCCCCACCCGGGCGAGGGGGCGGCGCTTCGCTTTTCCCACCCGGATCGTCGTCGAGCGCCGTCGCCCGGAGCGCCGCCGGACCTCCCCCGGCCGGACTCCGCAGGACACCTCAGGCCACCGCCGCCGAGTGCGGCCGAACACCGCCGGGCGCAGGCGGCCACCGCCGAACGCCGACCGGAGACCGTCGAGTGCCACCGAACTCCTCCGAACGCCGGCCGGAGACCGCCTTGGCACCGGCCGGACTCCTCCGGACAACTCCCGTGCCGCCGTCGCGTGCCACCGGAGACGGCCCAGCGGTACGACGTGTTCTCATCTCACGGGCGCGTTGCTACGGTGCCCCCTCCCTGACGACTCATCAGATCACGCCCGGGAGGCCGACCATGCGTGCCCTCGTCGCCGCCGCCATCGGACTCGCCCCAGTCCTCCTCATCGTCCTCGTCCTCTCCACGGTCGATCTGCCGCCCGACGGCCCCACCTCGCCCAAGCCCCTGCTGACCGCCGACCCCGGCCCCAAGAAGTAAGGGGGCCGCCATGCGCCGCCCGGCCGCCCTCGTCCTGCTCTCGCTCGCCGTCTGCTGTGCCGCGCTGGCCCCCACCCTGCGCTGGTACGCCTTCCCCCGGCTGGCGAAGATCCCGCCGAACCAGTACCAGGAGACCGTCCTGGAGGCGAAGCCCGCGACCCTCCTCGACTACTCCACCCTCCAGGCGCGGAAGGTCGACAAGATCACGATCCTCCAGACCCTCAAGGGCAACGTGGCGGAGTCCCACCGCGTCGAACGCGACGCCGGAAAGGACGTCGTCGTCTGGGACGCCCTCGCCTACATCACCGGCCCCGACGGGAAGATGGTCTCCCAGGTACCCGAGCGGTACATCTTCGACGCCCACACCCAGGAACCCGTCCACGCCACCGGCGAATCCGTCGACGGCGACCCCGTCCGGCGCGAGGGCATCGAGTTCAAGTTCCCCTTCCTCACCGAGAAACGGGACTACCGGTACTTCGACGCCCAGACCCGCACCTCGGCCCCCATCCACTACGCGGGCACCCGCACCTTCCGGGGCATGGAGGTCTACTACTTCGAGCAGACCGTCCCCTGGACCAAGGTCCCCATGCCCAAGACCATGCCGATCAAGGGCATCACCCCGCAGATCATCGCCGACTCGGGCCTCACCCGCTGGTACACGACCAAGCGCATGTTCTGGATCGAGCCCCTCACCGGAGCCCCCGTCAACGGCGAGGAGATCCACAAGGAGGAACTCCGCAACGCCAAGGCGCTGATGGGCCGGGACACCCTCACGGTCTTCGAAGGCCATGTGAAGATCCGCGAGGACTACCTCGACAGCATCGGCGAGACCGTCGCCTCCAACCGCCTGCTGGTGCTGATGCTCGTCTCCTACCTCCCCTGGAGCCTCGCCCTCCTCGCCCTGCTCCTCCTCTCCCTCTCCTTCTGGCTGGAGGCCCGGTCCCGCCGCCCGGCGGACGGACCCGCCCCTGCCCCGGCCCCCGCCCTGGCTCCGGTCACCCCTCCCGTCTGAGCCGCGCGCTCGTATGCCGGGTCGGCTGAGCCCCCGCCGGGTCCTCCGGCCACGGGTGCTTCGGATACCGCCCCCGCAGCTCCGCCCGCACCGCCCGGTAGCCGTCCCGCCAGAACGACGCCAGATCGGCGGTCACCGCCGCCGGCCGCCCGGCGGGGGAGAGCAGGTGCACGAGGACCGGGACCCCCGCCACCCTGGGGGTCCGCGCCAGCCCGAACATCTCTTGGAGCTTCACGGAGAGCACCGGCCGCCCACCGCCGTACTCGACCCGGATCCTCGATCCGCTCGGCACCTCGATCCGCTCCGGCGCCAGCTCGTCCAGCCGGCCCGCCTCGCCCGACGCCCACGGCAGCAGTCTCCGCAGCGCCTGGCCCGCGTCGATCCGCCCCAGGTCGGCCCGGCGACCGGCCCGGGACAGCTCGGGCTCAAGCCACTCCTCGGCCCGGTCCAGGAGCGCCCCGTCCTCCGCCACGTCCGGCCAGGGCTCGCCCAGCTCCCGGTGCAGAAAGGCGAGCCGCTCACGCAGCTCCCCGGCCTCCCGGCTCCACCGCAGCAACCCCAGCCCCTCCCGGCGCAGCCCGTCGAGCAGCGCCGCCCGCACCAGCTCCGGCTCGGCCCGAGCCCCGAGCGGCCGTACCGTCAGCTCGACCGCGCCCAGCCGGTCCACCGAGCGCGCGACCACGTCCCCGTCCTCCCAGCGGACCTCCTCGCCGGTCGACCGCAGATGCCCCGCCGCCCGCCGCGCCACGTCCTCGTCCACCACGGCCGCGAGACGCACCCGGGCCGTGGCGTCCCGCGCCGTACGGTCCGCCACCGCCACGGCCAGCCACGGCCCGGACCGCAACCGGGAGCCCTCGGCCAGCCGTGCCCCGCTCCCCGACACCATCAGATAGCCGCCCTGCTCCCGGGCCCGCGCCAGCCGCTCGGGAAAGGCCAACGCGGTCACCAGCCCGGCCGCCACGTCGTCACCGACCGCACCGCCCCCCTGCCCGCGACCCGAACCGCCTGCCCCGTCGGTCGTCCGCCCGCGCCCGGACCCACCGGCCCCGTCGGTCGTCCGCCCGCGCCCGGACCCACCGGCCTCCCCAGCCGCCTCGACGTCCCGTCCACGACCGGAACCACCGGCCACCCCCGGGTCCGCAGCCCCCGTCTCGCCCGCCGAGCGCTCCAGGCGGCGGACCTCCGTCCTCCAGCGGGCGCCGTACCCGTCGGTGCCCCGGCGAGCCGTGCGCCAGGCCTCCACCAGGTCGTCCCCGTACTCGCGCGGCGGCTCCTCGCCGAGCAGCGCCACCACCTCCGCCGCCCGCCGCGCCCCGACCTGCGGCGCACCGTCCAGAAGAGCGCGCCCCAGCCGGGGGTGGAGCCCGAGCCGGGACAGCCGTACCCCTCGCTCCGTCGCCCGGCCCGCCGCGTCCACGGCGCCGACCGATTCGAGGACCGAACGGGCCGCCGTCATCGGCCCGGCGGGCGGCGGGTCGAGCAGGGCGAGCCCTGCCGCCGTCGGATCGCCCCAGCAGGCCACGCGCAGGGCGAAGTCCGCCAGATCGGCGACCTTGATCTCGGGGGACGGGAAGCGCGGCCTTCCCCCGTCGCTCGCCTCCGACCAACAGCGGTACACGGTGCCGAAGGCCTCGCGACCCGCCCGGCCGAGCCGCTGGGTCGCCGTCGCCTCGGAGACCGTCACCGTCGCGAGCGAGCCAAGACCTCTGGCGTGGTCCATGCGCGGCTCGCGCGCGAGACCCGAGTCCACGACCACCCGCACCCCCGGCACGGTCAGGCTGGACTCCGCCACCGAGGTGGCGAGCACCACCCTGCGCCGCCCGCCGGGCTCCGTGCCCCGCAGCACCGCGTCCTGCACGGCGGCCGGAGCCCGCCCGTGCAGCTGGAGGACCTCCGCGTCGACATCGGCGAGCAGACCGGCCGTCCGCGCGATCTCCCCCGTACCGGGAAGGAAGCAGAGGACGTCCCCCTCGTGCCGGTCAAGGGCCAGCCGGACCGTCGCCGCCACGTGCCGCAGCAGCGCCGGGTCCACCCAGGTGCCGTGCGCGGGCCGGATGCCCGGGGGAGGCGCCGCGAAGCGGACCGCGCAGCCGTACGCCTTGCCCTCGCTCCACACCACCGGCGCGGGCCCCGTGCCGTCCAGGACCGTCAGCAGCTCCGCCCACGCGGTCGCGTCGCTGGTCGCCGACGCGGCGATCAGCTTCAGCTCCGGCCGCAGAGCGGCCCGCACATCCACCAGGAAGGCCATCGCCGTGTCCGCGTCGAGGTGCCGCTCATGGCACTCGTCGAGCAGGACCACGTCCACGCCCGCCAGCTCGGGGTCGCGCTGGAGCCGCTGGAGCAGGATGCCCGTGGTCACCACCTCGACCCGGGTCGCCGGTCCGGCCCGGCGCTCTCCGCGCACGGAGAAGCCCACCGCGCCGCCGACCTCCTCGCCGAGCAGCCACGCCATCCGCCGGGCCGCCGCCCGCACCGCCATCCGGCGCGGCTCGGCCACCAGGACCCGCCGCTTCGGTCCCTCTCCTATGAGCCCCGCGAGAGCGAGCGGCACCAGGGTCGTCTTGCCCGTGCCGGGAGGCGCGGACAGCACGGCCGCACCGCGCCGGTCGAGCGCTTCCAGCAGCTCGGGGACGGCATGGCGGACGGGGAGAAGGTCGAGTGCGTCGTTTCGGATCACGCACTCAGTCTCGTACGGACGCGAAAAAGGTGGGTCCCGTTATCCACAGGACCCACCTTTAAGTACGAGAAGCCGCTCGTCACACCAAGTGCGTCAGGCGTTCTCCTCCGCCCGCTCGCACACGAAGATCGCGGTGCCCGGGATGAGATTGCCCCGCAGCGGGGACCAGCCGCCCCACTCCTGCGTGTTCCACGCGGGCCACTCCGGCTCGACCAGGTCCACCAGCCGGAAGCCGCCGGCCACCACGTCCCGGACCCGGTCGCCGAGCGTCCGGTGGTGCTCCACGTACACCGCTCGCCCCTGCTCGTCCTGCTCGACATAAGGGGTGCGGTCGAAGTAGGAGGCGGCGACCGACAGGCCCTCGGGACCGGGCTCGTCGGGGAACGCCCAGCGGATCGGGTGCGTCACCGAGAAAACCCATCGCCCGCCCGGTCGCAGCACCCGCCGGACCTCGCGGAAGACCCGCACCGGATCGGCCACGAACGGCACCGCCCCGTAGGCCGAGCACGCCAGGTCGAAGGAGCCGTCCCGGAACGGCAGCGCCCCCGCGTCGGCCTCCACCAGCGGCACCTCGTCGCCGATCCGCAGCGCGTGCTGGAGCTGCCGGTGCGAGAGGTCGAGGGCCACCGGACGGGCCCCCCGCGCCGCCAGCCACCGCGAGCACTGGGCGGCGCCCGCGCCGATCTCCAGGACGTCGAGCCCCTTCAGGCCGGACGCGGGCCCGAGCAGCCCGGCATCCGCCTCGTCGAGCCCCTCGGGACCCCAGACGAAACGGTCGTCCCCGAGGAACGCCCCGTGATCGCTCTGGTACTCGTCGGCGTTCCTGTCCCACCAGCCGCGGCTCGCCCGGCTGCTCTCCGCTTCCCCCGCGTCACGCCGGGTCGCCTCGGCGTCCTCCTCGGCCGCTTCGGGGCGGACATCGTGCTCGTACTCTTGGTTCATCTCGCCCGCCGATGTAGTTTGCGCTCAATGCCGATGCGCGCGGATCCCGCCGATGAGGCGTGGAAGGACACAAGTTGGTGCCGGAGTCGAGGCGATCTGCCCCGGGTGCGCGCTTCGCGCATTGACCCTGTCCGGCCATCCCCGTATGCTAAAGGTTGCGCTGCGGGCCTGCGCGCCTCAGACGGAGCAGGCCGCGCTCGTACCTTTTGTATGTCCCCTCGGTTTTCGAGGTACCGCCCGTTCGCGGGATGCGTGCTTCATTGGCTGTCCGGCTTCTTGGTGCGATACGGGCTCTCGGCGTAGCAGTACCTACGACTTTCTGTCCGTAACCGGAGCCCTTTCCCACATGACGAGCAGCACCGAGACCACCGCCACCACCCCGCAGGTTGCGGTCAACGACATCGGTAACGAGGAAGCCTTCCTCGCCGCGATCGACGAGACGATCAAGTACTTCAACGACGGCGACATCGTCGACGGCGTCATCGTGAAGGTCGACCGGGACGAGGTCCTGCTCGACATCGGTTACAAGACCGAAGGTGTCATCCCGAGCCGCGAGCTCTCGATCAAGCACGACGTCGACCCGAACGAGGTCGTCAAGGTCGGCGACGAGATCGAGGCCCTGGTTCTCCAGAAGGA
This sequence comes from Streptomyces sp. CBMA291, assembly GCF_014596525.1. Lineage (GTDB taxonomy): Bacteria > Actinomycetota > Actinomycetes > Streptomycetales > Streptomycetaceae > Streptomyces. The sequence continues at coordinate 28,469 of NZ_MSJP01000081.1, forward strand.
GGACAAGGAAGGCCGCCTGATCCTCTCGAAGAAGCGCGCCCAGTACGAGCGCGCCTGGGGCACCATCGAGAAGATCAAGGAAGAAGACGGCATCGTCACCGGTACCGTCATCGAGGTCGTCAAGGGTGGTCTCATCCTCGACATCGGCCTCCGCGGCTTCCTCCCGGCCTCCCTGGTCGAGATGCGCCGCGTCCGCGACCTCCAGCCCTACGTGGGCAAGGAGCTCGAGGCGAAGATCATCGAGCTGGACAAGAACCGCAACAACGTGGTCCTGTCCCGCCGTGCCTGGCTGGAGCAGACCCAGTCCGAGGTTCGCCAGACCTTCCTCACGACCCTCCAGAAGGGTCAGGTCCGCTCCGGCGTCGTGTCCTCGATCGTCAACTTCGGTGCCTTCGTGGACCTGGGTGGCGTCGACGGTCTCGTGCACGTCTCCGAGCTGTCCTGGAAGCACATCGACCACCCGTCCGAGGTTGTCGAGGTCGGCCAGGAAGTCACCGTCGAGGTTCTCGACGTGGACATGGACCGCGAGCGTGTCTCCCTGTCGCTGAAGGCGACGCAGGAGGACCCGTGGCAGCAGTTCGCCCGGACCCACCAGATCGGTCAGGTCGTCCCGGGTAAGGTCACCAAGCTGGTTCCGTTCGGTGCGTTCGTCCGCGTGGACGAGGGCATCGAGGGTCTGGTCCACATCTCCGAGCTGGCCGAGCGCCACGTGGAGATCCCGGAGCAGGTCGTCCAGGTCAACGACGAGATCTTCGTCAAGGTCATCGACATCGACCTCGAGCGTCGTCGCATCAGCCTCTCGCTGAAGCAGGCCAACGAGTCCTTCGGTGCCGACCCGGCCTCGGTCGAGTTCGACCCGACCCTGTACGGCATGGCCGCGTCCTACGACGACCAGGGCAACTACATCTACCCCGAGGGCTTCGACCCCGAGACCAACGACTGGCTCGAGGGCTTCGAGACCCAGCGCGAGGCCTGGGAGACCCAGTACGCCGAGGCGCAGACTCGCTTCGAGCAGCACCAGGCTCAGGTCATCAAGTCCCGCGAGGCCGACGAGGCCGCCGCTGCCGAGGGCGCTGCCGCCCCGGCCGCCGGCAACGCCGGTGCGGGCATCTCGGGTGGTTCGTACTCCTCGGAGTCGGACGACAACTCCGGCGCCCTGGCGTCGGACGAGGCGCTCGCCGCCCTGCGCGAGAAGCTGGCCGGCGGCCAGAGCTGAACAGGCTCTCCGCTGAGCGCTAGCCGCTAGCGAATCGAGGCCCGCTTCCCTTCGGGGGAGCGGGCCTCGGTCTGTTTTTCCCACCGGATACGAGCAGATGGCCTCTACGCCTCTACGCACCTACATCTGTATGCCTGTATGCCTGTATGCCCGTACGGCTGTGGGTCAGGGCGTGACACGGATGTTCGTCAGGCCGTTCCCGCCGGTCACCGTGTTCGAGGCGTACACCGTGGTGGAGCACGAAGCGCTCCGGTTCGTGACGTTGACGGCGAGCCGCTGCGCGCCCGTCGCGCCCCGCAGATCCGAGCGGTTGTCCCGGAAGACGGTCCCGCAGCCCCAACCGCTCAGCTGGGTGTGGGTCTCGTAGCCGTTGTTCGTCGTGTTCACCCCGGTGTTGTCCTGGACGAGCACGTCGTTGCCCTTTACATCGACCCAGGAATCGTCGTAGTTGGCGCCGGTGAGACCGCGTCCGTCGAAGGTGTTGCCGACGATCCACGCCCCGGTGGTCCCCTCCTTGATGTCGACGCTCTCGCCGCCGACGTCCGGCCCGATGACGTTGTCCAGGATCCGGGCGTTGTCGCTGCGGTCGGCGAGGGTGTTGGCCGTGCCGACGTACACGCCCTCGCCCATGCCCCGTCCGTCGTTCCCCGTGTCGTAGATCCGCGAGTTCCGGAGGATCCCGTTCCTGCTGGAGTTGCGGAAGTGGACGCCCTCCATGTCCAGACCGTGCACGGTCACTCCGTCGATCACCACGCTCTCCGCCGTGTCGGTCACGATCCCCTTCTGGCCGCCGGTGACCGTGACACCCTGGACGGTCCAGTACGAGGCTCCGTTCAGATGCAGTCCGTAACCGCCACCGGCGGTCAGTACCGCGCGGGAGGAGCCGGTCAGGGTGATCCGGGACGAGGCGGTGCCCGGGACCGTGGCCTTGAAATTGCCCGTGTACGTGCCGTCCGCGAGATGGATGGTGTCCCCGGGGCGCGCGGCGGCGAGCGCGGACTTCAGCTGCGCGGCGGTCGCCACCTCGACAGGTGTGGCGGACGCGGGCGCGGCGGTGACCAGGGGCACGGCGAGGAGGGCCGGAAGCAGGGGGAGGAGCAGCCTTCGGGTGCGCATGAGGGGGTGCCTTTCGTGCGGGGCGGGAGGTGTTCCGGTAGGTGCACGAGGGACGGGGTTGCCGGGCGCGAAGCCGTCCCGAGACGGTAGGGAGCGGTATCCAGGGTGTCAAGGACCGGACCGGCGGCCGGAGTTCGAACGGTTCCTCCCATCGAGGCAAGCATCGAACATTCGCGCGCTTCTTCCTGTCGGGGTTCGCACGGCTCCTCCGGAAGATCGCGCGACGCGGGAATGGTCGCGCCCTACGAAGCGTTCCCACAGAGACACGAGGAGGAGCGGTAGTCGTGCTTGATCCCCAGGATTTGTACGCATGGGACGCGAAGGGCCTGGCGGTCGTCGACCTGGCCTTGGCGCAGGAGTCGGCCGGGCTGGTCATGCTGTACCACTTCGACGGTTACATCGACGCGGGCGAGACCGGTGAGCAGATCGTCGAGCAGCTGCTCGACACCCTGCCCCACCAGCTGGTGGCCCGCTTCGACCACGATCGGCTCGTGGACTACCGGGCCCGCCGCCCCCTGCTCACCTTCCGGCGTGACCGCTGGAGCGCGTACGAGACGCCGTCCATCGAGGTCCGTCTCGTCCAGGACGCCACCGGCGCCCCCTTCCTCGTCCTGTCCGGCCCCGAGCCGGACGTGGAGTGGGAGCGGTTCGCCGCCGCCGTCGGGCAGATCGTCGAGCGGCTCGGCGTGCGCCTCGCGGTGAACTTCCACGGCATCCCCATGGGCGTGCCGCACACCCGGCCCGTCGGGCTGACCCCGCACGGCAGCCGCACCGACCTCGTGCCCGGCCACCGCAGCCCCTTCGACGAGGCACAGGTACCCGGCAGCGCCGAGGCTCTCGTCGAGTACCGGCTGACCGAGGCCGGTCACGACACGCTGGGCGTCGCCGCGCACGTGCCGCACTACGTGGCCCGCTCGCCGTACCCGGACGCGGCCCTGACCGCTCTCGAAGCCGTCACCGCCGCCACCGGACTGGTCCTGCCGGGCGTCGCCCACTCGCTGCGGACCGAGGCCCGTCGTACCCAGACCGAGATCGACCGCCAGATCGGCGAGGGCGACGAGGAGCTGGTCGCGCTCGTGCAGGGTCTTGAGCACCAGTACGACGCGATGGCCGGCGCCGAGACCCGGGGCAATCTGGTCGCCGAGCCGGTGGACCTGCCGTCGGCGGACGAGCTGGGCCGCGAGTTCGAACGGTTCCTCGCCGAGCGGGAGGGCGACGCCTGAGCGGCCGAGGGCAGGCCCTAAGCTGCCGCTCATGCTGAAGGTGGGCCTGACCGGCGGGATCGGCGCCGGCAAGAGCGAAGTGTCACGGCTGCTCGTCTCGTACGGAGCCGTACTGATCGACGCGGACCGGATCGCCCGCGAGGTCGTCGAGCCCGGGACCCCGGGGCTCGCCGCCGTCGTCGAGGCCTTCGGGGAGGACGTACTCACCGAGGAGGGCACGCTCGACCGGCCAAGACTCGGCTCCCTCGTGTTCTCCGACGCCGAGCGGCTGGCCACGCTGAACGCCATCGTCCACCCCCTGGTCGGGGCCCGGTCGGCCGAACTCGAAGCCCACGCGCGGGCCGGGGACGTCGTCGTCCACGACGTGCCGCTGCTCGTCGAGAACGGCCTGGCCCCGCTCTACGACCTGGTCGTGGTCGTGGACGCGACCCCGGAGACCCAGCTGGATCGGCTCGTAAGGCTGCGGGGCATGGCCGAGTCCGAGGCCCGCGCCAGGATGGCGGCCCAGGCCACGCGCGCGCGGCGGCTGGCGGCGGCGGACGTGGTGATCGACAACGACGGTCCGCTCGACGCGCTCGCCCCGCAGGTCCGAAAGGTCTGGGAGGAGCTGGCCCGCCGGGCTCGGGAAGGCGCGTAGGGACCTCACGGCGGTGCCGGACGCGGAGAGGAACCGCCGCAGTGCGGCCCCGGGCGCGGAATGCGCGGGCCGGGTCCGGTGTTCAATCACCGAATCGAGGGGAAGGATGCCATGGTGGCCGACAGAAACCCGGAAACCCACGTCATCGACTTCCGCGCGGCGGAGCACCTGCTGGCCGCACGGGACCCCCGGGGTGCCGTGAAGCTGCTGGACTCGGTGATCGCCGCCCATCCCGAGAACACGGCCGCACGGCTCCTGCGTGCCCGCGCGTTCTTCGCCGCCGCCCAGCTGCGCCCCGCGCAACTGGAGTTCGAGCTGGTCCTGGAGCGCGAGCCGGACAACGCGTTCGCGCACTTCGCCCTCGCCCGCACCTTCGAGCGCTCCGGTCTGACCGAACGGGCCACCCGCCACTTCCGCCTCGCGGCGGCGCTCGACCCGAAGCCGGAGTACCTCCAGGCGGCTGGTTTCGACACGGAACGGTAGCCGCGGGAGCGGGGACCGAGCGGGGGACCACCGGAGCGTACGGGGCGCGACGGGCCGTCCGAGGCGTACGGGGGAGGGGCGCCGCGGACGAGAAGGGCGCCGCCTACCGGAGAGGACGCCGCGCACCGGAGAGGGCGCCACATACGTGGAGTGCGCCGCCTGGGAAAGGGGCGTCGCCGCTCAGCGATCCGAGCGGCCGTGATCTGGCTCGTACGGAGGAACGTTCCGGCCCGGCTGCCAGTGCGCTCCCTGATGGATGTGGTGCAGCACCATCGTCAGATCGACCAGGATCACCAGGAACAGCACTCCGCAGGCCGCGGCCCAGCCGGGGCTGCCGAGCAGTGCGAACACCCAGGTGCCGAAGACCGCCCAGAGCAGCCCCCAGACGCTCAGCCAGAACCGCAGACGCAGGGCGCTGCGCGCGTTCGCCGGTTCGTTTCCGGTCCGCATGGCGGCCACCGTCTCCCGTCGGTTCCCCCGGGGCACCTTCCAGGATGGACCTGGGGCGAGGGGAAGGGAAACCGGCGGCCGGGACCGGGTCCGGGCGGCGCGGGGACCCGGCGGCAGGGGCGTGCGGACCGGCCCGGGGCTCGGTGGCCAGGTCGGCTCAGTGGATGATCCGGTAGCTGCGCCACGGCAGCGCGCCCGGCGCGATCTGGTCGGAGCTGTTGGTCGGGATGTAGATGGACTGCTCGCCCCGGCAGTCCCGCGTCGGGTAGATCACGATGTCGACCAGGGTGTTGTTCTCGATCCGCCACACCCCGCTCGGCGCCAGCCGATGACAGCCCCTCACCAAAGGGCTCGTGACCTGCAACTTCACATCCCGGGGCGTCTCGTACTGGAGCGTGCCCACGGCGGTGCGGCCCAGGCCCGAACAACCTGCGACGGCGAAGGTGAGCAGCACGGCCCCGGTGGCGGTCGTGAGACGCCGGCGAACGGACATGGCGGAACCTCTTCTGTCGTGATCGTTGCGCTCTCCGTCACCCTCACCCCTCCCGACCCCCCTGTCACCCGGGGTGGGCCGCACGGGCGAACGGGTCCCGGGGCCGTTGTCAGACCCCACCCGTAAGGTCGTAGGTCCAGTCGGAAATCCGCCCGGAGGATTTCCGCAGGCCCGTCGTACCTGACCGGAGGAAGGAGCGGAGCCATGACGGACACCTGGATCGGCCCCGCCGCCGTCTTCCTGCCCGCCGCCCTGCCCCGCGAGGGCCGCGTCGCCTTCTGGACCCCCGAAGGCGGCCCCCTGCCCGACCCTGCGGACAGCGGCGCGGAGCGCGTCGAGCTGACCGTCGCCCGACGACACGGCAGCGGGGCCCGGAGCCGTACGGTGCCCGCGCTCACCCTCTCCGTCGAGGCCGCACTGCCCCACCTGGTGGCGGCCCGCCACCATCCGGCCGCCCACCCCGCCGCCGCGGGCTGGGGAGCCGCCGCGCTGCACGCCCTGCACCTGACCGCCCGGGGCCGACTGCTGCCCGGACTGACCGCCGAGGACCTGGACGCCTGGCGGGCCGGGCCCCTGGACGCCGACGACATCGCCCATCTGAGGGCCGTCGCCGCCGCCCTGCCGTACGAGGGACACGCCGTGCCCCTCCCCGGGAAGGGACCGCTGCGGCTGCCCGACCCGGAGGCCCTGGTGCGGGCCTTCCTCGACGCGGTCGCCGACACCCTGCCCCGCACCCCGGCCGCCGCCCACGCCGTCGGGGCGCCGTTCGCCGCCCGCGCGCCCCAGCACCTGCCCCGCGCACGGGCCTGGGCCGCCGAAGCCGCTGCCGGGATGGACGCGGGCGTCCGCGTCTCGCTCCGACTCGACCTGTCGGCTTCCGAACTCTTCGACGCCGACGCGCACGTGTCCGCCGCGGGCGACGGCGGCGAACCGGGCGTGCCCCCCGGCGAGCGGCACGCGGCGGCCGCGCTCCTCCAGATCCACAGCCTCGCCGACCCGACCCTCGTCATCGATGCCGAGACCCTGTGGGCCGGCGGCGGCGAGCACTTCGGCCCCCGCGCCCGCATCGACGCCGTCCTCGCCCTGCGCCGGGCCGCCCGGGTCTGGCCCCCGCTCGCCAGACTCCTCGAAAAGGACGTGCCCGACGTCCTGGCCGTCACCGAGGACGAGCTGTACGAACTGCTCGGGCCCGCCGCCGCCCGCCTCGCCGACGCCGGGGTCGCCGTCCACTGGCCCCGGGAGCTGGCCCGCTCGCTCAGCGCCTCCGCCGTCGTCCGCCCCGCCCGCACGGCACCCGGCTCGGCGACCGACGGCACCTCCTTCCTCGACAGCGAGGAACTGCTCAGGTTCGACTGGCAGCTCGCCCTCGACGGCGATCCGCTCACCGAGCGTGAGATGGACCTGCTCGCCGAGGCACACCGGCCCGTCGTACGCCTCCGCGACCAGTGGGTCGTCGTCGACCCCGATCTCGTCCGCAAGGCGCGCAAGCGGGAACTGGGCCTGCTCGAACCGGTCGACGCCCTCGCCGCCGCCCTTACCGGAAGCGCCGAAGTGGACGGCGAGACCGTGCCCGCCGTGCCCGTCGGCGCCCTCGCACGGCTCAGGGACCGGCTCCTCGCGGGACCCGAGGAGGTGCAGGCCCCGCCCGGCCTCACCGCCACCCTCCGCGACTACCAGCTGCGCGGCCTCGCCTGGCTCGATCTGATGACCTCACTCGGCCTCGGCGGCTGCCTCGCCGACGACATGGGACTCGGCAAGACCGTCACCCTCATCGCCCTCCATCTGCGCCGTGACCGCCGCGCCCCCACTCTCGTCGTCTGCCCGGCCTCCCTGCTGGGCAACTGGCAGCGGGAGGTGGGCAGGTTCGCCCCCGGCGTGCCCGTACGCCGCTTCCACGGCGCCGATCGCGACCTCGGGGACATGGACGGCGGCATCGTCCTCACCACCTACGGCACCCTGCGCACCAGCGCGGCCGAACTCGCCGCGCGGGAATGGGGGATGGTCGTCGCCGACGAGGCACAGCATGTCAAGAACCCGTTCTCCGCGACCGCGCGAGCCCTGCGCGAGATCCCCGCACCCGCCAGGATCGCCCTCACCGGCACCCCCGTCGAGAACAACCTCTCCGAACTCTGGGCGCTCCTCGACTGGACCACTCCCGGTCTCCTCGGCCCGCTCAAGGCCTTCCGCTCACGGCACGCCCGCGCCGTGGAGAACCACGAGGAGATCGAGCACGCCGAGGCCGTCGAGCGGCTCGCCCGCCTCGTCCGGCCCTTCCTGCTGCGCCGCCGCAAGTCCGACCCCGGCATCGTCCCCGAACTGCCGCCCAAGACGGAGTCCGACCACCCCGTCTCCCTCACCCGCGAGCAGGCCTCCCTCTACGAGGCGGTCGTCCGGGAGACCATGGGGCGGATCGAGGAAGCCGAGGGCATGGCCCGGCGCGGCCTCGTCATGAAGCTGCTGACCTCCCTCAAGCAGATCTGCAACCACCCGGCGCAGTACCTCAGGGAGGAGGCCCCGCGCGGCACCGGAACCGCCCGCCTCGCGGGCCGCTCGGGCAAGCTCGCCCTGCTCGACGAACTCCTCGACACGATCCTCGCGGAGGACGGCTCGGTACTCGTCTTCACCCAGTACGTGTCGATGGCACGGCTGCTCGCCGACCACCTGGCCGCGCGTGGCATCACCGCCCAACTCCTGCACGGCGGCACCCCGGTGCCCGAGCGGGAGAGGATGGTCGACCGCTTCCAGGACGGCGAGGTGCCCGTCTTCCTGCTCTCCCTGAAGGCGGCCGGCACCGGCCTCAACCTCACCAGGGCGGGGCATGTCGTCCACTACGACCGCTGGTGGAACCCCGCCGTGGAGGAACAGGCCACGGACCGCGCCTACCGCATCGGCCAGACCCAGCCGGTGCAGGTGCACCGGCTCGTCGCCGAGGGCACCGTCGAGGACCGGATCGCCGACATGCTCCGCTCCAAGCGGGCACTCGCCGACGCCGTCCTCGGCTCGGGCGAGGCGGCCCTCACCGAACTGACCGACCGGGAGCTGGCCGACCTGGTGTCCCTGAGGAGGTCCTCGTGAACAGCGCGCGCGGAGCCCTGCCCCGCCACGACGACCGCCGCCGCTCCTTCCCGCAGGTCGCCCCCCGCGAAGCCCCCGACGGCCGGTTCGCCGCCACCTGGTGGGGCAACGCGTGGGTGGACGCCCTGGAGGACACCGCCCTCGACCCCGCCCGCCTCGCCCGGGGCAGGGCGTACGCGGGCCGGGGCCATGTCGACGCGATCACCGTCACCCCCGGCCGGGTCGTCGCCTACGTCCACGGCAGCAGGCCCCGCCCGTACCGCACCGAGATCAGGATGCGGACCCTCGGCGACGACGGCTGGGAGCGGTTCCTCGACGAGGCCACCGCCCGCCCCGACCACATCGCCGCCCTGCTCGACAAGGACGTGCCGCACGCCCTGGAAGCGGTCACCGGACTGCTGCCCGCCCCCGGCGACCTCGTCCCCGACTGCTCCTGCCCGGACGACGGCTTCCCCTGCAAGCACGCCGCCGCCCTCTGCTACCAGGCAGCCCGGCTCCTCGACGCGGACCCCTTCGTCCTCTTCCTGATGCGGGGCAGGGGCGAGCAGGAAATCCTCGCCGAACTGACCCGGCGCAACGCGGCCAGATCCGCCGCCGAGACCACCACCGCGCCCCCGATGCCCACCGTCCTCGCCCGCACCGTGCTCGCCGCCACCGGGCCCGCGCTGCCGTTGCCCCCTCCGCTGCCGCTCCCCGACCGGCCAGGCCGCCCCGCCGTGTTCCCGCCCGACCCCGCCGCCCCCGACCCGCTCGCCCTGGACCTCCTCGCCTCCGAGGCGGCTGCCCGCGCCCACGCGTTCCTGGCCACCGGACAGGACCCGGTCGCCGCCCTCACCCCCTGGCAGGACGCCGTCCGGCTGGCCGCCGCGCACCCCGGCTCCGGGCTCACCGCCTCCACCCGCGCGCTCTACCGGGAGTTGGCACACGCGCTCGACCGCACCCCGACGGACCTCGCCCGAGCCGTCGCCGCCTGGCGGCAGGGCGGCGCCGAGGGCCTCGCCGTCCTGGAGGAGCCCTGGGACCCTCCGGCGGGCCCGTTCGACCGGGCCAGACCAGCGCTGCTCGCCGCCGACTTCCCGGCCTTCCGCCCTTGGCGCAACCGGCTCTCCACCCGCTCCCTCCAGCTCAGGCTGGGCCGGGACGGACTCTGGTACGGCTACGAGTCGGACGCCGACCGGGAGGACTGGTGGCCCCGCGGCGCCCCCGATCCCGATCCGGTCGGAGCCCTCACCGACCTGCTGGGACACTGACGGGCCACTCGAACGGCCTCCCACTCGATGGAGTGAAACCCTCGAAGGGACGGATCCGGCACATGCGTTTGCCGCGTTGATTCCGGTACGGGCGCTTGCCCGTGCACAACTCCGGAAGGCAGGAAGCCATGAGGCAGATTCGCCGAGGTGGTCTGGCCACACTGTTGGTCACGGGTGGGGCGCTCGCGCTCTCGGCGGGCGTCGCGCACGCCGACTCCGGCGCGCAAGGCGCGGCGGTCGGTTCGCCGGGCGTCGGATCCGGCAACGCGGTTCAGCTGCCGGTCCATGTGCCGGTCAACGTCTGCGGGAACACGGTCGATGTCGTCGGGCTGCTGAACCCGGCCTTCGGCAACACCTGCGCCAACGTCTCCGCACCGCACGAGTCCGAGGGCGGCTACGGCTCGGAAGGCGTCGGCCGGGCCCACAAGGACGAGCCGGCCACCCCGCGCGACGGCGGAAAGCCGGGCGGCCGTCACGGCGGCCACGAGCACGGCGGTCACACGGGTGGTGGCTCCTCCAACGGCGGTGGCGCCACGGCCGAGAGCATCGCCGCCGGTTCCCCCGGCGTCCTCTCGGGGAACGGGCTCCAGCTGCCCGTCGACCTCCCCGCGAACATCAGCGGGAACTCGGTCAACGCGGTCGGCATCGGCAACCCGACCTTCGGCAACACCTCGGTCAACGTCTCGGGCGAGCCCACGCTGCCGACCGAGCCGCCGGGCGAGACCCCGGTCGAGCCGCCGCACAAGCAGCCGCCCGCCCCGCACGTCCCGGCTCCGGCCGCGGAGACCGAGCCGGCCGCTCCGGTGCCCGCGCCGCAGGGCGACTCCGGCACCGCGGTGCTCGCCAGCACCGGCTCGGGCTCCCTCGGGTACGCCGTGCCCGGAAGCGCCGCGCTGCTGCTGGGCGGAGCCCTGCTCTACCGTCGCGCGCGCCGCGCCGGAACCGGGGCCTGAGGCCCCGGGCCACGCGCCCCGGGCGGGGACACGGCTGACGCCCGAGCCGTCAGCCGGGTCCCCGCCCGGGGGCGCCCACCCCGCCGTGACGCCAGGTGCCGAGCACCGCGTCGATGGTGGAGGCGACCCTCGTCCGGGCCTGATGCCGGGGCACTCCTCGCATCAGCAGGGTGTCGTACGGGGTGTCCACATGACGTACGGAGGCGCGCACCGCGGCCGTGACCGCGCCCCGGTCGAGCGATCGGCCCGCGGCGGTGCGGCCCACCCGCCCACTGCCCTTCGTCGAGGCGTGCACCGCGATCTCCGTGGCCCGGTCCGCCGGGCAGGACGGGAAGAGCCGCAGGATCTCCGCCCGGAGGGTCTCGGTGACCTCGGCGTCGAGCGCGGCACGGCGCACCGCGTCCCTGGCCCGGCGCCGGGCACGTGCCTCCGCGTCCGCGAGGCAGGAGCGCTCCGCCTCGGCGAGCGCCGCCTCCTCGACGAGCAGGCCCTGCCGTTCGTACCGGGTGCGGCGCCGGTTGTGCCGTACGACCACCGCCCACAGTTCGCTGCCCTCCCGCGCGCGGCGGGTGAGGGCGGTGTCGCCCCGCCGCAGGAAGACCAGATGCCCGAGGTCGGCGCAGTCGAGACAGACCGGCGCGTTGAACTCGACGATCATCCGCTCCAGCGGTCCCTGCCCGCACTCCGAGCAGCGGCGGCGCTTGAGCGGTTCGACGACGACCGGAGCGACGAGATCCACGGGCACCTCCCTTGTCAGCGCGCGCCGGGAGCGGCGGTGGGGACGAACGGGGCCGGTACCCGCTGCGCCAGGGCGGAGCGACGGGAGTCCACGACCGCGCCCGCGAAGGGGTTGTAGCCCGAGATCCGCTCCTGGGGGAGCTGTTCGGCGCGGGCGAGGGCCGCCGTGCGTTCGGCGGCCCGGCCCTGGAACCAAGGGGTGAAGGCGACACCCCACAGGGCTCCCGCCCTCGCGATCGACGCCACACCCATGACCGGCCGCCCTCCCGTTCCCCTGCGGACCGCAGACCCGTACACGCGTACACCCGTGGATCCGTAGACCCGCGGACCCTCAGATCATGACAGCAGCGAGGGCTGGACGTCACTGCCGGTAGCTGCTGAGGAAGCGTCCGATCCGGCTGATCGCGGCGTCGAGGTCGTCGGCGTACGGCAGGGTCAGGATGCGGAAGTGGTCCGGGCGCGGCCAGTTGAAGCCGGTGCCCTGGACGACCTGGATCTTCTCGCGCAGCAGCAGGTCGAGGACGAACTTCTCGTCGTCGTGGATCCTGTGCACGGCGGGGTCGAGGCGCGGGAACGCGTAGAGCGCGCCCTTCGGCTTCACGCAGGAGACGCCGGGGATCTCGTTGAGCTTCTCCCAGGCCCGTTCCCGCTGTTCGTACAGCCGTCCGCCGGGAGCGGTCAGCTCCTGGATGGACTGACGGCCGCCGAGGGCTGCCTGGATGGCGTACTGGGCGGGGGCGTTGGGGCAGAGCCGCATGGAGGCGAGCATGGTGAGCCCCTCCAGATAGCTCCGGGCGTGCTGCCTGGGCCCGGTGACGACCAGCCAACCCGAGCGGAAACCCGCCACCCGGTAGGTCTTCGAGAGGCCGCCGAAGGTGAGGACGACCAGGTCGGGGGCGAGGGAGGCGGCCGGGTAGTGCACGGCCTCGTCGTAGACGATCTGATCGTAGATCTCGTCGGCGAAGACCATCAGACCGTGGCGGCGGGCGAGATCGAGGATGCCTTCGACGATCTCCTTCGGATAGACCGCGCCGGTGGGGTTGTTGGGGTTGATGATGACGACGGCACGCGTCCGGTCGGTGATCTTCGACGCCATGTCGTCGAGGTCCGGGTACCAGTCGGCCGACTCGTCGCACAGGTAGTGCACGGCCTTGCCGCCCGCGAGGGTGGTGACCGCCGTCCACAGCGGGAAGTCGGGGGCCGGGATCAGGACCTCGTCGCCGTCTTCGAGGAGTGCCTGGACGGCCATGGAGACCAGCTCCGACACGCCGTTGCCGAGGAACACGTCGTCGACGTCGACCTCCGGCAGGCCCATGGCCTGGTAGCGCTGGGCCACGGCGCGGCGGGCGGAGAGGATGCCCCGCGAGTCCGTGTAGCCATGGGCCTTGGGGAGCATCCGGATCATGTCCTGGACGATCTCCTCGGGTGCCTCGAAGCCGAAGAGCGCGGGATTGCCCGTGTTGAGGCGCAGGACGCTGTGGCCCGCCTCCTCAAGGGCGTTGGCGTGCTCGATGACCGGGCCGCGGATCTCGTAACAGACCTCGCTCAGCTTGCTCGACTGCCGGAACTCCATGTCCGACCTCCCCTGGTCCCCGGAATCGGTGTTGCTCGGTGTCGATCGGCGTTGATCGGCGTTTCTTGGTGTTGCTTGGTTTTACCAAGTTCGAGCTTGGAAAGTCCAACAACATGTCTAGACTGCGTCGCATGCCACGTCAGCCACGCCGCCGCAGTTACGACCAGCACTGCGCCGCAGCGCACGCCCTCGACCTCGTCGGCGACCGCTGGACCCTGCTCGTCGTCCGTGAACTCCTCGCCGGTCCGCGCCGCTACACCGACCTCCACGCCGACCTCCCGGGCGTCAGCACGGACATGCTGGCCGGCCGGCTCAAGGACATGGAGGGCGCCGACCTCGTCACCCGCCGTCGACTGCCCCCGCCCACCCCGGCGTTCGTGTACGAACTCACCGCGCGCGGCCGTGAACTGCTGCCGGTGCTGCGCGCCCTCGCCGCCTGGGGGGCGCCGGACCTGGACGAACCCCGGCCCACCGACGCGGTCCGCGCGCACTGGTACGCGATCCCGCTCCTCGGCGCGCTCTCCGGGCTCGGCGCGGGGGTGGTCCAGGTGACCCTGGACGAGGGCGAGTTCCACGTACGCGTCGGAGCTGACGGCGGCGTGGCGTACGGCGACGGCGCGGCGCCCTCGCCCGACGCGCGGCTGCGGACGGACACGGTGACCTGCCGGGCCCTCGCGTCCGGTGAACTCACCCTCGCCGAGGCGATCGCGTCGGGACGGGCGGTGCTGGACGGGGTGCTGGGGACTGCGGGGGTGTAGTGGCCGGTGAGCCTCGCGGCAGGAGGGCGCCGGAACGCGGTCGGGCCGCCTGGTCGGGGCGACCGGAACGCGGCCGGGTCGCCTGGTCGGGGCGGCCGGATGCGCGGTCTGTTCGGTTCCCGCAGGTCAGGCCGGGTCCGGGTGGGTGGAAAGGGCGCGGGACAGGCGGTCGCGGGCCTCGGTCTGCGCGGCGATCCGGGCGTCCAGGACGGCGAGCCGTTCGCGGGCGATCTCCAGGCCCCGCGCGGACGGCGGTGCCGAGGAGACGTCCCCGTCGAGACACTCCCGGAATGCCGACACGTCCTCCAGGGTGAGGCCCGCGTCGAGCAGGTACCGGATGTTCGCCACGCGCGCCACCGCGCCTTCCCCGTACACCCGGTACCCGTTGGCCGTGCGGGACGAGGCGATCAGGCCGCTCGACTCGTAGTGGCGCAGCGCGCGCGGCGACGCCCCCGTCCGCCGGGACAGTTCACCGATACGCAAGAGCCCACCTCCCAACCCAGTCCTATCAGGTGACCAACGCACCCCCGTCCACGGGCAGGACCGTGCCGGTCAGGAAACCGGCCTCCGGAGCGGCGAGCCCGGTGATGGCCCAGGCCACCTCCTCGGGCCGTCCGATCCGGCCCAGCGGGGTGTGCGCGAGCTGCCACGCGCGGACCTCCGCCCGCTGCTCGGGGGAGAGGCCCATGTGCTCCCCGATCGGGGTGTCGATCGCCCCGGGCGCGACCGCCACCACCCGGACCCCTTCGGGTGCCAGCTCCCGCGCCCAACTGCGGGTCAGGGTCTCCAGGGCGCTCTTGGTCGCCGGATAGAGGGAGTTGGACGGCCAGCCGCGCTGTCCGATCGTCGTCGACACGTTCACCACCGTGCCCCGGGACTCGCGGAGCGCGGGCACGGCGGCCTGGGTGAGCAGGAGCGGGGCGACGATATTGGTCTCCAGAAGCGGGCCGATCACCGACCGGTCGAGGGTGCCGAGCGGGCCGCCGGTCGCGATTCCGGCGTTGTTGACGAGTACGTCGAGACGCCCGTGTCCGCGCACGGCGGCCCGGACGATCTCCTCCGCCGCGCCTTCCGTCGTGATGTCGGCGACCAGCGGGTGGATGCCGGGGGCGCCCTCGGCGGTCTCCCGCAGCGGCGCTTCCCTCCGGCCGACGGCGACCACGGCCGCCCCCTGCCGGGCGAAGGCGCGGGCGGTCGCCCGGCCGATGCCGGTGCCCGCCCCGGTGACGACCACGACCCTGGAGGCCGAGGCGGTGTTTCCGTTCTTGGTGTCCATGGAACCGATGGTCGAACTGTGACGCCGGTGACAAGGTCAAGCCGGGACGCACGGGCCGGGCAGGATGAAGGGGACGGCCGGAGCGGCGGAGACAGCGGAAGGCGGGACGCGGAGTGAGCGGGACGCGGTACGAGGCGATCACCTGGGAACGACTGGCAGGGGCGCTCGCCGTGCACCTGGACGCCTCGGCCGCGGCCCCCGCGTCGGCCCCGGACGCCGCCCGGCTCACCGTGGGCGTCGACGGCCCGCCCGCCGCGCCCGGCGGGACCCTGGCCGAACTCCTCGCCGAGGAACTGCGGGCACGCGGGCGCTCCGTCCAGGTCGTCGGGACCACGGGTTTCCTGCGCCCCGCCTCCCTGCGGTACGAGCACGGGAAGCGGGACCCCGACGCGTACTACGAGGGATGGACGGACATCGGGGCGCTGTGGCGCGAGGTCTTCGGGCCGCTCGAACCCGGCGGCTCCGGGCGGGTGCTGCCCGACCTGTGGGACCCGGTCCGGGACCGGGCGACCCGCAGCCCGTATGTGACGCTGCCCCCGGGCGGGGTGCTCGTCCTGCACGGGCCCTTCCTGCTCGGTCACTGGTTCCCCTTCGATCTCAGCGTGCATCTGCGCCTCTCTCCCGCCGCCCTCGCCCGGCGCACCGAGGAGGCCTGGACCCTGCCCGCCTTCGCCCGCTACGAGACGGAGGTCGACCCCGCGTCGGCCGCCGACGCCGTCGTCCGCACCGACGACCCACGCCACCCGGCGTGGACGGGGCTCGGCGGGTAGGAGAGGCAGAGGGGCCCGGCGGCGGGGTCGGCCGGGCGCCGGCGTGGACGGTGCCGGGGCACGGCCTGCGGGGGTGGGCCCGTCTCCCTGGGACGCGCTCATCCCATGGGGACGCGCTCATCCCGTGGGGTGGGGCGGCCCCACACGGCGAGGGCGGTTCCTCCTCAGTCCTCGGCGTACTCCTTCCCGCTTCGGTGGGGAGGTCTGCCGCCCACCACGGTGACCGCCTCCGCGCCCGCGCGGCACCCGGCCTCGGCGGCCTCCGCCGGGTCCGCGCCCATGAGCCTGGCCGCCAGGAACGCCCCCGTGAAGGCGTCCCCCGCGCCCGTCGAATCCACCGGCCGCACCCCGGGCGCCGCCACACGCGCGGTGATCGCCCCGCCCCGGGCGACCAGCGCGCCTGTCGCCCCGAGCGTGACCACCGCCCAGGGGAAACGGCGGCTCAGTTCCTCCGCCGCCCGCTCCGGTTCGGCACGGCCCGTGAGCAGCCGGGCCTCGTCCGCGTTGGGGAGCAGGACCTCGGCACCGTCCACCGCCGCCAGGAAGCGATCGGGCCCCGCCTCGGCCAGGAACCCCGCCGAAGCCGGGTCCACACTCACCGGTACGCCCGCCGCCAGGGCGTCCCGCAGCGCCCGGCGGGCCGTCGCGCGGCTCGGCGCGGAGAAGTACAGATAGCCGGAGAGGTGCAGCCGGGCCACACCGTCGAGGAGCCGGGCGGACCAGTCGCCGGGGGAGAGGCGCAGCGCGGCGCCGCTGTCGGTCAGGAACGTGCGCTCCGCCGAGGCGTCCACCAGCGCGATCACGGTGGCCGTCGCCGCCTCCGGGTCGGAGACGAGCAGCGGGCGCACGCCCGAGCGCCGCAACGCCCGGTCGTGCCAGCCGTTACTGTCCGGGTCCGCGCCCACCCGGGCCAGGAGCCGTACGTCACCGCCTCCGCGACGCGCGGCCCAGCACGCCACGTTGGCCCCGGCGCCGCCCGGCAGGGTCCGGATCACCGCCGCCGTGTCCGTGGCGGGGGAGAGCGGCCTCCGGTGCAGGGCGACGACATCGGTGACGACGTCCCCGACGACGAGCAGAGCACCCGCCACCCGGCTCACCGCCGACCCGAACCGTCTGCCGCGCCCGCCCCGCTCCGCCCTCTCGCCCCTTCCGTCCCGTACGCCCCCGCGATGTCCGCCGCGAGCCGGACATTGCCCCGTACCGCCGCCAAGTTGGCCTCCAGGGACGCCCCTTCCGTGTGGACCGTCAGGTATTCGAGCAGGAAAGGCGTCACCGACTGGCCCGTGATCCCCTTCTCCCGGGCCGCCGTCAGGCCCCCGGCCAGCACCCGGTCGTGCAGGGCGGGGTCCAGCTGTTCCTCTACCGGGACCGGGTTGGCCACGATCAGCGCCGCCGCAGGTCCGGCCAGCCGGTCCCGTGCCCGTATCACCTCCGCCACCTCCCCGGCGCTCCGCAGGGTCCAGTCGACGGGCTCGCCCGAGGACGCCAGGTAGAAGCCGGGGAAGTGCGTGGTGCCGTAGCCGACGACCGTCACCCCCAGGGTCTCCAGGCGCTGGAGCGTCGCGGGCACGTCGAGGATCGACTTCACCCCGGCGCACACCACGGTGATCCCGACCCGGGCGAGCAGTCGTAGATCGGCGGATTCGTCCTGGGTCCGTGTCCACTCCCGGTGCACCCCGCCGAGACCGCCGGTCGCGAACATCCGTATGCCGGCGGCGTCCGCGAGCCACGCGGTCGCCGAGACGGTCGTGGCACCGGTCGCGCCCGTGGCCAGTGCCGGGGCGAGATCGCGATGGCCCAGCTTGCGCACCGCCGGGTCCTCGGCGATCCGGGTCAGCGCGGCCCGGTCCAGTCCGATTCTGGCCGTGCCGTCGACGACGGCGATCGTGGCGGGGACGGCGCCCCCGGCCCGCACCAACTCCTCAAGCTCCAGGGCCACGGCCAGATTGCGCGGGCGCGGCAGACCATGGGCGATGATCGTCGATTCCAGCGCGACGACGGGCCGCCCCTCGTGAAGGGCTTCCCGCACTTCTTCGGACACCTGTGTGGACATGTCCCATTTCTGGCGCGGCCACCGACCCCGCAAACCTCCCTGGCGACCCCTGGCCACTCGGGAACCATCCGGACCGCCCCGACGTAGGTCTGCGAAATCCGTCCCGCGACGCCCGGACCCGTCGCCCCGGGGTCGGACCGGCCCGCCGGGCGCAATGCCCCGGGGGTGGTGCGGATTTCGTCGTGTCCGGCGCGTTCGCGTATCGCTCCTGGTGGGAGGCGAAACGGAATCACTCCGTCCAGCCGGTCCCGGCCCCGGAGCGGTTCCGGGCCCCCGCTACAGTCACCGCCCATGACGACACATGAGCACCCTTCCTTCGCCGTGCACATCCCCGACGCCGAGCTTGAGGCGGAGCCTCTCGACCCCGCGCAGATCGTCTCCGGTGCCCCCGAGGTGACGGGCAAGGTGCTGTGGGAGTCGGCCGACGGCAGGCAGGTGCGCGGCATCTGGCAGATCACCCCCGGCGTCGTCACCGACACCGAGGCCGACGAACTGTTCGTGGTGGTCTCCGGGCGGGCGACCGTCGCCGTCGAGGGCGGCGAGACCCTGGAGATCGGCCCGGGTGACGCCTGTGTGCTGCGCGAGGGCGACCGGACGACGTGGACCGTCCACGAGACCCTGCGCAAGGCGTATCACATCAGCCTCTGAAGGCTCTGAGATCTCCCAAGTCTCCGAGTCCCTGACGGCTTGCAGGCCAGGGCGCGAGCCGGGGTGGAGGTCGGGACGCATTCCGGGGCGGGGCGGGGCGGGGCGGGGCCGGAGCGGGGACCGGGCAAGGGGCCGCAGCACGGGCAGGGCAGGAGGGCCCGGAACGCCCCCTCCCTCCCGCCTCCCGGGCCGTGCGATGCCCCGGCCCCCGCTCCGTCAAACCGCCCAACTCCCCCTGTTTCATCGCTCGTTCGGGGTCTGGTAGGAAACCTTCCTATTCGATAGCCTCGTCGTGGCGGCTTGGCGCGGCGACCCGAATTCCGGGCGTGACGCGCTCAGTGAGAGCTCTGACCCGGCCGCCGAGCACCACCCCGCCGTGCGGCGCGTCCCCCACCTCCGCACGGGCGGTCGCCCGCGCCCGTTCCGCACGGCGCGGACGGCCCCGGCCGTCTCCCACCGGTCGCGGGTGATCAGGGCCGTCGTGCACGGCCCTGACCGTGGTGCGCCGTCAAGGTGTCCAGCTCTCGCCACCCTCAGGCCAGGGAGCCCGGGTATGCGCCTGAACGTCTCCACCCCTCCTCGCCGCACCACGACCCCCCTCACCCTCACCCTTGTGCTCGCCGCCGCGCTGCTGCTCGTGGGCGGGCTCCTCCTCGTCCTTCCGGAGCGGGCGGGCGCCGCCGCCGACTCGCTGATCTCCCAAGGCAGGCCGGCCACCGCGTCCTCCACCGAGGACGGCACCCTCGGACCGGAGAAGGCCTTCGACGGGGTCCCCACCACCCGCTGGGCCAGCGTCGAAGGCGTCGACCCGCAGTGGATCCGGGTCGACCTCGGCCCCTCGGCCACCGTCTCCCGCGTCAGACTCGTCTGGGAGGCCGCCTACGCCAAGGCGTACCGCGTCGAGATCTCCGCCGACGGCACCACCTGGACCCGTCTCGCCGCCGAGACGGCGGGAAACGGCGGCACGGACGACTGGACCGGACTCACCGGCCAGGGCCGCTACCTGCGCGTGTACGGAACCGCCCGGGGCACCTCGTACGGCTACTCGCTCCACGCGGTGGAGGTCTACGGCACCACCGGCACGACCACCCCGCCCACCGGCGCCTTCACGGTCGTCGCGGCAGGTGACATCGCCGCCCAGTGCACGGCCTCCAGCAGTTCCTGCGCGCACCCCAAGACCGCGGCCCTCGCCCAGCGGATCGCGCCGTCCTTCTATCTGACGATGGGCGACAACCAGTACGACGACGCCCGGCTCTCCGATTTCCGCGCCTACTACGACAAGAGCTGGGGCGTCTTCAAGGACAGGACCCGGCCCATCCCCGGCAACCACGAGACCTACGACCCGGCGGGCTCGCTCGTCGGCTACAAGGCGTACTTCGGTGCGATCGCCTACCCGCAAGGCAAGGCGTACTACAGCTACGACCAGGGCAACTGGCACTTCGTCGCCCTCGACTCCAACTCCTTCGACGACACCGCGCAGATCCAGTGGCTCAAGGACGACCTCGCGCGGAACACCAAGGGCTGCGTCGCCGCCTACTTCCACCACCCGCTCTACTCCTCCGGCGAGCACGGCAACGACCCCGTCTCCAAGCCCGTCTGGCAGATCCTCTACGCGGCCAAGGCCGATCTCGTGCTCAACGGCCACGACCACCACTACGAGCGCTTCGCCCCGCAGGACCCCGCGGGGAAGGCCACCGCCGACGGCATGGTCGAGATCGTCGGCGGCATGGGCGGCGCCACGCCCTACGCCATCGAGACCGTCCAGCCCAACAGCCAGAAGCGGATCAGCGGCACCTACGGCGTCCTGAAACTGGACCTCGACGACACCGGCTACACCTGGCAGTACGTCGGCATCGACGACCAGATCAAGGACTCCGCCCCGACCTACACCTGCCACTGATGTACCTCGCGACCACCGGTCGCCCCGACGCGCCGCCCGCCCCCTCGGGGCTTCGGCGGCGCGTCCCCGGCACCGTCCTCGTCCTCGGCACGGTCAGCCTGGTCACCGACGTCTCCTCGGAGATGGTGACCGCCGTCCTGCCGCTCTACCTGGTCCTCGGACTCGGCCTCTCCCCACTCCAGTTCGGCCTGCTCGACGGCCTCTCGAACGGCGCCACCGCCCTCGTACGGCTCCTCGGCGGCGCCACCGCCGACAGGGGCGGACGCCACAAGACGGTCGGCGGAACCGGCTACGCCCTCTCCGCCCTCTCCCGGCTCGGTCTCCTCCTCGCGGGCGGCTCCACCGGCTGGCTCGCCGGAGCGATCGCCGCCGACCGGCTCGGCAAAGGCGTCCGCACCGCCCCGCGCGACGCCCTCATCACCCTGCACAGCCCTCCCGGGGAACTGGGCCGCGCCTTCGGCACCCACCGCGCCATGGACACCACCGGCGCCCTCCTCGGCCCCCTGGCCGCCTTCGCCCTGCTCTGGGCGACGGCCGACGCGTACGACGCCGTCTTCGCAGTCAGCTTCTGCGTCGGGACCTTCGGCGTCGTGCTCTGGCTGCTGCTCGTCCCCGGCCACGCGCGCGTGAAGCGCGCGACGGCCCGACCGCCCCGGGCGCTCGCCGACCACGCGCGACCGTCCCGCGCACCCGCCGACAGGACCCGACCGGTCGCTTCGACGGCGCCACGCGCGCGTGGCGGGCTCTTCCTCGCCCTGCGGTCGCCCGGATACCGGCGGATCGTGCTCTGCGCAGGACTCCTCGGAGCCGCCACCATCGGCGACTCCTTCGTCTATCTGCTGCTCCAGCGCCGCCTCGACTTCGACGCCACCTGGTTCCCCTTCCTGCCGCTCGGCGCCGCCGCCGTCTTCCTGCTGCTCGCCGTCCCGGCCGGCAGGCTCGCCGACCGCCTCGGCCGACGCGGCCCCCTCCTGTACGGACACGGGGCCCTGTTCCTCGCCTACGGACTGCTCCTGACGCCGCTCCCCGGCCCGGTGGTCCTGCCGAGCGTCCTCGCCCTGCTCGGGATGTTCTACGCCGCCACCGACGGCGTCCTCATGGCCCTCATCGGCCCCTTCCTGACCGAGGGGCGGCAGGCGTCCGGCCTCGCCCTCGTCCAGACCGCCCAAGCCCTCGCCCGCCTCGGCGCGGCGGTCGCGTTCGGCGCCGTCTGGACCGCGACCGGCCCGGAGACCGCCCTCGTCGCCGCTCTCGCCGCCCTCGCCGCCGCCGTCGGCTGCTCCGCGCGACTACTCCCCCGGGGCACCACGACCCCCTCGGGACCCACCGCCCCCGAGCCCTCCGAGAGGACCGACTGACCCATGCCCGCCCTGACCGGCGCCTCCTCCCGTACCCGCGTGTGGATCATCGTCCTCGCGCTCCTGCTGCTCGGCGGCGGCGCCACCGCCTACACCCTGCGGGCCGCCTCCGGCCGCGAGAGCCAGGCCGACAAGAGCGCGGCCCCCGGCTTCACCCTCGACGGACACACCGGGGCGCTCTACGTCCGGTCCACCGAGACCGGGCGCGTCGCGCGCGTGGACCCGTCCGCGCCCGGCGGCCGAGTGGCGGACGGCCCGGTCTGCGACCGCTTCCACGCGGCCGGGGGCACCGCCCTGTGCCTCCAGCGCCGCCCCGGCGTACCGGCCCGCTCCTACGTCCTCGTGCTCGACCGCAGGCTGCGCGAGGTACGCCGCATCGCCCTGCCGGGCATCCCCAGCCGGGCCCGGGTCTCCGCCTCGGGGTCCCTGCTGGCCTGGACGATGTTCGCCACCGGCGATTCCTACGCCCGCTCGTCCTTCTCCACCCGCACCTCGATCCTCGACCTGCGCACCGGCTATCTGGTGAAGAACATCGAGGGGATCCCGTTGACCCTGGACGGGCACCGCTACCACGCCCCCGACGTCAACTACTGGGGCGTCACCTTCGCCCGGGACGACAATCGTTTCTACGCCACCGTCGCGACGGGCGGCCGCACCCATCTCGTCGAGGGAAACCTGGGGACGTGGTCGGCCCGAGCCCTCCGCGAGAACGTCGAGTGCCCCTCGCTCTCCCCGGACGGCACCCGGATCGCGTTCAAGAAACGGGTCTCCGACGGACCACGCGAGCCGTGGCGGCTTTACGTGTACGACCTCGCCACCGGCCGCGAGCACCCCGTCGCCGAGCGGCACGGCATCGACGACCAGGCCCTGTGGACGGACGGGAGAACCCTCGCGTACGGCTACGGAGGAGGGGTCTGGTCCGTGCCCGCCGACGGCACGGGAGCCCCGCGCCTGCTGGCCGACGGGGCCTCCTCCCCGACGATCGCGACGGAGCCGGACAAGTCCTGAACGGATCAGCCCTCGCGGAGCGAGCCGCGGACCGCGAGCGCCGCCATCGGCAGCAGCAGACAGGCGGCGATGGCGTTCAGCGGTCCGTACCCCACCTGGGAGACGATCAGACCGGCCGCGAGGCCGCCGACCCCGGCGGCGGTGTTCATGACGAAGTCGGAGAGCCCCTGCACCGCCGCCCGCGCGGCCCCCGGCACCGAGTCCGTGAGCAGCGCCGAGCCGGACACCAGCCCCGCCGACCAGCCGAGCCCCAGGACGAAGAGACCCAGGGCGGTCCTGCCGTGACTGGCGCCCGCCGTGCCCGCGAGGAGCGCCGCCATGCCGATGAGGCCGACCGCCAGACCGATCACGGAAAGCCGCCCCAGCCGGTCGGAGAGCCAGCCCATCAGCGGCGAGAAGGCGTACATACCGGCGATGTGCCCGCTGATCACCAGTCCGATCAGCTGAATGTCGGCACCGTGGTGGGTGAGCGCCACCGGGGTCATCGACATGATCGACACCATGGCGGTGTGCGAGCCCGCGACGGTGACCAGGGCGAGCCGGGCCCTGGGGGACTCCCGCACGGCCCGCATCCCGGCCCGCAGGGAGCGTTCCTCCGCCGCCGCGCCCGGCGCCCCGGTGTCGGCGAGGGCCCGCGCGGTGAGCAGTGGGTCCGGCCGCAGCAGGACGGCCACGACGACCGCCGAGACCACGAAGACGCCGGCCGCCCAGACGAAGGGGCCGGCCGTGGCGGGGATGCCGAGGCCCGAGACGCTCCGCCCGGCGGGCGCGGCGATGTTGGGGCCGAGCACCGCCCCGATCGTGGTCGCCCACACCACGGTGGAGATGGCCCGCGCCCTGCGGTCCGGCTCGGCGAGGTCGGCGGCGGCGAACCGGGCGGCCAGGTTCGCCGAGGAACCGGCGCCGAAGCCGACGAGCCCGGCGAGCAGCAGCGGGAAGCTGTCGACGACGGCGCCGAGCACGGTGACCCCGGCGCCCACTGCCCCGAGCAGATACGCGAGGACGAGTCCGGCCCGGCGTCCCCGCGAGGCCATCAGGGAGGCGAGCGGCATCGCGAGCAGCGCGGGCCCGGCCACCGTCGCCGTCGACGCCAGGCCGGACAGGGCCTCGGAGCCGCTGACGTCCCTGGCGAGCACGGCGGCGAGCGCGACGCCGATGGCTATGCCGAGCCCGCCGAGTATCTGGGTGGTGATCAGCACGGCCTGGACGCGTCGGCGCAGCGCCGGCAGTTCGGCCGCGCCGACGAGGACGGGGGGACGGTCGGGGAGGGTGGCGTCAGGGGCGCCGGGGGTACTGGTCACTTACGTGAGTGTGCCAGCCGTCCCACGTGAGGGGAATGTACGTGCCTCGCCGGGGCGAGCGGGCGGGAACCCGGTGCCTTCGGATGGGAAACGACGGGCCCGGCTTCCGGGGCCGCCGAGCAGCCCTCGGCCGTAGCGCCGGAAGGCGCCCCGGCGCCCCCGCGCACGGTCGTTCCGAGCCCCGCACAGCCGGGGTCCGCCCGCTGCACGGCTGGGTCCGAGCCCCGCACGGCCGGGGTCCGCCCGCTACACGGCAGGTCCGGGCCCCGTACGGCCGGTCCGCCCCCTGCACGGCAGGTCCGGCCCCCGCCAGGCCGGTCCGCCCGGCCTCAGAACAGCGGCGCCGGAAGAACGCCCTCCAGGGCCAGCAGGCGCCGCTTGGTCTCCAGACCGCCCCCGAAGCCGCCCAGACCGCCGTCGCTCTCCACCACCCGGTGGCACGGCACGACCACCGGCAGCGGGTTGGCGCCCATCGCCGCGCCCACCGCCTGCGCCGCGCCCGGCTGCCCCACCCGCCGCGCCAGCTCCCCGTACCCGACGACCGTCCCGTAGGGCACGCTCTCGGCCAGCTCGCGCAGTACCTGCCGGTGGAAGCCGGAGGTCAGGCTCCAGTCCAGGGGCAGGCCGATCGGGCCCGGCTCGCCCGCGAAGTACCGGTCGAACCGGCGTATCGCACCGGAAAGCAGCCCCGAGGCGCGCTCCACCGGCTCCGCGCCGAGCTGTCCCGCGAGCCGGGCGAGCATCCGCTCGCGCCGCTCCGCGTCGGCATGGAACTCGACCCGCACGAGTCCCCGCCCGGTGGCGGCGAGGAAGAGCGGTCCGATGTCGCTCGCCATGACCGTCCACTCCACCGGCACCGGCCGCCCGCCGTCCGCAGTCGCCGTCTCGATCTCCATGCCGCCACCGTACGGCCCCCCACTGACAGTCCGGTCTCCCTCGGGCCGACGGTGCGGCCGTGCGAGCCCGACGGTCCGGCCCGGCGAGCCCGACGGTCCGGCCGTGTGTGGACCGGCCGTCCGGACGGGTGCCGACCGCAGCCAAGATCACGAACAGGTATCGCTCCGGTCTCGCGACCGAAAAATCCCCGGTCACATGGTCGTGGAACCTCCGGCGCGCCATAATCTCGCCCCGTAGCACCAGCGGTACCGACTGTTTTCGGACGACGTGGCACCAGGCCGGAGGGCACGCGCGCATGCAGGGCACGGTCGACGGATTCAGCTACGGGCTCGTCACGCCGGTGGCCTCCTTTCTCATGGCCTGCCTCGGCGGCGCCCTCGGGCTGAGGTGCACCACCCGGTCGATCCGCCACCGCGACAGCTTCAAGGCGGGCTGGCTCACCCTCGGCGCCACCTCGATCGGCGCCGGCATCTGGACCATGCACTTCATCGCGATGATGGGCTTCTCCATCGGCCAGGCGCCCGTCGTCTACAACCGCCCCATCACCTTCGCCAGCCTGGGCGTGGCCGTCCTGATGGTCGGCATCGGCGTCTTCATCGTCGGCTACCGGGGCGCCACCGTGCTCAGCCTCGTCACCGGCGGCACCATCACCGGTCTCGGCATCGCCACCATGCACTACCTCGGCATGGCCGGGATGCGACTGCACGGACACGTCGAGTACGACACGTTCACCGTCGCCCTCTCCGTGGTCATCGCCGTGGTGGCGGCCACCACGGCCCTCTGGGCGGCCGTCTCCGTACATGGATTTCTGGCCAGTCTCGGCGCCAGCCTGGTCATGGGGGTCGCCGTCAGTGGTATGCACTACACCGCCATGGCCGCCGTCAGCGTCGAACTGCACGCCCCCGCCCCCGACGGCGACGACCTGGGCTCCTCGCTGCTGCCGATGCTGATCGGTCCCGCGGTCTTCCTCATCCTCGCCGCCGTCGTCGTCATGTTCGATCCGCTCCTGGTCATGGGCGACCCGCAGTGGCAGCGCTCCGCAGCCAGGGCCGTGCACCGACCGGGCGTACCCGCCCCCAGCCACGTCCCTTCCTACGGCGCGCCCGTGAGCCGGTGGGCCCGTCCCGGCGGCAGGGGCCTTCGCAGAAGCGTTCCCCGGGGCGGCCACCGCTCCCAGGACTGGTGATCAGCACCCGGCTGTCAGTGCGGGGTCGTACGGTGGTTGCATGCGGCCCGTTTCCAAGATCGAACGTTCGGTGGCGCCCTTCGAGGTCGTCAGCGAGTACCAGCCCAGCGGCGACCAGCCCACGGCCATCGCCGACCTGGAGCGGCGTGTCCGCGCGGGCGAGAAGGACGTCGTGCTCCTCGGTGCCACCGGCACCGGAAAGTCCGCGACCACCGCGTGGATGATCGAGAAGCTCCAGCGCCCCACCCTGGTGATGGCGCCGAACAAGACGCTCGCCGCCCAGCTGGCGAACGAGTTCCGCGAGCTCCTGCCGAACAACGCGGTGGAGTACTTCGTCTCGTACTACGACTACTACCAGCCCGAGGCGTACGTCCCCCAGTCGGACACGTACATCGAGAAGGACTCCTCCATCAACGAGGAGGTCGAGCGGCTCCGGCACTCCGCGACGAACTCCCTGCTCACCCGCAGGGACGTCGTCGTGGTCGCCTCCGTCTCCTGCATCTACGGCCTCGGCACCCCCCAGGAGTACGTGGACCGGATGGTCCCGCTCAAGGTCGGCGAGGAGATCGACCGGGACCAGCTCCTGCGCCGCTTCGTCGACATCCAGTACACGCGCAACGACCTGGCGTTCACCCGGGGCACCTTCCGCGTCCGCGGCGACACCATCGAGATCTTCCCGGTCTACGAGGAGCTGGCCGTCCGCATCGAGATGTTCGGCGACGAGATCGAGGCCCTCTCCACCCTCCACCCGCTCACCGGCGAGGTCATCAGCGAGGACCGCGAGCTGTACATCTTCCCCGCCAGCCACTACGTCGCGGGTCCCGAGCGCATGGAGCGCGCGGTCAACGACATCGAGCGCGAGCTGGAGGGCCGCCTCGCCGAGCTGGACAAGCAGGGCAAGCACCTGGAGTCGCAGCGCCTGCGCATGCGGACCACGTACGACATCGAGATGATGCGCCAGATCGGCTCCTGCTCCGGCATCGAGAACTACTCGATGCACTTCGACGGACGCGAGCCCGGCTCCGCGCCCAACACCCTCCTCGACTACTTCCCCGAGGACTTCCTCCTCGTCATCGACGAGTCCCATGTCACCGTGCCCCAGATCGGTGCCATGTACGAGGGCGACGCCTCCCGCAAGCGGACCCTGGTCGACCACGGCTTCCGGCTGCCGTCCGCGCTCGACAACCGCCCGCTGAAGTGGGAGGAGTTCCAGGAGCGCATCGGCCAGACCGTCTACCTCTCCGCCACCCCCGGCGCCTACGAACTCTCCCGGGGCGACGGCTTCGTCGAACAGATCATCCGCCCCACCGGACTCGTCGACCCCGAGGTCGTCGTCAAGCCCACCGAAGGCCAGATCGACGACCTGGTCCACGAGATCCGGCTGCGCACCGAGCGGGACGAGCGCGTCCTCGTCACCACCCTCACCAAGAAGATGGCCGAGGACCTCACGGACTACTTCCTTGAGCTCGGCATCCAGGTCCGCTATCTGCACAGCGACGTCGACACCCTGCGCCGCATCGAACTGCTGCGGGAGCTGCGCGCCGGAGAGTACGACGTGCTCGTCGGCATCAACCTCCTCCGCGAGGGCCTCGACCTCCCGGAGGTCTCCCTCGTCGCCATCCTCGACGCCGACAAGCAGGGCTTCCTGCGCTCCGGGACCTCCCTGATCCAGACCATCGGCCGTGCCGCGCGCAACGTCTCGGGCCAGGTCCACATGTACGCGGACCGGATCACCCCGGCGATGGAGCAGGCCATCGACGAGACCAACCGGCGCCGCGAGAAGCAGGTCGCGTACAACAAGGAGCGGGGGATCGACCCGCAACCGCTCCGCAAGAAGATCAACGACATCGTCGCCACCATCGCGCGCGAGGAAGTCGACACCGAGGAGCTGCTCGGCACCGGCTACCGCCAGGTCAAGGAGGGCAAGGGCGCCAAGGCACCCGTCCCCGCGCTCGCCGCGCACGGCGTCAAGCGCAAGGGCAAGGGCGGCGCTTCGGACTCGGCGCTTCAGCTCGGCGACCGGCCCGCCACGGAACTGGCCTCCATCATCGAGGAGATGACCGAGCGGATGCGCGCGGCGGCGGCGGACCTCCAGTTCGAGGTGGCGGCCAGACTCCGTGACGAGGTGGGCGAGCTGAAGAAGGAACTGCGCCAGATGAAGGAGGCCGGAATCGCCTGAACAGGCGGTTCCACAGGGAAAGCGGCGCGGTCCGGTGTGTTGCAAGACCGAAACGAAACCGGACCGCGTCCGCACGGTGTCAGTGCCGCTGCGTAGGCTGCTGGGAACCGCGCGCGCCGCACGGCGGCGGCGCGGGGGTGAACGACGGACGAGAGGGGCAGACGCGTGTCGGTCAACATGACCAAGGGTCAGGCCATCAGCCTGGAGAAGAAGGGCGGAGGCAGCCTCAGCCAGGTGCGGATGGGCCTCGGCTGGCAGGCGGCGCCGCGCCGCGGGTTCTTCGGCTCGCGCACCCGGGAGATCGACCTCGACGCCTCGGCCGTCCTCTTCGCCGAGAAGCAGCCGGTCGACGTGGTCTTCTTCCGCCACCTGACCAGCGACGACGGCTCGGTCCAGCACACCGGGGACAACCTCGTCGGCGGTGCGGGCCAGGGCGGCGACGACGAGGCGATCCTGGTGGACCTGGAGCGGGTCCCGGTCCACATCGACCAGATCGTCTTCACGGTGAACTCCTTCACCGGCCAGACCTTCCAGGAAGTGCAGAACGCGTTCTGCCGCATCCTCGACGAGACCAACGGGCAGGAACTCGCCCGGTACACCCTCGACGGCGGCGGCAACTACACCGCGCAGATCATGGCCAAGGTCCACCGGGTCGGCAACGGCTGGCAGATGACCGCCCTGGGCAATCCGGCCAACGGCCGCACCTTCCAGGACCTCATGCCGGCGATCCTGCCGCACCTGTAGACGGCCCGAGCGGCAGTCACCCACAGCTCCCGGCGGCGACAAGCCCCGGGAGCTGTCCTCATGGGCCGCCGCGCCGACCGCGCCGTGCTCGCACCACCCGCACCGCACGCACCACACTGGGAAACGCCGAAAGGGACAGAGCCGATGACGGCCGAGCTGGTCCGGGGGCAGAACCACCCCCTGCCCGACACCCGACTTGAGATCCGGGTGTCGGCGGGGCATCCCGTTCTCCTCGGCGCCACCCTCGGCGACGAACAGGGCCGGGTCCCCGGACCGGAGTGGATCGCCCACCCCGGCGCACCCTCCCGTCCCGGTGTCGACGCCCCGGGTACGGCCGCCGCCGACCACTGTCTCGGCATCGATCTGGACGAGGTCCCCGACACCGTCCACCGGATCTCGCTGCTCCTGGCCCTGCCCGGCGCGCGGACCGGCGGAGCCGCCCGCTTCGGCACCCTCGCCGCCCCCTTCGTCGCCGTCACCGGCACCGACGGCACCGAGATCGCCACCTACACGATCACCGGCCTCGACCGGGAATCCGCCGTCGTCGCCCTGGAGCTGTACCGCCGTCAGGGGACCTGGAAGGTCCGGGCGATGGGCCAGGGATACGAGGACGGGCTCACCGCCCTCCTCGACGATCAGGGCCTGGAGCGCCCGGCCGAACTCGCGGGGGCGATGCTGGCGGGCGCGGGCGCGGGCGCGGGCGGCGGCGCGGGTGAGGGCACGGCCAGGGCTGGGGGCAGGGCCGAGGCCGAGGTCGGGGCCGTGGCGCCGGTGGCGGGCGGGTCCGAGCCGGTGGGGCCGGAAGCGGGCAGGTCCGATGCGGTGACGGAGTCCTCCGGGCAGGGGGTAGTTCCGGAGACCGCTCCGATGCCCGTTCCCCCGGCCGTCCCGGCGGCGGATACCGGCACCGGAGCACCGACGCCCGCCATCGGGACGCCTATCGCCGGGACCTCTACCGCCGGGACCTCTGCCATCGAGGCTTCCGCCATCGAGCCCCCGGCGGCCGAGACACCTGCTTCCGGTACGTCCGTCACCGGAGTGCCCGCCCCCGGAGCGCCCACCCCCGCGCCCCCGGCCGGCGGCCCCATCGACTACTCCCACCCGCGCCGACGGCCGACGCCGTCCGCCGGGCCCGCCGCCGCGCGCGTAC
>NZ_MSJP01000082.1 GCF_014596525.1 Streptomyces sp. CBMA291
ACCGGCCGGGGCGCGCCCGCGTCGACCGGCACGGGCCGAGGCGGACGCCCGTCCACGGGCTCCGGCCGCTCCCGGGGAACCGGCGGCGGCAGCCGCGCGTCGCGCCCCCGCCAGGGCGGCGACTCGTAGGAGCCGTATGGCCGGGGGTGACCCGGAACCGTCGGCCGTATGGCGGGGGTGACCCCGAACCGTCGGGCCGTACGGCGGGGATGCCCCGGAACCGTCGGCCGTACGGCGGGGGTGACCCCCGAACCGCCGGGCCGTACGGACGGCACGGGCAGGCCCGGCGGGCCGTACGGCCCGGCGGCGGCCCCGCTCCGCAGGAACGGCACCACGAGGGGCCCGGCGCGCGATCAGCGCACCGGGCCCCTCGGGCTGTCCTGGTGGGGTACGGGTGGCCGACGCTGGAACGGGCCCTACGGGGTCCGGCCTGTCAGGGTTCCGCCCCTGTCAGGGTTGCGGCCCCCTGCGAGGTCCGGCCCCACCAGGGTTGCGCCCCGCGAGGTCCGGCCTCCGCCAGTTCCGCCCCCGCAAAGCCCGGCCCTCCAAGGGCCCCACGAGGTCCGGCCCCGCCAGTTCCGCCCCCGTAAAGTCCGGCCTTCCAAGGGCCCCCGCCAGGTCCGGCCCCGCCGGATCCGCCCCCACCCCGCCCTCAGCCCGCCTCCACTCCTGACCCCGGCACCCCCGGCCCTGGCCCCGGCCCCGGCCCCGGCCCCGGTACCGGCAACCCCCTCAGTACCTCGTCCGCCTCCCGCATGATCCGGTCGATCAGTTCCGCGCAGCTCGGCAGGTCGTCGATCACGCCCGCGACCTGTCCTGCGGCCATCACGCCGAGGTCCGTGCGGCCCTCGACCATGGACGCCCGCAGCAGCATCGGGGTGTTCGCGGCGAGCAGGAGCTGGCTCCAGGTGAGGTCCTTGCCGTGGCGCAGGGCCAGTCCTTCGCGGATCATCGCGGGCCAGGAGAGCCCGGACAGGCGCCGGAAGCCCGCCGCCCGCCGTACGGCACGGGCCAGGGTGCGGGCGCGTCCGGCGTTCTCCAGGGAGGCGACGAGTTCGGTGCGCAGCATCCGGTGCGGCAGCCCGTCGACGGCGGTGGTGACGGTGACGTCCTTGACGGTGGCGGCCAGATAGCGGGCCTTGACCGCGTCCGGCACGGTCGAGTCGGAGGTCAGCAGGAAGCGGGTGCCCATGGCGATGCCCGCCGCCCCGTGGGCGAGTGCGGCGACGAGCCCGCGCCCGTCGCGGAAGCCGCCCGCCGCGATCACCGGGATGTCCACCGCGTCGGCCACCTGCGGCAGCAGCACGCTGGTGGCGACCTCGCCGGTGTGCCCGCCGCCCTCGCCGCCCTGGACGAGGACCGCGTCCGCGCCCCACTCCGCCACCTTCTCGGCGTGCCGCCGGGCGCCCACGGAGGGGATCACGAGGACCCCCGCGTCCTTGAGCACGGCGATCAGTTCGCGGGAGGGGGCGAGGGCGAAGGAGGCGACCCGTACGCCCTCCTCGACGACGATCCGGACCCGTTCCCGCGCGTCGCCCGCGTCCGCGCGCAGATTGACCCCGAAGGGCCGGTCCGTGCGGGAGCGCACCTCGCGGACGGCGGCGCGCAGCTCCCGCGTGGTCATGGTGGCGGAGGCGAGGATGCCGAGCCCGCCCGCCTCGGCGGTGGCGCAGACGAGCCGGGGCCCGGCGACCCAGCCCATCCCGGTCTGCACGACGGGGTGGCGGACGCCGGTCAGTTCGGTGAGGGCGGTCCTCATCGGGGCGGAACCTCCCGGTCGCGCAGCCCGCGCGGGTCGAGGACCTCGCGGATCAGCCGCAGCTCCTCGGCGGTGGGCTCCCGGGTGTACGGGACCTCGTCCTCGGCCGGCAGGTCGAAGCCGGTGGCGGCGCGGACCTCGTCGACGGTGACCCCGGGGTGCACGGAGAGCAGCCGCATCCGGTGGTCGGGGGTCTCGAAGTCGAGGACGGCGAGGTCGGTGACGACCCGGGGAAGCCGGTGGTAGGGCCCGGTGGCGTGGTCGTAGCCGACGCCGCAGACCATGTCGACCCGCTTGACGAAGACCCGGGGCGAGTGCTTGGGGATCCAGTAACTGACCGGATGGTTGAGGGTGTTGACGGGAGCGCCGCGCACCCCGAGGAGCTGGCGGGTGGGCCGCTCCCAGTCGCCGACGCAGGAGATGTTCTGATTGCCGTACCGGTCGATCTGGCTGGCGCCCATCATCACGTGCCGCCTGCCGCCGGTGACCATGGTGAGGTGTCTGCGGTACGGCAGCCAGCCCTCGGGCTCCCCTTCGGGGCCGACAAGCAGGGCCTCTCCGTCGGTGAGGAGGAGGTCGGGGGAGAAGGTACGGCGGGCGAGGCGGGCGCCGAGGGAGGGGACGAGCCCCATCGGGCTGGCGAGCACCTCGCCGTCGTCCCGCCAGGCCTCGGCACAGGCGATCACGCAGTACTCGGCTCGACTGATCACCGCTGCTCCTCCTCACGGCCGAGGGGCCCGGTGTCCCCGGCCTGCTCGTCCCGCCGGGTGGGCCCCGCGTCTTCGGCCGCTCGTTCCGCGTGCCAGGCGCGGACGGCCGCCTGGTAGTCGTCCTCGCTCTTGCCGGAGAGGAAGCGGGCGGCGAACTCGGGCCAGGGGGTGGTGGCGTAGAGCCGCTGGAACGGTTCGTCACGGGCGTGGTCGGGGACGCAGGAGGTGAAGTGGGCCCCGTTCGGGGCCTCGACGACACCCGTGACGCTGTGCCGGGCGACAAGCAGGGTCTGGGGCACGGTGTCGGGCCCGAAGCGGTCCACGAGCCGCTCGCAGGAGACGTACGCGGTGTCGGCGGCCTCGCAGAACAGGTCGTCGAAGTACGGGTCGGGGCCCAGGTACTGGCCGTTGCCGAGCCGGTCGGCGCGGTTCAGGTGGACGAGGGCCGCGTCGAGCCGCAGGGCGGGGACGGCGACGAACTCCTCGCCGTCCGCGTACGGGGAGACGACCGTCCGCAGCTCCGGGTTGACCCGCATCACGTCGGAGCCGAGCCCCGCCCGTACCGGCAGGAAGGGCAGCCGGTTGGCGGCGGCGTGCAGGCCCCACATGAACATCGCCTCGTCGAGTTCCGTGAGGGCGAGGGTGCCCTGCTCGCGCGCGGTCCGGAAACGGGGTTCGAGAGGGATGGAGTCCAGGGTGGCGAACGGGGCGACGAGCCGTCCGATCCGCCCGGCGGCGGCGAGCAGGCCCACGTCGGGGCCACCGTAGGAGACCACCGTCAGATCGGTGATCTCGGACCGGAGCACCGCTCTCACCAGCGCCATCGGCTTGCGCCGTGAGCCCCAGCCGCCGATCCCGATCGTCATGCCGGAGCGGAGCCGGCCGACGACCTGCTCCAGCGTCATCGTCTTGTCGGTCACGGGGAGTTCTCCTTTCCGAAGGTGTCACGGACCCGGGCCGCGACCCCGCCGAGTGCCGCCTCGAAGGTGAAACCCTGCTCGAAGCGGTAGCTGCGCCGTACGTCCACCGGGTCGATGCCGTTGAGCGCCGCCTTCGCGAGCCGCAGCAGCGTGCCCTCCTTGGCGGCGATCTCCCCGGCGAGACCGAGCGCCGCGCCGAGCAGCGCGGGCCGGGGCACCACCTCCCACACCGAGCCGTGCGCGCGCAGCTCGGCGGCGGTCACCGTCCGGGAGGTGTAGTAGAGCGTCCGCATCAGATGCTGGGGTACGAGCCGGGCGAGATGGGTGGCGGCGCCGAGCGCGCCCCGGTCCAGCTCGGGCAGCCCGAAGACGGCGTCGTCGGCGGCGACGATCGCGTCCGCGTTGCCGACGAGCCCGATCCCGCCGCCCAGACAGTGCCCGGCGACCGCCGCGACCACCGGCACCTCGCAGGCGTACACGGCGGCGAAGGCCTCGGCGCAGCCGCTGTTGGCGCCGATCAGGGCCGTGTGCCCGGGATCGCGCCGCAACTCCTTGATGTCGACGCCCGCGTTGAAGCCCCGGCCCTCGGCGGCCAGGACGACACAGCGGACCTCCGGGTCGCGACCGGCCGCGCGGACGGCGTCGGCGAGCGCGTACCAGCCTTCGACGGGCAGGGCGTTGACGGGTGGGAAGTCGACGGTGACGAGGGCGACGCCCGGGGCGGGGCGCGAGGTGCAGACACCCATGAGCGAATCAGCTACCTTTCCACCAAACGTTTGTTAGGTAACCTCTTGAGGAGGAAGGTAGCAGCCGATGGAGCTGGACGGGAGGGTCGTGCTCGTCACCGGTGGAACCCGGGGCGTCGGGGCCGGTATCGCCCGCGCCTTTCTGCGGGCCGGGGCCAGGGTCGCCGTATGCGCCCGCAGACCCCCGCCCGCGCCGGTCGAAGCGGCGGGCCGCACCGCCGACTTCCACCCGCTCGACCTGCGGGAACCCACCGCGGTGCGCGAGTTCCTCACCGCCTTCGCCCTGCGGTACGGGCGGCTCGACGTCCTCGTCAACAACGCGGGCGGCACGCCGTACCGCCTCCTCGGCGAAGGCGAGGCCGAGCGTCACGCGCGGGTCCTCGCGCTGAACCTCGCCGCCCCGCTCGCCGTCAGCCTCGCCGCCCACCCGCTGCTCCGGGCCGCGCGCGGCGCGATCGTCATGATCGGCAGCGTCAGCGGCACCCGCCCCTCCCCGGGCACCGCCGCCTACGGCGCGGCCAAGGCGGGCCTGGAGAACCTGGCCCGCTCGATGGCGGTCGAATGGGCGCCCGAGGTACGGGTCAACACACTCGTGCTCGGCATGGTCAGGACCGAACTCTCCGCCCTGCACTACGGGGACGCGGCCGGGATCGCCGCCGTCGGCCGGACCGTACCGCTCGGCCGCCTCGCCGCGCCGGACGAGATCGGCGAGGCGGCCGTCTTCCTCGCCTCCGACCGGGCGGGCTACGTCTCGGGAGCCTCGCTCCTCGTCCACGGCGGCGGCGAACGCCCCGCCTTCCTCGACGCCTCGACCGCGAACAAGGGAGAACCGACATGACCGACGAGCCGGGTACGGGGACGAGCGCGGCTCCGGGCACGCGCACGGGCGCGGCCGGGGGGCTCTGCGCGGGCAGGGTCGTCGTGGTGACCGGGGCGGGGCGGGGGCTGGGCCGGGCCCACGCGCTGGCCTTCGCGGCCGAGGGCGCCCGGCTCGTCGTCAACGATCTGGGCGTCGGACTCGACGGCCGCCCCGGCCCCGACAGCCCGGCCGCGGAGGTCGTGGAGGAGATCAGGGCGCGGGGCGGCGAAGCCGTCGCGCACGGTGGGGACATCGCGACCACCGAGGGCGCCTCCTCCCTGGTCACGGCCGCCCTCGATGCCTACGGCCGGCTCGACACCCTCGTCAGCAACGCGGGCTTCCTGCGCGATCGGATGCTGGTGAACCTCGACGAGAAGGACTGGGACGCGGTCATGCGGGTCCACGCCAAGGGCCACTTCCTGCCGCTGCGGTACGCGGCCGCGCACTGGCGGGCGGAGACGAAGGCGGGCCGGACCCCGGTCGCCCGGATCGTCCACACCACCTCGGGCGCCGGGCTGCTCGGCAGCGTGGGACAGGGCAACTACGCGGCGGCCAAGGCGGCGATCGTCGGCCTCACCCTGGTGGCGGCGGCGGAACTGGCCCGGTACGGCGTCCAGGTCAACGCGGTCGCCCCGGCGGCGAGGACCCGGATGACCGAGCGGGTCTTCGACGGCCTGGAAGCCCTCCCGGAGGACGTGTCCCCCCTGGTGGTGTGGCTGGGCTCGGCCGCCTCCGAGAACGTGACCGGCCGCGTCTTCGAGGCGGAGGGCGGCCGCCTCACCGTCATGGAGGGCTGGCACCCGGGCCCCACGGAGGACAGGCCCGCCCGCCGCACCCCCGGGGAAGCGGGCGAGACGGCCCGCCGCCTGCTGAAGGAGGCGACACGGCCGGAGCCGGTGTACGGGGCGTGAGGCGTGGGGGGCGTGAGGCGTAAGGGGGGTGAGGTGTACGGGGGGGGTGAGGTGTAGGAGGGGCGGGGTGTAGGAGAGGCGGGGTGCACTGGGAGGCGACCGGGGGTGAGGTGTGCGGGCGCGAGGCGTACGGGGGCGAGTCCGTACGGGGGCGTACGGGTGGGGCTCGGCTGCCGGGCCGCCCCTGCCTCCCCCGGTGCCCGCCCTCTCAACTCCGCCGAGGATGCACCCACTCCAGCCGTGTCCTCACCCGTACGTCCTCCACGTACTCCAGGGCCGCGAGGGCCGTCTCGCGGGGTG
Source organism: Streptomyces sp. CBMA291 (assembly GCF_014596525.1). GTDB lineage: Bacteria > Actinomycetota > Actinomycetes > Streptomycetales > Streptomycetaceae > Streptomyces. The sequence goes on from NZ_MSJP01000082.1 coordinate 6,206, forward strand.
GGGTCTCCGGGTCGGACTCGGCCAGGAGGGTGGTCAGGGCGTCGACGGCGCGGGGGTCCCGGCGGATCGCCAGACCCCGGGCCGCCTCCGCCGCCGTCTCCCGGTCCGGGTCGTCGAGCCGCTCCGCGAGGCCCTCCCGGACGAGCGGGGTGTCGTCGGGGAGTTCGGCGAGCGCGAGCGTCGCCCAGTCCCGTACCCGCGCGTCCCCGTCCCTGCTCAGCGCGAGCAGCACCCCCAGCCCCTCGACGTGCCCGGCCGGCACGATCCCGGCGAGCGCCCCCGCCACCGACCGGCGCACCACCGGATCGGGATGCCCGGCGAGCGCGAGGAGTTCGGGCACGGCCGACGGCTCCGCGCAGACGCCGAGGGCCGTCGCCACCGAGAGGGCCGGTTCCCGCGCCGGGCCCGTCGCCTCCGTCGCCAGGCGCCGCAGCACCGGGACCGCGCTCTGCGCGAAGCCCGGCAGCGCGCCGAGGACCCGCGCGCCGAGCGCCCGGCGCAGCGGATCGCGGTACGCGCACCAGGCGGCGGCCGTCACGAACGTCTCCTCGTCGGCCCGGCGCACCAGCTCCGCCACCGCCGTCGTCCAGTCGTCGAACTCCGGGTCCCCGCAGCGCAGCGCCCGCGCCGCCAGCTCCTCGTGCGGGGTCTCCCGCCCCAGCGAGGCCTCAAGGAGCGTGGCGACGGCCGCGTGCCCGGTGCCCCGGTCGTCACCGCGCCCCGGCGCCCCGTCCTCCCGCAGCAGCTCCACGACGACCGTGACCCCGCCGTCCTCCCGTACCCGCCGGACCACCGCCTCGTACGTCTCGCCCCCGTGGCCCGCGAGCAGGCCGCGCCGCAGTTCGGCCGCGATGTCCGCGCCGATCCAGCGCCGCGCCTCCCGCAACCCGGCCTCCCGGGCCGCCGCCCCGTGGTCGAGGAGCGCCCGTACGCAGCCGGGGGAGCCGCGCCGGGCGGCGACGACGAGGGGGAGAAGTCCGTCGGGCCCCGGCCGGTCCGGGTCGGCCCCGTGTTCCAGGAGCACCCGGACGGTGTCGGCGTGCCCGAGCCGCAGCGCCCAGGCGAGGGCGGTGAAGCCGAAGGACTCCTCCTGGTCGGCCGCGGCGCCCGCCGAGAGCAGGGCCCGCGCCACCTCCGCGTGTCCGCCGCAGGCCGCGCCGCACAGCGGCAGGTCCCCCTCGTCCTCGCCGCTGCCCCGGCCGGGATCGGCCCCGGCGGCCAGCAGGACGCGCACGATCCCGGCCTCGTCGCCGACGGCCGCCCGGTACAGGGCGCTCTCGCCGTCCTCCCGGCCCTCGGGGTCCGCCCCGGCCCGCAGGGCGCGTACGGCCCCGTCCTCGTCCCCGTCCCGGATGGCGTCGAACAGCGTGCTCATGGGCCGACCCTGACCCGCCGTCGGCTCCCGGCGCAAATCGCACCGGTCCGAAGCCCGGCCCGCGGACACCGGGCCCGGCCTTCGCACGCTCCGCATCGGCACGCGGCTCCGGTGACCGGTCCACGGGCTCGGGCCCGCCCCTTGGAGCCCCGCCGGGTCGGCGTGCGTGTGCGGGGGTGGGGTCCGCGCATCCCAGGCCCGCCTTCCGGGCCCGTCGGGTTGGCGCACGCGGGCGGGGGTGGGGCCCGCGTGCCCCAGGCTCGCGCTCCGGGCCCCGTCGGGTCGGCGTGTGCGTGCGGGGGAGGGGTCCGCGCATCCTAGGCCCGCCTTCCGGGCCGGTCGGGTTGGCGCACGCGTACGGGGGAGGAGCCCGCTTGCTCCAGGCCCGTGCTCCGGGCCCCGTCAGGTCGCCGCACGCGTGCGGGGGAAGGGTCCGCGTGTCCCAGGCTCGTCTTCCGGCCCCGTCGGGTCGCCGCACGCGTGCGGGGGTGGGGCCCGCGTGTCCCAGGCCCGCCTTCCGGGCCCCGTCGGGTCGCCGCACGCGTACGGCGGTGGGGTCCGCGTGCCCCAGGCTCGCTCACCGGGCCCCGCCGGATCCGCGCCCCGTCCTGCCGTCAGCCCGCGCAGTCCAGGACCGTCGCGCACACCCCGCACCGGGCCCGCAGCGCCCGGCCCGTGGGGATGCGCAGGCGCTGGCGGCAGACCGGGCAGGCGAAGGAGACGGCGGTGGCGGGGGAGCCGTCGTGGAAGGCGTACGGGGCGCCCTCCCCGGCCCGGCCGCGCCGCCGTTCCCAGACGTACCGGCGGTGCTCGGCCCAGCCCGCCCCGGCGAGCGGCGGCGCGGTCCGCTCCCGGGCGGCCTCGGCCCGGCCCCGGGTCCACGCCTCGTAGGCCACCGCGCTGGTGAACCAGGGCGAGGGGTCCTCGCCGAAGACCTCGGCCCGCTTGGCGAGGACGTAGCCGAACTCCTCCGGGGTGAGGTAGCCGAGCTTCTGGCTCTCCACCCCGTCGCGCCGGTAGGCGTCGAGCAGCAGCCAGCCCGCGCCCAGATAGGTGGTGGCGACGTCGGTGAGGATCTCGTTCTCGGCGGTGCCGGGGAAGCCGAGGCCGAGCCGGTGCAGCAGGACGTGGGCGATCTCGTGGGCGAGGGCCGCGCCGATGTCCCTGCGGCGGGTCCGGAAGCGGTCGTTCAGCTCCACGAAGTACTCGGGTCCGGCCGTGAGTTCGACGGCCGCCGCGTGCTCCATCGGGCGGAAGCTCACCACCAGGCGCGCCTCGGGCAGCCGCAGATGCCGGACGAGTGCCCCGGCCACCCGCTGGGTGCCGAGGTGCAGGTCCTCGTCGTCGGCGAGGGCGACCTCGAAGGCGGGCACGCTCGCCGGGAAGCGGTGGACGCCGTCGGGGGAGAGGCGTCGGTAGAGCGCGGTGATCGAGGCTCCGACCGCCGCGCGGTGCGGAAAGCCGTGGGCGACACGATCGCCCTCCTGACGGTGCGGCATACCGGCTCCCCCCTTCCGCCCACTGTACGGTCCCGTCCTCGGGTCTGGCCGAAAACGCTTCCTTGTGGCCCTTGTGGGGTGCTGTCCATAATCCGGACATGCCTTGACGGGCTCATGTCAGCACCCGTGGAGGTCCACCCCCCATGAGAGAAGGCAGGCGCATGAAGCAGAACCGCATGGTCCGCGCACTCCTGAAGCTGGCCGCGGCCGGCGCCGTCGCCCTGGCGGCCGTCAGCCTCCAGCCCACCACCGCCTCCGCCGCCCCCGCCCCCGTCGTCGGCGGCACCCGCGCCGCCCAGGGCGAGTTCCCCTGGATGGTCCGGCTCTCGATGGGCTGCGGCGGCTCGCTGATCTCCCCGCAGGTCGTGCTCACCGCCGCCCACTGCGTCAGCGGCTCCGGCGCCAACACCAGCATCACCGTCACCTCCGGCGTGGTCGACCTCCAGAGCGCCAGCGCCGTCAAGGTCAAGTCGACCAAGGTCCTCCAGGCCCCCGGCTACACCGGCAAGGGCAAGGACTGGGCGCTGATCAAGCTGGCCAGCCCCCTCACCGGCGTCTCCACCCTGAAGCTCGCCGACACCACCGCGTACAACAGCGGCACCTTCACCATCGCGGGCTGGGGCGCCGCCGTCGAGGGCGGCGCCCAGCAGCGCTACCTGCTCAAGGCGACCGTGCCCTTCGTCTCCGACGCCTCCTGCCAGGCCGCGTACGGCTCCGACCTCGTCCCCACCGAGGAGATCTGCGCCGGATACAGCCAGGGCGGCACCGACACCTGCCAGGGCGACTCCGGCGGCCCGATGTTCCGCAAGGACAACGCCGGTGCCTGGGTCCAGGTCGGCATCGTGAGCTGGGGCGAGGGCTGCGCGCGGCCCGGCTACCCCGGCGTCTACACGGAGGTCTCGACCTTCGCCGCCGCGATCACCTCGGCCGCGGCCACGCTGTAACCGCCCCCCGATACGGGTGCCCCGGAGCGGCCTCGGCTCCGGGGCACCTCCCTGCGTACGGGCGAGCCCCGACCTGTCGTGGACGCACGGGGACCGGGTGTACGGGGAGGACGCCGGGCCCCTCTCCGGCCCGGGTGCGCGCCCCGGCCCGCCTCCGGTACGGGCAGCCCCGCCCGTGGCGCGCCCCCGGCACGTTCCGGAGCGGGGGCGCCCCCGTACAGCCCGGCGCCCCGGCGCACAGGGGTGAACGGCCCGGCGCGCGGGGGCGGTCTCCGGCCGGGGAGGGCGCCCGGACGGGCGTACAGGGGCGATTCCCGGCAAGGAAGACCCCCTGCCTCAGAGCACCCCCAGCTCCACCGAAGGCGCCCCGTCCCCCTCCAGCTCCAGGACCCACACCTCGTTCGCGCCCTCCCGCAGGACCGGGCCCGGCAGGAACAGGGCCTCCTGCGGACCCGCCGACCAGTACCGGCCCGCGCAGTGGCCGTTCACCCAGACGAAGCCCCGGGTCCCGCCCGGCACCCGCAGCCACGCGTCACCGGCCCCCGCGACCTCCAGGACCCCCCGGTACAGGCCCCGGCCCGCACCCGCCGCGACCTCGCCGCCCGGCACCTCCCCGAACGGCACCCCGTCGACCGCCTCCGCCGCGAAGGCGTCGAGCCGCAGCGCCCGCGCCCGGAACCCGTGCAGATACTGCCGCTCGTGGCGCACCCCGCCGGTGATGCCCTTCGGCTCCGCCAGCCGGGGCCCGTAGTTGACCCGGCCCAGCGACTCCACCCACAGGTCCACCACCGCGGGCCCCGCCACCGGCGCGTCCAGGGTCACGTCCTCACCGTCCGCCGTGCCCAGGACCCCCGCCGGGACCCCGTCGACGTACACCAGCGCCCGGTCCCGCAGCCCCGTCACCCCCAGCGGATACGGCTGCCGGGGCCCCGGCACCGCGACCCGGTAGCGGACGAGACCCCGGTCCACGCCCAGCTCCTCGAAGGTCGGCGGCACCGGAGCCACCCGCTCCTCGTCGCCCAGCGCTTCGAGCACCGCCTCCAGCGGAGCCCAGCCGTCGAGCCGCCCGGCGACCGCCGCCGCGAGCCGCGCCGGAGGCTCCGGCAGCTCCGGCAGCGGCCCCCGCGCGTACGGCGCGAGCACCTCGCGGAAGAGCCGGAACTTCTCCGTCGGCCGCCCCGCCTCGTCCACCGGGGCGTCGTAGTCGTAGGAGGTCACCGTGGGGCGCAGCGGCCCGTCGTGCAGCTCGCCGTCCCGGTTCGCACCCGCCCAGCCCCCGTGGTTCGTCCCGCCGTGCGCCATGTACACATTGACCGACGCCCCGCACTCCAGGACCTCCCGCAGCGCCCCGGCCGCCTCCACCGCGTCCCGGACCGTGTGCTCCGTACCCCAGTGGTCGAACCAGCCGCACCAGAACTCCATGCACATCAACGGCCCCGACGGCTGGTGCCGCCGCAGCGTCGCGAAGCCCTCCCGGGCCCCCGCGCCGAAGTTCGCCGTCGCGAGCACCCCCGGCACCGAACCGCCCGTCAGCATGTGGTCCTCGGGCCCGTCCGAGGTGAAGAGCGGCACGCTCACCCCGCAGTCCCGCAGCAGCTCCGCCACCCACTCCAGATACGCCAGGTCGCTGCCGTAACTCCCGTACTCGTTCTCCACCTGGACGAGCACCACCGGACCGCCCCGGTCGATCTGCCGCTCCACCACCTGCGGCAGCAGCCGCCGGAACCAGTCCTCCACCGGCCCGAGGAACTCCGGATCGCAGGTCCGCACCCGGCGCCCCAGCGGACCGGTCAGCCAGTGCGGAAGCCCGCCGTTCTCCCACTCGGCGCAGATGTACGGCCCCGGCCGCACGATCGCCCACATCCCGGCCCGCTGCACCGCGTCCAGGAACCGGCCGAGCGCCGCCACGTCCCCGTACCGGCCCGGCTCCGGCGCGTACAGGTTCCAGGGGACGTACGTCTCGACACAGTTGAGGCCCATCGCGCGCAGCATCCCGAGCCGGTGCCCCCAGTGCTCCTCGTGCACCCGGAAGTAGTGCAGCGCCCCCGACAGCAGCCGTACCGGCCGCCCGTCGAGCAGAAAGTCCTCGTCACCCACAGCGAACGTGCTCATGGCGCCACCCTCGCCGCTTGGCGGCGGACCGGTCCATGGACAAAGATCGTCGAAGACTGGACGTTCGTGAAGACGTCGGGACACAACGGACGACGACGCGGAAGGCACCCCGGCCATGTACCACACCTGGATGCGCTACCTCACCCCGAGCCCCGTCCACCACCGCCTCGGCCTCGTCTGCCTCGGCGTCGGACTCCAGCACGGCGCGCTGCCCCCCGTCGGCCCCCGCACCCTCGACCACCATGTGGCCGTCCTCGTCTCGGCGGGCGGCGGCTGGTACCGCACCGCCGAGGGACACCGCACCCCCGTCACCGCCCCCGCCCTCCTCTGGCTCACCCCCGGCGTCCCCCACCACTACGGCGCCGACCCCGGCACCGGCTGGGACGAGGCCTTCGTCGACTTCACGGGACCCGCCACCGCCACCTACACCGAACTCGGCTGCATCGAACCCGACCGGCCCGTCGTCCCCCTCTCCGACGCCGCCCCCGCCCGCGCCGTCGTCTCCCGCATCGCCCGCGCCGCCCGCACCGGCAACCCCCTCCTGGAAGTCGAGACCGCCGCCGCCGTCCACGAACTCCTCGTCGCCCTGCGCCGCGCCCGCGCCGACACCGGCGCCGACCCCCTCCTCACCGCCCTCGCCCGCGACGCCTTCGAACCGCTCACCGTCGCGGGACACGCCGCCCGGCACGGCCTGACCACCGCCGAACTGCGCGCCGCCGTCCGCCGCGCCGCCGGACGCAGCCCCAAGGACTACCTGCTCACCGTCCGCCTCGGCCGCGCCAAGGAACTCCTCGCGGGCACCGACCTCTCCGTGGCCGCCATCGCCCGCCGCGTCGGCTACGACGACCCCGCCTACTTCTCCCGGCTCTTCACCCGCCGGGTCGGCGCCGCCCCCGTCCACTTCCGCGAACAGCAGGGCAGGCCCGCGCCCGGGGACTGGAACGACCGTGTCCCGGATTCCGAACACCCGCCCACCGTCCTCCCGGCCTCCCGCTAGGCTCGGACCTCATGAGCGACTTCCCCCAGCACCGGCCGACCGGCGCGTCCGGACGGGCCGACGAGCAGGTCGACGAGACCGTACGCGCGGAGCTGACCCGGCTGCGCGAGAGCATCGACAACATCGACGCGGCCGTCGTCCACATGCTCGCCGAGCGCTTCAAGTGCACCCAGCAGGTCGGCGTCCTCAAGGCCCGTCACCAGCTGCCGCCCGCCGACCCCGCCCGCGAGGCACGCCAGATCACCCGGCTCCGCGAACTGGCCGAGAGCGCCAAGCTGGACCCCGCCTTCGCGGAGAAACTCCTCAACTTCATCATCGCCGAGGTCATCCGCCACCACGAGACGATCGCCGACGGCACCCGCTGACCGACCCGGACCGCCGCTGACCGACCCGGACCACCGACGACCGATCCGGGCCGACGATGACCGGCACGACTGACGACGGCCTACCCGGGCCGCCGACCGCCCGGAACCGCCCCGCGAGACACCAGGCCCGCCCACCTGAACGGCCCCGGACTCGCCTGAGCGGGAAAGCTCCGCCCACCCCTGCCCGACGCCACGGGCATCGGGCAGCATAGGGCCCATGTCCGTACTGACGCGCGACGAAGCGCAGACCCGTGCCCAGCTCCTCGATGTCCAGCACTACCAGGTCGACCTCGACCTCACCACCGGTGACGAGACCTTCGGCTCACAGAGCCTCATCCGCTTCACGGCCCGCGCCGCCGGGGACACCTTCGTCGAGCTGAAGCCCGAGACCCTGCACTCCGCGCACCTCGACGACGAGCCCCTCGACGTCACCACCCTCGAAGGCAACCGGCTCCCGCTGGCCCTCACCGAGGGCGAGCACGTCCTGCGGATCGTCACGAGCATGCGGTACTCCCGTACGGGCGAGGGCATGCACCGGTTCACGGACCCCAGCGACGGCGAGACGTACGTCTACACCCAGCTCTTCATGGAGGACGTCCAGCGCGTCTTCCCCGCCTTCGACCAGCCCGACCTGAAGGCCGTCTTCGAGGTCTCCGTCACCGCCCCCGATGGCTGGACCGTCCTCTCCAACGGCGTCACCGGACAGGGCCCCGACGGACGCTGGCGGGCCGCCGCCACCCCGCCGCTCTCCACCTACTTCGTCTGCGTCGCCGCCGGACCCTGGCACTCCATCCGCACCGAGCACGCGGGCCTCCCCTTCGGCATCCACTGCCGCCGCTCCCTCGCCTCCCACCTCGCCGCCGACGCCGACGAGATCCTCGCCGTCACCAAGGCCTGCTTCGACCGCTTCCACGAGAAGTTCGAGGAGCCGTACCCCTTCGACTCCTACGACCAGGCCTTCGTCCCCGAGTTCAACGCGGGCGCCATGGAGAACCCCGGCCTCGTCACCTTCCGCGACGAGTTCGTCTTCCGCTCCGCCGTCACCGTCACCGAACGCCAGACCCGCGCCATGGTCATCGCCCACGAGATGGCCCACATGTGGTTCGGCGACCTCGTCACCCTGCGCTGGTGGGACGACATCTGGCTGAACGAGTCCTTCGCCGAGTACATGGGCTACCAGACCGTCAACGAAGCCTGCTCCGACCTCTTCCCCGACACCTGGGTCGACTTCGGCGTCACCCGCAAGGCCTGGGGATACGAGGCCGACCAGCGGCCCTCCACCCACCCCGTCGCCCCCGACCCGGAGTCCGTCCCCGACACCGCCTCCGCGCTCCTCAACTTCGACGGCATCTCCTACGCCAAGGGCGCCTCCGCCCTCCGCCAGCTCGTCACCTGGCTCGGCGAGAAGGACTTCCTCGCCGGCATCAACATCCACTTCAAGCGGCACAAGTTCGGCAACGCCACCCTCGCCGACTTCATCGACAACCTCGCCGCCGCCACCGACCGCGACGTCCACGCCTGGGCCGAGCGCTGGCTGCGCACCACCGGTGTCGACACCCTCACCCCCACCGTCACCGGCGAGGGCCTCCACTGGCAGCTCGCCGTCGGCCACGACGGAAGCCGCCCCCACCGCGTCCGCGCCGGGATCTACGACCGCGACCCCTCCGGCGGCCTCGTCCTGCGCGAGCGCCGCGAACTCGACGTCCCCCAGACCGGGCCCGCCGACCTCGCCGGACCCCGCCCCGCCCTCGTCGTCCTCAACGACGAGGACCTCACCTACACCAAGCTCCGCTTCGACCCGGTCTCCGAGGAGACCGCCCTGCGCGGCCTCTCCGGCATTCCCGACCCGCTCACCCGCGCCGTCGTCTGGAACGCCCTGCGCGACATGGTCCGCGACGGCGGACTCGCCCCCGCCGCCTATCTGGAGACCGCCCTCGCGCATCTCCCCGAGGAGACCGAACTCGCCCTCGTCCAGGGCGTCCTCGCCTTCGCCCGCACCCAGCTCGCCGACCGCTACGTCACCGAGGAGGAGCGCCCCGCCGCCCTCGCCGTCGTCTGCGAGATCGCCCGCGCGCTGCTGCGCCGCACCGAGGACGGCGACGCGCCCGGACTGCGCCTCACCGCCGTCCGCGCCTACATCGACAGCGTCACCACCCCCGACAAGATCGCCTCCTGGCTTGACGAGGGCACCGTCCACGGCGGCCCCGAACTCGACCCCGAACTGCGCTGGCGCATCCTCGCCCGGCTCGCCGTCCTCGGCGCCACCGACGAGCCCGCCATCGCCGCCGAACTGGAGCGCGACCCCAGCGCCACCGGCCAGGAGGGCGCCGCCCGCTGCCGCGCCGCCCTGCCCACCCCGGAGGCGAAGGCCGCCGCCTGGACGGCCCTCTTCGGCTCCGACGACCTGTCCAACTACCTCTTCAACGCCACCGCCCAGGGCTTCTGGCAGCCGGAGCAGGCCGACCTCGTCCGCGCCTACGTGCCCCGCTTCTACTCCGACGCCATCGCCCTCGCCGACCGCAGGGGCCCCGCCATGGCCGAGGCGGCGGGCCGCTTCGCCTTCCCGGCCCACGCGGTCGACCAGGAGGCCCTGACCCTGGGGGAGCGGCACCTCGCCACCTCCCCGATGACCCCGGCCCTCCACCGCAAGCTCGTCGACCAGCTCGACGACCTCCGCCGAGCCCTGAAGGCCCGCACGGCCTGACCGGCCACCGCCCGGCACCCCGAGGCGGGTGCCGGGCGCGCGGCGGGGGCCGGCCCTCGCCGCGGCCCGCGCCCGGACCAGCCCCCGGACCAGGCCCCGGACCAGCCCCCGGACCAGCCCCCGGACCAGCCCCCGGACCAGCCCCCGGACCAGGCCGGGCCCAGCCCAGCCCGGCCTGGGCCCGGCCTGGGACCTGCTTTGGACCTGCTTCGGACCGCCCCCGGCCCGGCATCGGCCCGGCCTGGGACCTGCCTGGGACCTGCCTGGGACCTGCCTGGGACCGCCCCCGGCCCGGCCTGGGACCTGCATCGGCCCGGCATCGGCCCGGCCTGGGACCTGCCTGGGACCGCCCCCGGCCCGGCCTGGGACCTGCTTCGGCCCGGCATCGGACCAGCCTCGGACCGGCCTGAGACCGGCCCCGGCCGTTCCCCGGGCCGGCCCCGGCCCCCCCCCCCCCCCCCCCCCCCCCCCCCCCCCCCCCCCCCCCCCCCCCCCCCCCCCCCCCCCCCCCCCCCGCCCCGGGCCGAGGCCCTGCTCTACGTACCCGACCGGGCGTACGAGCAGCTCACGGGCGAGACGTGGGGCCGGGACACTCGCCACAGCTACGAGTCGTACTCCAACACGGCCGGGTGGGCGGCGGGGGCGTA
>NZ_MSJP01000083.1 GCF_014596525.1 Streptomyces sp. CBMA291
CCGTCCCGCGCTGCCCGCCCGTGACGGCGCCCCGCTCTCCGGCGGCCCCCAGCAGACCCCCCAGCACGCCCCCCAGCCGCAGAACGCGCAGCTGGAGCAGACCGGCCGGCTCCCGCAGGTCCCCCCGGCCCCGGGTACCCCCGGCGCCCCGGGCGCCTCGCAGGTCCCGGGCCTCGACGGCATGCGCCCCGGCGGCGGTCTCGGCGGCGCCGCGAGCGCCATCCCGTCCCGTACGGACGTCTGGGGCAACCAGAGCGCTCCGGGCGGCCAGGGTCCCCACAACAGCCAGGGGTTCCAGGGCGGTCAAGGTCTCCAGGGCGGTCAGGGCATCCAGCCCGCCCCGCAGCAGCAGCCGCAGGGCCAGGTGCCGGGACAGCCCGCCGGGTACGAGTTCCCGCGCGCCGAGCTGCCCGGGGGCGCTCCCCAGGAGCCCCGCCCGCAGGCCCCGGCCTGGGGCGACCCGGCGCAGCAGCAGCCGGTGCGGCGCCCGCAGCAGGACATGACCCCGCTGGACGCCCCGCGCGGCCACGAGGAGCCGGAGACGACGGGAACGTTCCCGGTCCCGCAGGGCCCCGGCACGACGGGTCAGTACCCGCGCCCCGAGTTCGACGCGCTCCAGGGTCCCGGCACCACCGGCCAGTACCCGCGCCCGGACTTCGACGCGCCCCAGGGACCGGGCTCCACCGGGCAGTTCGCCCGCCCGGAGTTCGACGCCCCGCAGGGCCCCGGCACCACGGGCCAGTACCCGCGGCCCGAGTTCGAAGCGCAGGGTCCCGGCACCACCGGCCAGTACCCGCGCCCCGACTTCGACGCGCAGGGCCCCGGCTCCACCGGCCAGTACCCGCGCCCCGACTTCGGTGCCCCGCAGCAGCAGCCGCTGGGCCTCCCGCAGACCCCGCAGCAGGCCCCCGCTCCCCAGCAGGCCCCGCAGCCCCAGGCGTACCAGGGCGGTATCCCGGACCCGGCGGCCACGGCGCAGTTCCCGCGCCCGGACTTCGACGCGCCCCAGGGACCGGGCTCCACCGGGCAGTTCGCCCGGCCGGACTTCGGCGCCCCGCACGGCCCCGGCACCACGGGCCAGTACCCGCGGCCCGAGTTCGAAGCGCCCCAGGGTCCCGGCACCACGGGTCAGTACCCGCACCCGGACTTCGGCGCCCCGCAGGGCCCCGGTTCCACCGGCCAGTTCGCGCGGCCCGACTTCGGCGCCCCGCAGCAGCAGGCCCCGCAGGCGTACCAGGGCGGTCAGCAACAGCAGTTCGGCCGACAGCCGTTCGTACCGGGGGCCCCGCAGCAGCCTCAGCAGCCTCAGGCTCCCCAGCAGGCTCAGGAGCCGCGTCAGCCGCAGCTCCAGCAGCCGCGCCGACCGGAGGCACTGCCGCCGGCCGGGGGCGCGGGCGACGGGCGTACGCCGGTCTACGAGGCGCTGGAGACCAACTGGTTCCAGCAGGAGCAGGCCCAGCGACAGGGCCAGGCCCCGGCCTCCCCGCAGCAGCAGCCGGTCCGTCCGGCCGCCGAACCGGCCGCCGACGGCGGCCGCCAGAACGGTGGGGCCGCCTGGCGGTCCTCGCCCAACGACGAGCTGGTGCGCCAGGCGGAGCGGGTGCGCAAGCCCGCGGCCGGCGGCGTCACCACCTCCGGCCTCCCCCGGCGTGTGCCGAAGGCCAACCTCGTACCCGGGACCGCACAGGAGCAGGCGCACAGCGCCGGCCCCCAGGTCTCGCGTGCACCCGACGACGTCCGCGGCCGGCTCACCAATCTGCGCCGCGGCATCCAGCAGGGCCGCCAGGCGGGCAACTCGACCACGGGTAGCATCGACCTCGGTCCGAACCACCAGCAGGAGCGTTAGTTGAACGCGATGAGCCAGGCGGCGCAGAATCTGAACTGGTTGATCACCAACTTCGTGGACAACACCCCTGGGGTGTCGCACACGGTGGTGGTCTCCGCCGACGGACTCCTGCTGGCGATGTCCGAAGGATTCCCCCGCGACCGCGCCGACCAGCTGGCGGCGGTCGCATCCGGACTGACCTCGCTGACCGCGGGCGCGTCACGGATCTTCGAGGGGGGTCCCGTCGCACAGACCGTGGTGGAGATGGAGCGCGGCTTCCTCTTCCTCATGTCGGTCTCCGACGGTTCCTCGCTGGCCGTGCTCGCGCACCCGGAGTGCGACATCGGCCTCGTGGGCTACGAGATGGCGCTGCTGGTCGACCGGGCCGGCAGCGTCCTCACCCCGGATCTCCGTGCGGAGCTTCAGGGCAGCCTGCTGCACTAGCGGGCCATCCCCAGGAACGACCCCACATCCGCACGACTGATCGACAGGGCGGTACGCCCCTCCGTACCGCCTTGAAGCACTGTTCACCGTCCGGCCGCCCACATCCGGCCCCCCACCGGCCCCATCAGACGGCAGAAGTTCGCTGTCACGCCCGGAGGATTCATGACCCCGCCCCCCGCCTCTCACGATCCGTACGGCGCCTCAGTCGACGAGTACGGCCACGAGGGCGACCAGCCGCTGGTGCGTCCGTACGCCATGACCGGCGGCCGGACCCGGCCGCGCTACCAGCTCGCCATCGAGGCGCTGGTCAGCACCACGGCCGACCCGGCGCACCTCGCCACGCTGCTCCCCGAGCACCAGCGGATCTGCCACCTGTGCCGCGAGGTCAAGTCGGTCGCCGAGGTCTCGGCGCTGCTCTCGATGCCGCTCGGCGTCGCGCGCATCCTCGTCGCCGACCTGGCCGAGGCCGGCATGGTGGCGATCCACCAGCCGGGCAACGGAGAGACCGGCGGCACGCCGGACGTGACACTGCTCGAAAGGGTGCTCAGTGGACTTCGCAAGCTCTAGCGGCGGCTCGGCCCGTTCAACCACCAGCGCGAAGATCGTGGTGGCGGGTGGATTCGGCGTGGGCAAGACCACGTTCGTCGGAGCCGTCTCTGAGATCAACCCCCTGCGTACCGAAGCCGTCATGACCTCCGCCTCGGCAGGCATCGACGACCTCACCCACACCGGCGACAAGACCACCACCACCGTCGCCATGGACTTCGGCCGCATCACCCTCGACCAGGACCTCATCCTCTACCTCTTCGGCACCCCCGGACAGGACCGCTTCTGGTTCATGTGGGACGACCTCGTCCGCGGCGCCATCGGCGCCGTCGTCCTCGTCGACACCCGCCGCCTCGCCGACTGCTTCCCCGCCGTCGACTACTTCGAAAACAGCGGCCTCCCCTTCGTCATCGCCCTCAACGGCTTCGACGGAAACCAGCCCTACCAACCCGAAGAAGTACGCGAAGCCCTCCAGATCGGCCCCGACACCCCCATCATCACCACCGACGCCCGCCACCGCGCCGACGCCAAAAGCGCCCTCATCACCCTCGTCGAACACGCCCTCATGGCGCGGCTCAAGTAGGACGAGGGGCCGGTACGGGGGTCCTCCGGGGCACTCCGGGGGCGCTCTGTGTCCTTCGCCACGGGCGCCCGGTTGTTCATAACGTTTCGACAGAGAATGTGGGGCGCCTCGGACACCCGACGCATCCGATCGGTGTCACTGCGCTCACCTGAGCCCCGCCATTTGGCGGGGCTCGCTCTTTATGCCCGTTTTACGTCGGGTCCTGACGGGTCCTGAAGAGGCCCGGGTCTCCTTCCCACTGTTTGGAAGGGAACGCCTTCACGTGCTGCAATTCATGAACTCCCGAGTAGTACGGCCCTGAACGAAACACCGGCACAACGTAGGTGCCGACGCCGAGAGGTTGTTGGTCGAGTGAGGCGAAGCAAGGAAAGCTCCGCGGAGCAGGAGACGCGGGGCAACTTCACGCCGCCGTCACGCACGGCCGCGCCGCCCGCCGACGTGCCCGTCACGCCTCCGCCGACCGCACCCGCCGCCGCCAAGGGGAGCCCCGGCAAGCTGTCGCCGCGCAACTGGCGGGTGCCCACCCGGCTGAACGCGATCCTGCTCGTGCCCGCCACCGTCGGCCTCGTCATGGGCGGCTTCCAGGTCAAGGGGTCCGTCGACACCTGGCAGGAGGCCCAGGAGGCCGAGAAGACCGCGCTCGTCGTGCGGGCCGCCTCGGAGTACAGCACCGCCCTCCTCGACGAGCGCGACCTGACCGCCGCTCCCCTCCTCACCGCGCAGACGGCCGAGGACCGCAGGGTCGAGCAGGTCCAGCAGGCGTACGCGGCGACCGACGCCGCCCGCGCCAAGTTCGACGCGGCGGTCAAGGACCTGCCCCCGGGCGAGGGCCTGGAGCGCAGGCTGCGGCTCTTCAAGGACGAGGAGCCCAAGCTCGAAGCGCTCCGCAAGGCCGCGTACACCCGCTCCCTCGACCCGGTGAACACCCAGCTCGGCTACACCGGGGTCCAGCACTACCTCACCGAGTTCTCCAACGAACTCGGCCTCGGCACCGGCAACGTCACCTCCTACGGCCGCAGCGTCTACGCCATCCAGCTCGCCAAGGGCGCCGAGTCGCTCCAGCGGTCCATCGGCTCCCAGCTCCTGATCCGGCCCAGCCGTCAGGAGGACGTCTTCGCCCAGCAGTCCGTGGCGTTCAACTCGTACAACTACCTGGAGCAGATCGCCCTCGGCGAGTTCTCCTCCGGTGGCGCGCCCGAGGACGCCGAGCTGCTGAAGAAGGTCATGGCGGCCAAGGCGGCCGAGGGCGCCAAGCAGACGCAGTCCGCCGGCGTCGAGCCGCCCAAGGGCAAGGACGGCTCCGTCTACTCCGGGATGGCCTCCGCGATCGGCAGCGCCAAGAACCCGGAGGCCCTCGCGGCCCTGAAGGCCCGGGGGATCACCCCGCAGAGCTGGCTGACGGTCTCCACCGCCAAGTTCGCGGGCTACTCCGAGGTGGAGAAGACCCTCGTCGACAAGGCCGTGGCCGAGGCCGCCGGGATCTCCGACGACGCCCGGACGGACGCCTGGGTCGACGGCGCCATCGTCGTCATCGCCCTGCTCGCCGCCTTCGTGCTGGCCGGGATGATGGCCCGGCAGATGAGCCGCTCGATGCGGGAGCTGCGCACGGCCGCCTTCGGGATCGCCGAGCAGCGGCTGCCGATGCTGGTCGACCAGCTCTCGCGGACCGAGCCCGGCCGGGTCGACACCCGGGTGGAGCCCATCCCGATCGACTCCAGGGACGAGATCGGCGAGGTCGCCCGCGCCTTCGACCAGGTGCACCGGGAGGCCGTCCGGCTCGCCGCCGAGCAGGCCATGCTCCGGGGCAACGTCAACGCGATCTTCACCAACCTCTCGCGCCGCAACCAGTCGCTGATCGAGGGCCAGCTGACCCTCATCACCGATCTGGAGAACAACGAGGCCGACCCGGACCAGCTCCAGAACCTCTTCCGGCTGGACCACCTGGCCACCCGTATGCGCCGCAACGGCGAGAACCTCCTCGTCCTCGCGGGCGAGGACCCGGGCCGCCGCTGGGACCAGCCCGTCCCGCTGGTCGACGTGATGCGCGCCGCCGCCTCCGAGGTGGAGCAGTACGAGCGCGTCGAACTCGCGGGCGTCCCGGAGGCCGAGATCCACGGTCAGGCCGTGACCGACCTCGTGCACCTGCTCGCGGAGCTGCTGGAGAACGCCACCGCGTTCTCCTCCCCGCAGACCAAGGTCCGGGTCACCGCGACCCGGCTCCCCGACGGCCGGGTGATGGTCGAGATCCACGACAAGGGCATCGGCCTCACCGCCGAGGACTTCGCGGACATCAACCACAAGCTGGCCAACCCGCCGACCGTGGACGCGGCCGTCTCCCAGCGCATGGGTCTCTTCGTGGTCGGCAGGCTCGCCGACCGGCACGGCATCCGGGTCCAGCTCCGTCCCTCGGGCGAGCAGGCGGGGACGACCTCGCTCGTCATGCTGCCGGACGCGATCACCCACGGCGGTGGCGGCGAGCAGCCGCTCCAGGACGACTTCACGGTCTCCCAGATCATGCCGGAGCAGTCGGCCGGTTTCGAGGCGGCGCCGCCGCGGCAGCAGCCGGTGCTGACCGCCGCGGATCTCGGCTTCGACGATTCGCGCTACGAGCAGCAGCCGTCCGAGGAGGAGCCTCCGGCCGCCCCGGTGGGCCGCGTCTCGAAGCGGGAGGCCCGGCGCGCCGCCCTGGAGTCCCCGGCGCCGGACGGCGAGCGTCCGCTCTTCCGTGACGAGGCGGAGCCCTCGGCACCGGAGTACGCGCCCCAGTCGCAGTCCCAGCCGCAGCCGCAGCCGCAGCCGCAGTCCCAGGAGTACGCGCCGCAGCCGCAGGAGTACGGGCAGCCGCAGGGGGCCCCGGAGTACCCGGCGGAGCCGTATCCCGCGCAGGGGTACGCGCAGGCACCGGAGCACGGGCAGGGGCACGGGCAGGAGTACGGGCAGGGATACGGCCAGGAGTACGCGGGCTTCCCCCAGCAGAACGGTTACGCCTACCCCGAGCAGGGTTTCGAGGGGTATCCGCAGCAGGCCCATACGGAAGCTTCGTACACGGCTCCGGAGACCGAACACCAGCCGTACGACAGTGCGTTCGATGCCCAGCCCCATCAGGCAGAGTGGCAGGACCCGAGCGCGTACCGGAACGACTGGCCACAGGGGTACGGGACGGAATCGGAATCTGTTCCGGCCGCTCCCGAACAGGCCCCCGACCGCGTAGGCTTCGACCGTCCGGGTCCGACCCCGAGTGCCGCCCCGGATGCCGGTCACGAGCTGACCGGCGCCGGTCTGCCGCGGCGCGGCAGCGTCGCCCCGCCGAACCAGGGGGCGGCGCAGCGGACTGAGCCCGCGCAGCCGGTGCGGGAGCAGCAGCAGGAGGCCGACGGTTCCGAAGCATGGCGGTCGACGAACGACGAACGCTGGCAGCGGGCCGGGAAGCTCAAGGACCCGAAGGCGGGCGGGGTCACCTCGTCCGGTCTCCCCCGCCGGGTCCCGAAGGCCAACCTGGTCGAGGGCAAGGCCGAACAGACACCGCAGGGCGGCCCCCAGGTCTCCCGCGCGCCCGAGGACGTACGGGGCAGGTTGAGCAACCTGCGCCGGGGTGTCCAGCAGGGACGCAACGCGGGATCGGACACGAACGGATCGGGCTTCGGCCCGGGCAGTACCTACAACCAGGAGCGTTAGTGTGAGCATGAGCCAGGCGGCGCAGAATCTGAACTGGTTGATCACCAACTTCGTGGACAACACCCCCGGGGTGTCGCACACGGTGGTGGTCTCCGCCGACGGACTCCTGCTGGCGATGTCCGAGGGCTTCCCCCGGGACCGCGCCGACCAGCTGGCGGCCGTCGCCTCCGGACTGACCTCGCTGACCGCGGGCGCGTCCCGGATCTTCGAGGGGGGTTCGGTCAACCAGACCGTGGTGGAGATGGAGCGCGGCTTCCTCTTCATCATGTCGATCTCGGACGGTTCCTCGCTGGCCGTCCTCGCCCACCCCGAGGCCGACATCGGTCTGGTGGGCTACGAGATGGCCCTGCTCGTGGACCGGGCCGGGACCGTACTGACGCCCGACCTCCGGGCGGAGCTCCAGGGAAGTCTGCTCAACTGACAGATGGACAGTGCGTTCCGCGCCACCGCCCCGTAGGGTGCGGTGGCGCGGCTCCAAGGGACATGGACCGCGAGGCAGTCGGAGGAGGAGACGTGGGCACACCACCGGGTTCGCACCCTTACAACGGTTATGACGCGTACCAGGCCCCCTTGGGCGACACCGCGCACAACCGGTACAACTTCCCCTCCACCCCGAGCAGACCGGCCGCGACCCCGCCCTATCGGCAGTCGCCCGGACCCGCCAGGGGCGCGTACGGTTCCTCACGCACTTCTTCCTCCGCCGGTTCCGGCGGATCCGGCGTCCAGGGCGTCACCGGCGGACACAATCCGCTGGTGCGTCCGTACGCCATGACCGGCGGCCGGACCCGGCCGCGCTACCAGCTCGCCATCGAGGCGCTGGTCAGCACGACGGCCGATCCGTCAAGGTTGCAGGGGCAGTTGCCCGAGCACCAGCGGATCTGCCGGCTGTGCGTCGAGATCAAGTCGGTCGCCGAGATCTCGGCCCTTCTCACCATTCCCCTCGGCGTCGCCCGAATCCTCGTCGCCGACCTGGCGGAGGCCGGACTCGTCGCCATCCACCAGCCAGGCGGCGACGAGGCCGCCGGCGGTCAGCCAGATGTGACACTGCTCGAAAGGGTGCTCAGTGGACTTCGCAAGCTCTAGCGGCGGCTCGGCCCGTTCAACCACCAGCGCGAAGATCGTGGTGGCGGGTGGATTCGGCGTGGGCAAGACCACGTTCGTCGGAGCCGTCTCTGAGATCAACCCCCTGCGTACCGAAGCCGTCATGACCTCCGCCTCGGCAGGCATCGACGACCTCACCCACACCGGCGACAAGACCACCACCACCGTCGCCATGGACTTCGGCCGCATCACCCTCGACCAGGACCTCATCCTCTACCTCTTCGGCACCCCCGGACAGGACCGCTTCTGGTTCATGTGGGACGACCTCGTCCGCGGCGCCATCGGCGCCGTCGTCCTCGTCGACACCCGCCGCCTCGCCGACTGCTTCCCCGCCGTCGACTACTTCGAAAACAGCGGCCTCCCCTTCGTCATCGCCCTCAACGGCTTCGACGGAAACCAGCCCTACCAACCCGAAGAAGTACGCGAAGCCCTCCAGATCGGCCCCGACACCCCCATCATCACCACCGACGCCCGCCACCGCGCCGACGCCAAAAGCGCCCTCATCACCCTCGTCGAACACGCCCTCATGGCCCGACTGCGGTAACAGGCGGCTCCGTTCGCGTACCGAAGGCCGCGCTCCCCTCGCCGGGAGCGCGGCCTTCGGCGTCGAAACCGTTACCCCGGGCGCGCGCGTCCACTACGTTGTCGTCAGACCTCGGGGGAGGCGGTATGAGCGCGTACGACGGCACGGACCGGATCGGGAACTTCACGGTGGTCGGCACGCTGGGCCACGGCGGCATGGGCAAGGTGTACCTGTGCCTGACCCCGGCCGGTCAGCGGCTCGCGGTGAAGGTGATCCGCAAGGAGCTGGCCGACCTCCAGGACATCCGGCAGCGCTTCCTCCGCGAGGTGAACGCCCTCCTCGAAGTCCGCAGCCCCTACACCGTGCCGGTCTACGCCGCCGAGACCCGCCGCCCGCCCCTCTGGCTCGCCACCCGGTACGTCGCGGGGCCCACCCTGGAGAAGAAGGTCGTCCGGGAGGGGCCGCTGCCCGAGCGGAAGGTGATCGCCCTCGGCCGGATGCTGGCGGAGGCGCTCTCCGAGGTCCACGCGCGCGGGGTGATCCACCGGGACGTCAAGCCGAGCAACATCATCCTGGAGGGCGGCGAGCCCCGGCTCATCGACTTCGGGATCGCCCGTACGGCCGCCGGCAAGAAAGCGATCACCATCCCCGGCGCCGTCCTCGGCACCCACGGGTACATGGCGCCCGAGCAGGCCCAGGGGAAGGAACCGACGCCCGCCGTCGACGTGTTCGCGCTGGGCGCGGTCCTCGCTTACGCGGCGACCGGACGCCCTCCCTTCGGCGACGACCAGAGCGCGAGCGGCCCGGCCCTCCCGTACGAGCCGCCCCGTCTGACCGGGATCCGCGAGCCGCTCGCCGCGCTGATCTCCGCCTGCCTCGCCTACCTTCCGTCCGCCCGCCCCCGCCCCACCGCGCTCCTCGCCTCGCTGGGCGAGCTGCTCGTCTCCGAGCGCGGTCCCGGCTCCGGCCGCAAGCACGCCGAAGGGGCCCCGGAGCGCACCGTCCTGGTGGCCGCTCCCCCGCACCGCTGCCATGTGCCCGCCGAGGGCGGCGCGGGCGACCCGTGCGCCCTGCGCCCGGTCGCGGCCCGGATCCTGGCTTCCGGGCTCTCCCCCTCCCTCGTCCGGAAGGCGGTTCTGCGCCATGCCCGCTGACCATGTCGTCGAACTCCGCGACGGCTGGGTGCCGTTGGTACGGGAGTGGGCCCGCCGGATCGGCGAGCCCGTGACCGGGGAGGACGGCGCCCTCTATCTGGAGGCCGGGGCCGGGGGTCCGGCCGGTCCCCGGCTGGGCGTGGACATCAGCCCGGCGGGCCGCTCCCTGGTGGTGGCCGTCAGCGACGGGACGCTGGTCTCCCCCGACCGGCTGGCGCCCACGGTGGCGGCGGCGACCGCCTGGAACTCCCGCGAGGTCACCCCGACCGCCGTCCTGGGCGACGCCCGCAGCGAGGCGCCGCTGCTCTCCGCGGTCCTCACCCTGCCGCTCGCCTCGTATCTGACGGCCGACGGGTTCGCCACGACGCTGGACGCGCTGCTCGTGGACTCGCTCCGGCTGCTCTACGAATGCCACGACCTCGGTTTCGTCCTGCGGAACACCGATGACCTCGCGAACCGGGAGTGACCGGATGGAGTGGGTCGCCGTCTTATTGACGGTCACGGCGGTGCCCCTGGCGGCGGCGCTCGTCGTCATGTGGGTCAGTACGACCTCCTGGCCGCCGGGCTCCCGGGCCGAGAGGGCCCGCGCGGAGGCGGAGGAGGCGGCCCGCAGGGAGGCCGAACGCCAGGCCCGGGAGAGGGAATGGGCCCGCGCGATGGACCGGCGCCGGGAGGCGGAGGCGGCGGAGGCCCTGCGCGAGGCCCAGGAGCAGGCCCGGCGGGCGGCGGAGGTCCTGCGCGAGGCGGAGACCTTCCACAAGGCCGAAGTCCGGCGAGCGGCCGGCCTCCTCCCCGAGCCCGACGCCCTGCGCGGCCCGGACACCCTGCGCGGCCCGGACCCCCTGCGCGGCTCGGACCCCCGGCGTGGCTCGGACCCCCGGCGTGGCTCCGGCACCCGCCCAGGCGCCGACGCCTCGCAGGCCCCGCCCGCACTCCAGGGCCCCGCCGAGGAACCGCCTCCCACCGGCCCGGAGGCTCCACCGTCCCCCGGCCACCGCCCCGAGGTCGGCATCTGGTCGCCCGCCGACTCCTGGCCAGGGCCGGGAGGAGCGCCAGGCACCGGAGAGACATCGGGCAGTGACCGCGCACCGGGCTCCGGGGAGACCTCGGGGACGGGGAGTACGTCGGGGGCCGGGCGTACGTCAGGGGGTGGGCGTACGGCAGAGGCCGTCGCCCCGCCCGGAGCCGACACCGTGAACCTGCCCGTACCGCCCGGCACACCCGCACCGCCCTGCACACCCCCACCGCCGTACGAAGCCGCACCGCCGTACGAAGCCGCACCGCGATACGAGTCCGCGCCGCCGTACGAAGACCCGCCACCGTACGAGTCCACGCCGCCGTACGAGTCCACGCCGCCGTACGAGTCCGCGTCCTGTCCCCCGTCCGAATCCCCCGGAGGCCCCGCGAGCGGCCCCGAGGCCGTCCCCGGGGGGTCTGCCGCCCGGGGCTCCGACGAGGCGCGGGCTTCGGCGGTGTCCGGGCCCCGGCTGCGGGATCGCATCGGCCGGATCCTGGAGGCCGGACGGACCGCCCTCGACCACGCGGGTCCCGCCCACGACCGCGAACCGGCACCCCCGGTCCCCGACCCCCGGACCACCACCGCCCCACCCGCCCGGCGGGAGACCGACACGTCCGGCCACGGCAACCGGGAGACCGGCACATCCGGCCACGCCCAGCGGGAGACCGGTGCCTCCGGCCGCCACGGGCGGGAGACCGGTGCCTCCGGTCACGGCAGGCGGCGGGTCCTGGTGGCGGCCGTGACCTGGTTGCGGCCGTACGGCTACGTCGAGTGGGAGGGCGCCCTGTGCCGGGCCCGCTGGCAGGGTCCCCCTTCGCAGTACCCCCGTCCCGGCGATCTGGTCCGCGTCACCCCCGTACCGGAGTCCGACCCCCCGCTGCTGCACGCCGAGCCGCTGCGCGGCTGAAACCGCTCTCCCCACGCGTCGCATCCGCTCCCCCCACGCCACCCATCCGTCCCCATCGCTCCACGGAGTAGCCGTGACCGTCCCGCCCCAGCCCGACCCGCTCCCCGTGCCGTACATGGGCTTCGAGTTCGACAGCGCCCAGCGTCTGCCGCTCCTGCTCTGCCTGGACACCTCGACCTCCCTGAGCCGGCACGGCGCCATCGCCTCGCTCAACACGGCCCTGCGCTCATGGGCGGAGAGCCTCGCCGAGGACATGGCGCTCAGCGCCGCCGTCGACGTCGCCGTGATCACCTTCGGCGGCGTCGACCGCATCACCGTCTGGCAGGGGGCCACCCCGCTCGGCCCCGTCGCCCCCGAGTGGCCGCACAGCCCGTTCGTACCGGCTCACGAGTTCCGGCCGCCGGTGCTCAAGGCGGACGGCGTGACGCTCCTCGACCGGGCGCTGCGCCTCGCGATGAACGTGGTCGCCGACTACAAGGCGGGGCTCAGGGCCGAGGGCCTGACGTACTACCGGCCGCAGATCTGCGTCGTCACGGACGGGTTCCCCAGCGACGAGGAGGGCCGGCCCTCGCACGCGTACCGCGAACTCCTGCCCGATCTGCGCAAGGCGGAGGAGGAGCGCCGCTTCCGGCTGTTCGCGGTCGGGGTGGGGGAGCACCACCCGGGCGCGGAGGAGGTGCTGCGGGATCTGGCGCCGCACTACCACGCCTGGCTGGAGGGCTTCCCGTTCGCCGAGCTGCTGACCGCGATGTCGCACAGTGCCAAGGCGACGCAGGGCGGCGCTGCGGAGGCCGAGTTCCAGGAGATCTTCGCGCGGCTGAAGCGCCGTCGCGGCGGCGGCCAGGTCCCGGCGTGAACGGCCGGGGCGGGGCGCCCGCCGGCTGGCGGGTGCACGGGACCAGCGCCACCGGCTACCGGCACCAGCGGGAGCGGATGCCCTGCCAGGACGCCTGGGGGTTCCGGGAGTCCGCCGCGGGGCTCGTCCTCGCGGTGGCGGACGGGGCGGGGAGCGCCCCGCGCTCGCGGGACGGCGCCCGGCAGGCCGTGCGGCTCGCCCTCGACGCGTTCGAGCCCTTGGTGGCGCCCTGGCGGCTGCTGCCGGACGCCGCCGCCCGCAAGGAGGAGCTGACCAGGGCGTTCCGGGAGGTGCGGGAGACGTTCCTGCGCTGGTGCGCCGGGCCGCCGGGCCCGTACGCGACGACGCTGACGGTGGTGGTCCTGGCGGAGGGCTGGCTGGGCCAGGTGTCGGTCGGCGACGGCATCGTCGTGGTCCGGGCGGGCGGGACCGGGCCGGGCGCGGGGGCGGAGAGCGGGGAGCCCGCCTCGTACCATCTGCTCCCCCGCGCCCACACCGGCAGCGAGTACGCCAACGAGACCGTCTTCGTGGGCTCGGCCAACGCGCTCGGGCAGCTCCGGGTGGACTGCCTCCGCGACGGGGCGGTGGACGGGGTGCTGCTCTCCACCGACGGGCTGACCCACGCGCTGTTGCGGCGGGCGCCCGCCGTGCCCCACCCGCTGCCGCACGACGCGTTCCTCGGGCACCTCTTCGACCGGCTCGCCCGGCCCGACTACGACCACGACGAGGAGGAACGGCGGCTCTCCGACTTCCTCGGCTCGGACCAGATCACCCGGGTGACCGGGGACGACAAGACTCTCCTGTGGGCGATTAGGACATGACTTCCGCTGACCAGAACGCCGATGGGAACGCGAACGCCGCGACCACCGGAACCACCGAGGACACCGATCTGTACGGGTATCCCGAACTGACGCTCGGGGACGGCACCCGGGTCACCCGGGGTCCGAAGCCGCTGGGCTCCGGCGGCCAGGGCAGCGTGTGGGAACTCAACGAGCGCGCCGACCTCGCCGCCAAGATCTACGACCGGGCCCCCGACGCCGCCCGGCAGCGCCGGCTCGTCGCGATGCTGCGGGCCGATCCGCTGGCCCGGGAGACGCTGGCGCCGGGCCAGCCGCCGATGCTGGTGTGGCCGGTGGTGCTGATCCAGGCGGGTGAGCTGCCGATCGGCTACGGCATGCCGTATCTGGACCCGGCGGCGCACACCTCGCTGAGCGGGCTGCTCCAGAAGAAGGGGCGGCTGCGCCGCTTCGAGGGGCGGGCCGACTGGCGGTTCCTCCTGACGGTCGCGTCGAACCTGGCGTACATGACGGCCGAGCTGCACCAGCAGGGCTTCGTCGTGGGCGATCTGTCGAGCGCCAACGCCGTCGTCGACCGGAAGGGCTACGTCACCTTCCTCGACTGTGACTCGTTCTCCTTCACCGACTCCCAGACCGGCGAGTTCTTCGGCTGCGAGGTGCTGACGGACGACTACGCGAGCCCGGAGCGGCAGCGCGGGGAGGAGCCGACCCGCCAGTCCGACGACTTCGCGCTCGCCGTCCTCGTCTACCAGCTGCTCACCTGCGGCAACCATCCCTTCGACGGCACTCCGCGCTACGGGGAGACGGAGGCGATCCGCAAGGAGAACATCCTCGCCGGGCTCTCCTTCCTGGTCGTCCCCGACCAGGTGCAGGTGCCCGCGCGGCTGCTTCCCCCGGAGGTGCTGCCGCCCCGGCTCCTGGAGCTGGCCCGCCGCACCTTCGGTCCGGGCCTCGGGGATCCCCGGCGGCGCCCGTCCTCGGCCGCCTGGCTGGAGGCGCTCGACGAGGCGCGGGGCGAGGTGGCGTCGTGCGACACCGTCCCCGAGCACCGGTACGGCCGGCATCTCGCCGCCTGTCCGTGGTGCGCGCGGCGGGGGGCGGGGCAGCCGGACCCGTTCGTCGCGACGGCGGGTGGTCCGGGGACGGCGTCCTGGGGGCCGGACTCCCCGTCGGCCGGGGCGTCGGCGGGGGCGTCTGGCGGGGCGTCGGCGGCGGCGTCTGGCGGGGCTTCCGTGAGTCCTTCGGTCCCGGCGGGGCCCTCCGCCTCGGTGAAGCCCTCGGTCTCCGTCCCGGCGGGCTCCTCGGTTCCCGCCGGGTCCCCGGGCGGCGCCACCGAGCGGTCCGGTGCCGGGTCCCGGGAGGTGAAGCCGCTGACCAGGGGCGACATCGCGTTCGCCGGGGCGGCCCTCGTGATCCTGCTCGGTCTCGTCGCGGCCGCCGTCTGGGGCGTGATCGCGCTGGCCCATGTGATCTGGCCGTAGGGCCGGGGCCACGGCGAAGGGCCGGGCCCCGGTGGTGTTCACCGGGGCCCGGCCCTTCGCCGTACGGGACGCGTACGGGATCCCTACGCGGTCCGTACGGGACGCGTACGCGATCCGTACGCGGTCCCTACGGGATGCGTGCGGGGGTCAGCGCCAGCTGTGCGGGGCGCGGAAGCCGTGCTCGCGCTCCAGTCGGCGCCAGCGGGCCGTGGTGCGGCCGTGGTGGTCCGCCGTCGGGGCCTCGTCGGCACGGGCGGCGGCGCGGGCGAGCAGCACCGCGGTGATCGCGGCCAGCTCCTCGGGGTCGGCGTGGCCCTTCTCGACGCGGAGAAGGTTGGCAGGGGTGCTCACGTGGATGACTCCTCTTACTGAGGCGGGTTGCCGTGCTTGCGGGACGGCAGGTCGGCGTGCTTGGTGCGGAGCATCGCGAGGGACTTGATGAGGACCTGGCGGGTGTCGGCGGGGTCGATGACGTCGTCGACGAGACCGCGCTCGGCCGCGTAGTACGGGTGCATCAGTTCGGCCTTGTACTCCTTGACCATGCGGGTGCGCATGGCCTCGGGGTCCTCCGCTTCGGCGATCTGCTTGCGGAAGATGACGTTGGCGGCGCCCTCGGCGCCCATCACCGCGATCTCGTTGGTGGGCCAGGCGTAGGTGAGGTCGGCACCGATGGACTGGGAGTCCATGACGATGTAAGCACCGCCGTACGCCTTGCGCAGGATGAGGGAGATCCGGGGCACGGTCGCGTTGCAGTAGGCGTAGAGCAGCTTGGCGCCGTGCCGGATGATCCCGCCGTGCTCCTGGTCGACGCCCGGCAGGAAGCCGGGGACGTCCAGGAGGGTGACGATCGGGATGTTGAAGGCGTCGCACATCTGGACGAAGCGAGCCGCCTTCTCGGAGGCCTCGATGTCCAGGACGCCCGCGAGGGTCTGGGGCTGGTTGGCGACGATGCCGACGACCTGACCGTCGAGCCGGGCCAGGGCGCAGATGATGTTGCGGGCCCAGCGCTCGTGGATCTCCAGGTAGTCGCCGTCGTCGACGAGCTCCTCGATGACCTTGTGCATGTCGTACGGGCGGTTGCCGTCGGCGGGCACGAGGTCGAGCAGGACGTCGGAGCGGCGGTCGGCCGGGTCCTCGGAGGCGACGGCCGGGGGGTTCTCTCGGTTGTTCTGCGGGAGCATCGACAGGAGGTAGCGGACCTCGGCGATGCAGGTCTCCTCGTCGTCGTACGCGAAGTGCGAGACACCGGAGACACCCGCGTGGACGTCGGCGCCGCCCAGACCGTTCTGGGTGATCTCCTCACCCGTGACCGCCTTGACGACATCCGGCCCCGTGATGAACATCTGCGAGGTCTCACGGACCATGAACACGAAGTCGGTCAGCGCCGGACTGTACGCCGCGCCACCCGCGCACGGGCCGAGCATCACACTGATCTGCGGGATCACACCCGAGGCACGCGTGTTGCGCTGGAAGATGCCACCGTAACCGGCGAGCGCCGAGACACCCTCCTGGATACGGGCACCCGCACCGTCGTTCAGGGAGACCAGCGGCGCACCCGCCGCGATGGCCATGTCCATGATCTTGTGGATCTTCGTCGCGTGCGCCTCGCCCAGCGCACCACCGAAGATCCGGAAATCATGCGCGTACACGAAGACCGTCCGGCCCTCCACCGTGCCCCAGCCGGTGATCACACCGTCCGTGAACGGCTTCTTCGCCTCCAGGCCGAAGCCCTGGGCGCGGTGCCGGCGCAACTGCTCGACCTCGTTGAACGAACCCGGGTCGAGCAGCAGCTCGATCCGCTCGCGCGCGGTCAGCTTGCCCTTCGCGTGCTGTGCCTCGGTCGCCCGCGCGCTCGGCCCCTGGAGGGCCTGCTCGCGCAGGACACGCAGTTCGGCTACCCGGCCACGGGAGTCGACGGGCTCGCTCGGGATCTGGTCCACAACGGTCATGTATCGACCCTACGAAGTCGGGCAAGAAAACTCCGCCGTCGACTCCGTACAGTCTCGCGTGTCGATTCCTGGTGGGGACGGACAGAAGGACCCCCTGATCGACCTGAGTCGACAGTCCAGGACCCCTCGCCTTTGTACGGTTCCTCTAAGCACCCTTGACAGGGTCCCTCACAGGAGAGCCCCCTGCGGCCTGCCCGAGGGGACGGGTCGCAGGGGGCTCCCGGAGGCGGTGGCGCGGGTCAGCAGCCGCCGCAGTTGTAGAAGATCACATCCCAGTGGTTGCCCTCGTCGGCGTAGACGTTGCCCGCCCCGGACTGCCACTGCGGGGCACCGTCACTCCGGACGCCGATGTACGTGAACGTGTTCTTCACGTAGTTGGTCAGACAGGTGGCCTTGGCGAAGTCGAGCTTGTAGCCGTTCCAGTGGGAGTACGTGCCGCTGGAGTGCCCGGTCTCGGTGCCGCCGGTGATGTTGAGGGCGCAGCCTCCGGCGCTCTTGAGGGTCTGGGCGCCCTGGGCGGTGGCCAGGTTGAGCTGGTCGAAGGACGTGCAGGTGGAGACGTTGCGGTCGGAGCAGTTGCCGGACGAGGACCAGGTGATCCCGGAGGAGCGGAACATCGAGGTCGCGGTGGCGTGACTGATCTTGCTCGCCGCGTGGGCTTCGCCGGGCGCGGCGAGGACGCCGACACCGGGCGCGAAGAGCGCGCCCAGGACGAGGGCGAGCGCGGTGAGGACGGAGCGGATCTTCATCGGGTGTGCCTCCTGCTGATGACCGTGACGGTGAGGGGAACGGCGGTGCAGGTGGTGCCGAGTACCCCGCGTGGCGGGGGTCGCAGGGAGATGGTGCCGCAGCTCTCCGTGCGTCCGGAAGGGGGCGTCGGCGCCCGGCGCCCTCCTCTCCGGGCGAATGCGCCTGAGCGCCCCCCTCCCCTGCTCGCGCGCCCCCACCCCCGCCCCCGAGGCTCGTCGCCCGGCATCCGGCATCCGGCCCGCCCGAAGCGCCCGAATCCAAGGAAGGTTGAAAGTTGAACGGAATGGGTCTACAGTCATTCTCGTTGAAGGTTCAACAAGCGCCGATCCGATCGGCACCACCATTCCGATCAAGGAGCAGTCAGTCATGGGTCTCTTCAACCGCAAGAGCAACGCGTCCACCGCCACCACCGCCGCCCGCCCCGTGGACCCGGCGCTCGCCGCCCTGACCGGCGACTACACGATCGACCCGGCGCACAGCAGCATCGGCTTCACCGTCCGCCACGCGATGGTCACCAACGTCCGCGGCACCTTCTCCGAGTACGAGGGCGCGCTGAAGCTGGACGGCAAGAACCCCGCCGTCTCCACCGCCTCCATCGAGGTGAAGATCGCCTCCATCGACACCGGCATCGGCGACCGTGACGGGCACCTGCGCAGCGGCGACTTCTTCGACGCCGAGCAGTTCCCGCTGATGACCTTCCGCTCGACCACCGCCGAGCAGCTCGGTGGCGACACCTACCGCATCACCGGCGACCTGACCATCAAGGACGTCACCAAGCCGCTCTCCATCGACCTGGAGTTCAACGGCTCGGCGACCGACGTCTACGGCAACGAGCGCGTCGGCTTCGAGGGCTCCGCCGAGATCCTGCGCTCCGCGTGGGGTCTGACCTGGAACGCGGCCCTGGAGACCGGTGGCGTGATGGTCAGCGACAAGGTCAAGCTGAACTTCGACATCTCCGCGATCAAGAACGCCGCCTGATCCGGCCCACACCGCCGGGCACCGGACGCCTGACCCCGACCGCCTGACCTCGGCCACCGGGCGTCGGACACCGGGCGTCGGGCGTCGGACACGCGCAGGGCGTCCCCGCTTCCCTTACGGGATGCGGGGACGCCCTGTTTCGCGTGGAGCGGGGCCCTAGAACCCGCCCCCGCCGTCGAAGCCGCCGCCACCGCCACCGCCGAAGTCGCCGCCGCCGAAGCCCCCGCCGTCGCCGAAGCCGTCACCGCCGAAGTCCGACGGGGAGAAGTCGGCGCCGGAGAAGTCGCCGCCCTGGAAGTCCCCGCCGCCGTACTCGGAGGCGTACGCCGGGGTGGCGAGCATCGAGCCGAGGACCGTGCCCATCAGCAGCCCCGGGAGCATGCCGCCGCCGAAGTAGCCGCCCGCCCAGGGGCCGTAGGCGGGGCCCGCCTCCCAGTAGGGGCGGCGGCCCGCGTCCGTCTCGACCGTGCGGGCGTGCGGGTCGAGGCCGTCGTCGAGCCTGGCCGCGTCGGCGGCGCAGACCGGGACCTCGCGGGCGGCGCCGCCGGCCGGGGTCCAGACCCGGTCCACGGTGGAGGGGCCGTGGCGCGGGTCGAAGAAGCAGGGGGCCCTGCGCTCGGGAAGCGGGCGGTGCTCACGGCGGGCCGCGAGGACGGCGAGGGAGTAGCGGCCGTCCTCCAGGGTCTCGGTGACGCCCCGGACGTCACGCGGCCGGGCGGCCGAGGCCATCAGGGACTTGGCCCGGTCGTAGGAGTCGAGAGCGCGCTCGTAGTCTCCGCGCATGGCGTCGTCGGCGCCGGGCTCGCCCGGGTGGAAGTCGAGCCGGTCGAGTTCCTCGCCGAAGGCGGTGATGTCCTCGTCCACGACGACCCTGAGCCGGTCGAGGGCGGCGCGCTCCTCGGCCTCCTTGCGCCGCCGGTTGCGGCGCGTGATCGCGTAGGCGCCCGCACCGCCCGCGACGACGACCCCGCCGAGGACGGCGAGCCCGGCGACCGGGGTCCCCGAGTCCCCGCCGCCTGCACCCCAGCTCGCGGGGGCGGAGCCACGCAGGGAGGGCAGGGCCTGGTCGACGAAGTCGTTCAGCTCGGTGGCCGTGTCGACGCCGGGGGCCCGGACGGCGGTGACGAGGTTGCGGACCGCCCGCGAGGGCATGACCGCCCGGTCGGCGCCCGCGTCGAAGCCGCCGCCGAGGCGGACGGCGTACAGACCGGTGACGCCGGTCCTGGTCCGCAGGTCGGCGAGGAGGTTCTCCGGCGGGAACTGGGCGTTCGCCGGGAGGACCGCGACGAACAGCGGCTTGCCCGCGTCCTTGATCTTCTTCGCGAGGGCGTCGGCCTCGGCCTTGGACAGCTGGCCGGCCGCGCCCGGGTCGACGTACACCGGCCCCTGTCTCAGGGCGGCTGCCGCGTCGGAGAGGCCCGTGGTCCCGGCCCCCGCGGTGGGGGCCAGGACCAGGAGCAGGAGCAGTGTCAGCCCGGCGAGGGCCGACGAAACGGTGAGCGGCCTGGTCCTCATGGTCCGACGCTACCCGAACGGCGCCGAACGGGGCATGGCGGGAGGTACCGGCGGTTACCCTTCCGGCACCTCGGCCGCCCGCGCCTCGGCCGTCGGTGCTCCGGCCGCCCGCGCCCCGGCCGTCGGCACCTCGGCGGCCCGTGCCCCCACCGGCTCCCCCACCGGTCACCCCGCCGGTTGCTCCCCCGGCTACTCCGCCGGTTCGACGCCCGCCCGGAGCAGGCCGTAGGTGAAGGCGTCCTCAAGGGCCTGCCAGGAGGCGGCGATCACGTTCTCGGCGACGCCGACCGTGGACCACTCGGTGTTGCCGTCGCTGGTGGTGACCAGGACCCGGGTGGTGGACTCGGTGCCGTGGCGTCCTTCGAGGATGCGGACCTTGTAGTCGGTCAGCTCGAACTTGGCGAGCTGCGGGTAGATCCGCTCCAGGGCGACCCGCAGCGCCCGGTCGAGGGCGTTGACCGGGCCGTTGCCCTCGGCGGTGGCCACGATCCGCTCGCCCTTGGCCCAGAGCTTCACGGTGGCCTCGTTGGCGTGGACGCCGTCGGGGCGGTCCTCGACGATGGCCCGCCAGGACTCCGTACGGAAGTAGCGGCGGGCCCGGCCCTCGGCCTCCTGACGCAGCAGCAG
The DNA here is from genome assembly GCF_014596525.1 of Streptomyces sp. CBMA291. Taxonomy (GTDB): domain Bacteria; phylum Actinomycetota; class Actinomycetes; order Streptomycetales; family Streptomycetaceae; genus Streptomyces. The sequence continues at coordinate 20,730 of NZ_MSJP01000083.1, forward strand.
CTCGAAGGAGGCGTCGGCGGCCTCGTACGTGTAGCCCTTGAGTTCGCGCTCCTTGACCCGGGCGACGACCCGGCCGATGAGTTCGCGGTCGCCGCCGAGGTCGACGCCGAGTTCCTTGCCCTTGAGTTCGATGGAGGCGCGCCCCGCCATGTCGGAGACCAGCATCCGCATGGTGTTGCCGACGAGTTCGGGGTCGATGTGCTGGTAGAGGTCGGGGTCGACCTTGATGGCCGAGGCGTGCAGTCCGGCCTTGTGGGCGAAGGCGGAGACGCCGACGTACGGCTGGTGGGTGGAGGGGGTGAGGTTGACGACCTCGGCGATGGCGTGCGAGATCCTGGTCATCTCGGCGAGGGCGCCTTCGGGCAGCACCTTCTTGCCGTACTTGAGCTCCAGGGCTGCGACGACGGGGAACAGGTTGGCGTTGCCGACCCGCTCGCCGTAGCCGTTGGCGGTGCACTGGACGTGGGTGGCGCCCGCGTCGACGGCGGCGAGGGTGTTGGCGACCGCGCAACCGGTGTCGTCCTGGGCGTGGATGCCGAGCCGGGCGCCGGTGTCGGCGAGGACGGTGGCGACGACCGCCTGGACCTGGGCGGGCAGCATGCCGCCGTTGGTGTCGCAGAGGATGACGACCTCGGCGCCCGCCTCGTGCGCGGCGCGGACGACGGCCTTGGCGTAGTCGGGGTTGGCCTTGTAGCCGTCGAAGAAGTGCTCGCAGTCGACGAAGACGCGGCGGCCCTGGGAGCGGAGGTGGGCGACGGTGTCGCGGACCATCTCCAGGTTCTCGTCCAGGGTGGTGCGCAGGGCCAGCTCGACATGCCGGTCGTGCGACTTGGCGACGAGGGTGACGACCGGGGCGCCGGAGTCGAGGAGGGCCTTGACCTGCGGGTCCTCGGCGGCGCGCGCTCCGGCCCTGCGGGTGGCGCCGAAGGCGACGAGCTGCGCGTTCTTGAACGCGATCTCCTGCCGGGCGCGGGCGAAGAACTCCGTGTCGCGCGGGTTGGCGCCGGGCCAGCCGCCCTCGATGAAGCCGACGCCGAACTCGTCGAGGTGGCGGGCGATGGTGAGCTTGTCCGCGACGGTGAGGTTGATGCCTTCACGCTGCGCCCCGTCGCGCAGCGTCGTGTCGAAGACATGGAAGCTGTCGTCGAGGCTCGTGCCCCCGGCGTTCTCCGTGGTCATGACTGTGATGGCTCCTGTCGGATGTGGCTCCGGAAGGTCTGGATCCACTTGCCCCCATTCTCACGCGCCGTCCGTTTCCGGCGTGGGTGGGGCCGGAAAACGAAAAAACCCCTCGCGGGTGCGAGAGGTCTGCGCGCGGGTCTGGGGCACGATGTCCGCCTGCGTGGGGGTCTTTCCACGCTTCAGCGGTCACTGCGGACCGGCGCGCTGCTGCCGATAATCATCGTGGTAGCAAGCACGCCGGAAGTCTGACACAGGTGACGGCGCGGGGGGACGCCGATCTCACGATACGGGCAGCTCGTCCCGTCGCCCATGTGCGGGCGGCGCGGGCGCGGGCCGGTGAGGGAGGGTGGGGGGGCACGGTCGCGAACCGGTGGGCGGCACGGGCGCGGGCCGGTGGTTCACGGGCGGGCCGACAGTTCCTCGTCCAGGAACTCCCGTACGTGGTCGAGGACCCTGGCCCTTCCGGTGCCGGGCAGTCCGACGGCGACATGGACGCTGAAGCCGTCGAGGAGGGCCCTGGTGCGGGCGGCGAAGCGGCCGGTGTCGACGGGGCGGAACTCGCCGCGCGCGATGCCCTCGGTGAGCAGCGTGACCAGATCGTGGTGCCAGGACCCCTCGATGGACGCCTGGCGCGCGCGGGCGTCGGCGGCGGCGTTCCGCGAGCGGTTCCAGACCTCAAGCCAGAGCGTCCAGTGCGGGTCGCCGGGCCCGTCGGGCACGTACAGGTCCACGTACGCGTCGAGTCGCGCGCGGACGGTCCCCGGGCGGGACAGCAGGGCGTCCCGCTCGGTCCCGAGGCGTCCTTCGCTCCACTCCAGGGTCCGCAGGAGCAGCTCGTCCTTGGTGCGGAAGTAGTAGAGCAGGTGCCCGCTGCTCATGCCGACCCGGCGGCCGAGCCCGGCCATGGTGAGGCCGTCGAGTCCGTGCGCGGCGATGGTGTCCATGGCGGCGGCGAGGACGTCCTCGCGGGGCGGCGCGGCCTGGTGGCGCCGCCGGGAGGGGTTGCTGCTCTGACTCACTCGTATCGTTCTACAGGATGGGTCAGGGCTTCGGCTGCTGCTGGGTGATGCAGTGGATGCCTCCTCCGGCGGCGAAGACGGCACGGGCGTCCACGAGGACGACCTCCCGTTCGGGGAAGAGACGGCGGAAGATCGCGGCCGCCCGTTCGTCGTGCGGGTCGTCGAAGGCGCAGAGGATCACGGCGCCTTCGCACAGGTAGTGGTTGATGTAGGAGTAGTCGACCCAGTCGCCTTCCTCGTCCTTGAGGACGGTGGGCGCGGGGACCTCGACGACCTCCAGGGGGCGGCCCCGGGCGTCGGTCCGGCCGCGCAGCAGCTCGACGTGGGTGCGGGAGCGCTCGAAGTCGGGGTGGGCCGAGTCCTGCTGGCTGTGGACGAGGACGGTGCCGGGGCGGGCGAAGGCGGCGACGATGTCGACGTGGCCCTGGGTGCCGTAGCGGCCGTAGTCGGCGGTGAGGCCGTGCGGGAGCCAGATCGCCTCGGTGGTGCCCAGCTTGGCGTGGATCTCCTCCTCGACGCGCTCGCGGGTCCAGTCGGGGTTGCGGCCCGCGCCGAGCTGGACGGTCTCGGTCAGCAGGACCGTGCCCTCGCCGTCGACGTGGATCGCGCCGCCCTCGTTGACCAGCGGGGACGGCAGTACGGGGACGCCTGCCAGGTCGGCGACCTCGCGGGCGATCGCGGAGTCGTGCTCCCAGCGGGCCCAGTCCTGGGCACCCCAGCCGTTGAACACCCAGTCGACGGCGGAGAGCCGGGTGCCGTTCGTGACGAAGGTGGGGCCGATGTCCCGCATCCAGGCGTCGTCGAGTTCCCGCTCGACCAGCTCGACGTCGGGGCCGAGGAGGGCGCGGGCCTCTTCCGTCCCGCCGGGCGGGACGACCATCGTGACCGGTTCGAAGCGGCGTACGGCGCGGGCCACCGCCGCCCAGGCGGTACGGGCGCGGGCCAGTGCCGCCGGGTCGGCGAAGGTCGCGTTGGGGCTGGGCCAGGCCATCCAGGTGCGCTCGTGGGGCGCCCACTCGGCGGGCATGCGGAAGGTCATGGGGCGGGTCCTTGGGGGTACGGGGCCGGGCGGGTGTCAGAGGAAGTAGAGGCGGTTGAGGGAGACGGAGTCGGCGGGCGCGGAGCGGAGCGGGTCGCCGTCGAGGGAGACGAGTCCGGAGCGGCCGTCGACCTGGACGTCGCCGACCCGGGAGTTAAGCCGCAGGTCGGCGGGGCCGATGCCCCGGGTGCCGCGCACGGGGACGCGGCGGCGGCGGGTCGGCATCAGGTCGGCGCCGAGGTCGACGGCCGCCCGCGCGACGAACGCCACGGAGAGGTCGGCGGCGGTGGCGCCGTGGGCGCCGAACTGCGGGCCGAGGACGAGCGGTTCGCAGGAGTCGGTGGCGGCGTTCGGGTCGCCCACCACTCCGTACGCGGGGAAGCCGGACTTCAGCACCAGCTGCGGCTTCGCGCCGAAGAACTCCGGCCGCCACAGCACGATGTCGGCGAGCTTGCCGGTCTCGATGGAGCCGACCTCGTGCGCGAGGCCGTGGGCGATCGCCGGGTTGACGGTGAGCTTGGCGAGGTAGCGCAGGACGCGTGCGTTGTCGTCGTGCGGTCCGTCGTCCTCCAGGGGGCCGCGCTCGGCCTTCATCTTCCCGGCCATGGCGAAGGTCCGGCGCACGGTCTCGCCCGCCCGGCCCATCCCCTGCGCGTCGGAGGAGGTGATCCCGATGGCGCCGAGGTCGTGCAGGACGTCCTCGGCGCCCATGGTCCCGGCCCTGATCCGGTCGCGGGCCATGGCGGCGTCGCCGGGCAGGTCGGTCTTCAGGTCGTGGACGGAGACGATCATCCCGTAGTGCTCGGCGACGGCGTCCCGGCCGAAGGGCAGGGTGGGGTTGGTGGAGGAGCCGATGACGTTCGGGACGCCCGCCATCCGCAGGACGTTGGGGACGTGTCCGCCGCCGCAGCCCTCGATGTGGAAGGCGTGGATGGTCCGCCCCTCCAGGACGCGGAGGGTGTCCTCGACGGAGAGGCATTCGTTGAGCCCGTCGCTGTGCAGGGCGACCTGGACGTCGTACTCCTCCGCGACCCGCAGGGCGGTGTCGAGGGCGCGGGTGTGGGCGCCCATGTCCTCGTGGACCTTGAAGCCGGACGCGCCGCCCTCGGCGAGGGCCTCGACCAGCGGCGCCGGGTCCGAGGAGGAGCCCCGGGCCAGGAAGCCGATGTTGACCGGCCAGGCGTCGAAGGCGTTGAACGCGTGCCGGAGCGCCCAGGGCGAGTTCACGCCCACTCCCCAGACGGGGCCGAACTCCTGGCCGATGACGGTGGTGACGCCGCTGGCGAGCGAGGCTTCCATGATCCGGGGCGAGAGCAGGTGCACATGGGTGTCGATGGCCCCGGCGGTGGCGATGAGGCCCTCGCCGGAGACGATCGAGGTGCCGGTGCCGACGACGACGTCCACCCCGTCGAGGGTGTCGGGGTTCCCGGCCCGTCCGATCGCGTGGATACGGCCCTCGCGGATGCCGATCGACGTCTTGCGGATGCCCTGGACGGCGTCGATCACCAGGACGTTGCTGATGACGACGTCACAGGTCTCGCGGACGGCGGCGGCCTTGAGGTGCAGTCCGTCGCGGGCGGTCTTGCCGAAACCGGCCAGGAACTCGTCGCCCGGCTTCTGGGAGTCGGACTCGACCCGGACGACGAGCCCGGAATCGCCCAGGACGACCCGGTCGCCGGCGCGGGGGCCGTGCACGGAGGCGTACTCGTAGGGGTCCATCACTCGTCCTCGCTTCCTGCGGCGCCGGTCGCCGGGGTGCCGGTTCGCGGGGCGCCTGTTCCTGCGGTGCCGATTGCTGCGGCGCCTGTTCCTGCGGTGCCGCCTTCCGGAGGGGTGCTGCCTTCTGGAGGGGCGCCGCCTTCCGGAGGGGTGCTGCCCAGATAGCCGCACGCCCGCGCACGGCGCAGGGCCTCTTCCTTCGCGCCGGGTGCGTCGAGGGGGCCGTCGACCAGGCCCGCGAAGCCGATGGCGACGCGGGCGCCGCCGATCGGCACGAGTCCGACCTCCGCCGCGCCGCCCGGGTCGAAGCGGAAGGAGGCTCCGGCGGGGACGGCGAGGCGCATGCCGTAGGCGGCGGCGCGGTCGAAGTCAAGCCGGGGGTTGGCCTCGAAGAAGTGGAAGTGGGAGGTGACGCTGACGGGGACGGCGGCCGTGTTCCGTACGAGGAGGGTGAGCGCCGGTTCGTCCTCCGGGTGGCCGGGGCCGGGGAGCAGCGCGCCGGGGGCCGCCGGGCCGAGTCCGCCGCCGCCGATGGGGTCGGAGACGATCGCGAGCCGGGAGCCGTCGTCGAAGACGGCCTCCACCTGGACCTCGGTGACCACGTCGGCGACGCCGGGGAGGACGTCGTCGGGGCCGAGGACCGCGCGGGCCGCCTCGATCGCCTCGGCGAGCCGCCTGCCGTCGCGGGCCGCCTCGCAGACGGTGTCGGCGATGAGGGCGGTGGCCTCGGGGACGTTGAGCCGCAGGCCCCGGGCCCGGCGGGCGCGGGCGAGTTCGGCGGCTCCGAAGAGCAGCAACCGGTCGCGTTCCGTAGGGGTCAGTCGCATTGCCCCGGGCACCTCCTGCACTGGCCTGCATGGATTTGAGTGCCACTCTAAATCCCGGAACGACGGATTCCAAGGGGGTGGGGCGGTGGCGGGGTGGCACCGGACAGGGCGACGCGCACGCGCGGCCGGGCGTCCCCGGGTACGCGGCCGGGCGTCACCAAGTACGCGGCCGGGCGTCACCAAGTACGCGGCCGGGCGTCACCAAGTACGCGGTCCGGCGTCCCCGGATGCGACGGAGCCCGCTCACGGCCGGGCGCCACCGGATACGACGGAGCCCCCGGCGCGGTGTGCGTCCGGGGGCGTGTCGGAGAGCGAGGGGGCGGGGTCCGTCAGCCCAGCTCGTGCATCCAGCCGTGCTTGTCCTCGGTCTTGCCGGTCTGGACGGCGAGCAGCGCCTCACGCAGCTTCATGGTGATCTCGCCGGGCTCGCCGCCGGACTGCTTCCACTCGCCGCGCTCGGACTTGACCGTGCCGACGGGGGTGATCACGGCGGCGGTGCCGCAGGCGAAGACCTCGGTGAGGGTGCCGTTCGCGGAGTCGGCCTGCCACTGGTCGATGGAGACGCGGCCCTCCTCCGGCTCCAGACCGAGATCGGCCGCCAGGGCGAGCAGCGAGTCACGGGTGATGCCCGCGAGCAGCGAACCGGTGAGGGTGGGGGTGATCAGCTTGTTCCCGTACACGAAGTACAGGTTCATGCCGCCCAGCTCCTCGACCCACTTGTGCTCCACGGCGTCGAGGTAGGCGACCTGGTCGCAGCCCTTCTCGGCGGCTTCGGCCTGGGCGAGCAGGGAGGCGGCGTAGTTGCCGCCGGTCTTGGCGTCGCCGACGCCGCCGGGGACGGCGCGGACGCGGTTCTCCGAGAGCCAGATGGAGACGGGCTTCACGCCGCCGGGGAAGTACGGGCCCGCCGGGGAGGCGATGACGACGAAGAGGTACTCGTTCGCCGGGCGGACGCCGAGACCGACCTCCGTCGCGATCATGAAGGGGCGCAGGTAGAGCGAGGCCTCGCCGCCGTGCTCCGGGACCCACTCCTTGTCCTGCCGGACGAGGGCGTCACAGGCCTCGACGAAGGTCTCGACGGGCAGCTCGGGCATGGCGAGCCGGCGGGCGGAGGCGACGAAGCGGCGCGCGTTGGCGTCCGGGCGGAAGCTGGCGACCGAGCCGTCGGGGCGGCGGTAGGCCTTGAGCCCCTCGAAGATCTCCTGCGCGTAGTGCAGGACGTTGGTGGCCGGGTCGAGGGCGAGCGGACCGTACGGGACGAGCTGGGCGTCGTGCCAGCCCTGCGCCTCGGTCCACCGGATGGTGACCATGTGGTCGGTGAAGTGGCGTCCGAATCCCGGGTTGGCCAGGATCGCCTCGCGCTCCGCCGCGGAGAGCGGGGTGGAGGTGGGCTTCAGCTCGATCGTGGGCGTCGTCATGAGTGCGTGTCCTTCACCGGTTGTATGGGCAGGACCGCGCGCGTACGCCCTCGTCGCCGGGGGACGGCTGTCCCCGGCGCACCGGACGTCCGAGCATGCCCGCATGCCGCGGCCCCACGTTCGATTATCGCTCGCGGGGACCGCTGGGTGAAACGGGTGACACGGTCCGAATTCAGAGGATGTCGCCCGGTGACCGCACAAGGGGGCAGCCGCCGGGCGCTGGGGCGACCCGACGGCTGCTGAGGATGTCAGTCGGCGCGGGTCAGCTCGCTACTCGCGCGGCGAGCGCGTCGCCGATCTCCCGCGTGCCGCGGACGCTGTCGCCGCGCTCGGTGAGGTCGGCCGCGACGGCCTCCTCGACCCGGGTGGCCTCGGCCTCGTGACCGAGGTGGCGCAGCAGGAGGGCGACGGAGAGGACGGTGGCCGTGGGGTCGGCCTTGCCCTGGCCCGCGATGTCCGGCGCGGAGCCGTGGACCGGCTCGAACATGGACGGGAACTCGCGGCTCGGGTTGATGTTGCCCGAGGCGGCGACGCCGATGCCGCCGGAGACGGCCGCGGCGAGGTCGGTGATGATGTCGCCGAAGAGGTTGTCGGTGACGATCACGTCGAAGCGCGCCGGGTCGGTGACGAGGAAGATCGTCGCCGCGTCGACGTGCAGGTAGTCGGTGGTGACCTCGGGGAACTCGGCCGCGACCGTCTCGAAGATGTTCGTCCAGAGGTGCCCGGCGAAGGTCAGCACGTTGTTCTTGTGGACCAGCGTGAGCTTCTTGCGCGGGCGGGCCTGGGCGCGGGCGAAGGCGTCCCGGACGACTCGCTCGACACCGAAGGCGGTGTTGACCGAGACCTCGGTGGCGACCTCGTGCGGGGTGCCCTTGCGGATGGTGCCGCCGTTGCCGGTGTACGGGCCCTCGGTGCCCTCGCGGACCACGACGAAGTCGATCGCGGGCTCACCGGCGAGCGGGGTGGCCACGCCGGGGAGCAGCTTCGAGGGGCGCAGGTTCACATGATGGTCGAAGGCGAAGCGGAGCTTGAGCAGGAAGCCCCGCTCCAGGACGCCGGAGGGCACCGACGGGTCGCCGATGGCGCCCAGCAGGATGGCGTCGTGCTTCTTGAGGGAGTCGAGGTCGGCGTCGGTGAGGGTCTCACCGGTGGCGTGGTAGCGCTTGGCACCGAAGTCGTATTCCTCGGTCTCCAGCTTCACGTCCTGGGGAAGGACGGCCGCGAGGACCTTGAGGCCCTCGGCCACGACCTCCTGGCCGATGCCGTCGCCGGGAATGACTGCGAGATTGATGCTGTGAGACATGTCGGCACCCTACTCTCCGTCCCACGGTCTGACACGACTACGTCCACCATGTGGACCAATGAAGCCGGTCGACCGGCGGGGAGGCCGATGTCGGCGGCCGGTGTCAGCGGCCCGCGCCAGTGGCTCGTGTCAGTGGCCCGTGTCAGTGGCCGGTGGATCCGCCGTTGTCACGGCGGTCGAGGGCGCGCTGGAGGGCGGCGGCGGCGTTCTGGCGGGCGTCGTCGCTGGGACGGCCGGCGGAGTGGCGGACGCGACGGGTGGGCTGAGCGGCCATGGGGATCGACTCCTTGGGATCGGTGGTGATCCGGACGTACGGAGATCAGCGGAGATCCGTGGTGATCAACGGAGATCAGAGGTGATCGAAGGCGCCGGAGGGGGCGGGGAGCGCGGCCACAGGGGTTACCTGCTCGAAGGGCATCGCGCTCTCGACCGCCATTCGCTGATGAAGCGAGACGTTCGGCTTCTACAAAGCTAGGGCAGGAGACCGCATCTGTCTCCACAATTACTCGGACTTCCTACTATCTGAGACGGCGAAGCCGCCGGAGTCCGTACCAACCCCCTCAGGCCCCCGGCCCGGCACCCTCTGACCGTCCCCCGCCCTCAGGTCACGTCCCCGTCCCGCCAGTCGAAGACGAGGGCGGCTGCCGGGTCGGGCCGTTCGCGTCCGGGCGTCGGGCGCAGGAAGACGGAGCCCTCCTCCTCGGCGAGCCTGACGGTTCCCGAGGGCGTGAGCACCTCGATGTGTCCCGGCCAGGTCCACCAGCCGCGCGCCCGGTAGAGCGCGGCGCCCGCCCGGGACGCGGAGAGGGCCCCGAAGTGGTGCGTTCCCTCGATGATCCGTTCCAGCTCGGCCATCACGGCGCCGCCGAGTCCCTGTCGGCGCAGGTCGGCCCGGACGGCGACCCCTTCGACGTATCCGACGCGGTACGAGCGGCCCCGGTGCAGCAGGCGTCGCTGGACGACGGCCCCGTGGGCGGCGATCCCCCGCTCGTCCTCGGCCCAGACGTGGACCCCGCCGAGGGCGTGGTCCCAGTCGTCCTCGGAGAAGTCCCCCTCGAAGGCCTCGTCGAGCAGGGTCCGTACGGCCCGGAGCCGGTCGGCGCCGAGCCGGTGGGTGGGGGCGGTCCGCAGAAGCATGATCCCAGCGTCTCACGCACGGGTCCGCCCCTGCCGGACACGGAACCGCCCCGGAAGAAGCGGTGGCCCCGGGGAAATGGGAACCGCCCGCCTTCCCGGTTGGGGGACCGGGAAGGCGGGCGGTGGTCTGTGCCGCCCGAGGGCGGCGGGAGGGCGTCAGCCCATGTGCGGGTAGCCGTACTCGGTCGGCGGAACCAGGGTCTCCTTGATGGCGCGGGTCAGCGTCCAGCGCATCAGGTTCTGGGGGGCACCGGCCTTGTCGTTGGTGCCCGACGCGCGGCCGCCACCGAAGGGCTGCTGGCCGACGACGGCACCGGTCGACTTGTCGTTGATGTAGAAGTTGCCCGCCGCGAAGCGGAGCTTCTCCATCGTGTACGCGGCCGCGGCGCGGTCGCCGGAGATGACCGAGCCGGTGAGGGCGTAGTCCGAGACCGACTCCATCTGGGTCAGCATCTCGTCGTACTTCTCGGCAGAACTGTCGTCGTAGACGTGGATGGCGAGGATCGGGCCGAAGTACTCGGCCTTGAAGACCTCGTTCTCCGGGTCGGAGCACTCGATGACGGTCGGGCGGACGAAGTAGCCCACCGAGTCGTCGTAGGTGCCACCGGCGATGATCGTGCAGCTCGGGTCGGCGGTCGCACGGTCGATCGCGGCCTTGTTCTTGGCGAACGAGCGCTCGTCGATGACGGCGCCGATGAAGTTCGACAGATCGGTGACGTCACCCATGGTGATGCCGTCGATCTCAGCGGCGAACTCCTCCTTGAAGCCGTCGTTCCAGATGGACGCCGGGACGTACGCACGCGAGGACGCGGAGCACTTCTGGCCCTGGAACTCGAAGGAGCCGCGGGTCAGGGCGGTCTTCAGGATGGCGCGGTCGGCGCTGGGGTGGGCGACGACGAAGTCCTTGCCGCCGGTCTCGCCGACGATCCGCGGGTACGAGCGGTACTTCTCGATGTTGTTGCCGACGGTCTTCCACAGGTGCTGGAAGGTCCGGGTCGAACCGGTGAAGTGGATGCCCGCGAGGTCGCGGTGGTTCAGGGCCACCTCGGAGACGGCGATGCCGTCGCCGGTCACCAGGTTGATGACGCCCTTCGGCAGGCCGGCCTCCTCCAGAAGCTCCATGAGGAGCACGGCGGAGTGGGTCTGCGTCGGGGACGGCTTCCAGACCACCACGTTGCCCATGAGGGCGGGGGCGGTGGGCAGGTTGCCCGCGATGGCCGTGAAGTTGAACGGCGTGATCGCGTAGACGAAGCCTTCGAGCGGGCGGTGGTCCAGACGGTTCCACACGCCCGGCGAGTTGGCCGGGGGCTGCTCGGCCAGGATCTGGCGGGCGTACGCCACGTTGAAGCGCCAGAAGTCGACGAGCTCGCACGGGGTGTCGATCTCGGCCTGCTGGGCGGTCTTCGACTGGCCGAGCATGGTGGACGCGGCCAGCGTCTCGCGCCACGGGCCGGCCAGCAGCTCGGCGGCGCGCAGGATGATCGCGGCGCGGTCGTCGAAGGACATCGCGCGCCAGGCCGGAGCGGCGGCCAGGGCCGCGTCGATGGCGTCCTGGGCGTCCTGCTCGGTGGCGCCGCGGAAGGTGCCGATGACCGCCTTGTGATTGTGCGGCTGGACGACCTTGAACTCTTCGCCGCCGCCGAGGCGCTTCACGCCGCCGATGGTCATCGGCAGCTCGCGCGGGTTCTCGGCCAGCTCCTTGAGCTTGATCTCAAGGCGGGCACGCTCGGGCGAGCCGGGGGCGTAGCTGTGCACCGGCTCGTTGACCGGAGCGGGGACCTGGGTGACAGCGTCCATGAGTCGCGTAACTCCTTCTGAGGGGTGGTGGGCTCAGCCCTTGGTGAGGATGGAGCGGCCGAAGAAGAGCAGGTTGGCCGGCTTCTCCGCGAGACGGCGCATGAAGTAGCCGTACCAGTCGGTGCCGTAGGCCGTGTACACGCGCATGCGGTGGCCCTCGGCGGCGAGGCGGTGCTGCTCCTCGCTGCGGATGCCGTACAGCATCTGGAACTCGTACTGGTCCAGCTTGCGGCCGGCGCGACGGGCCAGCTCCTGGCCGATGGCGATCAGGCGCGGGTCGTGCGAGCCGATCATCGGGTAGCCCTCGCCGTCCATCAGGATCTTCAGGATCCGGACGTACGCCTTGTCGATCTCGGGCTTCTCCTGGATGGCGACGGAGGCGGGCTCCTTGTAGGCGCCCTTCACGATCCGCACCCGGGAACCGTTCGCGGCGAGGCGACGGGCGTCGTCCTCGGTGCGGAACAGGTAGGCCTGGATGACGCAGCCGGTCTGCGGGAAGTCCTTCCGCAGCTCCTCGTGGATGGCGAACATCGAGTCGAGGGTGGTGTGGTCCTCGGCGTCCAGGGTGACCGTGGTGCCGATCTCGGCGGCGGCCTCGACGACCGGGCGGACGTTGGAGAGGGCCAGCTCGTGCCCGTTCTCCAGCGACTGGCCGAACATCGACAGCTTGACGGACATCTCGGCGCGCTCGCCGAGGCCCAGCTCCTTGAGGCGCCCGATGAGCTCCAGGTAGGCGTCACGGGCGGCGTACGACTGCTCGACGGTGGTGATGTCCTCACCGACGACGTCGAGCGTGACCTCCAGGCCGCGGTCGCTCAGTTCCTGGACGATCGGGACGACGTGGTCGACCTTCTCGCCGGCGATGAAGCGGGCGACGACCTGCTTGGTCCCGGGCGCAGCCGAAACGAAACGGCGCATCTTGTCGCTGCGCGACGCGGCGAGGATCACGGGACCCAGCACGGGGCACCTCCAAAGGAGCAAGGGTAGAACGGGGCCATATCCGGATCAAGGGAATGAACCGGTAACAGCACGGAGAACCACCGTGAAACCTATGGATCGCTCCGATCGTCCGCCATCTACAGCTGTCACGCATCCGTGGCCCACCTCTCAGACAACTGTCTGAAGGATCCGGGGAGGGGTGCGAGAATGGGCCCGTGAAGGGCGATTACCAGGAGCTGGTGGACGAGATCTCGGCGCTGCTCGGCGCCCCCGCGACCCTGGAGAACCGTGATTTCGGCCTGATCGCCTTCGGCGCCCACGACAGCGACGACGACAGCGCCATGGACCCGGTCAGGACCCGCTCGATCCTCACCCGCAAGTCCTCCCCGGCGGTCCGCGCCTGGTTCGAGGGCTTCGGTATCACCCGGGCGACCGGCCCGGTCCGCATCCCCGCCGCCCCCGACGCGGGCGTCTTCCGGGACCGCGTCTGCCTCCCCGTACGCCATCGGGGTGTCGTCCTCGGATACGTCTGGCTGCTCGACGACGACCCCGGGCCCTCCCCCGAGCGGCTCGCCGCCGCCATGGAGGTCGCCGAGCGCATCGGCGTCCTGCTCGCGGCCGAGGAGCGCGCGGGCTCCGACCTCTCCCGGGAGCTGCGGGCGGCCCTGACGGCGGAGCGCGGCTGGCCGTACGACATGGCGCTCGCCGCGCTGCGGACGGCGCTCGGCCCGGACGCGGAGGGGCTGCACACCCTGGTGTGTCTGGCGCCCTGGCCGACGGAGGACAGCCCTTCGCCCCGCACGGTCCCCGCCGCCGCGGCCCTGTGCACCCTGCCCTGGCGGCTTCCGGCGGCCGACGGCGGGACGCCGCCCCGGGCCCTCGCCGCCCTCGTCCGGCTCCGCTCCGCCGACAACCTCTCCCCCGCCACCACCGCCGCCGGGCGGCTGCGCACCACGGCGGGCTCCACCGGTGTCGCGGGGATCGCCACGTCCCGGCGCGGTCTCGCGGATCTCGACGGCGCCTGGCGCGAGGCCGGCTCGGCGGCGCTCGCCGCGCACGCGCAGCCGCTGCTCGGGCCGCTCGCCGAATGGACGGCGATCGGCCCCTACCGGCTGCTGACCGCCCTGCCCCGGGCGGAGCCGGACCCGGCGGTGCGCGCCCTGCTCTCCCCCGCGCACACGGAACTGGCCCGCACGGCCGAGGAGTTCCTCGACCACGCGGGCCAGGCGGGCCGCACGGCGGCGGCCCTGGGCATCCACCGGCAGACGCTGTACTACCGCCTCTCCCGGGTCGAGCAGCTCACCGGTCTCGACCTGGACGCGGGCGAGGACCGGCTGCTGCTCCACATGGCCCTCAAGGCGGCCCGGCTGTAGCCGTGGCCGGGGCGGGCGGGGTCAGGCGCCGACGAGTTCGGCCTTGTTCATGGCGACCGTCTGCGGGGCGGGCGCCTCGGCGGTCGCCTTGGCGAGCTGGGCGGCGCCGCCGATGAGCAGTGCGGCGGCGAAGAGTCCGGCGAGGATCCTGGCGGTACGGCGCTGGGGCATGGGGCCTCCTGGGGTGATGCGCTCGGGCGCGTTCCCCGCCATGACAGCAGCGTCGGGGGTCCGGAGGCGACACCTCCGGACCTCTGTGACGATTCCGGGACAGAGAGGACGGAGGAGATGGGCCTGGTCGGCCCGGCTCCGCTCCCTTGTCCCCGGAGGGCCCTGCCGCCGGGCCCTCGCCACTGGTGGCCCTTGCCCCCAGGGCCCCTTGTTCGCCGGGGCCTCGTTCGCCGGAAAGCCCCGTCGCCGGAAACCCCGTCGCCGGAGGCTCCGTCGCCGGAGGTCCCCTTCAGCGGGGGCCCGTCACCGGGGGCCCTCGCCGTCCGGGGTCCGTACGGTCCGTCAGACCAGGTTGACCGTGCTCGCCGAGTTGGCGCCGATCTCGGCCGCGATCTCCGCGAGGACCGGAGCCGGGAGCGTGTCGTCGACGGTGAGCACGACGAGCGCCTCGCCGCCCTCCTCCGCGCGGGAGACCTGCATGCCCGCGATGTTCAGACCGGCCTCGCCGAGGATGCGGCCGACGGTGCCGACGACACCCGGACGGTCGTCGTAGCGCAGGACGACCATGTGGTCGGCGAGCGCCAGGTCCACGTCGTACTCGCCGACGGCGACGATCTTCTGGAGGTGCTTGGGTCCGGCCAGGGTGCCGGAGACGGAGACCTCCTCGCCGTTCGCCAGCGTGCCGCGCACGGTGACCACGTTGCGGTGGTCGGGCGACTCGGAGCTGGTCGTCAGGCGCACCTCGACACCGCGCTCCTGCGCGAACAGGGGGGCGTTGACGTACGACACCGTCTCGTCGACCACGTCCTCGAACACGCCCTTGAGCGCCGACAGCTCCAGCACCTTCACATCGTGCTGGGTGATCTCGCCGTACACCTCGACGTCGAGGCGCGAGGCGACCTCGCCCGCGAGCGCGGTGAAGATCCGGCCGAGCTTCTCGGCGAGCGGCAGACCCGGCTTGACGTCCTCGGCGATGACTCCGCCCTGGACGTTGACCGCGTCCGGGACCAGCTCGCCCGCGAGCGCGAGGCGCACCGACTTGGCGACGGCGATACCGGCCTTCTCCTGGGCCTCGTCCGTGGAGGCGCCGAGGTGCGGGGTGCAGACGACCTGGTCGAGCTCGAAGAGCGGGGAGTCCGTGCAGGGCTCCTTGGCGTACACGTCGAGGCCCGCGCCCGCGACCCGGCCTTCCTTGAGCGCCGAGTACAGCGCCTCCTCGTCCACGATCCCGCCGCGCGCGGCGTTGACGATGCGGACGGAGGGCTTGACCTTGTGCAGCGCCTCGTCGCCGATGAGACCGAGGGTCTCCGGGGTCTTCGGCAGGTGGACGGTGATGAAGTCGGCGACCTCGAGGAGTTCGTCCAGGGCCAGCAGCTTCACCCCCATCTGGGCGGCGCGGGCGGGCTGCACGTAGGGGTCGTACGCGACGATCTTCATGCCGAAGGCGGACATGCGCTGGGCGACCAGGACGCCGATGCGGCCGAGACCGACGACACCGAGGGTCTTCTCGCTCAGCTCGACGCCGGTGTACTTGGAGCGCTTCCACTCGCCGTTCTTCAGGGCGGTGTTGGCCTGCGGGATGTTGCGCGCGGTGGCGACGAGGAGGCCGCACGCCAGCTCGGCGGCGGTGACGATGTTGGACGTCGGGGCGTTGACGACCATCACGCCGGCCTTGGTGGCGGCGGAGACGTCGACGTTGTCCAGACCGACACCGGCACGGGCGACCACGCGCAGCTTGGTCGCGGCGGCGATGGCCTCGGCGTCCACCTTGGTCGCGGACCGGACGAGGATCGCGTCCACGTCGGCGATGGCGGGGATCAGCTCGGCGCGGTCGGCGCCGTTGCAGTGCCGGATCTCGAAGTCCGGTCCCAGCGCGTCGACGGTGGCGGGCGACAGCTCTTCAGCGATGAGTACGACAGGTTTCGAGCTCACGTGAGTCCTCACAGATCCAGTGCGGACGGCCGTCCCGACGGCCGCAGGCGGTGGAGGGGGCTTGCCGCGTGAAAGCGCACGACGCTGTGGGCCTGAACGCGAATGTTGTTTGAGCAGTGTAGTGCTGGGGCGGCGGCGCGCGTGCGCCGCGTTGGAAGGATCACCCGTCCGTGGTTGGACGGGGTGTCCAAGGGTGTGGGAAGGGGCCGGACGTACCGTCCGGCCCCGACCCTGAGGACTTACGCCTCTTCGTCGTTCACCCAGCTCATGAGCTTGCGCAGCTCCTTGCCGGTGGTCTCCAGGAGGTGGTTGGAGTCCTGCGACTTGTACTCGTTGTACTTCTTCAGACCGCCGTGGTACTCGGCCATCCACTCCTTGGCGAAGGTGCCGTCCTGGATCTCCGCGAGGACCTTCTTCATCTCGGCCTTGGTGGCGTCGGTGATGATCCGCGGGCCGGTGACGTAGTCGCCCCACTCGGCGGTCTCGGAGACCGACCAGCGCATCTTCTCCAGGCCGCCCTCGTACATGAGGTCGACGATGAGCTTCAGCTCGTGCAGGCACTCGAAGTAGGCGATCTCCGGCTGGTAGCCGGCCTCGGTCAGGGTCTCGAAGCCCGCCTTGACCAGGGCCGCGGTGCCACCGCAGAGGACGGCCTGCTCACCGAACAGGTCGGTCTCGGTCTCCTCGGTGAAGGTCGTCTTGATGACGCCGGCGCGGGTGCCGCCGATGCCCTTGGCGTACGAGAGCGCCAGCTCGAAGGCCTTGCCCGTGGCGTCCTGCTCGACGGCGGCGATGCACGGAACGCCGCGGCCCTCCTCGTACTGACGGCGGACCAGGTGACCCGGGCCCTTGGGGGCGACCAGGGCGACGTCGATGCCCTCGGGCACCTTGATGAAGCCGTAGCGGACGTTCAGGCCGTGACCGAAGAAGAGCGCGTCGCCCTCCTTCAGGTTGTCCTTGATGGACTCCTCGTAGACCTGGGCCTGGATCGGGTCCGGGGTCAGGATCATGATGAGGTCGGCCTCGGCCGCGGCCTCGGCCACGGAGACGACGCGCAGGCCCTGCTCCTCGGCCTTGGCCTTGGACTTGGAACCCTCCTGGAGACCGACGCGGACGTCGACACCGGAGTCACGGAGCGACAGCGCGTGGGCGTGGCCCTGGCTGCCGTAGCCGATCACCGCGACCTTGCGGCCCTGGATGATGGACAGGTCGGCGTCGTCGTCGTAGAACAGCTCGGCCACTGGTATCTCCTTGAAGTGCTGGTGTTGCGTCCCACCGTACGGCGGGGTGCGTGAGGAAGGTTTTCGGGTCTCGTCAGTCGGACCGCTATGCGGACACGCGGTCGACCGTCGGGCTCAGGCGCTGCGGTCGAGGGCCCGCAGGGACCGGTCCGTGATGGACCGGGAGCCACGCCCTATGGCGATCGTGCCGGACTGCACCAGCTCCTTGACGCCGAACGGCTCCAGCATCTTGAGCATGGCTTCGAGCTTGTCGCTCGAACCGGTGGCCTCGATGGTGACCGCCTCGGGCGAGACGTCCACGGTCTTGGCGCGGAACAGCTTCACGATCTCGACGATCTGGGAGCGGGTCTCGTTGTCGGCGCGGACCTTCACCAGGACGAGCTCGCGCTGGATCGCAGCGCCGGGCTCGAGTTCGACGATCTTCAGGACGTTGACCAGCTTGTTGAGCTGCTTGGTCACCTGTTCGAGGGGCAGGTCTTCGACACTCACCACGATGGTGATGCGGGAGATGTCGGGGTGTTCGGTGACGCCGACGGCGAGGGAGTCGATGTTGAAGCCGCGGCGGGAGAACAGGGCGGCGATCCGGGCGAGGATGCCGGGCGTGTTCTCGACGAGAACGGAGAGCGTGTGCTTGGTGGACATGGTCTGGGTCTCTTCCTTTTCGCTCTGCTGCGTTCCGCGCTTCAGTCGTCTTCGCCGTCGCCGAAGTCGGGGCGGACGCCCCGGGCGGCCATGACCTCGTCGTTCGAGGTGCCGGCGGCGACCATCGGCCACACCTGGGCGTCCTCGTGGACGATGAAGTCGACCACGACCGGACGGTCGTTGATGGCGTTGGCCTCGGCGATGACCTTGTCCAGGTCCTCCGGGGACTCACAGCGCATCGCGACGCAGCCCATGGCCTCGGAGAGCTTGACGAAGTCGGGGACGCGGGTGCCCTTGTTCTCCTGGATGTCGTCCGGGCCGGAGTGCAGGACGGTGTTGGAGTAGCGCTGGTTGTAGAAGAGGCTCTGCCACTGGCGGACCATTCCGAGGGCGCCGTTGTTGATGATGGCGACCTTGATCGGGATGTTGTTCAGGGCGCAGGTGGTGAGTTCCTGATTGGTCATCTGGAAGCAGCCGTCGCCGTCGATCGCCCAGACCGGGGTGTCCGGCAGGCCCGCCTTGGCGCCCATCGCGGCGGGGACCGCGTAGCCCATCGTCCCGGCGCCGCCGGAGTTCAGCCAGGTGGCGGGCTGCTCGTAGTCGATGAAGTGGGCGGCCCACATCTGGTGCTGGCCGACGCCCGCGGCGAAGACCGTGCCCTCGGGGGCGAGCTTGCCGATGCGCTGGATGACCTGCTGCGGGGAGAGGCTGCCGTCCTCCGGCAGGTCGTAGCCGAGCGGGTAGGTCTCGCGCCAGCGGTTCAGGTCGCTCCACCAGTCGGCGTAGCGTCCGGCGGCGGCGTCGCCGAGGGCGCCTTCGCTGTGCTCGGCCTGGACGGCCTGGACAAGGTCGGCGATGACCTCGCGGGCGTCGCCCACGATCGGGACGTCGGCGGTGCGGTTCTTGCCGATCTCGGCCGGGTCGATGTCCGCGTGGACGATCTTGGCGTACGGGGCGAAGCTGTCGAGCTTTCCGGTGACGCGGTCGTCGAAGCGGGCGCCCAGGGCGACGATCAGGTCGGCCTTCTGGAGCGCGGTGACGGCGGTGACGGCGCCGTGCATGCCGGGCATGCCCACGTGCTGCGGGTGGCTGTCGGGGAAGGCGCCCAGGGCCATCAGGGTGGTGGTGACGGGGGCGCCGGTCAGCTCGGCGAGGATCTTCAGCTCGGCCGTGGCACCGGCCTTGATGACGCCGCCGCCGACGTACAGGACGGGCCGGCGGGCCGCGCTGATGAGCTTGGCCGCCTCGCGGATCTGCTTGGCGTGCGGCTTGGTCACCGGGCGGTAGCCGGGCAGGTCGGTCTGCGGCGGCCAGGAGAAGGTGGTCTTCGCCTGGAGGGCGTCCTTGGCGATGTCGACCAGGACCGGGCCGGGGCGACCGGTGGAGGCGATGTGGAAGGCCTCGGCGATCGTCCGGGGGATGTCCTCGGCCTTGGTGACGAGGAAGTTGTGCTTGGTGATCGGCATGGTGATGCCGCAGATGTCCGCCTCCTGGAAGGCGTCCGTGCCGATCGCCTTGGAGGCGACCTGACCGGTGATCGCGACGAGCGGGACGGAGTCCATGTGCGCGTCGGCGATCGGGGTGACGAGGTTGGTGGCACCGGGGCCCGAGGTCGCCATGCAGACGCCGACCCGGCCGGTGGCCTGGGCGTAGCCGGTGGCCGCGTGGCCCGCGCCCTGCTCGTGGCGGACCAGGATGTGGCGGACCCGCCGGGAGTCCATCATCGGGTCGTAGGCGGGGAGGATCGCGCCGCCGGGGATGCCGAAGACGGTGTCGGCGCCCACTTCTTCAAGAGAGCGGATGAGGGACTGCGCACCCGTGACGTGCTCGACGGGGGAGGCGGCCGTCGCTCCGTTGCGGGGCCGCGGCTGCGGATGGTGCCCGGTGGCCTGCTCGGTCATCAGTGTCTCTTCTCGAAGCTGAGGGTTTGTGCAGGGTGGTTTGCCAGGTTTTGCACCGACTTCGGTAGGTCATCGGTGCAACAAAAAACCCCTCGTGCCGGGAGGCAAGCGAGGGGAGCGCGTCGGTGCGTTCTCAGCAGGCCCGGAGGGGGCCCTGCTTCAGCCGACGCGCTGTCCAAGTACGAGAATTCGGGTGCGCATGGCACTGACCCTCCCTCTCAGCCCTTGTTACTGTCAAGTGGGTGGGACGGGCGTCTCATCATGTGAGCGGAGCGGGGGGTGGTTCCCGGACTGCGCGGGGACCGCTCCGGGCAGTGGGTACTCGTCCCGTACGAGGGCCCTGCGCAGCCGGTACTCGTCGAGCGGGCCGGAGAAGGCCATGCCCTGGGCATGGCCGCATCCCATCGCCCGGAGGGTGGCGACCTGTTCCGGGGTGTCGACGCCGTCGGCCACGGTCTGGAGGCCGAGTTCGGCGGCGGTACGGAGCACCCCTCGGGTGATCTTGCGGAGCCGGGGCGATTCGACGATGCCGTCGACCAGTCCCCTGTCGAGCTTCAGGAGGTCGACGGGGAGGCGGCGGAGCGCGTGGAGGGCGACGTGTCCGCTGCCGAAGCCGTCGAGCGCGATCCGTACGCCGAGGCGGCGCAGGGTGGTCAGGCGCTCCTCCAGGGCGTCGAGGGAGACCCGGGGGTCACTGTCGGAGAGTTCGACGATCAGTGCGCCGGAGGGCAGTCCGTGCCGGGCGAGCAGGGATTCCACCGAGCCGAGGGGCAGCGAGCGGTCGAGGAGCCGGCCGGCCGAGAGCCGGATGGCGACGGGGGCGCGGTGGCCGATGCCGGTGCGCTCGGCGGCCTGTTCCACGGCTTCTTCGAGGAGCCAGCGGCCCAGTTCGGCGGTGCGCTCGCCGTCGTCGACGACCCGGAGGTACTCGGCGGGGGTGAAGAGGATGCCCTGGCTGGAGCGCCAGCGCGGCTGGGCGCTGACGGCGGAGATCCGGCCGGTGGCGAGGTCGACGACGGGCTGGTGGAGCAGGGCGAACTCGCCGTCGTGGAGGGCGCTGCGCAGCCGGGCGGCCAGCTCGGTGCGGCGCAGGACCTCGGCCTGCATCTGGGGGGCGTACAGCTCGACGCGGTCCTTGCCCGCGGCTTTGGCGCGGTACATGGCGAGGTCGGCGTTGCGCAGGAGGTCGCCCGCGCCGATGCCCGGTTCGGCGAAGGCGACGCCGATGGAGGCGGCGACCCTGACCTCGTTCTCGCCGCCGACGCGGTAGGGCCGGGAGAGGGTGAGCCGGAGCCGGTCGGCGATCTCCTGGACCTGGCCCTCACGGGCCGTGCGGTCCCGGTTGCCGTCGCCGAGGATGAGGGCGGCGAACTCGTCGCCGCCGAGGCGGGCGGCGGTGTCCCCGGCGCGTACGGAGTCGTGGAGGCGGCGGGCGGCCTGGACGAGGAGGTCGTCGCCCGCCTGGTGGCCGAGGCTGTCGTTGACGCCCTTGAAGCCGTCGAGGTCGATGAAGAGGACGGCGGTGCCGGGGTCGGAGGCCCGGCGTCCGCCGAGTGCCTGGCGGACGCGGTGGGTGAACAGGGCGCGGTTGGGCAGTCCGGTGAGCGGGTCGTGCTCGGCGTTGTGCTGCAACTGGGCCTGGAGGCGTACGCGTTCGGTGACGTCCCGGCTGTTGAAGATCAGGCCGCCCTGGTGCCGGTTGACGGTGGATTCGACGTTGAGCCAGTCGCCCCGGCCGGAGCGGAAGCGGCATTCGATGCGGGTGGTGGGTTCCTCTGCGGGTGAGACGGCGAGGAAGCGGCGGACCTCGTGGATGACGGCGCCGAGGTCTTCGGGGTGGATGAGGGCGGCCAGTTCGGAGCCGGTCAGTTCCTCGGCGTCGCGGCCGTAGACCCCGGAGGCGGCGGGGCTGACGTAGCGGAGTACGCCGGTGGGCGCGGCGATCATGATGACGTCGCTCGACCCCTGGACGAGGGAGCGGAAGTGGTTCTCCTTCTGGGCCAGTTCGTGGGTGAGGGCGATGTTGTCGAGGAGCATGATGCCCTGCCGTGCGACGAGGGCGAGGGCGACGGCGCAGCCGGTGAGGACGACGAAGCGGTCGACCCGGCGGCCCTGGACGACGTTGTACAGGATGCCGAGGGTGCAGACGGCGGCGGCGAGGTACGGGGTGAGGGCGGCGAGCGAGCCCGCGACGGGGCGGCTGTGCAGCGAGGGCCCGCGGGCGTGGGCGTCGCCCTCGGGGAGGCGGCGCACCCCCCAGGGGGCGTAGGCGAGGAGCAGGGAGCCGGCGAACCAGCCCGCGTCGAGGAGCTGTCCCGAGACGTAGTTCTCGCGGAGCAGCGGCGAGGTGAACAGGGCGTCGCACAGGACGGTCAGGGCGAGGGCGGCGATGGCGGTGTTGGTCGCCGAGCGGTTGGCCTGGGAGCGCCGGAAGTGCAGGACGAGGACCATGCTGACGAGGACGATGTCGAGCAGCGGGTAGGCGAGCGAGAGGGCCGCCTGGGCGACCGGTTCGTTCTGGAAGTGGGCGGTACGGGCGAGGGCGAGGCTCCAGGAGAGGGTGAGGAGGGAGCCGCCGATGAGCCAGGCGTCGAGTCCGAGGCAGAACCATCCGGCCCGGGTGACGGGTTTCTTGGCGAGGACCAGGAGGCCGACGATGGCGGGGGGCGCGAAGAGTAAGAAGCAGAGGTCCGCGACGGAGGAGGCGGGTACGTGGGTGCGGAGCACGACCTCGTACCAGCCCCAGACGGCGTTTCCGGCGCAGGCCATGAACGAGGAGAAGGAGAAGAGCAGCCAGGCGGGGCGGTCGCTGCCGCGGTGGGCGCGGGCGTAGAGGAAGCAGGAGACGGCGGCGGTGAGGGCGGCGGCGCTGAGTCCGAAGTCGCCCATGACGAGGGCGAGGCCCGGGGAGCCCCAGCCGAGGGAGGCGCCGGTCGTGTAGCCCGCGCAGATCAGTCCCAGGGTGATCTGCGCGAGGATGGCGCCGAGACCGGGACGCTCGGGGGCGGGGCGTCCGGGGGTGCCTTCGCCGGGTCCGGCCGGGGGGCGGGTGAGCACCGCCCCCGGCGCGTTCACCCTCGCCTCCGGGGCGACACCGCCGCACGCCGCCGCGTCGTGCGGGCGCGCGGCCGGTTCGCCGGGGGCGCCGGGGGCGTGTCCGTCGCAGTCGTGGGGCCCTGCGGGGTCCCGCACGGAGGAGGGCCGGGAGCCGGACCGGGCCTCTCCCTCGGCCCAGGGCCCACTCCCGGGAGACCCGGCCGCACGACCGGCCCGGGATCCGGCACCACCCGCGCCCCCGGGCCCGGCCTCTCCACCAGGTCCGGCGTCACGACCGGCCCAGGACCCGCCGGGTCCCGCGTCACGACCACACCAAGCCCCACCGGGTCCCGCGTCACGACCGCCCCAAGGACCACCCCCGGGAGACCCGGCCTCTCCGCCGGCCCGGGGTCCAGCCCCTCCCCCGCCGTCGGGCGCTCGACCGGACCGGGGACCGTCCCCGGCCGCATGGCCGGCCCGGGAATCACCCCCGGCCGCACGACCGGACCCGGGATCGCCCCCGGGTCCGGGTGTCGGTGGTGGGGCCGGGTGATGGGTGCGGTGGTGTGCTCCCTGGTCCGGCACGGTACGCGCGAGGCGGTCGGTGAGGTGCGGAGGTCCCTCCGGCTGCGGCGCCGCCGCGTCGGATCGTCGGTCCTCCGGCCGTGCCTCACCCGGCGCCCCCCTGGAAATCTGATGGCCCGTCACTTCGCTCCCCAGCGTCAGCCCTTACTCGACGCAGTCCCCCGCTCCGGGACGATACACCAGGACCGTCACTCAGGGACAGGGTTGATCTACGCTCCGTGACAAGCAAGGGCTTGCGCGGGAGCCCTCCCGGTGTGTTCACCCGGAGGAACTCCTACCCGCTCAGCCGGTGGTGAGCAGCACGTTCACCGGATCCTCACCCGCCGCGAACCGCCGCAGCTGCGCGGCGATCAGCCGCTTGGCGCGGGGCATGAAGGCGGAGGTGGAACCGCCCACATGGGGGCTGACGAGCACCCCGGGGGCGTGCCAGAGGGGGTGTCCGGCGGGCAGCGGCTCCGGGTCGGTGACGTCGAGCGCCGCCGTGATCCGGCCGGTCCCGACCTCCTTGAGCAGGGCCGCCGTGTCGACGACCGGGCCCCGGGCCACGTTCACCAGGAGCGCGCCGTCCTTCATCCGGGCGAGGAACCCGGCGTCGGCGAGATGCCTGGTCTCGGGGGTGAGCGGGGTGGAGAGGACGACCACGTCGGCCTCGGGGAGCAGCGCGGGCAGTTCCGTGAAGGCGTGCACGGGGCCGCGCTCGGTGGTGCGCGCGGAGCGTGCGACGCGTGCGACCCGCGCGCACTCGAAGGGGGCGAGCCGGTCTTCGATGGCGGCGCCGATCGATCCGTACCCCACGATCAGGACCGACTTGTCGGCGAGGGCGGGGTAGAAGCCGTCCCGCCACTCCTCCGCGTCCTGGCCTCGGACGAAGCCGGGGATGCCGCGCAGGGAGGCGAGTATCAGGGCGAGGGTCAGTTCGGCGGTGCTGGCCTCGTGGACGCCCTTGGCGTTGCAGAGGGCGACGCCGGGCGGGAGCAGTCCGAGTCCGGGGGTGACGTGGTCGATGCCCGCCGAGAGGGTCTGCACCACGCGGACCGAGGTCATCGCGGACAGGGGGCGTACGGCGACCTCCATGCCCTTCATGTACGGGACGACGTAGTAGGCGCAGCGCGCGGGATCGGCGGGGAAGTCCGGTCCGCCGTCCCAGAAGCGGTAGTTCAGGCCCGAATCGCCCGGCTCGGGGAGTCCTTCGATCTCCTCCGCCGGAATCGGAAGCCACACGTCGACGGTCGTGTCTTCGAATCTCATGTCCGGGAGGCTATGCGAAGAATCCCGCCGGTCATTGGTTACTTTGGGGGGCGGCACGAGGGAGGGGTACCGGCAGGTGGAGCGCAGGACTATCGGGGCGACGGCGCTCGACGTGGGTGCGGTCGGCCTGGGGTGCATGCCGATGAGCTGGGCGTACAGCCGGTCGCAGGCGCGGGGGGACCGCTCGCTGCGGACCCTCCACGCGGCGCTCGACGCCGGGGTGAGTCTGCTCGACACCGCCGACATGTACGGGCCGTTCACCAATGAGCTGCTGGTGGGCAGGGTGCTGAAGGAGCGGCGGGCGGAGGCTTTCGTCTCGACGAAGTGCGGGCTGCTCGTCGGGGACCAGCATGTCGTGGCCAATGGCCGGCCGGGCTATGTACGCCGGGCGTGTGATGCCTCGCTGCGGCGGCTCCAGACGGATGTGATCGATCTCTACCAGTTGCACCGGGCCGATCCGGAGGTGCCGGTGGAGGAGACCTGGGGCGCGATGGCCGATCTGGTGACGGCGGGGAAGGTGCGGGCGCTCGGGCTGTGCGCGGTCGGCACCCGTACGGCCCGCCGGGGCGCGACCGGTGTCGCCCGGGACGGTTACGAGGGGACGATGCGCCAACTGGAGCGCGTCCAGCAGGTGTTCCCGGTGGCGGCGGTGCAGGCGGAGCTTTCGGTGTGGTCGCAGGAGTCGCTGGTGCGGCTGCTTCCATGGTGCGCGGCGCGGGGGGTGGGTTTCCTGGCGGCGATGCCGTTGGGGAGTGGTTATCTGACCGGGACGCTGACCACGGGCGGCGGTTTCGAGCCCGACGATCCCCGGGCCCGCCATCCCCGGTTCACCGCCGAGATGATGGCGGCGAACCAGCCGCTGGTGGCGGGGCTGCGGCGGGTGGCCGCCCGGCACGGCGCCGAGGTCACTCCGGCGCAGGTGGCGCTCGCGTGGGTGCTGGGCCGGGGGCGGCATGTGGTGCCGGTGCCGGGGGCGAAGCGGGAGCGGTGGGTGGTGGAGAACGCGCGGGCGGCGGAGCTGCGCCTGACGGCGGCGGACCTGACGGAGATCGCGCGTCTTCCGGCGCCTCGGGGGTCCTGGGACTGAGCGGGCGCGCGGGGTCCGCGCGTCCTGCCGGAACCCGGGAGGGTCGTACGGGCATCCGGGAGGGAAGGGAAGGAACCACCCGCCCCCGTCGAAGGGACCCGTGCCGTGAGCCGTCCTGCCGTGAGGAACGCCCTGTGGGGCGCCGCCCTGTCCGTACTGATCGCGGGGTGCGTGCCGAACTCCCCTGCGGACGGACCGGCCCGCTCGGCCACGACGAGGCCACCCGCTCCCCCGGGCGGTGCGAAGGTCACGGGCACGCTCGCCGAAGGGCTGCCGTCGCCCTGGGGGCTGGCCGCGCTGCCCGGTGGGGATCTGCTGGTCTCCTCGCGCGACGAGCGGACGGTGACGCGGATCGACGGGCGGACCGGGGCGCGGAGCCCGCTGGGCGAGGTGCCGGGGGTGGTGCCCGGCGGCGAGGGCGGTCTGCTGGGGCTCGCGGTGCGGGACGGCTGGGTGTACGCGTATCTGACGGCGGAGTCGGACAACCGGATCGTACGCATGCGGTACGGAGGTGGGGCGGGCGATCGGCTGGGGGCGCCGGAGCCGGTGTTCACGGGCATCCCGAAGGGGCGGATCCACAACGGCGGGCGGATCGCGTTCGGGCCGGACGGGATGCTCTACGCGGGGACGGGCGAGACCGGCAGGACGGGTCTGGCGCAGGACCGGTCCTCGCTCGGCGGGAAGATCCTGCGGCTGACCCCGGAGGGCGCGCCCGCGCCGGGCAACCCCTTCCCCGGGTCGCCGGTCTACTCGTACGGGCACCGCAATGTGCAGGGTTTCGCCTGGGACGGGGACGGGCGGCTGTGGGCGGCCGAGTTCGGGCAGGACACCTGGGACGAGCTGAACCTGGTGGAGCCGGGGCGGAACTACGGCTGGCCGGTGGTGGAGGGCCGGGCCGGACGGGCGGGTTTCGTGGACCCGGTGGCCCAGTGGCGCACGTCGGAGGCGTCGCCGAGCGGGATCGCGTACGCGCGGGGCGCGATCTGGATGGCGGGGCTCAGGGGCGAGCGACTGTGGCGGATCCCGCTCTCGGGCGAGGAACGCTCGGGGGACCCCCGGGCGTTCCTCATCGGGGAGTACGGACGGCTGCGCACGGTCCTCGCGACGGGCGGCGGCGGGCTCCTCGTGGTGACGAGCGAGACCGACGGCAGGGGGACCCCGGAGCCCGGGGACGATCGGATCCTCCGTGTCGAGGTCGACTGAAGGAGACGATGACCTTGTTCGGCCCGATAGCGGACCTGTTCGCCCCCGGTCGCAGACACCTGGCGGAGGAGCAGCGCCGCCAGGCCCTGACCCGCGAGGACCCGGGCGACGCCGACCCGGCACGCGGCCCGGTCGACCTGACGTCGGGCCGAGTGACGATACGCCTGCCGGGCGGTTCTCCGGCGCGCGGCGGGGAGCAGGAGGCGACGGGCGGGGACGAGGTGCCGCCCGAGGCGGCGGGCGGGGACGAGGGGGTTCCCGGCCCGGCGGAGAGCTAGACGACGGCCACAGCCCTCGTCGCCCCGCTCTGGGAACCTGACCTCATGCGTGCGGACCGGCTCCCCTCCGAGGACCTGCCGAGTGCGCCCCGGACCTGGAGCGAACGGTCGGCGCCGCGCGGGCAGGGGCCGGGCACTGGGCCCTGCCGTGGCCGCGCCCCGACCTCACGCCCGTACGGCCTGGGTGAAGGCCTTCCGCCAGGCCCTCCCTCCGAAGCCGAAGACGAAGAACACGTAGCCGCTGTAGAAGGCCCAGATACCCAGCAGCGCACCGCCCTCGCCCCAGGTCGCGGCCACGGCCATCAGGGTGAACAGTGCCAGCAGGGCGAAGGCGAGCCCGGCTCCCGGCCAGAAGTCGGGGCGCAGGGCGTCGTAGCGGCGGAAGGCCGCGACCACTGCGACGGTCTCGGCGGCCAGCAGCGGCAGGATCAGGACCATCCGGGTGCCCGCCGGCAGGAGCAACCCGTTCGTCCCGTCGCACAGCACGCTCACCGCCAGGGCCAGCAGCCAGGGCACCACGACCACTCCGAGGATCAGCGGAACCCACCCTCGCCCGACCGACCTCATGGCAGCTCCCCCCGGAGTGGCATCGCCCGACGGACTCACGCTACTCCGCCGTGCCCCGTCCGGTCGGGGGACCTCAGGATCCGGCGGTCGGCAGGCCGAAGAACAGGTCGAAGTAGATGCCGGCCGAGAGGATCACGCCGAGGGCGCCGAGGACCGCGCCCGCGACGGCGACCGCGCGGACCCAGGTGGGGCGGGCGGGGAGGATCAGGACGAGGATGGCGACGAACAGGGCGACGAAGGCGAAGACGCCGTTCACCAGGGCGGTGCTGTGCCAGGCGTCGCCGTAGATCTCGGAGATCTGCTGGGCCGGGGTGCCCGTGCCGGACGTGTGGATCTGTCCGATCAGCGTCTCTCGTTCGGCGACGATCCGGCCGCTCCAGGTGCCGGTGAGGGCGACGGCGCCGAGCGCGGCGGAGACCACGGCGGCTGCCGCGCCCGCGATGCCGGAGGAGGCGGGGGCGGCCACCGCCTCCTCCTCCGGGAGCAGTTCGTCGTCCTCGGGGCCTTCGGAGGAGCCTTCGGCGGCTTCGGAGGTACCGGTGGTCTCGCCCGCCGTGCCCTCGGTCTTCTTCAGGGTGTCCAACGGCTCCGGCGCGTCGGCGGAGTTCTCGGCGGGCGTGTCGGTCGTCGTCTTGGTGTCCATGGGGCCGCACGCTAGGCGGCACACATGAGAACGCCCTTAAGGCGAGGCGGCGAAGCTCAGGAAGCCGCGGTCTTCGCCTCGCGCCACTCCGGGGCGAGGACCGACCAGACCTCGGTGTCCGTGCGGACGCCCCGGTGCGGGTAGTTCTGGCGCAGGACGCCTTCCTTCGTCATCCCGAGGCGGCGGGCGACGGCGATGCTCGGCTCGTTGCCCGTGGCGGCGTGCCACTCGACGCGGTGGATGCCCCGCTCCTCGATCGCCCAGTCGATGATCACCCGGCAGGCGCGGGTGACCAGGCCCTTGCCGGCGGCGGAGGGCTCCAGCCAGCAGCCCGCCTCGGCGGTGCCGTAGACCGTGTCGAAGGTGCGGAAGAGGACGCCGCCGACGAGCGTGCCGTCGGTCCAGATGCCGTAGAGGCGGCCGGTGTCGCTCGCCGTCTTCTCCGCGTACGTACGGAGGTAGGCGCGGGTGGAGTCGAGGTCGGCGACGACGTCCGGGAGGCCGATGTGGCGGCCCACGAAGTCCCTGCCCCGGTCCATGTGGGCCAGCAGTTCCTCCGCGTGCCCGATCTCCAGGGGCCTCAGCTCGGCACCGTCGTCACCCAGCGATATCGCGAACATCGTCTTCTCTCTCCTTCATGGCGCTCTCCTGCACGGCGTTCTCCTGCACGGCCAGGGCCGTCACACACGGTACGGGGATCCGCGCACGGGTGTCCGCCGGGTCGGGCGGCTCGATGCTGATGCGGGGAAGCAGCCGGTCGAGCCAGCGGGGCAGCCACCAGTTCGCCCCGCCGAGCAGGTGCATGAGGGCGGGGACGAGGAGGGTCCGCAGGACGAAGGCGTCGAGGGCGACGGCCGCCGCGAGAGCGATGCCGAACATCGCGATGACCCGGTCTCCGGTGAGCACGAAGGCGAGGAAGACCGAGATCATGATCACGGCCGCCGAGTTGATCACCCGGCTGGTCTCGGCGAGGCCGATGCGGACCGCCCGCCGGTTGTCGCCGGTCTCGCGCCACTCCTCGTACATCCGGCTGACCAGGAAGACCTGGTAGTCCATGGAGAGCCCGAAGAGCACCGAGACCATGATCACGGGGAGGAAGGGTTCGATCGGGCCCGCGCTGCCGAGGCCGAGCAGTTCGCTGCCCCAGCCCCACTGGAAGATCGCGACGACGACGCCGAAGGCGGCGGCGACGGCCGCGATGTTCATGGCGGCGGCCTTGATCGGGATGCCGAGGGAGCGGAAGGCGAGCAGGAGCAGCAGGGAGCCGAGGGCGATGACGGAGCCGACGAAGAGCGGCAGCTTGCCGACGATGATCCCGGCGAAGTCGTCGTACGAGGCGGTGACCCCGCCGACGTACACGGTGAGGGAGGTGCCTGCGGCGGCCTTCGGCAGGACGTCCGCGCGGAGCCGGTCGACGAGTTCGCTGGTGGCCTTGGACTGCGGCGAGGAGTCGGGTACGACGGTGAGGACGGCGGTGTCGCCGGGGCCGTTGTAGGTGACCGGGGAGACGGAGGCGACGCCCCGGGTGGCGGCGAGGGTGGCCGGGAGCCGGTCGAGGGCGACCCGGTCGTCGGCGCCGTCGACCGCCGCGACGAGGGTGAGGGGGCCGTTCACGCCGGGCCCGAAGCCTTCGGCGAGCCGGTCGTACGCCTTGCGGGTGGTCGCCGTGGCCGGGTTGTTGCCCTGGTCGGAGGTGCCGAGGTGGAGGGAGAGCACGGGCAGCGCGAGGACCGCCATGACGAGGACGGCGAGGGCCCCGAGCAGCTTGGGGCGCCGCTCGACCAGGGCCGACCAGCGGGCCGCGAAGCCGGTGGGCGGTTCGGGCCGGGGTCCCTGCTCGGCCAGGATCCGCCGCTCGCGCCGGGACAGGGCGCGCGGGCCGATGAGCGAGAGCAGCGCCGGGAGCAGGGTGACGGAGGCGGCGACCGTGAGGAGGACGGTGAGGGAGGCGGCGAGGGCGACGCCGTTGAGGAAGCCGAGCCGCAGGATCAGCATGCCGAGCAGCGAGATGCAGACGGTGGCCCCGGCGAAGACGACGGCGCGGCCGGTGGTGGCGACGGCGGTCTCGGCCGCCTCGGCGACGGGGAGTCCGCGTTTCAGGCCCTTGCGGTGGCGGGTGACGATGAAGAGGGCGTAGTCGATGCCGACGCCGAGACCGACGAGCATGCCGAGCATGGGCGCGAAGTCGGCGACGGTCATGACGTGCCCGAGGAGCACGATGCCCGCGTAGGCGGTGCCGACGCTGACGAGGGCGGTCGCGAGGGGCAGGGTGGCGGCGGCGAGGGAGCCGAAGGCGAGGAAGAGGACGACGGCGGCGACGGCCACGCCGACGAACTCGGCGATGTGCCCGCCGGGGGCTTCGGTCAGGGCGACGGCGCTGCCGCCCAGTTCGACGGTGAGCCCTTCGCTCTCGTCGGCCGCCGCCTTCGCCGTGTCGACGAGGGCCCGCGCCTGGGCGGGCGGGATGTCCTCGGACGGGTGGTGGAAGGTGACGGTGGCGTAGGCGGTGTGCCCGTCCTCGCTGAACTGCCCGGCGGCTGGGCTGATCTGCGCGGCGGGGGCCGGGCTGTCCTTGGCGGGGGCTGCGCTGTCCGTGGCGGCTGCGCCGTCCGTGGCGGGGGCTGCGCCGATCTGCCCGGCGGCGGCTGCGCTGGTCTGCCCGGCGGCGGCTGCGCCGTCCGAGGCGGCGGCCGGACTCATCTGCCCGGCGGCGGCCGAGCTGTCCATGGCAGGGGCCGAGGCGTCCGTCGCGGAGGCCGAACCGTCCCTCGCGGCGGCTGCGCCGTCCGTGGCGGGGGCTGGGCCGTACGGGGTGGTGACGGCGGCGATGCCGGGCAGGGCGGCGACCTGTTCGAGCATCGCCGTCATGCGTCGTTCCACGGCGTCGGCGCGGACGCTGCCCCGGTCGCTGTGCCAGACGATGGTGTCGGTGTCGCCGCCGAGTCCGTGGAAGCCTCGGTCGAGGAGGGCGGTGGCCCGGCCGGACTCGGTGCCTGCGGCTTCGTAGTCGTTGGAGTAGGCGCTGCCCGCGAGGAGCGCGGAGGTGCCGGCCCCGCCGAGGGCGAGGAGCCACAGCAGGACGACGACGAGGCGGTGCCTGATGCACCACCGTGCGATGGCTGCCAACGGACGTGCTCCCTGGGGGATGCGTGGATCTGTCACGGGGAGTGGCCCGGAAAGAACGCGTGACCCGCGTGGGGCCACTCTTACAGCGAATCGTGATCGTTTGCCCGTTTCGTGTCGATGCTCACAGCAGTGCCCGGGGCCGGACGCGGGTCCGGTCCCCGGGCACGAAGGCGAGGTGCGGCCGGTCAGCCGGAGACGCTCGCGTGGCCGTTCTCGATGTGGCCCATCAGGCGGCGCCGGAAGCCGTCGGGCGCGGTCACCTCGATGTCGTACCAGCCGTGCGCGTCGGCGGCCGAATGGACGACGGTGCGGGACTTGCCGGGCTTCACGGTGACGGTACGGGCCCAGTCGTGGCGGTCCTCGGGGTCCACGTAGCCGAGCGGCCGGACGGTGTAGGTGACGGCGGACCTGCCGGTGTTGCGGAGGGTGAGGTGCAGGTCCCGGTCGTGGTGGTCGATCCGGGAGGTCACCTCGGCGCCGGGGGCCGTAGGTGCGGCGGGTCCTTCGAACTCGCGCCGGAAGCCGTTGGGGCCGGTGACCGTGAAGCGGTAGCGGTCGCCGGGGACGGGGACGGTCCACTCGGACGTGCCCCGGACGTCCCGGTGCTGCGGGGCGGCGAACTCGCCCGCGTACGGGTAGAGGGCGAAGTGCGCGCTCGCCTTCCCCGTGTTGGCGAGCCGTACGCGGACGGCGCCGGGTCCGACGGTCGCGGAGGCGTCCGGCTGGTACGGCAGCGGGCGGGCGGGCCGGACGCCCGGTTCCTGGACGGGCATCCGCTGGACGGCCGGGGGCTGTGGCCGCCACCGTCCGGTGAAGGGCGGGACCGGGCCGGGCCGGTCGACCTCGGGCTGCCGGTGGGTGCGCCGGAAGTCGAAGGCGGAGGTGAGGTCGCCGGTGACGGTCCTGCGCCAGGGGGTGATGTGGGGCTCGGCGACCCCGGTGAGCTTCTCCAGGAAGCGGATCACGGAGGTGTGGTCGAAGGTCTCGGAGCAGACGTAGCCGCCGACCGACCAGGGGGAGACGACGAGCAGCGGGACCCGGATGCCGAGGCCGGTCGGCTTGCCCTGCCAGCGTTCGTCGGTGTCGTCCTGCGGCGGGACCGGCGGCGGCACGTGGTCGAAGAAGCCGTCGTTCTCGTCGTAGTTGATCAGGACGACGGTGTGGCGCCAGACCTCCGGGTGGGCGCCGAGGGCGTCGAGCACCTGGTAGACGAGGCTCGCGGAGGCGACCGGCGAGGAGGCGCCGGGATGCTCGGAGTCGATCGCGGAGGGCACGAGGTAGGAGACCTCGGGGAGGGTTCCGGCGGCGACGTCGGCGCGGAAGGCGTCGGCGAGGGTGCCGCTCTCGACCCGGCGCAGTCCCCGCTCGAAGAGGGAGCGCTCGGCGCGGGTGAGCCCGGCGACGCCTTCCTCCAGGAGGGTGAGGAGCCTGGTCCGCTCGGCGGGGTCGGCGGTCTCGCGGACGGCGGCGTAGAAGGACTCCATGAAGGTGTGCCCGCCGGTCCTGGCGAGTGCCTTGCGGGCGATCTTCTTGAAGGTGGTGAAGAACTCGATGTTGTTGTCGGTGAAGTTCTCCCACTCGGTGTACGTCTTCCAGCTGCGTCCGGCGGCTTCGAGCCGTTCGGCGTAGGTGGGCCAGCCGTAGCCGGGGTGGGTGCCCTCGTCGTAGGCGGCGTTGGTGACGGCGCGGCTGCCGTCGGCCTCGTAGCCGGTCCAGCCGGACCACAGGTGGTTGCGGTTGGGGCTGGTGGAGGTGTGGATGGAGGAGTGGTAGGCGTCGCAGACGGTGAAGGTGTCGGCGAGTTCGTAGTGCAGCGGGATGTCACGGCGGTCGTAGTACGCCATGGTGGCGGCGGTCTTGGCGGTGACCCAGCCGTCCATCCAGCCGCCGTTCCAGGCCTTGCCGCCGCCGCCCCAGGAGTGGTCGAGGTCCCCGATGTACTGGAGGTCCTTGCGCTGGGTCTCGGCGGCGCCCCGGACGGGGAAGGGGAGCACGGTCCGGCCGGGCCCGGCCGGCTGTTCGAAGACCGGCCGGCCGGAGGGCAGCTCGACGGCGTTGCGGTCACCGAAGCCCCGAATGCCCCTGAGGGTGCCGAAGTAGTGATCGAAGGAACGGTTCTCCTGCATGAGGATCACCACGTGCCGGATCGACGCCAGCCCTCCGGCGGGCGGCTCGGCGGCCATCGCCGCCTGGAGCGAGGGCGGCAGCAGCGAGCCGACGGCGGCGGCGCCGAGGGCGCCTCCGCCCAGAGCGAAGAGCCTTCTGCGGGACACATCGGATGACAAGACCGGCCTCCAGTCGACGCCCCCTGGTTCGCCTTCGAACGCGGGGTGGTACGCCGGGGACGGTAGGGAGACCGGGTGACGGGAAGGAGACCTGACGGGAGCATGACGGTGAACGTTGACGGGAACGCGCCGGAGGGACGTACGATTTCCGGCCACGGCTCCGGGACGGCTCCGGGTGCGACTCCGGGTGCGGCTCCGGGCCGTCACACCTCCCGCCCCCTCCCCCGCACGGCTCCTCCCCGTGGCCCCCTACGGGGTACCGCTCCCCTGGTCTGGAACGGGAGGCTGGAGATCGACCGGAGACTCCGCAGCGCCGTGGATGTCACCGCTCGTGGCGTCCACGGTGGCGGACTTCAGCATGTCGCCGTCGCGGGCCGCCAGACGCCAATGGATGTGCCACTGGTCTGCGTGCCGCTCGACCAGGTAGACGGCCTCTCCGCGCTCGCCCTGGCCGGGCTTGAGCCTGTAATGGGCCTCGAACTTCTTCCACGCCGCTTCCCTGCCGATGCCGATCCGAGGCAGCTTGGGATCCTCGACGTCTCGGGCGATGAGGTCGGTCAGCCGGCCGGAGGGCTCGATCAGAATGTCCAGGCGCATGGGCATGAGGAGTTCGCCCTGCCGTCGTCGCCACTCCACGACCCAGCCGAGATCCTTGACGCTTGCGTCGACCGGCCACACCTTGATCTGCGCGTCCCGCAGCGCCCAGGGCGTGTGGCGTCGGGCGAACAGGGTGGCGACGGACTGGGCCTCCTGCGCGGTGCGCACGGGGCGGCTGATCCCTGGGATCCAGTAGGCATGGACCCCTTCGCCCTGGCTGGTGGGGGTGAAGTGGACGGTCAGCTTCTGACGGTCCGGCCAGGTCAATTCGGCGTAGCCTCCAGGAAGCGGCGCGTTGACGGTGTCGGGTCCGTCGATGTTGTTGTGGAAATTGGCCCGGTCGACGGTGTAGGCGTCGCCGAAGGTCTGGGCCAGTGCGGTGTTCAGAGCGCGCACCTGCTGCGGGGTGGCCGTAGGAACCTCGGTGGGCAGGACAGCGCGTACCGGCTCGATGACAGACGCCCATGTTGCCGCGATGAGCAGGGACACAGCTGCGCAGGCGAGGAGGGTACGCCGGACAGCGGCCTGGGCGAGGCCCTTGCCGTAGTGGGTCCTGCGGCAGATGAGAGCGCCTACGGCTGCTCCGGCGAGGATGCCGACCGTATTGGTGACCAGATCGTCCGTGTCGCAGAGACGAGCGATGAAGGGCACCGTGGCCTGGGCGGTCTCCAGCGTCGCGGTGAACAGGACGCCGATCGTGACACCGAAGAGGAAGCGCCGGGTGGCGAGGACGACGAACAGGCCGAACGGGACGAAGAGTACGACGTTGAGCAGGCCCTGAGGGGTAGTGAACGGCTCGGCCAAGGCGGGATTGATCGTGCAGCGATAGTCGAGGATCCCGCTTCCGCCCCAGGTGGTGAGGGCGATCGGACCGACCGTCGAGGAAGCCCACAGGCCGTGGAAAACGGCGGGAGCACGGTCGGTACGCCGTGCGGCGACGACGTACACGACGAAGCCCGCAGCGAGGGTGGTCGCGATGGCGAGCGCGAGAAAGACCGGATGGTCCTGGAAGACGGCTTTGATCATGTGAGGCGCCTTGTTCGTGGGTAAGGCCCGTGTCACGCGTGGAACGCCTCGGCCTCAGGATCGGCAGAGCCGCCTCGACGGCCACACGATCAGCGGCTTCGGTCAGGTCGTCTCAGGCGTCACACAATGCGGCCCCTTCGCCAGCACCCGCTTCTCCGCGTACAGGTCGACCAAGGACCCCTTGGCCGCTTCCTTCGCCCTCCAGCGGCCCTCGGCGAAGAGGGGGCGCAGGTAGCCGTCGTTCCGGGAGGCGCAGTCGTGGTTGGCGATCTCGCTCGCGTACGCGTCCAGGACGAGTTTCCCGTTCCTCGACGTGAACGTCATCTGGCGCCGTACCGCGACCCTCGCCACCTCGGGGAGGCCGATCATCACCTGGGGTGCGTCCACCGCCCCCACCAGCGCGTACACGAAGGTGTAGTCGGTGTGGACGACCAGTTCCCCGGCAGTGGAGATCTCGTAGGTCATCTCGCCACGGGACCGGATGCCGTCGCGCTCGATGCGGTAGAGCCCGGGTTCGAAGCGGGTGACGATGTCCTTGCGGACGGCGTCGTCCACGCCGCTCGGGTCGAGCAGGGGAGGCACTTCTCCCGCCATGAGGCCCCCCGGGATGTTGGTCGCGGTGAGGAACTTCTTCACGTCGTCGAAGACGGCGGTCATCTCCTTGGCGGTGAACTTGCCCCCGGGTACGGCCATCGGGGTGTAGATCCCGTCGGCGTCGCTCGCCCAGCCGCGCGCCGGGGAGTTCCGGTACGGCATCCCGACCGAGTAGGGCCAGTCGGCGGGCCACATCTTCTCGTCGAGCGTGTGCGGGCTGGACGCCTCGTACGGTGGGCGCTCCCCCGTCGAGTCGGCCAGCCAGTAGCCGAACCCGCCGAGGACGACGAGCCCGGCGCCGGTCATCAGCGCGTACCGGCGGCGGCGCGCCTTCCGTTCGCGCCGCAGCGCCTCCTCGCGCGCCGGGTCGTCCGCCTCCGCGCGCATCCGGGCGACGTAGTCCGTGGGCTCCACCGACATGTGCTGCTTCCTCCCCGACTCCCTCCCCACCGGGACCGAAGGGGAGGGAGCGGAGCTTCTCACACGCCGGAGCGGCAAGCCCCGTCAGGTCACATCCAGTAGAGCCGCACGGCCTCCATGGGGATCCCCTGGCCGGTGGTGCCGATGATCTCCTCGGCGTCGCAGCCGGGGCGGTACGTGTGGAGCGGCGACGGACCGGAGTTGACGGTTCCGACGTTCCGGAGGTGGCCCTGCGCGCCGAAGTACCCCGAGCCGCAGTGGTAGAACGAGATCGCCTCGATCGCCGCGTTCATGCCCGTCGTGCCGATCTCGGCCGCGTGCCCCGGCTCCGCGCACTGGTACGTCGAGTCCCACCCGTAGCCGGAGCGGTGGGCGCGCAGACAGACCTTGCCCGCGCTGACGGTCACCCGCAGCGCCTCCAGGTTGCGGCCCTCGCCGATCGAGCCGGCCCACTGCCCGTTGCACTGCTCAAGCTTCCAACCGACGTTCTGCACATGCGGCTTGTAGCACACGTCGGCGGTGGCCGCCTGCGCGGTTCCGGCGGTGCCGCCGACTCCGAGCGTGGTCGCGGCCACCAGTCCGATGGTGCCCAGTGCCTGCGTCGCCTTCTTCAGCATGAAACCGGCCCCCAGTTCTCGATCATGGAATGGTGGCGTTCACGCTAACAAGGCACATCTCGACTTTACGTAAAATTTATACCAACTCGCTGCAAAGCAGAGCGGTATGAGTGTTCACCCACCCATACCGCCCCTCCCCCCGCCTCCCCTCCTAGAACGCGTCCCCCACCCCCGTGAACTCGCACCAGACGATCTTGCCGGGCGACCGGGGGCCCACGCCCCAGCGGTCCGCGAGGGCGTCGACCAGGAGGAGACCTCGGCCGGACTCGTCGGCGGGTTCCCGTCGCTCGGGGGTGCCGTCGCCGCTGTCGTGGACCTCGACGCGGAGAGGACCCGGGCGGTCGAGGGAGAGGCAGAGCCGGTAGCCACGGCCCGGCGGGACTCCGTGGCGGAGGGCGTTGGTGGCGAGTTCGCTGACGCACAGGAGTACGTCGTCCGCGCAGGCGTCCAGGCCCCAGTCGATCAGCGCCTTGCGGGCGAAGTCGCGGGCGAGGGGGACGGTACGGCGCTCGCGAGGGTAGAAAACCTCGCGGAACAGGGGGAGTTGGTTGTCCACGGCGCTAACCTTCATCCCTCCCGCCCCAACCGCCCCAGGGAGCCGACCCGTACAAATTCTTTGTACGGGTCCGTGATGCGTCGAGCACGCCCAGTGAGGGGAAGCCACCGATCATGCAACGCGGCACCAACACCAAGAAGAAAGTTCCCTCATGGGAAGTGGTCGGCGCGCTCCTGGCGCTCTACCGGAAACAAGCCGGTCTGACCCAGCCCCAGTTGGCCACGCACCTGTGCGTGGGGCTGGAGACCCTGGGCTCGATCGAGCAGGGGCGGAGAGCCCTGCGACTGTCGCTCGCCCGCGAGATCGACGACCTCCTGGAGACGAAGGGAGCACTCACCGTAGCCGTCTCCAAGGCGCCGAAGAAAGAGCGGTTTCCGGCGTTCGTTCAGGACTTCATCGAGCTGGAGGCACAGGCACTCAACCTCTGCTCGTACGAGAACGGGGTCGTTCCTGGTCTGCTCCAGAGCGCCGAGTACGCCCGCGCCGTCTTCGACAGTCTGTATCCGCCGATCACTTCGCAGGAGGCGGAGGATCGGATGCTCGACCGGCTCGATCGTCAACGGATCTTCGAGCAGAAGCCCTGGCCGCCGATGATGTCCTTCCTCCTGGATGAATCCGTCCTGGAGAGGGCCATCGGCGGACCCGAAGTACTCAGGGGGCAGATTCTCCATCTGCGCCAGATGGCCGAACTGCCCTTCCTCGCCATCCAGATCATCCCGAAGTCCCGGACCAAACACGCGGGGCTCGACGGACCCATGGTGCTCATCGAAACGCCTGACCACGAACACGTCGCCTATATCGAGGGACAGCGGGTGAGCTGCCTCATCGACGACCCCGACGAGGTCGGTATTCTCCAGGCCAAGTATGGAATGCTGCGGTCACAGGCCCTGACGCCCGAGGAAACCATGGGCCTGTTGGATCGTCTGGCAGGAGAGACATGAGCGCAGCAGCACTTTCGTGGTTCAAGTCCAGCTACAGCGGCAGCGAGGGTGGCAACTGCCTCGAAGTCGCCTACGACTGGCGTAAGTCCAGTTACAGCGGCAGCGAGGGTGGCGACTGCCTTGAGATGGCCTACGGCTGGTGCAAGTCCAGCTACAGCAGCGACGAGGGCGGCGCCTGCGTAGAGGTGTCCGCCCACCCCGCCGCCGTCCACGTCCGTGACTCCAAGCTCGGCGAGACCAGCCCCGTCTTCACCGTCTCCCCCGGCGTCTGGGGCGCCTTCGTCGGCGCGACGGTCTGAGCGCGGCGACAACTCCGCGCCTGCCCGTTCACACCTGGCACACAAGAGCGGCCCCGCACCGGATTCCGGTGCGGGGCCGCTTCTCGCGCTGAAGACCCGGGGAAGGGCTCGCCCACGCCTGCCCGTGGGCATACCGCCAGGCTCAGCCGTGCTCGGGCTCCACCGGGAGCCACAGTTCGGCGTCTGCCTCGGTCTTCTCCGGGGACAGATGGGTGCGCAGGATCTCGGGGCCGGTGCGGGTGCGGTACGGGTTCGACGGGAACCACTCGGTGAACACGTCCCGCCACAGCTCCTGGATGGCCCGCGGTACCGGCCCGGAGGTGGTGAAGACCGCCCAGGTGCCCGCCGGAACGGCCAACGTGGTCGTGCCCTCCGGAGCTGCCGCGGAGGTGATCACGCCCTGGTGGTAGTCGAGTCCAGTGCCCTCGGCGCGGCTGGGGTCCATGCCGTCGCAGACCGCGACGATGCCATGCGGCTCCTGGTCCGACAGCTTCTCCAGGCGCTCCAGGGCCCGTGGGCCGATCCCTCGGACGAAGTCCATGATCGCCTGGTTCGGGCCCGCGTGCACCAGCGGTACCCGCGTCTTGAACCCGACGACGGTGAAGTCCGCCCTGTCCACGACGCGGTAGCGCATACTGCTGCTCCCTTCGACGGTGAGGCGGAAGGCCATCCGGGACTGGGAGTCGAGTACCGCGCCGGTCCGCCGGGCCTCGCCTGGTCCGACGCCGTGCATGGCCCGGAACGCCCGCGCGAACGCCTCACCGGAGCTGTAGCCGTAGCGCACCGCGATCTCCAGCAGCGTTTCACGTTCCGCGAGCACTTCGGCGCCCGCGAGAGTGAGCCGACGGCGCCGGATGTACTCCGACAGCGGCATGCCCGCGAGTGCGGAGAACATCCGGCGCAGGTGGTGCTCCGAAGTGGCCGCGATGCGTGCCAGCTCCCCCACGTCGACGGCCTGGTCGAGATGGCGCTCGATGTGCTCCATGGCCTGGTTCAGCCGCTCCAGCATGCCTGGCCTCCTTCCTCATCCCTCTTCACGGCCACCTCGCCGACGACAGTCGTGGAACACGTCTACCCGGCGCTGTGGTCGGTTCCGTCCCCGTCCGGACCGGGGGTATCCCGTCCCAGACCCCGGCGGATCGCGATCTCCACGGGTGAGTACGCGCCGTCGGCCCGCTCCAGTTCGTACGGCGTGGCCGGCATCAGCGGCGGCTGGGCCATGAAGCGCGGTCGCGCCCCATGGTGCGGTTGCGCCGCGTGCACCAGGAACGGGTGGCACAGGAAGACGTCGCCCGGGGACCCGGTGGCGAGGGCGAGTGGCCGGTGGTCGGTCGCCGCCACCAGACCGGGCGCGAGGGCCAGCCCGCTCGCCCCGCTCTCCCCGTACTCCTCCAGCACCTTCGGCACGTCGAGGTGTGAGCCGACCCTGATCCGGGTCGGGGCGTCCTCCTCACCGACCTCGCTGAACAGGAACAGCATCAGCAACGCCCGGCCCCGGGAGCGCAGATTGGTGAAGTACCAGCTCTCCCCCTCCGGCAGATAGCTCCCCTCGATGTGCCAACCCGCGTCGTCCGGCTCCTCCTCGTGCGGGAAGCGCAGCGGGAACGTGCCCAGCGAGTAGCGCGGCTCCCAGCGTCCCGCGCCGACGAGCAGGTCGTACGCGTGCTGGAGGGACGGGGAATTGGGTGCGGCGGCGAACGGCCCCTGCGCCATGCCTGCCACCCAGTGCACGGGCTCCGTCCATGTCGACGGGTCGTCCGGGTCGCAACCCGTCTCCCGCCACAGCAGCCGTGCGCAGTCAGCGGCCACGCGCGGCGCGACGGCGCCCTCCAGCTTCACGAAGCCGTCACGGAGGAAACGGGATACCAAGGTCGTGTCATCCATGCCCCCATCCTGCGGCGACACCGGCTCCGACCACCCGATATTTTCCGCACCGCCTTTGTCGGGTACGAGGATGGGCGCCCGGCCCCCTGCCACACCGCCCGCTCCAGGGCCCGCGTCGAGGCCGAGGTCCACCCGGGCCAGCGCTCCGACCAGGAGGGTTCGCCGGAGGGACGGTTCAGGAGGCGGGCGGCTCGATTTCCCCCGCGAAGACGATGACCTGGTCGATGAGGCTCCGTCGCAGATGGACGACGTCCGTTCCCGCCAGGCGGGGGCCGCCCTCGGGCGTGGTGAAGACCCACTGGTAGCGGGCCCATTCGTGAGGCATGTCCACCGCCGAGCAGCGCACCATCGTGCCGGTCCCCGCCGGGTGGTGCCGGATGTCCAGCACGAACCGCTCGACCGCCGCGATTCCCTCGCTGCGGCCCAGCGGTCCCCAGAAGACCACGTCCGAGGTCAGCGCCTGGGAGAGCAGGACGGTCACATAGTTGTCGTCCGAGGCGTTGAACGCGGAGATGAACGTGTCGATCGCGGAACGTGCGGTCTCTTCCTGCATGCCCCAGTAATACCAGCCGCTCCGCCGCCTCTGGCGGGGGTCGCCGTTGCGGTACCAGACGACCAGTCCGACGACGGTGGCGGCGGACGTCAGTGGCCCCGCACCGGGAGTTCCGGTGCGGGGCCACTG
The DNA here is from genome assembly GCF_014596525.1 of Streptomyces sp. CBMA291. Lineage (GTDB taxonomy): Bacteria > Actinomycetota > Actinomycetes > Streptomycetales > Streptomycetaceae > Streptomyces. Next base: position 62,044 of record NZ_MSJP01000083.1, read on the forward strand.
ACGTACGAATACGGGGAGATCAGTCGTACGAAGACGACGGGATCAGCCGTACGAAGACAAGGGGATCAGCCCTCGGTGACGCCCAGCTTCTCCAGGATCAGGTCCTTGACCTTCGCCGCGTCCGCCTGACCGCGCGTCGCCTTCATGACCGCGCCGACCAGCGCGCCGACCGCCGCGACCTTGCCGCCGCGGATCTTGTCGGCGATCGCCGCGTTGCCCGCGATGGCCTCCTCGACCGCCGCGCCGAGCGCGCCGTCGTCGGACACGACCTTCAGACCGCGCTTCTCGACGACCTCGTCCGGAGTGCCCTCGCCCGCGAGAACGCCCTCGATGACCTGACGGGCCAGCTTGTCGTTCAGATCGCCGGAAGCGACCAGGGCGGAGACCCGGGCCACGTCCGCAGGCGTGATCGCCAGCTCCTCCAGGGAGACACCCTGCTCGTTGGCGTTGCGCGCCAGCTCGCCCAGCCACCACTTACGGGCCGAAGCCGCGTCCGCGCCCGCCTCGATCGTGGCGACGATCGGGTCGACCGCGCCCGCGTTGAGAATGGACTGCATGTCCAGCTCGGACACGCCCCACTCCTCGCGCAGCCGGTTGCGGCGCACGCGCGGCAGCTCGGGCAGCCCCTTGCGCAGCTCCTCGACCCAGTCACGGGCGGGAGCCACCGGCACCAGGTCCGGCTCCGGGAAGTAGCGGTAGTCCTCGGCGTTGTCCTTGATCCGGCCCGAGGTGGTGGAGCCGTCGTCCTCGTGGAAGTGACGGGTCTCCTGCACGATCGTGCCGCCGGAGGACAGCACCGCCGCGTGACGCTGGATCTCGAAACGCGCCGCCCGCTCCACCGAACGGAGCGAGTTCACGTTCTTCGTCTCCGAACGCGTGCCGAAGGTCTCGGTGCCGTGCGGGCGCAGCGACAGGTTCACGTCGCAGCGCATCTGGCCCTTGTCCATCCGCGCATCGGAGACGTCCAGGGCACGGATCAGCTCGCGCAGCTCGGCGACGTACGCCTTGGCGACCTCGGGAGCCCGCTCGCCCGCGCCCTCGATCGGCTTGGTGACGATCTCGATGAGCGGGATGCCGGCCCGGTTGTAGTCGAGCAGCGAGTGCGAGGCGCCGTGGATACGGCCGGTCGCGCCACCGATGTGGGTGGACTTGCCGGTGTCCTCCTCCATGTGGGCGCGCTCGATCTCCACGCGGAAGACCTCGCCGTCCTCCAGCTGCACGTCGAGGTAGCCGTTGAAGGCGATCGGCTCGTCGTACTGGGAGGTCTGGAAGTTCTTCGGCATGTCCGGATAGAAGTAGTTCTTCCGGGCGAAGCGGCACCACTCGGCGATCTCGCAGTGCAGCGCGAGACCGATCTTGATGGCCGACTCGACGCCGATCGAGTTGACCACCGGCAGCGAGCCGGGCAGACCGAGGCAGGTCGGGCAGGTCTGCGAGTTCGGCTCCGCGCCCAGCTCGGTCGAGCAGCCGCAGAACATCTTGGTCTTGGTGCCCAGCTCGACATGGACCTCAAGGCCCATGACGGGGTCGTACTCGGCGAGCGCCGCTTCGTACGACAGCAGTTCAGTGACAGTCACGGTGGAACTTCCCTCTCAGCCCAGCAGGACGTCGTCGTCGCCGAGCCGCTTCAGCTCGCGGTACAGGATGGCGAGGCCGGTCACGATGGCGGCGGCGGACACGACCGCGTCGACGAGCTTCAGCGTGTCGTGCTCGTCGCGGGCCTTCTTGATCTGCTTCGTCACCGCGACGGCACCGAAGGCGGTGGTGCCCATCGACAGGTACGTGCCGGTCTTGGACTTCTTGAAGCCCTTGGCCTTCTGAAGTGCACTGGTACTCACAGCGACGGAGCCTCCTCAAGCAGCGGGTGCCCCCACTTTTCCACGAAGGCGGCCTCGACGGCGGCACCGACCTTGTACAGGCGGTCGTCCTTCATGGCGGGAGCGATGATCTGGAGACCGACCGGAAGACCGTCCTCGGGCGCGAGGCCGCAGGGCAGCGACATGGCCGCGTTGCCCGCCAGGTTGGTCGGGATGGTGCACAGATCCGCGAGGTACATCGCCATCGGGTCGTCGGCGCGCTCGCCGATCGGGAAGGCGGTGGTGGGGGTCGTCGGGGAGACGATCACGTCCACCTCCTCGAAGGCCTTCTCGAACTCGCGGGTGATGAGGGTACGGACCTTCTGGGCCGAGCCGTAGTACGCGTCGTAGTAGCCGGAGCTGAGCGCGTACGTGCCCAGGATGATCCGGCGCTTGACCTCGTCGCCGAAACCGGCCTCGCGGGTCAGGGCCGTGACGTCCTCGGCGGAGCGCGTACCGTCGTCGCCGACCCGCAGGCCGTAGCGCATGGCGTCGAAGCGCGCCAGGTTGGACGAGCACTCGGACGGCGCGATCAGGTAGTACGCCGAAAGGGCCAGGTCGAAGGTCGGGCAGTCCAGTTCGACGACCTCGGCGCCCAGCGACTTCAGCAGCTCGACGGACTCGTCGAAGCGCTGCACGACACCGGCCTGGTAGCCCTCGCCGCGGAACTGCTTGACGACGCCGACGCGCATGCCGGCCACCGAGCCGTTGCGGGCCGCCTCGACGACCGGCGGGACCGGGGCGTCGATGGAGGTCGAGTCGAGCGGGTCGTGCCCGGCGATCGCCTCGTGCAGCAGGGCCGCGTCGAGGACCGTACGGGCGCAGGGCCCGCCCTGGTCGAGCGAGGACGAGAAGGCCACCATGCCGTAGCGGGAAACGCCGCCGTAGGTCGGCTTGACGCCGACGGTGCCGGTGACGGCGGCGGGCTGACGGATCGAACCGCCGGTGTCCGTGCCGATGGCCAGGGGCGCCTCGTACGCGGCGAGGGCGGCGGACGAGCCACCACCGGAGCCGCCCGGGATACGGGTCAGGTCCCAGGGGTTGCCGGTCGGGCCGTAGGCGCTGTTCTCCGTGGAGGAGCCCATCGCGAACTCGTCCATGTTGGTCTTGCCGAGGATGACGACGTCGGCGGCCTTCAGGTTCTTCACCAGGGTCGCGTCGTACGGCGGGAGCCAGCCCTCCAGCATCTTCGAACCCACGGTGGTCGGCATGCCGACGGTGGTGAAGATGTCCTTGAGCGCGAGCGGCACGCCCGCGAGCGGGCCGAGCTTCTCGCCCCGGGCACGCTTCTCGTCCACGGCACGCGCCTGGGCGAGAGCGCCCTCACGGTCGACGTGCAGGAAGGCGTGCACCTTCTCGTCGACGGCCTCGATGCGGGCCAGGTGGGCCTCGGTGACCTCGACGGCGGTCAGGTCGCCCGAGGCGATCCTCCCGGCGATCTCGGCCGCGGTGAGCTTGATGATGTCCGTCATGGCTGTTAGTCCTCCCCCAGGATCTGCGGCACCTTGAAACGCTGCTGCTCCTGGGCCGGGGCGCCGGAGAGCGCCTGCTCGGGGGTGAGCGACGGGCGGACCTCGTCCGCGCGCATGACGTTGGTCAGCGGCAGCGGGTGGGAGGTCGGCGGAACGTCTTGGTCGGCGACCTCGGAGACGCGGGCGACCGCGCCGATGATCACGTCGAGCTGTTCGGCGAAGTGGTCTTGCTCTTCGCCGGACAGCTCCAGACGCGTCAGCCGGGCGAGGTGGGCGACCTCCTCGCGCGTGATGCCAGGCATGCAGCGATCCTCAGGGGTGAGTCTTGTGGGATGTACCGCAATCCTATGGGGCGCGGACCACCACGACGAACACACCCATTCGTCCTCGGGCCGTGGGTCCGAGCCGAGTGCCCGGGACGACCGTGCGGAGGGGGTCTACCCGACCACCCGGCCCGAGGGGTGGTCCAGGTCGATACGGGTCCCGGACTCGGTCCCGGACAGGGGCTGGGTCCCCCCGGGCAGGGGCCGCATCCGGCTCTGGGGCTGGGTCTGAGGCTGCGTCTGGGCCTGCGTCTGGGTCTGGGCCCGGGTCTCGGCGGGGCGGCGCCAGCCGTGCTCGCTCCGGGCGGACAGCCAGGCGGTGGCCTCCCCCGGCGGCATCGCGGCGGCGACCAGCCAGCCCTGGACCGCGTCGCAGCCCAGATCCCGCAGCCGCTCCCAGGTCTCGTCGTCCTCGACTCCCTCGGCGACGACCAGGAGGCCGAGGGAGTGGGCGAGGTCGACGGTGCAGCGGACGATCTCGGCGTCCTCGGTGTCGACGGCGAGCCGGGCGACGAAGGACCGGTCGATCTTCAGCTCGCTGACCGGCAGACGGCGCAGATGCACGAGGGAGGAGTAGCCGGTGCCGAAGTCGTCGAGCGACATCTTGACGCCGTGGCCGGTGAGACCGTTGAGCGTGTCGGCGGCCCGCTGCGGGTCCTCCAGGAGAACGTGCTCGGTTATCTCCAGCTGGAGCGCGCCGGCCGGGACGCCGTGCCGGGCGAGCCGGGCGGCGACGGCGCCCGCGAAGCCGGGGGTGTGCACATCGCGCGGCGACACGTTGACGGCGACCGGCACGACGATGCCCTGGGCGCGCCAGCGGGCGACCTGCGCGAGCGCGGTCTCCAGGACGTACTCGGTGAGGTGCGGCATCAGACCGGAGGACTCGGCGATCGCGATGAACTCGTCCGGGGGGACCTTGCCCCGCTCCGGGTGGACCCAGCGGACGAGCGCTTCGAGACCGGCTACCTGACCGTCGAAACGGACCTTGGGCTGATAGTGCAGTTCGACCTCGCCCGCGTCGAGAGCGCGGCGGAGGTCGCCGAGGAGACCGAGCCGGTCGGGCGTGTTGGAGTCCCGCTTGGACTCGTAGACCTCGACTCCGGTGCGGTCCCGCTTCGCCTGGTACATGGCGACGTCGGCGCGGCGGAGCAGCCCCTCGGCGTCGAGCGCGTGTTCCGGGAAGACGGCGACGCCCGCGCTGGCCTCCAGGACGAGGGTGAGCCCGTCGAGGTTGAGCGGCGAGGACAGCTCGGCGACGAGGTGGCGGGCGACGCGCTGGGCGCTGGTGGTGGAGTCGGTGGCGGGCAGCAGGACGGCGAACTCGTCGCCGCCGAGCCGGGCGGCTTCGGCGCCCCGGGGCAGGGCGAGCCGGATGCGCTCGGCGATCTGGAGCAGAAGCCGGTCGCCCGCGAGGTGGCCGAGCGTGTCATTGACCGAACGGAAACGGTCGAGGTCGATCAGGACGAGGGCGGCGCGGGCGCCTTCGCCTTCGGCCTCCTCCAGGGCGGTCCAGGCCCGCTCCAGGAGCCACTGCCGGTTGGGCAGGCCGGTGAGCGGGTCGCGGAGCTGCTCCTCGGCACGGGCGCGGGCGATCCAGAGGGTGGAGTCGAGGGCGATGAGGGGGACGGCGAAGAGCGGCAGCAGTACGGGGCTGGTGGCGGCGACGACGCAGATCAGCGGGGCGATGCCGAGCAGGGCGACGGCGACGAGACCCTGCCGGAGGAGGGCGGTGCGGGCGAAGGTGGGCAGCCCGGGGCTCTGGGGGGCCAGCGTGTACCAGAGGAAGAGCCGGGTGACCACGAGATACGCGGCGGCGGCGAGGACGATCTCCGGGAGGTCGCCGATGGTCCAGTCGAGGGGCGCCCAGGGCTGTTCGACGGTGGGCACGTCGCCGAAGGAGGCGAGGAGCAGGGCGGCGGTGGCGAGCCCGAGGACGTCGGCGGCGCCGTGCAGCAGGCTCTGGCGCCAGCGGTGTCTGCGGGCGGCGCCGACGAGGGCGAGGACGGTCAGCGAGACGAGCCCTGCGGGCACCCAGCCGTAGAGCAGCAGAACGGCGAGGGTGAGGGCGGCGGCGGAGCCGGTGCCGCCCCACCAGCGGTCCCGGCCGAGGGCGACCAGATGCCCGACGATGAGCCCGGTGAGCACGGCGAGGGACCAGCCGGGGGCGCCACCGGGGAAGAGCCCCTGACCGGCACTCAGGGCCCGCTGGAGCCCGGCGAGAAGCACGAGGGCGGCGAGCGCCGTGAGCGCGGCGGGCAACCGCGAGACGAACCCGAGCCCCCCCGCCGCCACCGAGCCCCCCGGATGCCCGGGAGAACCCTGAAACCCCTGGAACCCCTGGGAAACCTGAAACCCCTGAACGGGCGGGGAAGCCTGCGGAGCCCGGGGGGCTGAAGAAGCTTGGGGGGCCTGGGGGGCTTGGGAGGCCGAAGAAGCCTGGGGGGCCTGGGGGGCCTGGGGGGCCTGGGGGGCCTGGGGGGCCTGGGGGGCCGAAGAAGCCTGGGGAGCCTGTGGGGCTTGGCGGGCTGAGGAAGCCGGAGAAGCCTGAGGGGCTTGGCGGGCGGGGGAAACCTGGGGCACCTGGAAACCCGGGGAGGGCTGGGAGGCGGGGGAAGCCGGGAAACCTGGGGAGGGCTGGGGGCCGAGGGAGGCCGGGAAACCTGGGGAGGGCTGGGGAGCTTGGGATGTCCGGGGGCCCGGGGAAGGCTGAGGAGCTTGGGCGGCGTGGGGGGCTTGAGGCGCCGGGGTGGCGTGGGGGGCCCGGAAGCCGAGGGAGGACTGGGGGGCTTGGGGGGCTTGGGACGCCTGGATGCCCGGGGAAGACTGGGGGTCCTGGGGCTCCTCAAGGCCATGGGAACCCTCCACCGCCTGGAGGCCGTGAGGGTCCTGGCGCCCCTCAAGTCCGTAGGAGCCCTGTGGGCACGGGGAGCCCTGGACCGCCTGGAGCCCGTGGAGGTCTTGGGCGTCCTGGAGGCCCTGAGAAGCCTGAGGTTCTTGGAGACCCAGGAGGCTGAAGAAGCTCTGGGGGCTCTGGGGCTCCTCGCGGCCCTGGTCGCCCTGGCGCCCCTCAAGCCCCTGGGAGCCCTGCGGGCACGGAGAACCCTGGACCGCCTGAAGCCCGTGAAGGTCTCGGGCATCCTGGAGGCCCTGCGGGCTCGGCGAACCTTGGGTGCCCGGGAGGCCCCGGGAAGCCCGAGGAGCCGAGGGAGCCGAGGGAGCCGAGGGGTCTTGAAGGCCCAGGAGGCTGAAGAAGCTCTGGGGCTCCTGGTCCCCCTGCGCTCCCTCAAGGCCTTGGGAGTCCTGCGGGCTCGGCGAACCCTGGGCGCCCGGGAGGCCCCGGGACGCCTGAGGAGCCGAGGGAGCCGAAGGAGCCGAAGGGTCTTGAAGGCCCAGGAGGCTGAAGAAGCTCTGGGGGCTCTGGGGCTCCTGGTCGCCCTGGAGACCCTGAGGCTCCTCAAGGCCATGGGGGCCCTGCGGGCACGGAGAGCCCTGGACGGCCTGGAGCCCGTGGGAGCCCTGGAGGTCCTGGGGACCTTGGAGACCCCGGAAGTCCTGAGGGTCCAGGGGCGCCTGAGGGCCCAACGGTTCCTGAGGGCTCGGGGACGCCGGGGGGCCTGGGGGGCTCGGGGGCGCCGGGGGGCTCGGGGGCGCCGGGGGACCCTGGGGGTCCTGGAAGCCGGAGGGCACGGTGTGCCCGGGTGTCCGTGGCACCGGGGCGGCGCGGTCGGTCGGTTCCATTCCCGTCCCTCTCACAGGCGGCGGTGCCGTCGGTGTGCGATGGGCCGCGGTGAGGCGGCCGTCCGTCGTCCGGCCGGCCGTGGGGAGGGCCGCCGACGGGCGGTGGCCGATCCTGGTGGCACGGGGCCGATGTCCAGGCACCACGGACGGCGGAGCCCTCGCATGGCCGTGCGGACGGACGCACGGTCACCAGACTAGGCCGCCGAGGGCTCCGACGGGCAGCGCTCTCCCTCTCTTGCCCGAATGCGGCCGGGCCACCCGTAACGATCTGATATGCGTCGGACGGGTGGCCTTCGTCGGCCTCGCGGGGCCCCTGGCGGGCGCTACTCGGGGACGGGCTGCGCGGCCTCCCGAGCCGCCTCGGGCCCTTGTTCGAGCAGAATCGTGAACCCGTTCTCGTCCAGAACCGGAACCTTCAGCTGCATCGCCTTGTCGTACTTCGAACCAGGGTTTTCACCGACCACTACAAAGGCGGTCTTCTTCGAAACGGAACCGGTCACCTTCGCTCCCAGGCCCTGGAGCGATTCTTTTGCGCCATCCCTGGTGAAGTTCTCCAGAGTGCCGGTCACCACGACCGTGAGCCCCTCCAGCGGACGCGGGCCCTCGTCCTCCCCGGCGCCCTCGTCCTCCAGGGCGATTCCGGCGGCCCGCCACTTGCGCACGATCTCGCGGTGCCACTCCTCGGCGAACCACTGCTTCACCGCCGCCGCGATGATCCCGCCGACCCCGTCGACGGCCGCAAGCTCCTCCTCGCTCGCCTGCTCGATCCGGTCCAGGGAGCGGAACTCGCGGGCCAGCGCCTCGGCGGCGACCGGTCCCACATGCCGGATGGAGAGCCCGTTGAGGAAGCGGGCGAGCGGGCGCTTCTTGGCGTCCTCGATGTTCTTCAGCATCGCCAGGGCGTTCTTCTTCGGCTCGCCCTTCTGGTTGGCGAAGACCGTGACGATCTTCTCCTCGCCGGTCTTCGGGTCCCGCTTGGGCAGCCCGCTGTCCGGGTCGAGGACGTACGCCTTGATCGGCAGCAGCTGCTCGATCGTCAGGTCGAAGAGGTCGCCCTCGTCGGCCAGCGGCGGCTCGGCGGGCTCCAGCGGGCGGGTCAGCGCCGCCGCCGCCACCGCGCCGAAGTTCTCGATGTCCAGGCACTGCCGTCCGGCGAGGAAGAACAGCCGCTCCCGCAGCTGCGCCGGGCACGTCCGGCCGTTCGGGCAGCGGAGGTCGATGTCGCCCTCCTTCATCGCCTGGAGCCGCGCCCCGCACTCCGGGCACAGCTCCGGCATCACGAACTCGCGCTCGCTGCCGTCCCGCAGGTCGGCGACCGGCCCGAGGATCTCCGGGATGACGTCACCCGCCTTGCGCAGCACGACCGTGTCGCCGATCAGCACGCCCTTGGCCTTGACCACCTCCTGGTTGTGGAGGGTGGCGAACTCGACCTCGGAACCGGCCACGGTCACCGGCTCCACCTGCGCGTACGGGGTGACCCGCCCGGTCCTGCCGACGCCGACCTTGATGTCGATCAGCTTGGTGTTGACCTCCTCCGGCGCGTACTTCCAGGCGATCGCCCAGCGCGGGGCGCGCGCGGTGGAGCCGAGGCGTCCCTGGAGCGGGATCTCGTCGAGCTTCACGACGACGCCGTCGATCTCGTGCTCCACGGAGTGCCGGTTCTCGCCGAAGTAGGCGATGAACTCCCGCACCTCGTCGAGCGTGCCGACCACCTTGTTGTGCCGGGCGGTGGGCAGTCCCCAGCCGCGCAGCAGCTCGTACGCGTGCGAGAGGCAGTCGATGGCGAAGCCCTCGCGGGCGCCGATGCCGTGCACCACCATGCGCAGCGGGCGGGTGGCGGTGACCTTGGGGTCCTTCTGGCGGAGCGAGCCCGCCGCCGCGTTGCGCGGATTGGCGAAGGGCTTGTCACCCGCCTCGACCAGACGCGCGTTGAGCCCCTCGAAGGCTTCCATCGGGAAGTAGACCTCGCCGCGGATCTCCACCAGATCCGGCACCCGGTCGCCGTGCAGCCGCTCCGGGATGTCGGCGATCGTCCGGACGTTGGGCGTGATGTCCTCGCCGGTGCGTCCGTCGCCCCGGGTCGCCGCCCGGGTCAGCCGCCCGTGCTCGTACGTGAGGTTGACCGCGAGCCCGTCGACCTTCAGCTCGCACAGATAGTGGAAGTCGGGCGTGCCGACGTCCCGGGCGACCCGCTCGGCCCAGGTCGCCAGCTCCTCGTCGTCGAAGGCGTTGTCCAGGGAGAGCATCCGCTCCCGGTGCTCTACGGCGGTGAACTCCGTCTCGTACTGCCCGGCGACCTTCTGGGTCGGCGAATCGGGCGTGCGCAGCTCCGGGTACTCCTCCTCCAGCGCCTCCAGGGCGCGCAGGAGCCGGTCGAACTCGCCGTCGCTGATGACGGGCTGGTCCTTCACGTAGTACCGGAAGCGGTGCTCCTCGACCTGCTCGGCCAGCTCGGCGTGCTTCTCCCGTGCCTCGGCGGGCAGGGCCCCCTGTTCGACTGTCACCTTCGTCCGTCCTCCCGTACTTCTGAACCCGGTCACTCTGGGTTGTCCGCGAGCGATCTCGCCGCCCGGACGCAATGGGCGAGGGCCGCCCGCGCGTAGGCCGGCGAAGCGCCCGCGAGCCCGCAGGCGGGCGTGACGACCACGGACTCGGCGAGAGTCCCCGGATTCAGCCCCAGCCTGCGCCACAGCGTCCTGACACCCATGACGCTACCGCCCGGGTCCGACAACGGGCTGTCGGTGGACGGCACCACACCGGCGAAGAGCGTGGTCCCGGCCTCGACGGCCTCCCCGATCGTCTCCTCGTCACGTTCGGTGAGGAGGCTGAAATCGAACGACACGCCGGTGGCTCCGGCCCGGCGCAGCAGGGCGAACGGCACGTCGGGGGCGCAGGAGTGGACGACGACCGGCCCGTCGTGGACCGCGAGGACCTCGCGCAGGGTGCCCTCGACGAGCTGCCGGTCCACCGCCCGGTGGGTGCGGTAGCCGCTCGCCGTACGGATCTGCCCGCGCAGTACGGCGGTGAGCGAGGGTTCGTCGAGCTGGAGGACGAGCCGGGCTCCGGGGACGCGCCGGCGCAGCTCCGCGAGGTGGGCGCGGAGCCCTTCGGCGAGGGAGCCCGCCAGGTCCCGGCAGGCGCCCGGGTCGCCGAGTGCGGCCTCGCCGCCGCGCAGTTCCAGGGCGGCGGCGAGCGTCCAGGGGCCGACCGCCTGCACCTTGAGCGGGCCTTCGTAGCCCTGGGTGAACTCCTCCAGGGCGTCGAGGTCCTCGCCGAGCCAGGAGCGGGCCCGCTTGGTGTCGCGGCCGGGCCGGTCGCCGATCCGCCAGCCGGACGGCTCCACGCGCGCGTAGAGGTCGACGAGCATTCCGGTGGTGCGGCCGATCATGTCGGCGCCGGGTCCCCGGGCGGGCAGTTCGGCGAGGAAGGGGAAGTCCTCGAAGGAGCCGGTGACGGTCTTCGCCGCCTCGCGGGCATCGCCGCCGGGCAGGGAACCGACGCCGGTGGCGGGCCCCCACGGGTTCGTGTCGCTCACGTCTACCGCCCCGGGCGGACGGTGAGGTCGTTGATCTCCGCGTCGCGCGGGAGGTCGATCGCCGTGAGGATCGCCGTGGCGATCGACTCGGGGTCGATCCACTTCGCGGAGTCGTACTCCCTGCCCTCCTGGGCGTGGATCTTCGCCTGCATGGGGCTGGCGGTGCGGCCCGGGTAGACGGAGGTGACCCGGACGCCGTGGGCGTGCTCCTCGTGCCGCAGGGCGTCCGCGAGGGCCTTGAGGCCGTGCTTGGAGGCGGCGTACGCGCCCCACTCGGCGTGCGCGTTGAGCCCGGCGCCGGAGTTCACGAAGACGACGTGGCCCTGGGAGAGACGCAGCTGCGGCAGGAAGTGCCGGGTCAGCTCGGCGGGGGCCACCAGGTTGACGTTGAGCTGGCGGTGCCAGGTCTTCGGGGTGAGGTCGCCGACCGCGCCGAGGTCGACGACGCCCGCGATGTGCAGCAGGCTGTCCACCCGGTCGGGCAGGCTCTGGTGCGAGAACGCCCAGGAGAGCCGGTCCGGGTCGGCGAGGTCCCCGACGAGCGTGTGCGCGCCGGGGAACCCGGCGGCGAGTTCCCTGGCGCGCCCCGCGTCGCGCGCGTGCAGGACGAGCTGGTCCCCGCGCGCGTGGAGGCGGCGCGCGACGGCCGCGCCGATGCCGGAACCGGCTCCGGTGATCACATGTGTAGCCATGGGAGTCATCGTCCCATCAGCGGAGCCCAGAGCCCTCCTCCAGGTAGGCGAGGGCCGCCGGGCCGTCCTCCGCGAAGAAGACCAGGTCCGTGAGGGGTATGGGGAGGAAGCCCTCGTCCTCCATGCGCCGGAACTGTGCCTTGAGGCCGTCGTAGAAGCCGTCCGTGTTGAGCAGGACGACGGGCTTGCGGTGCTTGCCGTGCTTCTTCAGTTCCAGGATCTCGGTGGCCTCGTCGAGGGTGCCGGTGCCGCCGACCATGATCACGACGGCGTCGGACTTGGCGAGCAGGAGGGCCTTGCGCTCGGCGAGGTCCCCGGCGACGACCATCTCGTCGGCTCCCGGGCGCGCCTTGTGGGCGAGGAAGTCGACGGAGACGCCGACGAGCCGGCCGCCCGTCTCCGCCACGCCGTCCGCGACGACCTTCATCAGACCGGTGTCGGAGCCGCCCCAGACCAGGGTGTGCCCTCCCTTGCCGAGGAGCCGGGCGAAGTCCCGGGCGGGGGCCGTGTAGCGCTCGTCGAGATCGGCGGCGGAGAGGAAGACACAGATGTTCATGGCTTCACCGTATGCCCTGACCAGCCGGTCCCAAGATTTTCCGGGAATTCCCGCCGGACGGCGATGAGTTCCGGTGAGCCGCCCGGTCTCCCCTCCCATGGACGAGCTGAGCAAGACGCCGAAGAGGTTCCGGGGCCGGGTGGTGTCACGGGACGGCACACCGATCGCGTACGAGAGGCAGGGGGACGGGCCGCCGGTCGTCCTGGTGAGCGGGGCCCTGGGCACCGCCGCCGGTGAACGGCCGCTCGCCGGGCTCCTCGCCCGGGGGTTCTCCGTCGTGGCGTACGACCGCAGGGGGCGCGGCGACAGCGGCGCCGGGGCCGGTCCGTACGCGGTGGAGCGGGAGATCGAGGATCTGGCGGCGGTCCTCGGGGACGCGGGGCCCTGGCCGGCGCTGCACGGGGTGGGGACGGGCGGTGTGCTCGCCCTCGCGGCGGTCGCCGCCGGGCTGCCCGTCGGAACGGTGTCGGTGTTCGAGCCGCCGTTCCACCCGGCGGCGGCCGAGCGGCTCGCCGGTGCGGCGGAGCTGGCGGTGCGGGGGCGGAACGAGGAGGCCGTGGCGCTGTTCCTGGCGGACTCGCCGTTACCCGCCGCCGCCGCCCGGCCCGGTCCGGCCGGACTCGCGCCGACTCTCGCGTACGACCTCGCCGTGCTGGGCGGAGGGACGGTACCGGAGCGTCTGTACGGGGGGGTCCACGCGCGCGTGCTGGTGGTCGACGGGGGCGCGAGCCCGGCGGGCACCCGCCGGGCGGCCCGCGCGCTGACGACGGCACTCCCCCGGGCCCGGCACCGCACCCTCACCGGGCAGACCCACGAGGTGGCCCCGCACGTCCTGGCCCCGGTCCTGGCGGCCTTCCTCGACGAGGAGCGGGAGTTCGCGGGGGCGGTGTGAGCGGTGCGGGTACCGGACGGTGGCCGGTGGGGCCACCGCCGGACGCGTGCCGCGTGCCGCGCGGCGCGCGGACGGGACCGGGCGGACGGGACCGGGCGCGAGTGACGGGCACTGCGAGTGCCTGCCCCGCGCGGGACGAGACCGGCGCAAGTGACGGGCACTGCGAGTGTCCGCCCCCTCCCGGCGGACGGGCTCGGCGCGGGTGACGGCCTCCGGGGAAGCCGTCGGGCAGCCGTCGTCCAGGGACCGGTCCGGTCGGTTCAGTCGGTTCAGACCGTCGCCGTCGCCGTACGGCGGACCGTCGACGCGATCGTCGCCGAGCCGACCACGCGGGTGCCGTCGTACAGGACGATCGCCTGGCCGGGGGCCACGCCTCGGACGGGCTCGTCGAAGGAGACCTTCAGCTCGCCGTCCTCCATCGCCGCGCTCACCGGTGTCTCGCCGCCGTGGGCGCGCAGCTGGGCCGTGTAGCGGCCGGGACCGGCGGGGGCGGTGCCGCACCAGCGGGGCTTGATCGCGGTCAGTGCCGTGACGTCGAGCGCTTCGGCCGGGCCGACGGTCACCGTGTTGTCCACCGGGGAGATGTCGAGGACGTAGCGGGGCTTGCCGTCGGCGGCCGGGTGGCCGATCCGCAGGCCCTTGCGCTGGCCGATCGTGAAGCCGTACGCGCCCTCGTGGGTGCCGATCGTGGTGCCCGCCTCGTCGACGATGTCGCCCTCGGCGCGGCCGAGCCGGGCCGCCAGGAAGCCCTGGGTGTCGCCGTCGGCGATGAAGCAGATGTCGTGGCTGTCGGGCTTCTTCGCGACCGCGAGCCCGCGCCGCTCGGCCTCCGCCCGGATCTCGTCCTTGGTGGTGAGCGTGTCGCCCAGCGGGAACATCGCGTGCGCGAGCTGCTTCTCGTCGAGGACGCCGAGCACGTACGACTGGTCCTTGGCCATGTCGGAGGCGCGGTGCAGCTCGCGGGTGCCGTCCTCGTTCAGGACGACGGTGGCGTAGTGGCCGGTGCAGACCGCGTCGAAGCCGAGGGCCAGGGCCTTGTCGAGGAGCGCCGCGAACTTGATCTTCTCGTTGCAGCGCAGGCACGGGTTGGGCGTGCGGCCCGCCTCGTACTCGGCGACGAAGTCCTCGACGACGTCCTCGCGGAACCGTTCGGCGAGGTCCCACACGTAGAACGGGATGCCGATGACGTCGGCCGCCCGGCGCGCGTCACGCGAGTCCTCGATCGTGCAACAGCCCCGCGCGCCCGTACGGAAGGACTGCGGGTTCGCGGAGAGGGCGAGGTGCACACCGGTCACGTCGTGGCCGGCTTCGGCGGCGCGGGCGGCGGCGACGGCGGAGTCCACTCCGCCCGACATGGCGGCGAGGACACGGAGGGGGCGCGGAGTCTGAGTCATAACCCCTCCAGGGTACGGGGCGGCGGGAACCGGGATCGCGGTGGTGAGCGTTCTGGATGGCATGGGGAGCAAGACGAACGAGGGTTCGACCGGTTCGAACCGGCGGGTGGGGCGGCGAGCGGTGCTGCTCGGGGGCGGGGCCGCCGTGCTCGGCGCGGGGGTGCTGGCCCGGGAAGGGCTGGCGGACGCCTGGCGGGGGCTGCCGGGCATGCGGCGCAAACGGGTCGAGGGCGAGATCGACCACGCGGGCGCCGAGTGGACCTCGGCGGCGCGGGCGAACTGGCGGTGGGCCGACCGGCCGGACGACTACGCGATCGACCGGGTCGTGATCCATGTCGTGCAGGGCAGCTACGCGGCAGCGCTGCGGGTCTTCCAGAACCCGGGGCACGGGGCCGCCGCGCACTACGTCGTCCGCAAGGACGGGCACGTGGCGCAGATGATCCGGGAGCTGGACGTCGCCTTCCACGCGGGCAACCGGGCCATGAACGAGCGGAGCATCGGCATCGAGCACGAGGGCTGGGTCCATCGGCCGCAGGACTTCACTCCGGCGATGTACGCGGGGTCGGCGGCGTTGACGGCCGACATCTGCGCGCGCTACCGGATACCCGTGGACCGCGAGCACATCATCGGACATGTGGAGGTCCAGGGCACCGACCACACCGATCCCGGGCCGCACTGGGACTGGGACCGCTACATGAAGCTGGTCCGGGAGGCGACCGCCGCCGCCGCCCGGAAACCCGCCGACGGCTCCCCGACGCCCGCCTGAACCCCGCCGTATCGCCCGGCCAGAACCCTCGGTGCCGCTCGGCCGGAACCAGCCGTATCGCCCGGCCAGAACCCTCGGTGCCGCCCGGCCGGAACCAGCCGTATCGCTCAGGACCCGCCGTATCGCTCAGCCAAGGCCCGCCGTATCCCTCAGCTGAGGCCCGCCGTGCGTGCCCGCTCCACCGCCGGGCCGATCGCGTCCGCGACCGCCTGGACGTCCTCCGGGGTGGAGGTGTGGCCGAGCGAGAAGCGCAGGGTGCCCCGGGCCAGGTCCGGATCGGTGCCGGTGGCGAGGAGGACATGGCTGGGCTGGGCGATCCCGGCGGTGCAGGCGGAGCCGGTGGAGCAGGCGATACCGGCCGCGTCGAGCAGCAGGAGCAGCGAGTCGCCCTCGCAGCCGGGGAAGGTGAAGTGGGCGTTGGCGGGGAGCCGGCCGGCCGGGTCGCCGCCGAGGATCGCGTCGGGCACGACCGTGTGGACGGCGGTGACGAGCGCGTCGCGCAGCGCCCCGACCTCGCGGGCGAACTCCTCGCGCCGCTCGGTGGCGAGCCGCGCGGCGACGGCGAAGGCGGCGACGGCGGGCACGTCGAGCGTGCCGGAGCGGACGTGCCGCTCCTGGCCGCCGCCGTGCAGCACGGGCACGGGGGTGTACTCGCGCCCCAGGAGCAGGGCGCCGATGCCGTAGGGGCCGCCTACCTTGTGGCCGGAGACGGTCATGGCGGCGAGGCCCGAGGCGGCGAAGTCGACCTCGACCTGCCCGACCGCCTGGACGGCGTCGGCGTGCAGCGGGACGCCGAATTCGGCGGCGACGTCCGCCAGCTCGCGGACCGGCATGACGGTGCCGATCTCGTTGTTCGCCCACATGACGGTGGCGAGGGCGACGGATCCGGGGTCCCGGGCGATCGCCTCGCGCAGGGCCTCGGGGTGCACCCGGCCGTAGCGGTCCACCGGCAGGTACTCGACCTCGGCGCCCTCGTGGGTGGCGAGCCAGTCGACCGCGTCGAGCACGGCGTGGTGCTCCACCGGGCTGGACAGGACGCGGGTACGGCGCGGGTCGGCGGCGCGGCGGGACCAGTAGAGGCCCTTCACGGCGAGGTTGTCGGCCTCGGTGCCGCCGGAGGTGAGGACGACCTCGCTGGGCCGGGCGCCGAGCGCGGCGGCGAGCGTCTCGCGCCCCTCCTCGACGGTCCGCCGGGCGCGTCGGCCGGAGGCGTGCAGGGAGGAGGCGTTGCCCGTGACGGCGAGCTGGGCGGTCATCGCCTCGATCGCCTCGGGCAGCATCGGCGTGGTCGCGGCGTGGTCGAGGTAAGCCATGGTCCCCCGATTCTACGAGCCCCGGCCCGTGCCCCCGGCGGGTGGCCGGTTTACACCCCCGCCGGTGGTCCGGTGGGGGTGTCCGGTTCACGCCGGGGGGCCCTGCCGTACGCCCCTGACGGGGGGCCGTCAGCCTCGGGGTGCGCGGGCCAGTTGGCGGGACTGGGCCACCAGTCGGTTCGCCGTGTCCCAGACTTCGGCGTCCTCCTCCAGGAAGCCGCCGGCCAGGTTGCGGGTGGTGATGGAAACCCGCAGCGGGCCCGGGGCCGGGCGGCAGCGGATGTGGGTGGTCAGTTCGACCGTGGGCGTCCAGCCCTGGAGGCCCAGCTCGAAGGCGGTCGGCGGCAGCGCGTCGACCGTCAGGAGCAGCGAGAGCGGGTCCGGCTCGTGGCCGTCCGCGAGACCGAACCAGGCCCGCATCTCGCCCTTGCCCGAGGGCGCGCCGACCGCCCAGCCGACGCAGGCGGGGTCGAGGCGGATGTCGAGCCGCTCGGTGATCGCCGAGGAGCCGGGGATCTGCGGGGTCGGGCCGTCGGAGGCGCTGAAGCAGCGCTCGATGGGGGCGATCTCCGGCGGGTTCGCGCTGGTGCGGACGTCGTCGGAGAGCGCGTCCAGGTCGCCGTAGGAGGCGAGGACCCGGATGCGCTCGACCTCGGTGCCGTCCTCGGCGTACTGGAAGAGGGAGGCCTGACCGGTGGAGAGCGTCCGGCCGGTGCGGACCGTCTCGGTCCTGATCACGGCGGGGCCGGGCACGGACGGCGTCAGGTAGTGCGCCGAGATCGTGAAGGGGTCCGGGTGCGGCAGGTGGTCGCCGAGCGCGCGGCCGAGCAGCGCGAGCAGATAGCCGCCGTTCACGGCGTTGATGATCGTCCAGCCGGCGGAGAGGTGCGCGTCGTAGACGCCGGGTTCCCGCGGGGTGACGGCGGTGTCGCGGTCGAACTCGCTCGCCGCGGCCGTCCCGGTGGCGCTCGACTCGGTGCTCGTGGTCATGCTTCCGACGGTACCGCAGCGAGCTACTGAGCGGTAGCTTTTTCCGGTTCCTCGCGGGCGGAGGAACGCCTGTTCCAGGCGCGGGGCGCACGCCAGTGATAGCGCATCGCGAGCAGCCGCAGGACGAAGGCCGTGAGCACGGCCGCCCCGCTGGTGAAGGCGTTGAGGGTGTCGAAGCGGATGCAGAGCGCGACCATCCCGGCCCCGACCATGGCGGGCACGGCGTACAGGTCCCGGTCCCAGCGCAGCAGCGACGGCACCTCGTTCGCCAGGATGTCCCGCAGGACGCCGCCACCGACGCCCGTCGCGAGACCGAGGACCGCCGAGGAGGTGAGGCCGAGCCCGTAGTCGTACGCCTTCGTCGTCCCGGTCACGCAGAAGAGGCCGAGTCCCGCCGCGTCGAAGACGTTGACGGCGGTCTGGGTCCGCTCGACCTCCGGGTGCAGGAAGAAGACCAGCACCGAGGCGACCAGGGGCATGAGGAAGTAGCCGAGGTCCGTGAAGGCGGCCGGGGGCACGGCGCCGATCACCAGATCGCGGAAGAGACCGCCGCCGAGCGCGGTGACCTCGGCGAGGACCGCCATCCCGAAGACGTCGAAGTTCTTCCGGACGGCGAGCAGGGCACCGGAGATCGCGAAGACGAAGATCCCGATGAGATCCAGCGTGTGCTGGACGGAGGGGGTGAACAGGTCGTGGAGCACCGGCCAATTGTGCCGGTTGTCCGGGAAGGGTCCGTACGGGACTCCCCGGGCACGCGAAGGCCCCCGGCGCCGCGCGTACGGCGCCGGGGGCCTTCCCGTTCCGGTCCTCGGCCCTCGGGCTTCGGTCCTCAGGCTTCGGCCCTCAGTCCTCGGACGGACCGGCCTTCCCGGTCTCTCCGGAGGACTTCCCGGTGCCCCCGGAAGGCGCCTCGGTCTCCTCGGCGGAGGTCCCGTCGGGCCCGGCCGGCGCCTCGGCGTCCTCGGAGGGCGCCCGGTCGGCCTCGGCGGAGACACCCGTGTCCCCGGGGCTCGCCTCGGGCGCCGTCGTGATCTCCACCGACTCCCGCGCCCCCGGCACCGTCACGGCGGCCGGGTCGCCCGTGTTCTCCGGGTGGTGGCACGCCACCCGCTGCCCCGGGCGCAGTTCCAGGAGCGGCGGCTCCTGGGTCTTGCACAGTTCCGTCGCCTTCCAGCAGCGGGTGTGGAAGCGGCAGCCCGGCGGCGGGGCGATCGGCGACGGGACGTCACCGGTGAGCAGGATGCGGTCGCTCTTGGCGCCCCGGCGGCGCGGGTCCGGAATCGGCACCGCCGACATCAGGGCCCGGGTGTACGGGTGCATCGGGTTCTCGTACAGGGACTTGCGGTCCGCCAGCTCGACGATCTTGCCGAGGTACATGACGGCGATGCGGTCCGAGACGTGCCGGATGACCGACAGGTCGTGGGCGATGATCACGTACGTGAGGCCCAGTTCCCGCTGGAGGTCGTCCAGGAGGTTGACCACCTGCGCCTGGATGGAGACGTCAAGGGCGGAGACCGGCTCGTCCGCGACGACCAGCTTCGGCTTGAGGGCGAGCGCGCGGGCGATGCCGATGCGCTGGCGCTGACCGCCGGAGAACTCGTGCGGGTAGCGGTTGTAGTGCTCGGGGTTGAGGCCCACCAGGCCGAGGAGCCGCTGGACCTCCTGCTTCACACCGCCCTCCGGCTCCACGCCCTGGAGCTTGAAGGGCGCCGAGACGATCGAGCCGACCGTGTGGCGCGGGTTGAGCGAGCCGTACGGGTCCTGGAAGATCATCTGGATGTCCCGGCGGAACGGGCGCATGCCCGAGATGCCGAGGTGGGAGATGTCCTTGCCCTGGAACTCGACCGTGCCCTCGGTCGGTTCGAGGAGCCGGGTGATGAGCCGGCCCATCGTCGACTTGCCGCAGCCGGACTCGCCGACGACACCGAGCGTCTCGCCGGGCAGGACCTCGAAGTCCAGCCCGTCGACCGCCTTGACCGCACCGGACTGGCGCTGAAGCAGCCCCTTCTTGATGGGGAAGTGCTTCTTCAGGCCGGTGACCTTGAGGAGGGGTTCCATGGTCTCGCTCACAGTTTCGGCGCAATCTCTTCGGTCCAGATACGGGTCCGCTCCTCCTGCGGCAGATGGCAGGCCGAGTAGTGCCGCTCGCCGGCGAGGGCCAGCTCCGGCCGCTGGGTGCGCGTGACGCCGCCCTTGGGGAGGTCCGCGTACGGGCAGCGGGGGTTGAAGGCGCAGCCGCTCGGGATGTTGATCAGGCTGGGCGGGTTGCCCTTGACCGGAATCAGCCGCTCGGTCTGCTCGCGGTCGATCCTCGGCATGGAGCCGAGCAGCCCCCAGGTGTAGGGGTGCTGGGGCTCGTAGAAGACGGACTCGGCCGGTCCGCGCTCGACGCACCGCCCGCCGTACATCACGAGGATGTCGTCGGCGAGTTCGGCGACGACGCCGAGGTCGTGGGTGATGATGACGACCGCCGAGCCGAACTCCTTCTGGAGGTCCCGCATCAGGTCGAGGATCTGGGCCTGCACCGTCACGTCGAGGGCGGTGGTCGGCTCGTCGGCGATGAGCAGCGCGGGGTTGTTGACGAGCGCCATGGCGATCATCGCGCGCTGGCGCATGCCGCCGGAGAACTCGTGCGGGTAGTTGTCGAACCGCTTGGCGGGCTCGGGGATGCCGACCCGGTCGAGGAGTTCGACGGCCCGCTTGCGCGCGGTCTTCTTGTCGACGTCGTGGTGGACGCGGTACGCCTCCACGATCTGGTGGCCGACCGTGTAGTAGGGGTGCATCGCGGACAGCGGGTCCTGGAAGATCATCGCCATCTCGCGGCCGCGCAACCGGCGCACCTCGTCGGGGTCGGCCGAGAGCAGCTCGCGCCCGTTCAGCCAGATCTCGCCGGAGATGCGGGCCTTCTGGCGCCCGTACTGGCCGACGGTGTGCAGGCCCATGATGCCGAGCGAGGTGACCGACTTGCCGGAGCCGGACTCGCCCACGATGCCGAGGGTCTTGCCCTTCTCCAGCTGGAAGCTGAGGCCGTCGACCGACTTGACCAGACCGTCGTCGGTCGGGAAGTGGATCTTCAGGTCGCGTACGTCGAGGAAGGCCTCGGACGGCCCGGAGGCGACCGGCTCTCCCACGGCCGCGCCCGTCTTCGTCAGCTTGTCCGTCATGCGAGCCTCACTCGGGGGTCGATCACGGCGTACAGCAGGTCCACGATGAGGTTGGCGATGACGACACAGGTCGCGGTGATGAGCGTGACGGCCAGGATCAGCGGCAGGTCGCGCTCGCTCACGCCCCGGATGGCCAGGGCGCCGAGGCCGTGGAGGCTGAACGCGGTCTCGGTCAGGATCGCGCCGCCGACGAGGGCGCCGAGGTCCATGCCGAAGATGGTCAGGATGGGGGTCATGGTGGAGCGCATGGCGTGCTTGCCGAGCACGACCGACTCCGGCAGGCCCTTGGCCCGCGCGGTGCGGATGTAGTCCTCGCCGAGGACCTCCAGCATGGTGGCGCGGGTGAGCCGCGCGTACATGGCGGCGTACAGGAAGGCGAGGGTCACCCAGGGCAGCAGCAGTCCGCCGAGCCAGCCGCCGAAGGACTCGGAGATCGGCACGTACGAGGCGTCCAGCCAGCCCAGGTGGGTACGGAAGACCAGCATCGCCAGCATGGCGGTGAAGAAGATCGGCAGCGAGACGCCGGCGAGGGCGGTGATCATCGCCGCGCGGTCGACGATCGTGCCCCGCTTGAGCGCGGAGACGACGCCCGCGGTGACGCCGATCAGCAGCCAGAGCACGGCGGCGCCGATGACCATGGAGAGGGTCACGGGGAAGGCGTCGACGAGCATCGACGAGACGTCCTGCTCGCTGCGGAACGAGTAGCCGAAGCAGGGCGCCGCGCAGTGGATGGTGTCGCCGCCGCCGGTGTAGTCCCGGCCGACGAAGATGCCGGAGACGAAGTGCCAGAACTGCACCAGTAGCGGCTCGTCCAGGCCCAGCTTCTGCCGGACGGCCTCGATGGAAGCCGGATCCGCCTGCTTGCCGACGAACATCGCGGCAGGGTCGCTGCCGGTCATCTTGGGGATGAGGAAGAAGATGCTGAGCGTCACCAGGGTGACGACGAGCAGCATCACGACGACCGCGAAGAGTCGTCGGACTATGTATGCAAGCATGCGGTCGGCCGGTCGGCGGCCGGGGAACCCGCTGGGGTCCCCGGCCGCCACCCTCGGCCATCACCTGCCCTTCGGACCTGGCGGCGGGTGGTGCGCCGGTGAAGCGGGTCGGATTACTTGACGACGCCGAGCGACGCGTAGTCGTAACGGCCGTTGTAGGCGTCGGCCGTGTAGACGTTGGTCAGCCGGGAGCTGCGCCAGATGATGTTCTTCTCGTGGGTGAAGGGCAGGTAGACCGCGGCCTCCGAGACCTTCGTGTTGATCTGCTTGTAGAGGTCGCCGGCCTTGGCCGGGTCGGTCTCCTTCAGCGCCTGGTCGAACAGGCCGTTGACGGCCGGGTCGTTCAGCTCGGCGAAGTTATTGTTGCCGCTCTGGAGGATGAAGCGACCGTCGACCAGCGGCTGGAGGAAGCCCTGACCGGTCGGGAAGTCGGCGCCCCAGCCCATGATGATGATGCCGTAGCCCTTGTCCTTGACCACCTTCGGCGAACCGATGATGCCGGAGGTCTGGGCGCCGTCGAACTGGTCGATCTGGGCGTCGATGCCGACGGCCTTCAGCGACTGCTGGAGGGACTCGGCGGTCGCGATCTCGATCTTCTTGTTGTTGCGGACCGCGATCGTGGTCTTGAAGCCGTTCGGCTTGCCGCACTTCTTGAGCGCGTCCTTGGCCTTGGCCACGTCCGGCGCGCCGCCGAGCTTGCCGTACGGGTCGGCCTGCGGGTCGGCGCCCTTGATCGCCGGCGGCAGCATGTTGGAGGCGATGTCGCCACCGGCCTGCGGGCCGCCCCGGGCGGTCTGGAGCGACTTGGAGTCGGCCGCGTAGATGATGGCCTTGCGGCACTCGATGTTGGGGATGACCGTCTGCGGGAAGACCGCGTAACGGATGAAGCCCGTCTGCGGGTTGTCGACGTTGCCCTTGTGCTGCTGGAGCACCTTCTGCCGGGCGGAGGCGCCGACGCCCGTCGCGTTGATGTCGAGGTCGTACTCGCCCTCGACCAGACGGTTGTCCATGTCGTCGGCGTTCGTGGTGAACGTGACGCTGATCTTGTCCGGCAGGGCCTTGCGGACGGTGTCCGACTTGGCGTCCCACTTGTCGTTGCGGACCAGCTTGATGGACTTGTTGGGGGTGTACGACTCCCACTTGTACGGGCCGGAGGAGAAGGGCTTCAGGCCGTAGCGGGCCTTGGTGTCCTTGTCCTGGCGGACCGGGGAGGCGGAGGGCATGGCCAGCATCTGGAGGAAGTCGCCGTTGGCGACCGGCAGCTTGAAGACGATGGTCTTGTCGTCCGGGGTCTCGATCGCCTTGAGGCCGAGCTTGTCCGCGGCGGTGTCCTTGTACGGGCCCTTGTAGTCGCCCTTGGGGTCCAGGACCTGCTGGAGGTAGATCGGGCCGCCGGAGATGACGTCCTGGGCCCAGATGCGCTCGATGCCGTACTTGATGTCCTTGGAGGTGATCGGCTTGCCGTCCTCCCAGGTCACCCCGTCCTTCAGGGTGAAGGTGTAGGAGAGGCCGTCGGCCGAGACCTTGCCGGTGTCGGTGGCGAGGTCGGGGACCAGCTCGGTGGAGGCGGTGCCGGGCTCGGCCTTGAAGGTGACGAGCTGACGCGTGTAGTAGCGGGCGAAGTCCCACACGAAGCCGTAGTAGCCGCGCTGCGGGTCCCAGTTGTCGGCCTCCTGCGAGCCGATGAACTTCAGCTCGCCGCCCTTCTTGTCGGAGGGGTTGGCGATCTTGTTCACACCGGCGTTGAAGCCGGGCGCGCCGCCCTTGCCCTTCTCGCCGCCGCCGTTGTCACCGCCGCCGCCGCAGGCGGTGGTGACGACCATCGTGGCCGCCGCGAGCAGCGCGCCCGCCGCGATGCGGCGCCTCTGGGAACTCATCAGAGTCATGGGTCTCGCAACCTCCGGAATAGTGGCGGCCGATACGGTGGTCCGCCGTTGGGGATGAGCCTCCTGTCGCCTGCGGCAGGGGCGGGTCGTGCGGTCGTCGGCGACGGTCAGCGGGAGCCCTTCGGGTCGAGCGCGTCACGCACGCCGTCGCCGAAGAGGTTGAACGCCAGGACGGTGATGAAGATCGCGAGGCCGGGGATGATCATGAACAGCGGGTCGGCCTCGTAGGTGGTGATGGCCGTCGACAGCATCTGTCCCCAGGAAGCGGTGGGAGGCTTCACACCCGCGCCGAGGAAGCTGAGGGCCGCTTCGGTGAGGATGTTGGTGGGGATCATCAGGGTCGCGTAGACCGTGATCGGGGCGATCAGGTTGGGCAGCAGCTCGCGGCGGAGGATGTAGAGCCGCCCCGCACCCAGGCTCTGGGCGGCCTCCACGTACTCCCGGTTGCGCAGCGAAAGCGTCTGGCCTCGGACGATACGGCCCACGTACGGCCAGCCGAAGAAGCCGATGACCAGGACGAGGGCGGCGATGCGCACCCCGGAGCCGTCGAGTCCGAGCAGCGAGTTGGGCAGTACGGAGACCAGGGCGATCGTGAAGAGCAGCTGCGGGAAGGCGAGCATCACGTCCATGACGCGGCTGAGAGCGGCGTCGATCCAGCCGCCGAAGTAACCGGCGACGATGCCCAGGACGGTGCCGAGGGCGACGGCGAAGACCGCCGCGAGGAAGGCGACGAGCAGCGAGATCCGGGCGCCGTAGACGATCCGGCTGAAGACGTCGCGGCCGTTGACCGGCTCGACGCCGAAGAGGAAGTCGGAGCTGGCGCCGCCCCAGGAGCCGATCGGGGTGCCGAACAGCGGGTCGATCTGGTCCTCGTGGAACTCCTCCGGCGGATGGCCGAGGAGTCCGACGATGAGCGGGGCGAAGAGCGCGACCAGGATGAGGAAGAGGACGACGAAGGCGCCCGCGAGGGCGAGCTTGTCGCGCTTGAGGCGGGTCCAGGCGATCTTCCAGGGCGAGCGGCCCTCGATCGCCTTCCCGGCGTCGGGCGAGGCGTCGACGGTGGCGGTCGGCTCGCCCGCACTCGTCTCGTGCAGTGGTGCCGTCATCGTGGTGAGGACCCCTCTCGGCCGCCGATAGCCGGCCCTTGCCCGCCGCGGATTTGCGGCTCGGTGGAACAACCTGCCGGGCAGTGCCCCCGTGGGAGCCGAAAGCCCGGTGTTCCGGGGAGTCTTCAATGTGGCCGCGATCACCCGCCAGCCCTGACGAGGAATGTTTGCTCAAACGTGATGCGGTGCTGCGACTTCCGTTATCCGGACGCCGTGATCACGTGAGCGGACCAACTCGGGGCCTCTTCCCCTCAAAGGGGCATGTCCGCTCAACTACCCTTTCGAGGGATGCAATGAGGGCGAACGTAGGCCTCCGGAGCGAACTCCGGAGGCCCGGGGTGCGGAAGGCGACGCGCGGTACGTCTCAGTATCCGGACGGAGCCGGGGGCGGGTAGCCGTATCCGGGGACGGGCGCGGGGCCCTGCCCGGCGTGCGCCTCGCGGTCGTAGAAGGAGCGTCCGTTGGCCCGCAGCCAGAGCGCCACGGGGTCGTACGCGTCGGAGAGGGCGACCGTGGAGACGGGCAGCCCCTCGGGTACGGCGCCGATCGACTGACGCATCATCGCGCGCACCGCGTCCACCGCGGCGGCGGAACCGTCGTACAGGTCCAGACCGATGACGAGGTACGGGGAGCCGAGCGCGGGCTGCACCCAGCCCCGGCGCAGCGACCGGACGGCCGGGGTGCGATGCGCGTTCTGGGTCAGCTGGGCGTAGAACTGCGGCAGTTCGAGGGTGGGTTCGGTGACCCGGAGCGGCCCGGCGGGCATCCGGTCCAGACCGGTGGCGATCCGGCGCAGATCGGCCCACGGAATGCCGAGACCGCCGCCGGGGGCGTGCGGATTCAGCCAGACGCCCCAGCGGTCGGGGTAGAGGGCACGGGCGATCTCACGGCCGGTGACGACCTCGTGGGCACGGTGCCAGCCGGAGGCGGCCAGCTCCCGGTCGGAGGTGACGCAGGGGGCGTAACCATGGCCGTCGACCTGCATGTTCCCGTACTGGGCGTCGGCCGATCCCGGCGAGCCCTGCCAGAGCAGCATCCGCAGCTCGCCGTCGGCGAGGGCGTGCAGCAGCTGCTCGTACGCGTCGTAGCGTCCGGGTGCCACCTGGCGCAGCATGTGCTCGACCGCTTCGGTCGCAGCGGTGCCTGACGCGCTCACCCTGGGTCCCGCCCCTCTTCCGTCACCACGTCTGTCTGCGTCCGTCCTGCGTGTGTCCCGCGCCTGTCCGGCTTCGGTCCCGCGTCCGCGCCGGGCCTGTCCCGCGCCTGTTCCGCTGTGAGAAGTTCAGCTTAGACAGGGGGTCCGTCACACGGCGGCGCGCTGGTAGAAGGGACGCACCCGCTCCAGCATCCAGGTGGCGACCGGGTCGTCCTGGGCCATGTCGAGCAGGATGAGGTTGACCGGCCAGGCGGCCTCGACCCGGCCGAGGGCGCGGCCGAGGGCGTCCAGGGGCGCGTTGCGGTCGACGCCGTCCCAGGCCAGGAGTTGGACGCCGATGAAGAGGGCGGGTTCGGTGCCCTCGACGCTGGCGAGGGCGCGGCGCGCGGAGGCGACGATGCCGGTGGCCTCGAACTCGGCGGAGGCGGCGGAGAGGAAGTCGACCGGATCGTCCTGCCAGTCGGGCTCGAAGAGCCGGACCCGGCCGCCGTTGGCGGGGCCGTCCAGGGGGGTGCGGCCGATCCGGCAGAGTTCGGCGACGGCGGGCGGGGGCAGCGGGACGCCGACGACGCCACCGGGGTTGACCGCGATGCCGAGCTGCGGGGGCAGGCCCCGGGCGAAGTCGCGGGCGGGGGCGACGGTGAAGGACATGTGGCTGCCGACGCAGGCGAGGAACTGCTGCTCGGAGCTGAAGACGGGGACGTAGGGGGCGCCCTCGATCTCCATGGTGGGCAGGTCCAGGTCGGCGCTCTCGGGGCTGCCGCCGTTGGGCAGGGGCACCCACACGGGGCTGCGGCCGAGCACCTCGACCAGTCGGCCGCCGGCCTCGGGGTTGCCGAGTGAGGCGGCAAGGACCTCTTCGAGCTCGTTGCCCGGCCACGTCACGTCCACGGTCCCGTCTTCCCCAATCTCGCCCGGCCCGCCGCACGGGCGGGCCCGCCAGCACCCTAACGCCGCCCCGACGGCGCCGTGGCCCAAAGGGTACGGAACCCGGGAGGCCCGGGACGCCGGTGCGATGGTCGGACGGACCCCCGGGGGCCGGTCCTCAGCGCGGGCACGGGGGAGGCGGGCGGCTCACGACGGGGGCGCGAGCACCCGAACGGCGGGGTGGGGGCGGTCCTCAGGCGGGGGCGGCGCTCGTACGGGGTCCCCTCTCGTGCGGGGCCGTCCACGCACGGGGGCCGTCCATGTGCGGGGTCAGCCCACCTGCGGGTCCGTCCTCACGCGGGATCCACGGGGTCCGTCCGCGCACAGGGCCGCCCTCACACGGGGCCCGGCCTCATGTCGCGCCCGGTGCGGTCGGTGCGCCCGGTCCGGTCGGTGCGTCGGCTAAGACGGCTCCCCGGAAGCCGATCCTGGTGAGGGCGTCGGCGGCGTCCCGGTCGAGCAGGGTGGCGGAGGCGCAGCCGTGCGGGAGGCGGCCGGACTCGGCGGCGGCGAGGAGCCGGGCCACGGCTCCGCGGTGCCGGGCGAAGGCGTAGGCCGAGACGCCCCTGCCCCGCTCGCGCTGTCCGGCGCGGGCGGTGCCGGGGGTGACGTCGAGGAGGACCAGGTGGAGGGCGCGGCCCCGGCGGCGGGCCTCGCGGGCGAGCCAGGCGCGCACCCAGGACTGGGTGCCGCAGTCGTGGACGATCACGCCCTCCCCCGAGCGCAGGGCGCGGCGGAGTCCGGCGTAGTGCGCGAGGCGGACCAGGGGGCGGTAGACCGCGTACGGCAGGAAGCGGGGCATGCGGGTCTCCCAGCGCTCGCGGGCGTCCTGGGAGTCGACGCCGGTGCCGTGGGCGGCGCGCCGCATGAGGGTGGACTTGCCGCTGCCGGGCAGTCCGGAGACCACGACGAGGTCACCGGCGGCGAAGGTGAGGGCGCGGGGGCCGCGGCCGCCGCGCTCGCGCAGGTCCCGCAGGGTCCGGCCCCGTCGCCGGGTCCGGGCGCGGGCCCGCTGGGACGGTATCCCGGTGCTCGGAGCGTAGGCGCCGGTGTGCTGGAACCTCATTCGATTCTCCCCCCTGCGGGTCTCGGAAGACCCATGCCCAAGAAGTGTAAAGAATTGGTAATGGGACACAAGTGATGTGACCCGCCGAGCACGCGTGCGATGATGTGCGCGCCAGGCGCG
This sequence comes from Streptomyces sp. CBMA291, assembly GCF_014596525.1. Lineage (GTDB taxonomy): Bacteria > Actinomycetota > Actinomycetes > Streptomycetales > Streptomycetaceae > Streptomyces. The sequence goes on from NZ_MSJP01000083.1 coordinate 89,991, forward strand.
CACAGTCGCCGTACAACCGCATACCGGCCGCTCGAATCCGCGCGGGAGAGTTCCGGGTCGCCACGGCACCCGGACGCCGAAGGAGCAAGACCCTCCCTTGAATCTCTCAGGCCCCGTACCGCGTGGATGAGGCAGATCTGAAAAGCGGGACACCTCGCCGTGTCCCCACCCAAGGTGCAAGCCGATCTCTCGGTGACGAGATGCTCTCGGTGAACCTCTCAGGTTCCATGACAGATGGGGAGGACGTCCTCGCCCGTCATGTGTTTTCGTCACCGATCACGCCCTTGGGACCCGGGAGCCACCCCATGACCTCTGCCGCCCGACTGACTGCCCTCGATGCCCTGCATCGTTCGCTGGGCGCGACCATGACCGACTTCGCGGGCTGGGACATGCCGCTGCGTTACGGCAGCGAGCGCGAGGAGCACCTCGCGGTCCGCACCAAGGCCGGTCTGTTCGACCTCTCCCACATGGGCGAGATCACCGTCACGGGCCCGCAGGCGGTGGAGCTGCTCGACCACGCCCTGGTCGGCAACATCGCCACGATCGGCACCGGCCGGGCCCGGTACACGATGATCTGCCGCGAGGACGGCGGCATCCTGGACGACCTGATCGTGTACCGCCTGGGCGGGACCGAGGCCCCCGAGTACATGGTGGTGGCCAACGCCTCCAACGCCCAGGTGGTCCTGGACGCCCTGGTGGAGCGCTCGGCGGGCTTCGACGCCGAGGTCCGCGACGACCGCGACGCGTACTCCCTGATCGCGATCCAGGGCCCGGAGTCCCCCGGCATCCTGAAGTCGCTCACCGACGCCGACCTGGACGCTCTGAAGTACTACGCGGGCCTGCCCGGCACGGTCGCGGGCGTGCCCGCCCTGATCGCCCGTACCGGCTACACCGGCGAGGACGGCTTCGAGCTGTTCCTTAAGCCCGAGCACGCCGAGGGCGTCTGGAAGGCGCTGACCGAGGCGGGCGCCCCGGTCGGTCTGATCCCCTGCGGTCTGTCCTGCCGCGACACCCTCCGCCTCGAAGCGGGCATGCCGCTGTACGGCCACGAGCTGACCACCGAACTGACCCCCTTCGACGCGGGGCTCGGCCGGGTCGTGAAGTTCGAGAAGACGAACAACGAGGGCCGTTTCGTCGGCCGCGAGGCGCTGGAGAAGGCCGCCGAGCGCGCCGAGACCGCCCCGCCGCGCAAGCTCGTCGGCCTGATCGCCTCCGGCCGCCGGGTCCCGCGCGCCGGTTTCTCCGTCGTCAAGGACGGCGTGGTGATCGGCGAGGTCACCTCCGGCGCCCCCTCCCCGACGCTCGGCAAGCCGATCGCGATGGCGTACGTGGACGCGGAGCACGCCACGCCCGGCACCGAGGGCGTCGGCGTGGACGTCCGGGGCACCCACGAGCCGTACGAGGTCGTGGCGCTGCCGTTCTACAAGCGCCAGAAGTGACGTATTCGTCTCCTTTCCCGTCTCATCCCGTAAGACCCACGTTCATCAGCACTCCCCCGATCCAGGAGAATCAGGCCATGAGCAACCCCCAGCAGCTGCGGTACACCAAGGAGCACGAGTGGCTGTCGGACGCCGTGGACGGCGTCGCCACCATCGGCATCACCGAGTTCGCGGCCAACGCGCTCGGTGACGTCGTCTACGCCCAGCTCCCCGAGGTCGGCTCCACCGTGACCGCGGGCGAGACCTGTGGCGAGCTGGAGTCGACGAAGTCGGTCAGCGACCTCTACTCCCCCGTGACGGGCGAGGTCGTCGAGGCCAACCAGGACGTGGTGGACGACCCGTCCCTGGTGAACACGGCTCCGTTCGAGGGTGGCTGGCTGTTCAAGGTGCGCGTCGAGGGCGAGCCGGCCGACCTGCTCACCGCCGACGCGTACGCCGCGTTCTCCGCCGGTAACTGAAAGACCGGGCCCGAGACCCCTAGGGATCGATTCATGTCGCTTCTGAACACTCCCCTCCACGAGCTGGACCCGGACGTCGCCGCCGCCGTCGACGCCGAGCTCCGCCGCCAGCAGTCCACCCTCGAAATGATCGCCTCGGAGAACTTCGCTCCGGTCGCCGTCATGGAGGCGCAGGGCTCCGTCCTCACCAACAAGTACGCCGAGGGCTACCCGGGCCGCCGCTACTACGGCGGCTGCGAGCACGTCGACGTCGCCGAGCAGATCGCGATCGACCGGATCAAGGACCTGTTCGGCGCCGAGTACGCCAATGTGCAGCCGCACTCCGGCGCCTCGGCGAACCAGGCGGCCCTCTTCGCGATCGCGCAGCCCGGCGACACGATCCTGGGCCTGGACCTGGCGCACGGCGGTCACCTGACCCACGGCATGCGCCTGAACTTCTCCGGCAAGCAGTTCGACGTGGTCGCGTACCACGTGGACGAGGCCGGTCTGGTCGACATGGCCGAGGTCGAGCGCCTCGCCAAGGAGCACCGCCCCAAGGTGATCATCGCGGGCTGGTCCGCCTACCCGCGTCAGCTGGACTTCGCCGAGTTCCGCCGGATCGCCGACGAGGTCGAGGCCTACCTGTGGGTCGACATGGCCCACTTCGCGGGCCTGGTCGCCGCCGGTCTGCACCCGAACCCGGTCGAGTACGCGGACGTGGTGACCTCCACCACGCACAAGACGCTCGGCGGCCCCCGCGGCGGCGTCATCCTGGCGAAGAAGGAGTTCGCGAAGAAGCTGAACTCCTCGGTCTTCCCCGGTTTCCAGGGCGGCCCGCTGGAGCACGTGATCGCGGCCAAGGCCGTCTCCTTCAAGGTCGCGGCCTCGGAGGAGTTCAAGGAGCGCCAGCAGCGCACCCTGGACGGCGCCCGCATCCTGGCCGAGCGCCTGGTCCAGGCCGACGTCACCGAGCACGGCGTCTCCGTCCTGTCCGGCGGCACGGACGTGCACCTGGTCCTGGTGGACCTGCGCGACTCCGAGCTGGACGGCCAGCAGGCCGAGGACCGTCTCCACGAGGTCGGCATCACGGTCAACCGGAACGCGGTCCCGAACGACCCGCGCCCGCCGATGGTCACCTCCGGCCTGCGCATCGGCACGCCGGCGCTCGCCACCCGCGGCTTCGGCACCGAGGACTTCACCGAGGTCGCCGAGATCATCGCGGAGACCCTGAAGCCCGGCTTCGACGCCGAGAAGGCCGAGGCCCTCAAGGCCCGGGTGACCGCCCTCGCGGAGAAGCACCCGCTGTACCCCGGCCTGTAGCAGTTTCGTACCCTTTCATTCGTACGAATCTTCGGGGCACCGCGCACACTGGACTGTGAGCGCGGTGCCCCGCGCCATGCCCGCCCGCCGGGCGGCACCCACACCCGCTCTCCCCGCCACCCCGTCCCCAGCCCCGCCCCTGCCCCGTCTCCGCTCCCCGCTCAGCCCCCTCTGCGCCACCCGGCAGACAACGGCGTCTAGCCCCCACAAGGAGTCCTTCCGTGGCCATCTCGGTCTTCGACCTGTTCTCGATCGGCATCGGCCCGTCCAGCTCCCACACGGTGGGGCCGATGCGGGCGGCCAGGATGTTCGCCCGCCGACTGAAGAACGAGGGGCTGCTCGCCCACACCGCGACCGTGCGGGCCGAGCTGTTCGGCTCCCTCGGCGCGACCGGCCACGGCCACGGCACCCCCAAGGCGGTCCTCCTCGGCCTCGAAGGCAACTCGCCGCGCACGGTGGACGTGGAGCACGCCGACGAGGAGTTCGAGCGGATCAAGGCGAGCGGCCGGATCAATCTGCTCGGCGCGCACGACATCCCCTTCGACTTCGACGCCGATCTGATCCTGCACCGGCGCAAGGCGCTGCCGTACCACGCCAACGGGATGACCGTCTCCGCCCGTGACGAGCAGGGCGGTCTCGTCCTGGAGAAGACCTACTACTCGGTCGGCGGCGGCTTCGTCGTCGACGAGGACGCCGTCGCGGGCGAGAACCCGATCATCCCCGACGACACCGTCCTGAAGTACCCCTTCCGCACCGGCGACGAGCTGCTCCGCCTCACCCGGGAGACCGGCCTTTCGATCTCCTCCCTGATGCTGGAGAACGAGAAGGCCTGGCGCACCGAGGACGAGATCCGCACCGGTCTCCTGGAGATCTGGCGGGTCATGCAGTCCTGCGTCGCCCGCGGCATGTCCCGCGAGGGCATCCTGCCCGGCGGCCTGAAGGTCCGCAGGCGCGCCGCGAACTCGGCCCGCAAGCTCCGCTCCGAGGGCGACCCGGCGGCGCACGCGATGGAGTGGATCACCCTCTACGCGATGGCCGTGAACGAGGAGAACGCGGCGGGCGGGCGCGTGGTCACCGCCCCGACGAACGGCGCGGCCGGCATCATCCCCGCCGTCCTGCACTACTACATGAACTTCGTCCCCGGCGCGGACGAGGACGGCATCGTCCGCTTCCTCCTCGCCGCGGGCGCGGTCGGCATGCTCTTCAAGGAGAACGCCTCCATCTCCGGCGCCGAGGTCGGCTGCCAGGGCGAGGTCGGCTCGGCCTGCTCGATGGCCGCGGGCGCCCTCGCCGAGGTCCTCGGCGGCTCCCCCGAACAGGTCGAGAACGCCGCCGAGATCGGCATGGAACACAACCTGGGCCTGACCTGCGACCCGGTCGGCGGCCTCGTCCAGATCCCCTGCATCGAACGCAACGGCATGGCGGCGGTCAAGGCGGTCACGGCCGCGAAGATGTCGATGCGCGGCGACGGCAACCACATGGTCTCCCTCGACAAGGTCATCAAGACGATGAAGGAGACGGGCGCGGACATGTCCGTCAAGTACAAGGAGACGGCTCGGGGCGGGCTCGCGGTGAACATCATCGAGTGCTGAGCCCGCTCCGACCCGAGGACCCCGTCCGGCCGAGGCCGGGCGGGGTCCTCGCGCGTCTACGGCCGGGCGGGGTCTTGGTGCACCTGCGGCGCGATCTTCCAGGGCGGGACCACGATCACCGAGGGCAAGGTCACCGGATACGTCGCCAAGGGCACCGAAACCGCCACCGGCACGCTCGACCACTGGCCGAGGAGAATCACCGCCCTCTGGTTCAAGTCCGTGCCCGAGCACGCCACCCGCATGATCCGCACCGCCTGGACCCTCGGCGCGCTGCGCGCCGCCTGCCGCGCCTGGCGCGCCGAACAGGCCCGGACTCATGCCGACCTGCCCCCACCGGACCCGACGCCGCTGTATGGCACCGCGGGGAACTGGAACGGCAGTTCGCGGCCGAAGAGGACTACTGATGGCCTCGCCTCCACTCGCGGGCCTCCACCCGGAAGCGGTCCCGGGGCTGGATCTACTCACGGTGCCCCAGATCATGGGCCGCCTTCAGCTCGGCCGCTCGGCCGTCTACGACCTGCTCCGCACGGGTCGGCTCGCCTCGATCACCCTCGGCCGCGCGCCGTATCCCTGCCCACGCCCTCACCGACTTCATCCACGCCCGCCTCGAACAGGACGCCGTCTGATGACCACACCCACAACACCCCCGCCTCGCGCCGCGTACGCGCCAACGGCGCCGGAACCGTCTACCAGCGCAAGACAGCCGCTGGGAAGCCGCCGGATACGTCCTCGCCTCCCGGCAACACCCGCCGCCGCGTCCGCGTCTACGGCACCACCCGCAAGGAGGCCCTGGCCAAACTCACCGAGAAGATCGCAGCCAGCGACCAAGGCGTCCCCGTGCCCTCCGTGCAGGGCAGCGTGGCTGCATGCCTGACGTACTGGCTGGAGGCCGTCGCCGTCTGCCACCTCCGCGAGAACACCCACACCCGCTACACCTCCTGCGTCCACCAGCACCTCATCCCCGGCCTCGGCAAGAAAAAGCTGGCCAAACTCACCGCCAAGGACATCCGCACCTGGCTCAACCAGCTCCGCACCACCTGCCAGTGCTGCGCCCGCAGTATCGACGCCCGCCGCGATCAGCCCCGTTGCTGCGCCGCCGGAGCGTGCTGCTCCAAGCAGCTCTCCTGCTGACGCTGGCGCACATCCACTCCGTACTCAAGTCCGCCTTGGAGCACGCCGTTCGCGAGGAGGAGATCACGCGCAATGTCGCCCGCAACGTCCGTACGGGTACGCCGCGCCCCCGTCGGTTCGAACCGCTCACGTCAGACGAAGCCCGCCGGTTCCTCGCCGCTGTCCGCAATCACTGCCTGTTCGCCCTGTACGAACTCGCCCTCCACACCAGACTCCGTAAAGGAGAGCTCCTCGGCCTCCAGTGGGAAGACCTTGACCTCCACAACGGCACCGCCAGCATCCGCCGCACCCTCCAGCGCCCCAGACCGGCGGGCTTACCGCACTGCCCACCAAGACGCACGCATCCGAACGACGCATTGCCCTCCCGCGCGAGTGCATTCCCTCGCTGAAGCAACACCTTGAAGGTCAGGAACGGGAACGCGAAGAGGCAGAGGGGCCTCGTCGTCATCAAGGAACTCCTCGGACACGCCCACATCGGCGTCACCGCCACCATCTACGCCCACGTACGACTCCGCCTGCAGTGTGACGCCATCAACCTCCTCGGCCGTACGCTCCACACCCCTTCCGAGACCGCCAACCGGCCTGACGCCGACGACACCCAGCTCTCCTGCGCACCCCCGTCCGCTGACGTTGCCGTCAACTACTGCCGTCAAACCGCCAGAAGCCCCACCGGACGAAAATCCGGTGGGGCTTCTGGCGGCTTTATGGGGTGGGTGGGTCCTGAGCCATCCACCCCAAGTAGCAAGGTGCCCCTCACTACATCATTAACAACCCAGGGAGGCCATCACCCAATCTTCAGAAATGACAATCTCCTGCCGCTCCCCATTTATCACCCATGCCCCATCCCATTCAACTTTCCGAACCTCGCCATGGAAGTTCTCAAATTCTACGAAACTCCCAAGAGCACCTTCGAGGTAACCGAGCTCCCTGAGCAGGACATCTGGAGTTGCGAATCCACGGACAGGGCCCACGCTTCCCCCTCCGGTCTTTCTGTTCTCGTATCGCATCCGAAGATATGGACTAGGCGCTCTAGACGTGAGAGCCGGTCGCAGCATTCGCTTGAACCGGTAGGTCGCTTCCTCGAAGGTCTCATTGTCGGAAAATTCGCAACGATAGGACGGGAATACCGCGATAACCGAATCGTTCAGGGATTCGTCCCTCCCTGCGTGATATCCATGAACAGAAGAAGAGACTGCCGCCACCGAGTCGAACCTGTAGCCTGCATGGGCGAAACCTGTCGCCACGGAGAATGGTCGCACTTCCGGCTCAACACGGATCCGCCGGTGACGGGAAAACTCGAGGACAGCCTTGACCAGACCCTCATCGAATGAATCGAGCGTGTTCATTTGGTACGCTCGATCCCCTTCAGGGCTCAACGCCAACGAGAAGACAAACCTGGGGTTTGGCGACCATTGCCACGCATCAGAAAGGCCGGGGAACTCTCTGACGTCCCCAATTCCAGTCACGGCCTGCCTGATATTCACGGTTCCACTCACTTCGCTCTCGCGCCTATCTTGAGTAGTTCGGCCCTGTGATTTGCCTGTACCGCTGCGTCATGCTGCCACCCAAACTAGAATTCAATGATCCCGACATCGGACGAAGATTGCTGACGTCGTTGTAATAATCATTTCGAACTGCTCGACTACTGTTGTAGCCAATCGAATTCCAGTGATCAACCACAGGTGAGATGTGATCATAGGTGACATTCCCCTGAATGATACTACCCGTCTCATCGAGCCAGTTACCCTGCGCATCCGTCCATTGATTGCGCATAGCGTCATGAGTCGTAGCTCGGTACCCGCTCGGGTATTGATCGCGACCGAGCCTGGCAGCCGGAGGATTGGGGTTGCTCCCCATAGTTCCATTGGCGAGTCTGGGCTGGCCTCCGCTTGCACAGGTACACGCTGGCGAGTGCGCCAAGTTGCTGCCGCCGCAGTTGTGTACCAGGACCGGAGTAGCCCCCGCCAGCACATAGTACGCATGGACGTCCTCAATCGTGAGGTCGTGCGTACGCTGGCGCTTCGTGTAATGGTCGAGTGTCGTGATCTGGACGAGCGTTCCCGCACTCGTGCGGAGCCATTGGCCGGCCTTCAGGGAACCGGCCGGCACCCATTCCTTCAGTGCGGGGACCCAGAAAGGGTGGGTGTCGGTCGCGACGATGCTCGACAGGGTCTCGCCTGTCGCGACAGTGATGTCGGTGAAGTCCTTGTCGTCCTCGGTCCTGATGGTTTCGAGGACCTTTTTCTTCGTGTTCTTCCCGGTCTCGACATCGGTCGTGGCGACGGTGTCCCCGACTTCGATGTCCTCGATCTTCTTGCGGGTGCCGTCGGCCATGAGGACTTCGGTGCCCGGGAGGAAGGAGTGACAGATGCTCTTAGCAGCCTTCAAGCCCTTGCTGGCGCCGGTCTTGGCAGCGGACCCGACCCCCATGAACATGATGCCGGCCAGATCCACCAAGCCCTCGCCATCCTCATAGCCAGGGTCCTTGATGTCCACGCCAATCGCTCCCATGGCACTGTCGTAAGCCCCCGTAAAGGAGACAAACGGCGACATGAAACTGAACGCTTCCGCAGTGCTGACAAATGAGCGTCCCGCACCGGCAATGGTGTTCTTGTTGTAGGTGATCTTGCGGGGCGTCAGATCGACGACGGTCCCCCAGTTCACACCGGCGATCTGGTCGAAGAAGCGCTTCCCGTTGATGTTCTGATAGGCGGTGTACTTCCACCCGGACCCCGTAGGCTGCCAGGTCTCGTGGTACGTGACCGACATCTCGTTCTTCTGGCCGTCAGGCCTGCATGTGCTGGAGTTTCCTCCGCAGATGCCGTCCGGACGGAGGCCCGTAGGGTCGCTCTTCGAGACCGGGTTGCCGTTGGCGTAGGTGTACCCGTTCATCTGAAGCGGGTCGGCCATGTCGATGATGGGGTCGGCGGAGAGGAAGCGGCCGGTGTTCTGGTCGTACTCACGCGCCCCTATGTGAGTGAGACCGGTGGTCGCGTCGTCGATTCCGACACCGAGGTATCCGCGCTTGTTGGGCCATTCCGCGGGCTTCGTGCCACGGAGTTCGCCGTAGGGCTTGATGTGGCGACGGGTGACCGTTTGGGCCGCCGCGCCGGTTCCGGAGAGTTTCACGGCGGTGATGCCGGTCCCCAGGTGGTCCGAGAGCAGGGCGGTGAGGCCCTGATTCGCGCTGCCGTCGGTCGTGCGCACGACCGACGGAGCTCCGCTCAGACCGTAGGAACGGGAGGCCCGGACGATGGAGGTGCCATTCGTCGTGAGCTCGGTTTCGCCGAGGTAGAGCGTGCTGCCCGTGGAAGAACTCTCCAGGAGCCGGTTGCCCGCGGAGTCGTAGACATAGGTGATCTTGGAGGTGCCGATGCTGTTCGACTTGAGTTTCTGCTCTGTCGACCACTCCAGGGTCTGGGTCTGGGTTCCCCCGAGAAGGGTGCGCGTCCCGGTCGTGCCGTCCTCGTTGTAGGTGTAGCTGCTGCTCTTCCCCGCGCTGGGAGTCGTGGCCGAGATCAGCGTGTGCGGCTGAGTGGTGCCGTAGGAGTGCGTGTAGACGATGTTCTTGCTGGTGTCGCCGGCCGGATCGTGATCGGTCATCGTGGCGCGGTTGCCGATCCAGTCGTACGTCAAGGACTGGCGGTAGGCGGCGGAGCCGGTGACTGCTGCACCCGAGGCGACAGTGCCCGCGGCGGGCGCCGTGTCGGCCATACGGGCGGGGGCGGGGTTGGGCTGCCCACTGGCGTTCTTGGGAGCCAGATGCGGGGCGTCGGCGACGGGTCCGCTGGAGAGGGCTCCCGTGCTGTTGTAACCCCAGGTGGCTCCCGAGGCCGCCTTGCAGCCGGTCGCCTTTCCGTCGGGCTTGATGTTAGACGTCCAGGCGTTGAGCAGTTCACCCATGGCGTCATAGGTGAAGCACTGGTTGTCCCACGTCGTGAGGGTGGGCGTCTCCGCGTTCTGCCGTGCGCTCGCGGTGATCATGCCTGAGGCGTCGTAGGCGTATCCCGTGTCCGAGATGCGGTGGGGACCGGCGGTCTCCCGGTCGGTCACGGTGCGCTGGAGGCGTCCGGTGTGCTCGTCGACGAAGTTGGTCGTCCAGACGCGGTAGGGCTGGGAGCCGGAAACCGCTCGCAGGACCTCGCCGTAGGGCGAATAGGTGACGCTCGAGGTGTACCAGTCGATACCCGACGTGGACTCGGGAAGACCGTCCTCGTTGTAACGGGTGAGGACCTTCTCGCCGGCGAGACCGCCCTTGGCGGGCAGTCCGACGGACAGCGGCTTGCCGGTCGGCGTGTAGGTGTAGCTGTAGCTGTACGTGCCGTCGAGGCCGGTGGTCATGGAGTTCTTGGGAATGACGGTCTCGCGTGCGGTCGGCCGATTCTCGCTGTCATACCCGGTGACCCGATCGATGTACTCGCCGGACGGGTCGATCCGCTTCGACTCCCAGGGGAGGCCGAGCGCCCCCGGGCGGTCGTAGGTGAACGCCTTGACCAGCGCCGGTTCCGTCGTACCGGCATACACCTTGGAGACCCGGCCGAGGTCGTCATAGGTCGTGCGGGTCGACTGAAGGCGGGAGTCCGTGATGACGTAGGGCCGGTCGGCCGAGTCGTACTCGGTGCGCGTCGTGCCCGTGTCGGGATCGGTGACAGCGGTCACCCGCCCCCGCGCGTCATGGACGTACGTCCAGGCGTTGCCGGCCGGGTCGGTGACCTTGTTCCGGTTGCCCCGCTTGTCGTACCCGTAGGTGGTGGTACGGACGTTGCCGGAACCGGTGTGGTGCTTGACCTGGGTGACCCGGCCCAGAGCGTCGGTGACCGTGGTGACCGTGGGGTTGGTGGAGCCTGCGGGGTCCACCGTGACACTGGTGTCGGTGTTGTACTTCGTGATGGTGGACGTCTGGCTGACGTTCCTTCGATAGGAGGTCTGTCTGACCTGACGTTCGAGACCGTCGTAGAGGAACCTGACCGAGTTCGGCACGAGCGACGGGGATTTGACCTTGAAGAGCTTGGCCGCGGGCTCGCCCTTGGCCAGGTAGCCACCGGTCTGTTCGGAGACCAGCCCGTGGTCGTTGTAGTAGGTGTCCGTGACGATGCGTCCGGGACCGTGGGCTTCGGACTGGGTCTGGATCTGCCTCAGCAGGCCGTCGTAGAGCGTTACCTGCCCGGCGTACGTGCCGTCGTCCTTGAGTGTCCTGGTGGTGACGGCCGCGGGCTGCGCTCCGCCACTGGGGGTGGCGGACGCGAGCTGGTAGGAGATCTCGACGTTGGGCGACTGGCTGCCGGTCGAGCGAGAGGCGGACCACCCCTTGACCAGGCGGCCGAGACCGTCGTACTGGTTCCGCGTGACGCGGCCGTTGGGGTCGGTGACGGTCAGCGGCAGCCCACGGCCGGGATCGAAGGTCGTCGTGACGGCGTGCGCTGCGGCATTGATCACCTTGGTCGAGGTGACGGCTCCCGTGGCCGGGGTGTACTGGGTCTCCGCCGTGCCGAGGCCCGGTTTGGTGACGGTGAGCACACGGCCGAGGCTGTCGTAGGTGGTGGCCGTACCGACCGAACTGATCTTGCCGGTGCCGTCGAGTTCCTTGGTGAAGGTCGGCAGCCCCTTGGTGGGAGTGGCACCGTGGGCAAGCTGGTCGTAGGTGGTGAGGACCTCGCTCTTGAGCTCGGTGGCGGGATCGGCGGGGAAGGGATCGGTGGAGGAGGCCGGACAGGTGGCAGCAGCACTGCGAACCGATGAAGGCAGCCCGATCAGCCCTATGGCGGTGTTGTGCACATAGGAGGTCGTCGTACAGCTGGGCTCGGAGAACGTCTGGCCACCGGCGCTGTTCGGAGTGACGACCCGTGTCTGCACCATGGTGGGCAAGCCGTGCTCGTCACGCGCGAGCGTCTCGGTCCGGACACCGCGCCAGCTGGTGCCCACCGCCTGGATGGCGTCGTTCTTGTCGATAGTCGTGCGGTAGGAACGCAGGGGGGCGAGTGCGCTGCCGTCTTCGGCTTCCCGGGGGCGCGAGGCGGTTTCCACCGCCGGGCCAGGGAAACTGCGGGTGCGGCTGGTGAACTCCGTCGGCTTCTTGAAGGAGTCGAGGTAGGTGAGGGTTTCGGCGGTCATGCCCGCGTATTGCGGGGTGTCGTCGTGGAGCAGCTCGGTCCCGTCGATGGAGTCGAGGACCGCCCCTCCGCCTCCCTGGAAGTACCGGGTGACCGAGCGCGACTGCGTCGGCGGTATCCCCAGCGTGGCGGAGCCGGTCGTCTTGCTGCCCTTGGTGACGGCGACCTCGCGGTAGCCGCGCCAGTCGCTGAAGGTGCGCAGTGAAGGGCGGAGGAACTCGTCCTCGTTCTTGGCCCAGGCCGCGCCCGTGTAGCTGTAAGCGGTCGTGATCGGGAAGGAGAACTGGGTGTCCACCTTGTCGGTTTCGGTGACCGAGGCGACGACGTACTTGTTGAACCACGCCTTGGCGAGGGACTTCTCCTCGGCGTCGGGCGACCAGTGGACCGGATAGCAGGTTCCGTTCTTACTGCCCTGGTCAGTGCTTGGCTCCACGGGGCAACCGCCGTCGTAGACGACTTCGATCTCGGCTCCGGCTTCCGTGACGACGGTACCGATCCGGGGTCGCGCGAAGCCGGGGCGGCTGCCCTTTGCCTTGGAGCCGGCCGGTTGGGTGCTCTGCGGGCGGGCGGGAACGAGGTTGGGAAGCCGCTTGTCGAGAAGGTTGGGAGGGGCCCCCTCTCCGGGCTCGGCTTTGTGGCGGGCGAGAGGGTGTCCTGGCTTGACCTGGTAGTGGGCGAAGCTGACACCGTCCTTGGACTGGATGGTGCCGGTGGCGTCACCGGGACCGTAGCCAGTGCGCGTGATGGAGTTGAGCCACAGGCCGGGGGTCGTGTCGTACCAGTCCTCGGGGAAGGACTGAGAGAGGTTGTACTCGTCGATCTTGCCCAGACCGCTCTGGTTCGCGCGAACGCCACGGGTGGTGACGGTCTTCAGCCGGATCTGGCTCCAGAAGGACGGGAATCCGGGGCAAAGCCGGGAAGTGCTCTTGCAGTTCAGGGACCCAGGAGTGTCCCACCACGGGCGGTAGGAACCAGGGGTGTCGGTCTTGTCGAATGCGGCGGGGGTGCACGCCGCAGCGGACACGAGGCATCGTTGGTCGACGCCGAAGTCGATCCTGGCAGCGGCCTTGCTCAGGTCGTCGGCACGGATGCCGTACTCGATGCTGACGGGGTAGGCGCCGCGGTCGTACTGCTCGGGCTTCTTGCGCTCCCCCCGAACGGCGTAGTAGTTCCTCTCCTGCGCCCAGTTGATGATCATGACATTGCCGTGGACGTCCTCGACCTTGTCGAGGCCCCAGCGCCATGCCTGCTGCTTGCCGTCTCCACAGCGCGATGCCTTGAAGGCCGAGGCATGGCAGGGCTCTCCGGGATGGTTGCCGAAGACGGGGACGGTGGACACCGAGTTGGTGTCGGCGTGCGTGCCGCCCACCTTGTCGAGGCCGAAGTGGTACCGCGTGCCGTCGGCTGTGGTGACGATCCAGTACTCGCCGTTGTCATCCTTGTTGGCGGCGCTTCCGGCGGGATGGAGACGGTGTTCCACCCGGGTGCCGTCGTCGCGCTGGAGACGGTAGGACTCGATGTTGCTTTCCGGGTAGCTTCCGTCTTCGGCCTTGGCCACATCGCGGACGAGTTCGGTGGTGGTACCCCCCAGGGACATGACCGCGTTGTAGGAGACCCAGCACAGGTCACCGGTCTTGTCTGCCTTGGCCGTGTTATTGGGCGTTTTGTCAGCTATTTTGTGCGTATCGTCCTTGCAGGCGCGATAGCGGCGCTCGATGAAGCCAGGGCTGTAGTCCCATCCTTCGCCGATCCAGGACGACTGGGGAGAGGAGACGGCCGTCTTTCCGTCGGCCGCCTGCGAGCTGTAGGAGAGTGTGACGTTCGGTGCGGGGCCGGCCGGGGCGGGCGGCATGACCATCGGGTAGGACCAGGTGAACGCACCGGAGGAGCCGCCCGCACTCCATGTGCCGCTGGAGGCGAGCGGGGTGGCCTTGAAGGAACCCCCAGGACCGGCGCCCGAGTCCACGGCGCCGACCACGGCAGCACCGCCGCCACCGGATGCGACGCGGTAGGAGACTCCCGTGAAAGCGGAGGATCCGGCGGGGCTCGCGAATGAGCCGGGCACGGCGTCGACGTCCGTGACGTCGACCGTCGCCGTCAGGGTGCCGGTTTCGATGTCGTTCTCGGTTTCGAGTTCCTCGTACGCCTGACACGCCTCTTCGAGAGGCGTGGAGAGGTAGCACTCGGGGAAGCGGACGAGTCGCAGGCGTGAGGCCCAGTCGGCACTGTGGAGATTCTTGAACGCCCCGTACCGCAGGCCGACCGAGACGGGCACGGCGCCGTCGACTGGGGCCTGGACCTTGACGAGCGCACCGATCTTGGGAGCGTCCTCGACCGCGGCGACCTCACTGCTGCGGTCGACGACGGATGCCTTCCAGGTTCCGGTGGGCGCGGGCAGCCCTTGGGCCTTGCCGAGCAGGACGGGCACATTGGGGACCTGAGTGGGGGTCTCCGCCTCGGCGGTCCTCGCCGCCGACGCGGCAGGGGAGGCGGGGCCGAAGTCGATCGTGCCGGTAGCGGCGGCCGGGGTGGTCGTCGTACCGGAGGGTGCCTGCTCCACGTCGGAGGGCGGTACGACCTTGAGCGCGTCGAGATCCTTCTCGAACGGGAGCCCTTCCAGGGGCTTGTCGACCTTGAGTTCCTCAAGCTCGACAGGGTCGGCCTCAAGGGGTTCGCGCCCCAGCTCGATGTTCGCCGGGTCTGGGGGCATCGCCAGGGCCTGAGTCGGCAACAAGCCGACCAGCAGCGCGGCACTGAGCACGGAGATGGCGGTGCGGCGGGCCCGAAGGCGGGCATGACGATGACGAGCGAACACAGCGAGGTCTCCCGGACCACTTGGAGCGGAAACCGGCGACGGACCGCAGGTGATGGCGCTTCAGATCGGGGAGATTCTGCGCGTGAATCGTGAAGGAACACCAGGGGATATCACCCCACAGTGATTATCGTCACGGAACGTAACAATGCAGTTACGTGTAAGGGTTGCATAAAATCACATATCTCGAAAATGGCACGCCTCTTACAGCAAGCAAGCCAATTCCCCACTCTCCTCCGATCACGGACGAAAGCAGTCAATACTTTCGCCTATTCGAGGTGATTTCGGAGTGTCTGCGGCTTTTCCAGTGGTGCGGGCTGGCGATACGGAGCGACGAGCCCCTCCGTTCCGCACCGGAAGATCCGGCCCCGCCATGCCCTCCAAGGCGCGGGTTCCCAAGTGACGGGCCACCGTTGATGGGCCATCATCGGCTCACCCAGCCGTGCCTGTGCGAAAGGTGCTCCGCCCCGGACTCACCCTCCAAGACGTCATGGCCGGCCTCGAGGTTCAGCCGGTGCCCTGAGAGCCCGGATCTCCTGGGAAGTGAGGGGTTCTCTCCTGATGAGACAGATACGGCAACAACCGGCGGCCCGTCGCGTGGGCGCCTTGGTGGTCGCGGCCGCGCTCGCCGCAGGCGGCATCACCTACCTGGGCTTCCAGAACGGCTCACCCGACAGCACACCCCGTGCACCGGAGTCCCGTGGCGGTGAAGCGAAGAAGCCGACCGTCAATCAGGCGGGCGCGGCTTCGCTGGCCCGCAAGACCGGGAAGCCGGTGGAAGTCACCGAGCTGCGAACGAACCGCTCGACGACATGGGCCCGTCCGGACGGGCTGATGACGAAGAAGCTGTACTCCTCCCCGATCTGGGCCAAGGTCGGCCAGGAGTGGAAGGCGATCGACACCACGCTGCGGAAGACGGACGAGGGCTGGGCGCCCACCGCGACGAACACCCCGGTGGTGTTCTCCGCCGGAAGCAAGGCCGGAGATGCCGGGCGCGCGTCGCGTACGCGGGTGCGTCGTGTCGCGCTCGTCGAGGGGTACAAGGCCACGGCGGACGAGGGAAGTCCCCTGGTCACCCTCACCGTCGGCGGTACGGAGGGGATTCCCGCCCTCCATCAGATCCAGCTGACCTGGCCCGGCACGGTCCCCACGCCCATCATCGACGGATCACGGGCCCTGTATCCCGAGATCTTCCCGGGCGCCGATCTGGTGCTGACGGCCGAGGACAGCGGCTTCGCGCAGCTTCTCGTCCTGAAGAACCGTCAGGCCGCGGCGGACCCGCGTGTCACACAGCTGTCGTACGGACTGGCCTCGCCCACCCTGACCTTCCGCCTCGACACGGAGTCGGGGATCATCGGGGCCGAGGACTCGGACGGACAGGAAGTGGCGCTCTCTCCGACGCCGGTGATGTGGGACAGCAGCGGCGCTCCCGCCGTCACCGACGGTCAGCTCGGCACGTCGTCACAGCCCACCGCACCGGAGCCCCCGGAGACTCCGGCCGCGTCGACCACCGCACCGGAGCCCAGCCCCAGCACGAGCACCGAGGAACTGGCCGACGACAACGTCGATCCCGAAGCCGAGGTGCTGCCTTCCGCCACGGACGAGCCCGCGCCGGACCTCACCGACGCGCCACTGCCTCCCGTTCCCGCGGAGCCGACGCCCGCGCCCTCACAGACCGGCGCCGCCTCCACACTGAGCCTGCCACTGCTCAACGGCCCGTCGCCCGAGTCCCGGGGTGACGTGGTGACGACCGATCTCGAGGAGAACACCTGGCTCCTCACTCCTCGTCAAGGATTCCTGAACGACCCGGACACCGTCTATCCGGTCTTCATCGACCCCACCGTCACGAAGCACACGCAGGACTGGACCACCGCCTACAGCCGCCACCCCAAGGCCACCTTCTTCAACGGCAAGGACTTCAACAAGGGCGGCACCCACGAGGCGCGCGTCGGGTTCGAGTCCGACACCTGGGGGACCTCCCGGTCGTACTTCAACATCAAGTTCGACAAGAACCTCACGGGCGTCAAGCTCCAGAAGGCCACCCTGTACCTGCTGGAGACCTACTCCTGGTCCTGTAGCCCCCGGGCCATGTCCGTCCACTACACCAGCCCGATCAACGGACGGACCACCTGGAAGAACGCCCCCGCCCTGACCGACGCGAACCTGGCCGCTCCGGCCCGGTCCTTCGCTCACGGCTACAAGACGAGCTGCCGCGACGACTACGAGAAGTTCGATGTGAAGGCAGCTGCCCAGAAGGCGGCCGACAAGGGTGCGTCCACGATCACCTTCGGAATGCGGGCCAGGGACGAGGTCTCCCAGTACTCCTGGAAGAAGTTCCAGGCCGACGGCGACAACGGCCCGGCCCTCGAACTGACCTACAACCGTCCGCCGACGAGCCCGACGAGTCACGACCTCGGTCCCGATTTCAGATGCACCACCTCTGAGCCCTATGTCAGGGTCGGCTCCTCCAGCATCACCTTCACCGCCCGCGCCACCGACCGCGACGAGAACCTCGCCTACCTCGACTTCACCATGTGGCCGACCAACAAGTGGTCCACTACCGGCGACATGCTCAAGTCCCTCGGCAACGTCTCCGTCGGAGCGGACACCTCGGACGCCAGACGCACTACTCCGGCCTTCTCCACCAGCGGCCTGGTGAACAACACCCTCTACTCGTGGTCCGTACGAGCCGTCGATGCGGCCGGCGCCTCCTCCGCCTACACGCCCTCGAAGGTTCCCTGCCGGTTCGTCTTCGACTCGGTGGCCCCGCGGGCTCCCCGGGTGAGCTCCACGGACTTCCCCGACGCCGACGGCGGCGACAGCTCCTTCGGAAACGACCCCGAGGACTCCAGCTGGTCGAAGATCAAGTTCGGCGGAACCGGCACGTTCAAGTTCCAGGCCTTCGACCCGGACGTGATCCGTTTCGAGTACGGGTTCAACGCGAACGGCTACCCCTACTCCGTGTCCCGCGCCGCAGGTGCGCCCATCACCACCATCACCTCCCTCACGGGTGCCCGGCCCCCGGCCGCGGGCCCCAATGTGCTGTACGTGCGTACCGTCGACCAGACCGGCCACGTCTCGGTGGCCACGAAGTACTTCTTCTACGTCTCCCCTCGCGACCAGGCCGACAGCCCCGGCGACTTCACCGGAGACGGGCTGCCCGACCTGTTCGCCGTCACCCCGAGCAACAACCTGCGCCTCTTCCCCTCCCAGGCGGACAGCGGCACACCGCCCAAGGGCTCGGGCAAGTTCGACTACTCCATGTCCGGCGCGTACCAGATGAACCCCGCGAAGGATCCCAACGGCGACAAACTGCCCGTTCTCATCGCTCCGCCGTCCGGACACTTCGCCCAGTCCCTGATCACGCACAACGGCGATTTCTACGGCGGTGACGGGCTGCAAGACCTCGTCGTCCGCCTCGGCGGCAAGCTCTGGGTGTACCCGGGAGACGGGTACGGCTCCGTGAACATCACCCACCGGCGTGAGATTCTGCTTCCCTCGAACGCTCCCGCGCCTTCGGCACTCACCCAGATCCTCGCCGTCGGCGACGTCACCGGCGACAAGCTGCCCGACCTGTTCGCCACCTCAGGTGACCAGTTGTGGATCTTCATCGGCTACACCGGCGCGTCCTTCTCCGAAGCCCGCATGCTGACCAGTGCCCCCTGGGCGGATCGCGACCTCGTCTCCGTTGCCGACATCTCCGGGGACAACGTCCCCGACCTGCTCTTCCGCGGCGAGGAGGCCGGGCGGGGCCTGCTGCTTCGGCACGGCAAGCCCGGAGTGGGCGGCGGCGTCGATCTGGCCTCGCTCGCCACAGCGGCCGGTTCCAAGACCGGCAAGGACGAGGTGTACGGGTCGGGCGGTTGGACGGCGGCCCAGATGCCGTTCGTCATCGGCACCCCCGACGTCGACCGCGACACCGGCGCCACCCCCGACCTCTGGGCCGTGGCATCCGATGGAAAGCTCTACTTCTACCCCGGAGGCACCACCACCCACGGCACACGTGTCCTCGCCAGTTGGGTGAACTGGGCGAGCACTCCCATCTTCGGCTGACCACGGCGAAAGAGGGGGTGGGGCGACCGTCGTGACGGTCGCCCCACCCCCTCTTTCGCGTGCCATCAAGAACCTCGACCCCATATCGAACGCCTCTGCGACAGATACTCCGTGTGAGTGAAGCGCCCTCCATCCCGTGCCCCCACCCACCCCCCGCCTGTTCTCCTCGGCGAAAAAGATCGTTCCGGCGGGGGAAGAACGCGTGACACGGCGATACGGGGAAGGCGGCCGGCGCACATGAGCCTGTTCGAAGAGGGGGGCGGGGTGGTCGAGGTCGTCGACGGGCCCGCGCGGGCCGCGCGGGAGGTCGCCGGGGTGCTGCTCTCGCGGACCCTCGGGCCGCTGCCCGAGGGGGCCGGGTCGCCCGTGTGGACCATCGGCGGCGCCGGGCCCGTCGGCATCGACGCGGGCGACGAGCGGGCCGCGCAGGCCGCCTGCGGGGTCATGGCCGTGCACGGGCGGGCCGGTGGCGCCCCCGCCCCGCTCCTCGCCGAGTACGTCTCCACCGTCACCGGTGTGCTCGCCGCCCAGGGCGCCACCGCCGCCCTGCTCGCCCGCGCCCACGGCCGGGCCCCGCTGCGGACCGGGACCTCCCTCGCCCAGGGTGCGCTCCTGACCGTCACCCAGTACCTCGCCGCCGCCACCGCCGAGAGCGACGACCCGGCGCCACCGAGCGGCCCCGGGCTCGCGACCCTGGTCACCGCCGACGCCGTCCGCGTCGAGATCGAGACGCTCGACCCCACCGCCTGGGCTGGGTTCTGGCGCCGATTAGGCGTCCCCTCCCGGACCGCGGGACACGGCTGGCTGCCCTTCCAGAGCCGCTTCGGCACCGCCGTCTGCCCGCTGCCCCCGGAACTCCGCGCCGCCGTCGCCGCCCACCCCCTGGAAGCCGTACGGCACGCGGGCGCCGCCCACGGCGTCTCCGTCGTCGAGGTCGGCGAGTCGACCACCGCCCCCGTCCTCGCCCCCTGGACCCTCGAACCCGCCCCCCTCTCCCTCCTCCCCCCGCACCGCGTCCCCGCCGCCGCGCCCGAGGCGGACGCGCTGCCGCTGGCCGGCGTACGCGTCGTCGAATCGGCCCGCCGGGTGCAGGGGCCGCTGGCCGGGCACGTCCTGCGGATGCTCGGCGCCGACGTCGTCCGCGTCGAACCCCCCGGCGGCGACCCCCAGCGCGCCCTGCCCCCGGTCGCGGGCGGCTGCTCCGTACGGTTCTCGGCGCTCAACCACGGCAAGTCCGTCGTCGAAGCCGACCTCACCACCCGCCAGGGCCGCGACACCGTCGGCGAACTCGTCTCCGGCGCCGACGTCTTCCTGCACAACTGGGCCCCCGGCAAGGACCGCGACCTCGGACTCGACGCCGCCGCCCTGCACACCCTCAACCCGCGCCTGGTGTACGCCTCCGCCTCCGGTTTCGGCACCGCCCTCGGGCCCGTCCCGCCGATCGGCACCGACTACCTGGCCCAGGTACACGGCGGGCTCGCCGCCGCCCTGCGCCCCTCGGACGAGCCCCCCGCCCCCTCCCTGATGACCGTCACCGACGTCCTCGGCGGGCTGGTCCTCGCGCAGGCCGTCCTCGCCGGGCTCCTCGCCCGCGAGGCCACCCACCGGGGCTGCCGGGTCTCCTCCTCGCTGCTCTCCGCCGCCGCCCTGGTCCCCCGCCCCGCCCCGCGGGCCGCCCTCGCCCCGCTCGACCGCCCGCTGCCCACCGCCGACGGACTGCTCTGCCTGGGCGCCGAGGCCCGCACCCGGCCCCGGGAGGTCGCCGGGACCGTCGGCGCCGGCGGACCAGAGACGGTGGCGCGACGGCTGCGGGACCGTACGACCGAGGAATGGCTGACCGCACTGCGCACCGCCGGACTCCCCTCGGTGGCCGTACGCACCGATCTCGCCGCCCTCGCCGCCGAACCCGCCTTCGCCCGCGCGGTCCTGCCGCCCGACGCGCACCAGCCGTACGCCCGGCCCGCCGCGCCCTGGAGCTTCACGGAACAGACCGACCGCTGAGGCCGGGTCGCCGGGGAAGGGGCCGGGGCCCGGGGCGAGAGGGCGGTGCGCCCGGGTCCGTACCCCCGTGTCCGACCACCCGTGTCCGTACCGCCGGGACCCGCGCTCGTGAGGGTCCGCGCGCCGCCCGCCGTACCGTCGAAAGAACAGGACCCATGACCACCACACCCCCCGCCCTCCGGACCGGCGCCCCCTGGCGTTCCCGTAACGGGCTCGACGTGCCCGACCGGGTCCCCCGTGCCGACCGCGAGGCCTGGCAGGCGCTCGGGCTCTGCCCCGACGCCGATCTCTTCACCCTCTTCCGGGAGCGCGTCCACGCCCACCCGGAGCGCGAGGCGGTGGTGGACGAGCGGGGGGCCCTCACCTACCGGGAGCTGTACGCCGAAGTCCTGCGGATCGCGGGGCTGTACGCCGAAGCCGGGCTCGGCGCCCGGGACGTCATCGCGCTCCGGCTGCCCAACGGGCGTCTCGCCGTGGCGGCGGAACTCGCCGTCTACGCCCTCGGCGCGGTCGCGCTCCCCTACCCGCTCGGCGGCGGGATCCGCGACACCCGCTCCCTCCTGACCGGGTCCCGCGCCGCCGGGGCCGTGCTCGGCACGCCCGAGGACCTCGAAGCCGCCGCCGGGCTCCCCTGGCCGCGCGCCCTCTTCACCCCGGCCACCGAGGCACCCGAGGGGGTACGACGGCTCGACGGGGCCCCCGCGCGCGGGCCGTTCCGCCCCGCCGACCGGCCCGCCGAGGCCACCGCCCCCGCGCGGTTCCTCGTCTCCTCCGGGTCCGAGACCGAGCCGAAGATGATCGCGTACAGCCATCAGGCGATGGCCGGAGGCCGGGCCGCCTATCTCCGGGCCCTCACCGGGCCCCCGGCGGGTCCGCTCCGGCTCCTCGTCCTCGTCCCGCTGGCCTCCTCGTACGGCTCCCTCGGCGTCCCGGTGGCGCTCGCCGCGCTCGGGGCGACCCTGATCACCCGCGAGCGGTTCGACGCCGCCGACGCGCTCCGGGCGATCGCCGCCCACCGGCCCTGCCATGTCTTCGGGGTGCCGACCATGCTGCGCCGGATGGCCGACCTGCCGCGCCTCCCGGACGAGGACACCTCCGCGCTCCGGGCGCTCGTCTCCAGCGGCGCCGCGCTGCCCGCCTCCACCGCGAGCGCCTGCCGGGAGCGCTTCGGGGTGCCGGTCGTCACCGTCTACGGCTCCTCGGACGGCGTCAACTGCCATACGGCCGACCCCTCGGGGGAGACCGCGGGAACCCCCGACCCCGCCGTCGCCTCCTTCCGGATCGTGCGGCCCGACGGCTCCCCCGCCGCCCCCGGCGAACCGGGCGAGATCCAGGCCAAGGGGCCGATGAGCCCGCTCTGCCACGTGGGCGCGCCCGCACTGGACGCCCGCTACCGGACCGCGAGCGGCTGGGTCCGCAGCGGCGATCTCGGGGCGCTCGACGGGGCGGGACGGCTGCGGGTCCTCGGCAGGCTGAAGAACGTGGTGCTCCGGGGCGGCTACACGATCAGCCCCGCCGAGGTGGAACAGGAACTGGGCACGGATCCGCTGATCGCCGAGGCGGTCTGCGTCCCGGTGCCGGACGAGGAGTTCGGGGAGCGCCTGTGCGCGTGCGTACGGCCCGCTCCGGGGGCGCCCGCTCCGGTCCTGGCCACCGTGCTCGCACACCTGGAGTCCCGGGGGCTGGAGCGGCGCAAGTTCCCCGAGTACCTGCTGGTGCTCGACCGGGTGCCGGTGCGGCCCACCGGGAAGCCCTGCCGCCGCACCCTCGCCGTCTGGGCGGCCGAGGCGGCGGGGGCGCTCGGGGTCCTGGGCGGCGGTTCGCGGACGGGTGCGGACGCCAACGCGACGGCGCCTGTTAACCAAAACCCGGATACTTCACTCGTATAGGGGAATCAACGGATTTATCACGCTCGACAGCGGCTCCGCGTGTGATCCTGGAACCACAGACGGAAACTCCGATCCTCGCTCAATTCCCTTCCCGGCAAGGCCCTTTGACCAGCCTTGCCAGTTATGGAGCAGGTCCCTTGCGTCGTTCCCACATCACCCTCGCACTCGCCTTCGGCGCCGCACTGGGCCTTCTCCAGAGCCCGGCCTTCGCGGCCGAGGGAACCGTCACCGTCTTCCAGACCGAATTGCAGCCGCTGTCCGTGTACGAGAACCCGCGGGGCTGCCACAAGCTACCGGCCGCCGCCCACGTCCTGGCCAACGAGACGGACCGGCCGGTGCGCATCTACGGCGACCCGTTCTGTCTCGGCCCGTCCCTGACGGTGGCCCCCGGCTACGGCTCCCACGTGGCGCCCGGCAGCGGCAGCTTCAGCGCCTGACGGGCCGGCGGCGAGGGACACACCGACAGACACATCGGGGGGATACATGTTCGCAGAAGTCGCCGTGGTCGGTCTCGGCTACGTCGGCCTTCCGCTGGCTCGCAGAGCCTGCGAGGCGGGGCTCGCGACCGTCGGATACGACATCGGTGCCGAGGTCGTCGAGGGGCTGGACCGGGGGCGCTCCCACATCGAGGACATCGGCGACGAGGAGATCGAGGCGATGCGCGCCGCGGGCTTCCGCGCCAGCACCGACCCCGGCATCCTCGCCGGTGCCCACACCGTCGTCATCTGCGTGCCGACCGGACTCACCCCGGACGGCGCGCCCGACCTGGAGCCGCTGATCTCGGCGGTCCGCACCGTGGCCCGCCGCCTTGAGCCCGGGATGCTGGTCTGCGTCGAGTCGACCAGCCACCCGGGGACCACGGAGGAGATCGTCAAGCCCCTCCTCGAAGCGCACGGACTGCGCGTCGGCGAGGACTTCCACCTGGCGTACTCCCCCGAGCGCATCGACCCCGGCAACCGCCGCTACACCCTGCGGACCACGCCGAAGGTCGTCAGCGGCTGCACCAAGCTCTGCGCCAAGCACGCCACCGCCTTCTACGAGCGGCTCGTCGACGAGGTCGTCGTCGCCGCCGGGACCCGGGAGGCGGAGATGGCCAAGCTCCTGGAGAACGCCTACCGGTACGTCAACATCGCCCTGGTCGACGAGGCGGCCGTCTACTGCGACCGGGTCGGCATCGACATCTGGGACGTCCTGCGCTGCGCCGACACCAAGCCCTTCGGCTACTCCGCCTTCCGGCCGGGGCCCGGGGTCGGCGGCCACTGCATCCCCGTCGACCCCCGCTATCTGATGACCCACGCCGCCGAACAGGGCTTCACCTTCCACACCCTGGGCGCCGCCCGCGCCGTCCTCGACGCGATGCCCCAGCATGTCGCGGGACGGGCCAGGGACCTGCTCCTCGCGGCGGGCAAGGACCCCGCGCGGGCCCGGGTGACCCTGCTCGGCGTCGCCTACAAGGCCGATATCTCCGACACCCGGGAATCACCCGCCTACGCCGTGGCCCGTGCGCTGAGCGCCCTCGGCACCCGGCTCTCCTACCACGACCCCTACGTCGGGCGCTTCGAGGTGGACGGCGTCCCCGTCCCCCGGCAGCGCTCCCGCGAGCAGGCCCTGGCCGGCAGCGATCTGGTGGTGCTGCTCCAGGAGCACGCCGAATACCGGTCGACCGACTGGGACTCCGCCGACTGCCCCGTACTGGACACCCGGGGCACGGCGGAAGGCCGGCACGTGGTGCGGCTCTGACGCCGCCCACACCCCACAGACCTCCGGTCCGGGCCCCCCATCCATGACCCGGACCGCGGGAAAGGCCGGAAGGACATCCGTCCCGACGGCACCATGAAGAACAACAAGGAGAACACCTCATGACCATGGCAGTCGGCAACGTCGCCCAGGAGCGTCTGTCGAAGCGATTCGACAAGTGGGACGCGAACGGCGACGGCGTGCTGGAGCCCTCGGACTTCGTGACCGAGGCCGCCAACATCGCCCGCGCCTTCGGCGAGACCCCCGAGTCGGAGAAGGGCGTCCAGCTGCGCGACGGCTTCATCGCCATGTTCGAGAACCTCGCGCAGAGGGCGGGCGTCGCCCCGCAGGGCCCGATCGACCGCGCGCAGTTCCTCCAGGCCGCCGGTGAGGTCGTCGAGGGTGGCGCCGCCACCTTCAACCCGGTCCTCGGACCGGTCACCAAGGGCATCGTCGCCCTCGCCGACAAGAACGGCGACGGAGTCATCGACGACGGCGAGTTCGCCGTCTGGCTCCAGGTCCTCGGCCTGGGCGAGGAGGAGGGCCGCGAGGCCTTCCAGCAGATCGACACCGACAAGAGCGGCACGCTCTCCGAGGACGAGCTGCTTGAGGCGATCCGTCTCTTCCACACCGGTGACCTCGACTACGAGCTGCTCGGCTGAGTCCGTCACCCTCGTAAAGCAGCCGGCCGGCACCCTCTCGGGGGCGCCGGCCGGCTGTTCTTCCCGCCCGGGAGACCGGGCGGTCACGGCATCCGGTCGGTCACCGCGTCCGGGCGGTCACGGCGCACCGTCGGCCGGGGCGAAGAGCACCGGGGTCTCCGGCGCGAGGCCCAGGGAACGGCCGGTGACCAGCCGGGGCGCGTGGATCACGATGTTGTAGTGATTGGGCAGATGACAGCCGTCGAAGCCGAGCACCGCGCCCACCGGCTCCCCGCCGATCAGCACGGTGTCCCCCCGGTCGACGACACCGCCCCGCTCCAGCTCCACGAAGCCGAGGAAACCGACCCGGTCCACCCGGGCCCCCGGCACATCGGACCACTCGTCGGTGGTGAGCAGTTCGTGCACCTCGCCCCCGCGCACACAGCGCGCCGCGAACGGCTCCAGGGTCATGCCCCGGTCGGTCCGCTCGTGCAGCAGCACCTTGACCAGGGTCCCGCGCACCGCGCGCTTGGCCCCGTTCTCGTGCCGTCCGGCGTCCAGGGACGGCGAGGCGGCGGGCAGGACGGGCGAGAGGGTCATCGTGACTCCGGAAGGGGGGTGGGGTGCGGCTCCCGGGGCTGGGGGAAGCCGGGTACGGGGCTCGGGTCCCGGGGCGCGGGGAAGCCGGGGGTGGTCTCGGTCGCGTAGACGGCGGCGACGAGTTCCAGGGCGGCCAGACCGCCGTCGACGGCGCGGGCCGGGTCGGGCAGGCCGCGCAGCGCGGCGAAGTCGCCCAGGATGCCCTCGTACTCGTGCCACAGCGACTCCTTGAAGCCGGGGCGGCCGTCCAGCATGTCGGCGGCGAGTTCGGTGCCGTCGTCGAGCCGGACCAGGACGTCCTTGACCTCGCCGGGATACGACCAGTCCAGCTCGACCCGCGCCCGGCCGCCCGGTCCCGCGAGGTCGATCACGGCCTGCCGGTCGATGCCCGCCGCGTCCCGGGTCACCCGGGCCGCCACGACCTCCGAGGGGGTCTCGCCGAGGAGCAGCCGGACCAGGTCGAAGGCGTTGGGCCCGTTGTCGGCGACGCAGCCGCCGCCGCAGCGGGCCGGGTCCAGGTACCAGGTGTCCGCGCCGATGTGCTCCTCGATCCGCTCCAGGTACCGCACCCGTACGGACTCCACCCGGACCGGCGAGTCCGGCGGGGGCAGCCGGTGGAGGAGGTCGAGGACCCGGTCGTTGGAGCGGCGGTGGAAGGCGGTGAACAGCGGGACGCCGTGCTCCCGGGAGAGCGCGGCGAGCCGTCGTCCGTCCGCCGGGTCCAGGGCGAGCGGCTTCTCCACGCAGACCGGGACGCCCGCGCGGAGCGCGTCCGCGCACACCTCGGCGTGGGCGTGGTTGGGCACGGCCACGACCAGGGCGTCCAGCGCCCCGGCGGCGAGCATCTCCCGGTGGTCGGTGTGGCAGCCGATCCCGCCCCGGTCCCGGTGCGGGGCGAGGGCCTCCTCCCGCAGGTCGCAGACGGCGGCGACCTCCCACGCGGGCAGGCGTTCGGCGGCGGCCAGATAGAAGCGGGAGATGACGCCGAGCCCGGCGATGCCCAGGCGGAGAGGGGCCTCGGTCATCGGGCCGCCTCCCCGACGGCTCCCGCGGCTCCCCCAGCCCCGGCGGCTCCGGTGGCTCCCGCGGCTTCGAGTGCGGGGAGCCTCAGGCCGAGGGCGGTCAGTTCGGCGTGGAGGGCGGTGGGGAGGGGGACGCCCGAAGTGCGGCGGGTCTCGGCGCGTTCAGCCTCCGGGTGGCCGGGGTAGCGGACCGGCTCCCCGCCCGGCTGCGGGGGGCAGTCCAGGATCGTGCCGAACATCTCCCGGGCGTCCTCGTCGAAGCCGTCGCGCAGGGTGTCGGGGGCGATGGCCAGGACGAGGAAGCCGATGTCGTCGTCGCGTCCGCCCGGCCTGCCGTCGCCTTCGAGCGCCGCGGGTACGGGGCCGGTGGCCGCGCCGGGCAGCACGGCGGCCAGCAGTTCCACCGCGAGGCCCAGGCCGAAGCCCTTGAAGGCGCCGGTCGCGGGGGTGCCGCCGAGCCAGCCGAGCCAGGCCTCTCCCCGGTCGTAGGCGGCGGCGTCCCGTACCGGGTGTCCGGCGTCGTCGGTGAGCCAGCCCTCGGGGGCCTCCCGGCCGTCGCGGGCGGCGGTGCGGATCCGGCCGGTGGGGACGACGGTGGTGCTCATGTCGAGGACGAACGGGCGGCCGGGGAGCGCGGGGGCGGCCACGCTCAGGGGGTTGGTGCCGAGCAGGGCGGCGGCGCCGAGCGGCGGGCGGGCGATGCGCTGGCCTCCGCAGTTGGAGGCCACCAGGCCGATCATGCCTCGCTCCGCCGCGCGCCGGGCGTGGACGCCCGCGCAGCCGAAGTGGGTGGCGCCGCGCACCGAGACGAGCCCGATGCCGCAGCGGGCCGCGCGGTCGGCCGCGAGGTCCATCGCCTCCGAGGCGGCCCACAGCCCGAGGGCCCGCCGGTGGTCGAGGGCCACGCAGGGTCCCAGGTCGCGCAGGACGAGCGGTTCGGCGGCGGGGTCGGCGCGGCCGGATTCCAGGAGGGGACGGTAGAGCCGGTCCAGGTTGAACACGCCGTGCGAGTCCATGCCGGTGAGATCGCCGTAGCAGAGGGCCTCGGCGGCGAGCCGCGCCCTGCTCTCGGGAAGACCGAGTTTGGCGAGGTAGGCGGCGGTCTCGTCGAGCAGCGTCCCGTAGCGGACGAGGACCGGCGACTCCTCACCGGAGGCCGGACCGGGGGCCGGGGGTGCGGCACCTTCGGGCAGCGTGGACGTCATGCGGGTCCTGCTTTCTTGGTGGGGGTGGAGGTGGGGGTGGGGCCGGCTGCGGCCGGAGGCCGGAGGGCCTCGGCAGCCAAGGACAGGGGGTCGGCCGCCGTCCCGTGGGTGGTATCGGCGGTCGGGGCCGGGTGTCGGGTGGCCTGAGCCGTCGGGGTCGGGCCGGGGGGTGTCGGGGGCTCCGTGTTCTCGGGAGTCGCAGGGGGGCGGGCGGCCTCCGTGCGTCGGGTGTTCTCCGTCGTCGGGGACGGCCGGTCCGTCGGCGCGCTCCCCGTCTCCTCCGCGAAGACGGTGAGCAGTGCGGCCGTGCGGGACGCGAAGGTCTCCAGGTCGGCCAGGTCCACGTACTCGCCCGGTGCGTGGGCGTGGTTGGTGTCCAGGGAGCCGGGGCCGAGGACGGTGGTGTAGGTGTCCGGGGTGTCCGCGAGCCAGATCGCGTCGCAGGTGAAGCCCGGTTCGGTGTCCGGCCGGCGTTCGATGCCGGCCCGTGCCAGCAGGGCCTCGCCCCAGGCGGGGCCGGGGCCGAGGACGGGCAGGCCGCGTTTCTCCCAGGTCAGGCGGGTGATCCGGGCCGCGTCGGCGGCGGTCCTCGCGAAGAGGGGGAGGCCGGAGAAGCGGGCGGTGAACTCGCGTACGCTCTCGTCCAGGGCCCGGGTGAGGGCCTCTTCGGCGGCGGCGCCCGCCTCGGCGGTGGCGTACGGCAGGTTGAGCAGCAGCGCGCCCGTGCCGTGGACCTTGTTGTGCAGGGTGCCGGTGTGCAGCCCGGCCACGCAGACGGTCGGTGCGGGGCCTTCGGCGGGGGCGGCGCCGAGTGTGGCGGCGAGGTGCTGGGCGAGGAAGCCGAGCAGGACGGTGGCGTTGTGTCCGGCGCCCGGCCGGTCGTCGACGGCGTCCTCGCCCTCGACGGTGATCCGGGCGGTGGCGGCGGCGGTCGCGCGGGGCAGATGGCGCAGTCCGGTCGGCTCGCAGAAGACGTTGAGCCGTCCCACGTGTCCCGCCGTGACGAGCGGCCGGGTGCCGAAGGTGCCGAGCGCCCCGCCCTCCTCGCCCGCCACCGCCTGGACGAGGACGGTGACGTCCCGGCCGATCGCCGGGCAGAACGCGGCGGCCGAGGCGATCCCCGCGAGCAGCGCCACCGCCGGGCCCTTCGCGTCCACCGCGCCCCGGCCGTACACGCGGGTCCCGTCGCAGGTGGGGGGTGCGCCGCCCGCGACGGTGTCCAGGTGCACGTTGAACATCACCGTGCGTTCCCTGGGGAGTTCGGGTCCGAGGCGGAGCAGCAGGCTGGGCTGGGAGGCCAGGAAGGCGGGGTCGGCGGCGACCGCGCGCCGGACGGGCCGCGGGGTGTCGTCGCGCAGTACCTCGGCGGGGTCGGGGGCGCGCAGGGAGACCGTCTCGAAGCCGATCCGGGCGGCGGCCGTCGCGTAGGAGCGGAGGGCGGCGGTGAGCAGGTGCGGCGCGCCGGGGCCGGTTTCGAGGGGGCCCGCGGTGGGGGTGTGGAGCAGGTGCAGCAGCAGCCCTACGTCCACGGGGACGGGGGCAGGGATGGGGGCGGGGGCCCGGTGGGCGGCGGGTGTCGGGGTGGGAGATGCGGGCTGGGAGGTGGGAGGCAAGGGGTGGGGGGCGGGTGGTACCGGGAGGGTGGCCAGGCGGCGGGCGGCTTGGGCGAAGGGGGTGGCGGGGGCGGTGTCCTCGTCTCGGCGGCCCTCGTGCGGGACGACCGCGAGGTGGGGTTCGAGGGAGTAGGCGCCCCGGTAGCCGTGGTCTTCGAGGAGGCGTACGCACTCGGCGACGCGGGCGGTTCCGTCGCCGGGCAGGGTGTAGACGGCTTCGCCGGGGCGTTCGCCGGGGAGGGCGTCCTTGACGTGGACGTGGGCGACGTACGGGAGGAGGCGTTCGAGGAGTGCGTGGCCGTCGTATCCGTACGGCACGCCGTTTCCGGTGTCGAACAGGACGCGCAGGGCGGGGCTTTCGACCTCGGCGAGCATCCGGAGGGTGCGGGTGGCGTCGCTGCCCGCCCAGCCGGTGCAGTTCTCGTGGAGGAGTTCGACGCCGAGGCGTTCCGCGCGGCGGGCGAGGCGGCGCATGCGGTCGATGGCAAGGGTGGCCCACTGGTCCTCGGGGAGTCCGCCGTCGGTCCAGGACATGACGCGCAGGCTGCGGCAGCCGAGGGTCCTGCCGTGTTCGGCGAGCCGTTCCAGTTCCTCCAGGTCGGCGGAGAAGGGGCCGGTGACGGGGCGGGCCCAGTTGCCGATGCGGGAGGCGAGGCAGACCACGCCGAGACCGGCGGCGTGCAGTCGGTCGGCGGCTTCCCGTACGGCCGGTCCGGTCAGGTCGGCCAGGGCGGTGCCGTCGATCGTACGCAACTCCAGCGCGTTCCAGCCGAGTTCGCGGGCGACGGCGATCTGTCCGGCGAGGCCGGGGGCGGCTTCGTCGCCGATGCCGGTGATCCGGCCGGTCAGGTCGACGGTGGGCGGCGCGGCGGATGTCACGCCGGCCGTCGCGGCGGATGTCGTATCGGGCCTCGCGGGGTGCGGCGCGGGGTGTTTCACAGCGTGCCTCCGGTCGCCGTTCGCCGGGTGTCGGTCCTCGGCGGTTCGTCCGTCGAACGTTCGGGCGCGCAGCGGCTTCTGGCCTCGTCGAGGAGGCGGACCACGTCGGCGTGGAGGGCGAAGTCGGCGGCCCAGGAGGGGTCTTCGGCGGGGACGGTCGCGAAGCGGGTGTAGGCGTGGTGGAGGAAGGCGCTCAGCGCGTCGTCGCGGAAGACCTCGCGCCGTCCTTCGATGTCGAGCTGGACGTGGTCGTCGGCGTCGCTGGGGGCGAAGTGCCCTACGGCGGTGCCGTGTTCGAAGACGAGGACGGCCTTGCGTTCGCGTACGGGGGCGGTGAGGTCGGAGTCGATGCGGGTCCGTACCCCGCCCGCGTGGAGCAGTTCCAGGTGCGCGGAGCCCAGACCGGGGCGGACGGTGCCGTCGATCCGCAGATCGGTGAGGCGGGCGGTGGTGGTCTCGGCGGGGCCCGCGAGGGAGAGGACGAGGCCGAGGGAGTGGGGCAGTTCGACGTCGAAGGCGGTGGGGTGGCCGTCGTCGGGGCGCAGGGAGCGGGTGAAGCGGGGTTTGTGCTGGATGACGTCGATGCGCCGCAGCCGCCCGAGGGCGCCGGAGTGGATCAGGGCGCGCAGGCGGGCGGCGAGCCGGGAGGCGGGCCAGTGGGCGACGACGGCCAGGCGGGGTGCGTGGCGGGCGTGGAGGGCGGTGACGGCTTCGCGTTCGGCGGGGTCGACGGCGAGGGGTTTCTCCACGACGAGGTCGCGGTAGCCCGCGTCGAGCAGTTCGGTGAGGACGGCGAGCCGGGTGGTGGGCGGGGTGCAGACGTGGACGGCCGCACGGTCGGGAGGCAGGAGTTCCCGGGCCTGTCCGAGGGTGGGGACCACGGTGACGCCGTCCGGTACGGGTGCCCGGTCGCCGGGGCGGGGGTCGACGGCGACGACGGGTCCGCGCCAGAGTCCGGGGGTCCGGGCGAGGGCGGTGCGCAGGGCCGGTAAGTGCAGTCCGGCCCCGGAGCGGCCCAGTCCGACGATCAGCGGCTGTTTCATACAGTTGTTCCATTTCAGTGATGCGGGCGGGACGCAGCGAAGAATCTCGCCGCCCCGCGCGATGCCGGTCAAGGAAAACAGAGGCACCATCACCGAAAAGTATGAATTTCCTTCGAAGGCTCGTTCCGTCTTTCTCCCGGCTGTTACGTTCGCCGGGCAGTTTCGCCGGGGCGGCACACCCGCCCCGCCCTGCATCCCTCTCCGGCCGTACACCCGGCCTCAGTTGACGTCGGCTCGCCGCCGGCCGAGAAGAATTGCATCCGTGAAACCAACCACTATTCCCTTTTTCTCCCAGGCGAAGACGTTCGAAAAGATCTGGCCGGATCTCCGGACCGGAGTGGACGAGATTTTCGCCGACGGAAAATTCTCGCATTCCCGACAGGTCGGCCGGCTGGAAAAGGCCCTCGCCCAGTACACCGGGGCCCGCCACGTGGTCGGGGTGAACAGCGGGACCGACGCCCTGGTCCTGCTCCTCAAGGCCTGCGGACTGCGCCCCGGCGACCGGGTCCTGGTCCCCGCCTACTCCTTCGTCGCCACCGCCAGCTCCGTCGTCCTGGCCGGCGGGCGGCCCGTCTTCACCGACGTCGACCCGGACACGTACGCCATGTGCCCCGAGGGCATAGGCGAGGGGGCGGCGGACGGCGCCCGGTTCATGCTGCCGGTGCACCTCTTCTCCCGGATGGCCGACATGGCCTCGCTCGCCGCCTTCGCCGCCGACCGGAGCATCACCCTCCTGGAGGACAGCGCCGAGGGCATCGGCATGCGGCAGGACGGCGTCCACGCCGGGCTCCACGGACGCGGCGGAGTGCTCTCCTTCTTCCCCAGCAAGACACTCGGCGCGATCGGCGACGCCGGGGCCGTCCTCACCGACGACCCGGACCTCGCCGACCACGTCGCCGCGCTGCGGCACCACGGACGGACCGGGCGCACCCTCGCCCACTTCCCCGGCATCTCCAACGAGACGGTGTACGTCGGCCACAACAGCAAGATGGACGACCTCCAAGCCGCCGTCCTGCTCGCCAAACTGGCCGTCCTCGACGAGGACATCCGCCACCGGGCCGTCCTCGCCCGCCGCTACGACGAAGGACTGCGGGACTCCCCCGGCATCACCCGGCTGCCCCGGATCACCGGCGCCCCCGACGAGGTCTTCTACGTCTATCTGATCGAGACCGAGCGCCGCGACGAACTCGCCGCCCACCTCCAGAAGGAAGGCATCGGAACCGAGACGTACTACCCCCGGCCCCTGCACCTCCAGCCCTGCTTCGGCGAACTCGGCCACCGGCCGGGCGACTTCCCCGTCGCCGAGGCCGCCTCCCGCCGCGCGCTCGCCCTGCCGCTCTACGCCGATCTCACCGAGGCCGAGGTGGACCGCGTCTGCGCGGCCATCCACGCCTTCCACACCGGGAGGGTGCCCGCATGACCACCACGAGCGACCGGGCCGCCGGGCCCGGCACCGGCCCCGGCGGCTCCGGCGAGCGCGTCCCCTTCTTCCCGCCCGACCTCTTCCACGAGGACCGCGAGACCCTGCTGCGGATCCTCTACGAGACCGGCACCGGAGCCGACCAGAAGTTCATCCTCGGCGACCACACCCGCCGCTTCGAGGACGCCCTGCGCGACCGGCTCGGCGCCACCGACGTCGTCACCTGCTCCAGCGGCACCTCCGCCCTCCACCTCGTCCTCACCGCCCTCGGCATCGGCCCCGGCGACGAGGTCGTGGTCCCCGCCTTCGGGTGCGCCCCGCTCGCCGCCGCCGTCCTGCACACCGGGGCCGTCCCGGTCTTCGGCGACATCGACCCCCGGACGCTCACCCTCGACCCGGCCGACGCACAGGCCCGGATCACCCCCAGGACCCGGGCCCTGCTGCCCGCCCACATGTTCTCCGTCATGGCGGACATGCCCCGCTTCACCACCCTCGCCGCCACCGAGGGGCTGCGGCTCGTCGAGGACTCCGCCGTCGCCCAGGGCGCCGTCCTCGACGGCACGCCCGCCGGGCTCTGGGGAGACGCCGGGCTCTACTCCTTCGTCCAGGTCAAGTCCTTCGGGATGCCCGGCGAGGGCGGCGCCGTCGTCACCCGGGACGCCGAGACCGGCCGACGCGTCCGGATGCTCCGCAACCACGGCCAGGACGGCGTCCGGCGCGGGCTGCACCACACCATCGGCGTCAACAGCCGCTTCGACGAGATCCAGGCCGCCTTCCAGCTGCACCGGCTCTCCGGACTCGCCGCCCGGCTCGACCGCAGGGCCCGGATCGCCGCCCACTACACCGAACGCCTCGCCGACCTGCCCGGCATCACCACCCCGCCCCCGGGCACCGACGGACGCTGCTACTACGTCTACACCCTGCTCGCCGACGACCGGGACGCCCTGCGCGACCAGCTGTCCGCCGAGGGCGTCGACACCCACGTCTACTACCCGAAGACCCTGCCCGACCAGGCCGCCTTCGCGCCCATCGCCGCCGGTTCCGGCCCCGACTGGCCGCACGCCAGGGAGGCCGCCCGCCGGCATCTGTCCCTGCCCGTCCACCACCGGCTCACCGACGCCCAGGTCGAGCACGTCGCCGACGCCGTCCGCAGCCACGCCCTGCGCGTCCGCCGATGAGCGTGTCCCTCCCCCGTGCGTCCACCGCCGAGCGTGGCCCCACCCCGTACGTACGCCGATGACCGCGGCCCGCCGTCACCCGACGAGCCGCGCGCATCCCCGCCCGCACAGACCCCCGCACGGACCCCCGCCGTCCCCGGACCCCCAAGCCGCCGTCGTCCCCGTCCCGCCCGGAGTGCCCTCGTATGACCCCTGATCTCGACATCGCCGTCGTCGGCTCCGGACTCGCCGGACTCGCCGCCGCCCACGAACTGCGCCGCAACGGCCACGAGGTACGCGTCTTCGAAACCGCCGACGCCCCCGGCGGCCGGATGCGCAGCCTGCGCCACGACGGCTACGTCGTCGACACCGGGGCCGAGCAGATCTCCGCCCAGGGCTACCGCGCCACCTGGCAGCTGATCCGCCGGGCCGGACTCGCCCCCGAGGACGTCCCCCGGATCGGCCGGCCCATGGCCGTCTGGCGCGACGGGCGGCCCCACAACGGCGTCGGCGAACCCCGCGCCGTCCTCACCGGCGCCGGACTCGTGCCCGCCGCCCGGCCCTCGCTCGCCCGGTTCCTCGGCTGGAGCGGACGCCACCGCGCCGCCCTCGACCACGACCACCCCGAGGACACCCCGCTCGGCGCCGACACCGTCGCCGACACCGCCCGCCGCTACCACCCCGGCCTCCACGACCAGCTGCTCCAGCCGCTGGCCTCCGCCTTCTTCGGCTGGGACGCCGAACGCAGCGCGGCCGCCCCCCTGGTCGGACTGCTCCTCGCCGTAGGACCCGTCTCCGCCTGGCGCACCTACCGGGGCGGCATGGACCTGCTCGCCCGCCGTCTCGCCACCGGACTCGACACCCGTTACGGCCACCACGTCGAGGAGGTCGCCGACCTCGGCGGGCACGCCCGGCTCACCGTCGACGGCGCCGCCCTCACCGCCCGCACGGTCGTCCTCGCCGTCCCCGCCCCCGTCGCGCTCCGGCTCACCGGCGGCGCCGACCCCGATGCCACCGGCTACCCCGCCGCCTCCACGTACCGGCCCATGTACAAGGTCAGCTGCGCCCTCGACCGGCCGCTCGCCCCGCGCGGCGGCGCCTACGCGCTCCTCACCCCCGCCGGCGAGGAAGCCCTGCTCTCCTGTGTCATCGCCGACCACCTCAAGTGC
The DNA here is from genome assembly GCF_014596525.1 of Streptomyces sp. CBMA291. Classification (GTDB taxonomy): domain Bacteria; phylum Actinomycetota; class Actinomycetes; order Streptomycetales; family Streptomycetaceae; genus Streptomyces. The sequence continues at coordinate 125,321 of NZ_MSJP01000083.1, forward strand.
CCCGACCGGGCCCCCCGGGGACGCGGTCTGATCAGCCTGCTCGCCGCCCCGCACCGCATCCCCGAACTCGCCGAGGCGGGCGAGGACGAGGCCGCCCGGCTGCTCACCGCCGCCGCCGAACGGTACGTACCCGGGCTCGGCGCCGCCCTCACCGCCACCCATGTGCACCACTGGCCGCACGGCATGCCCGAGATCACCCCCCGCGCCCTCGCCCTGCGCGCCGCGTTCCTGCGCCGCCCGACCGGCTCCGTCGAGTACGCCGGGGACTGGGTCGCCGCCCGGCCCTCAAGCGAGGGCGCCGCCCGCTCCGGGGCGCTCGCCGCCTCCCGCGTCCTCACCCACCTCGCCACCCGGCCGCACCAGGGCCCCGCCCTCCCGTCCCTCCCGCAGGAGACCGCCGCATGATCCCCCACGACCTGGGCGTCCTCTTCGACGAACTCGCCGACGCCGGGACCGCCACCCGCTACCACCTGGACCGCCCCTTCGACCTGGCGCCGACGCCCGGCGGGCCCGGGGCGGGCGAGTGGACCGTACCGGAACTCGCCCGGCTCGTCCGGGAGACCGCCGGGGCGCTCGCCACCGCCGGAGCGGGACCCGGCCGCCGCGTCGCCATCGTCAAGGCCAACCACTGGGACTACGACCTCATCGCCTGCGCCGCCATCCGCACCGGCGCCGTCCCCGTGAAGCTCTCCGACCACCTCGCGCCCGGCGTCCTGCGCGTCCTCCTGGAACGCTGCGCCCCCCACGTCCTCGTCACCGACCTCGACGTGCTCGGCCGCGACCCGGCGGCCGGACTCGCCTCGGCCGCCCGCACCACCCTCGTCGTCGGACCCCCCGGCGACCTCCCGCCCGGCGTCACCCGCCTCGACGAACTGAGCGGACAGCCCGACCCCGGACCGCACCCCCGCGACACGGACGCCCCGCTGGTCGTCGTCCACACCAGCGGCACCACCGGCGTACCCAAGCTCGTCTCCCACACCACCCGCACCCTCGTCCACCACCTGGCCCGGTTCGAGACCCTGCCGATGCCCCGCATCGGTCTGCGCCGCGACGACAGCCTCTTCAACGCCAGCTCCTACGCCCACGGCCGCACCATCTGCTGGACCGCCGTCGCCCCCGTCCGCGCGCCCCGCCACATCACGCTCTCCTCCGGCGCCCGGCCCGAGACCGCCGACCTGCTGCTGCGCGCCCACCCGCCCACCGTCGTGGAGGCGCTGCCCTCCCACTACGTACGGCTGCGCCCGCTGACCCGGCGCCTGGACAACCCCTTCCGGGACGTACGGACCTACATCAGCACCTACGACGCCGTGCACCCCCCGGTCATCCGCTCCTACCTCCAGGCCAGCGCCCGGCGCCGCCCGATGTGGATGCAGGGCTGGGGGCAGAGCGAGACCGGGCCCCTGACCTTCGCCTTCCACACCCGGCGCTCCGTCGCCCGGCCCCCGGGCGGCGCCGCGACGACCGTCCGCGACCTGGGCCGGCCCATCCCCCTGAAGACCCGTCTGAAGGCCGTCGACCCCGAGACCTTCCGGCCGGTGCCCGCCGGGACCCCCGGTCTGATCCTCTGCCGCACCCGGGCGCTCGCCCCCGACTACGTGGGCGAGTCGGGGCGCTGGACGGCCAAGCGGCACGGCTCCTGGTGGAACACCGGGGACATCGCGGCCATCGGCCGCGACGGCAGCGTCCGCCTCCTGGACCGGGAGGTCGACCATCTGCCCGGGTTCAGCTGCCTGCGGGCCGAGGACATCCTGGAGGACCGGCTGCCCGAAGCCCTGGAGTGCGTCGTCCTCGCCCGCACCGGCGCCGACCCGCTGCCGGTGGTCGTCACCGAGGACGGCACCCTCGAACCGGCGAGCTGGAAACGGGCCGCGCGGGACGTCCCCGGACTGGCCGAACCCGTCGTGGTCGGCTGGGACGAGGTCCCCCGCACCGGCACGGGCAAGGTCCGGCGCGCCGCCCTCCTGGAGCGGCTGACGGGCAGCACGGAGACCTGCGGCACCGGCCGCTGGACATGAGGGCGGAGAGGACGCGGGGCCTGAGGCCGGACACGGCTCCGGGCAGGACATCGGATACGGCTCCGGGCACGGCGGCGGGCGCGACATCGGATACGGCTCCGGGCACGACATCGGACACGGCTCCGGGCACGACGTCGGCCATGGCCGGAAGCCAGCCCGCGCCGCACCCCGCCACTCCCACTCCCGCTCCCGCTCCCGCTCCCGCCCCGCGCGGCTACGCCTTCGACAACGACAGTCCGCACAGTGCCCGCCACCACGCCTCCCTCGAAGGGGCGCTCGACCCGCTGACCCTCGGGCACCTCCGGGCGGCGGGCACGGCCCCCGGAATGCGCTGTCTGGAGATCGGGGCCGGTGCGGGCAGCGTCTCGCGGGCCCTGCTCCGGCTGGTCTCCCCCGGCGGCACGGTCACCGCCACCGACCTCAAGCCGGGCCGGATCGCCCCGGAGCCGGGCCTGACCGTCCTCGCCCACGACGTCGTCGCCGACCCGCTGCCCGGAGGCCCGTACGACATCGTCGTGGCCCGGCTCGTCCTCCAGCACCTGCCCGAGCGGCAGGCGGTCCTGGCCCGGCTCGCCGAGGCGCTGGTGCCCGGCGGGCTCCTCCAGATCGACGAGTTCGACGCCGGACACGAACCCTGCCTCCTCGCGCCCTCCCCCGAGGACGCGCGGCTGTACGAGCGGTTCACCACGGCCAAGACGGCGCTCATGCGCGCGGGCGGCGGCGACCCCACCTGGGGCCGGAAGGTGCCGGAGGCGCTGCGCGCGGCGGGGCTCACCGGGCTGAGCGTCCGGCCCCACGTCCTGGTGCGCGCCGCCGGGACGCCCGCGCTCGGGCTGCAACTGCACCATCTGGCCCATCTCGCGCCCCGGCTCCTGGACTCCGGCTTCACCCCCGCCGAACTCGACCGGCTCGGCGCGGTGATGCGCGATCCGGAGTTCGCCGCCGCGACGGGCGTCCTCTACTCCGTGCAGGGCCGCCGCCCCCTCCGTACCCCCACCCCCGACAGCATCCCGAGTCCCGAGGCGACATGACCGACTCCACGCTCACGACGACCAGCGCCCCCGCCGAACGGCCCGCGCCCCCGCCGCCCGCCGAGGGCAGGCTCGCCACCTACGCGCGCCTGGGCAAGCTGGACGTCTACGACTACTACCTGGGCACCTTCATCGCCCTGTCCGCCGTCCTGCTGCCGCTCGGCACGCTCACCGGGCGGACCGCCGCGCTCTTCGGCGTCTTCCTCGTCGGGCAGGTCTTCCTGCTGATGGCGATGACCGCCTTCGACGACGTCACGGGCTTCCGCGACGGCAGCGACATCACCAACTACGGCCCCGACCACCCGCTGCGCAACGTACGGCGCAAGCCGCTGGTCGCGGGGGCGCTCACGGTGCCCGAGGCGCTGCGGTTCGCCTGGGGCAGCGCGGTCCTCGCGGTGCTGCTCTTCGGGGTGACCGCGGTCCTCGCCCCGCACCGCCCGGCGTGGACCGGGATCGGTCTCGTCGTGCTGTGGGTGGTGACGCTCCAGTACTCGTACGGCGTCAAGCTCAGCTACCACGGCTTCCAGGAGGTCTATCTGGTCGCCCTCGGCTTCGCCCTGGTGATCCTGCCGTACGGGATGACGACCGGGCGGGCCACCGGGTTCCTGCTGGTGCAGGCGGTGCTCTTCGGGTTCGGGCCGCTGATGTTCGGGGTGTACTCCAACACCAACGACGTGGAGGGCGACCGTTCGGTGGGCCGTCCGACCGTCGCCGCGCTGGTCTCGGAGCGCGGCAACGCCCGCTTCATCGGTGCTCTTTCGCTCGCCGAGTTCCTGACGATCGCGGGGGCGAGCGCGGTGGGCGTGGCCCCCTGGTGGTTCGTCCTGGTGATGCTGCCCGCGTCGCTGCTGCGGCTGCGGCAGTATCTGCTCGGCTTCCGCGCCGGGGACATCATGCGGGCGCGGCGCACCGGATTCGCGGTGCACCGGCTCGGGGTGGTGCTGATGATCGGGGCCAATCTGCTCGCGGCGGCGACCGGTTGAGCCCGGTCCCTCACGAGCGACGCCCGCCCCTGGGGATCTCCCGGGGCGGGCGTCTTTCACGTGAGCGGGATCAGATGCGGACCCAGAGGACGTAGACGTCCGGGCGGGAGGGGCTGAACGGCTCGCAGAAGAAGATCTGGCCCCAGAGCGGGGCACCCGCTACTCCTGCGGCCTGGCACTCGGCGTACGAGGAGTGGTGGCTGCGGGCGAAGAATCCGGGGCCCGCAGCCTCGGCGGTGGCGGTGGTGCCGAGAGCGACGGCTCCGGCGGCTGCCACGGTGGCGAGTGCGGCGACGGTGCGACGGTACATGGCATGTCCTCCTGAAAACGCCGGGGTGACCCGGCGGAGTTGCGCGACGATGCGATGTGGTGCGTTGCGGTGCGATGGTTTTCGGCTGCGCAGCCGAAAAGGAACGTACCGTCGCGGACAGGGACGCACAATAGGTCTAGGCCAATTCCGTCACCTGTGGATCATGCCGGGTCCGTATGCGGCCCACGCCGGGCCCGTGCACGGAAGCCGTCCGGCGGAGAACCGCCCCAAGGCGGCGTCAGGGGACGATCCCGTGCGGGTCGGGGACGACGGTGAGGAGCGCCGAGACGAGCACGATCGCGCCGAGGACGGCCACCTCCACCCGGGCGGGTGACCGGGCGTCGGCGCCGGACCGCATCCGGCCCCGGGCGGCGAGCGCGAGGAGGCTCGCCCCGCCGAACAGTGCGAGCTTCACGAGCAGGATCCGTCCGTAGGCGGTGTTCAGGACGGCGTCGAGGGGCAGTTTCCGCAGGGTCGAGACGGTGCCGGTGACGGCGAGGGCCGCGTAGACCCAGGCGGCCATCCGGGCGTACCGGACGAGGACGTCCCGGCCGCCGTCGCGCAGCCGCATGGTGCGCAGTACGTACAGCAGGGTGCCGGTCCACAGGCAGGCGGCGGTGAGGTGGACGAGGGTGAGGCAGGTCCCGAGGAGCGGGGCGGTCTCGGGGTGGGCGCGCATCGCCTCGGCGCCGACGGCGACGGCGAGCGGCAGGGCGGCGAGCCCGGGGCGGCGGGAGGCGGCGCAGAGGGCGGCGAGGACGCAGGCGTTGGCGGTGGCGAGCAGGAGGCGGCCCTCGCGCAGTCCGTAGACGACGACCGGGCTCAGTCCGCTGACGGCGGTGAAGAGCAGCAGGAGCGCGGCGGAGGCGGCCGCGGCGAGGAGGGCGGCGGGGGCGGCGAGGGCCCGGGGGCGGGGGCCTGCTCCGGCGAGGCGGCGGCCGGTGGTCTCGCCGATGGATACGGCCAGACCGGTGAGGACGAGGAGGCGGAGCAGGGTGGTGGTGCCGGACGCCGGTATCCGGAGTTCACCGGTGCCCGTCTGGGCGAGACCGGCGCCCAGCAGGGCGACGCCGAGGACGGCGACCGCGGCGATGACCGCCGCGGTCAGCCGGCTCGGGGTGCCGAAGGGTCCGGGAAGCGTCACCGGACGATCGTCACCGAGCCCCGGACGGGCGGCAACTCGCGTTGCGCCGCCCGTCGGGGCCGCCGGGTCAGGCCTTGCTCAGGTGGGACCAGAACTCGTCCCAGGAGAGCTTGCCGTCGCCGTTGTCGTCGCGCTGCTTGATGAGGGCCTCGGCGACGGACTCGGTGACGTGGAAGTCACCCAGCTGTGCCATGACGCTCTTGTATTCCGCAGCGGTGATGAAGCCGTCCCCGTCCACGTCGTACCGGTTGAATGCCGTGCGTGCCGACTCGATGTCCGCCACTGCTTCCGCCCCTTCTCGGTGCTTGTCTGACGGGGGTCAGATTAGCTGGCCCGGCAGGGCCGGATGAGGGGGGTGGGGCGGCGGCGGACGGGCCCGCGCGCGCGGTGGGAGGCGGTCAGCGGAAGACTCCGGTGTGGCCGAGCGAGTAGCGCCCCGGCTGGGGGTAGACGGCGAGGCCGTGGGGGCCGCTGCCGACCGGGATGCGGGCCAGTTGTCTGCCGGTCGTGGTGTCGATGGCGTACACCTCGGAGTCGTAGCGGCCGGAGAGCCAGAGGACCTTGCCGTCGGCGGAGACGCCGCCCATGTCGGGGGAGCCGCCGTCGGGCAGTCGCCATTTCCTGGTGAGCTTCCCGCGGGTGAAGTCGAAGACGGAGACGGTGCCCTCGCCCCGGTTGGAGACGTACATCTCGCGGGAGTCCCGGCCGACGTAGAGGCCGTGGCAGCCCTTGCCGGTGGGGAGCAGGGTGGGGGTGGCGAAGGTGTCGCCGTCGAGGATCCACATGCCGTTGGCCATCATGTCGGCGACGTAGAAGGTGCCGCCGTCCGGGGAGAGCTTGACGTCCTGGGGCATGGCGCCCTTGAAGGGGAGCTTCTGCTTGGCGACGACTTCCATGCGGGCGGTGTCGACCTTGAGCAGTTCGCCGGAGAACTCGCAGGAGACGATGAAGTAGCGCCCGTCGGCGGAGAAGTCGGCGTGGTTGACGCCGTAGCAGCTGACGGGGACGGTCTTCTTCCGTTCCATGGTGTGCGGATCGCGGAAGACGAGTTCGCGGTCCATGCTGGCCATCACGACGGCGTAGCGCCCGTCGGGGGTGAAGTAGAGGTTGTACGGGTCGTGGACCTCGACGGGTTTGCCCGCCTTGCCGGTGGCGGGGTCGATGGGGGTGAGGGTGTGGCCCCGGTCGTTGTTGACCCAGAGGGTCTTCAGGTCCCAGGAGGGCACGACGTGCTGGGGCTGCCGGCCGACGCGGATGGTCTCGACGACCTGGTAGGTGGCCGGGTCGATGACGGAGACGGTGTCGGAGTTGGTGTTGGGGACGTACACCCGGGAGGGGAAGTCCTTCACGACCGGGGAGAGCTTGTCGGGGCGGTCGGCGGCGTAGACGTCGCGCGGGTCGAGGAGGGGCGGCATGCCGGGAAGGCCCGCCGGGGTGACGGCCGGTCTGCGGGCGGCGGGGGCCTCGGCCTTCTTCACCGCGGCGCCGCCGGGATCCCCGGAGCCGCAGCCCGCGAGGGCGGCGAGGAGGGCGGCGGCGAGGAGGGTCCTGGTCCGCCGCGGGCGGCGGCTCTGCGCGGGTCGGGGCATCAGGTCAGCAGCTCCGTGGTGGTGACCGCGCGCAGTCCGCGGCGGTCGAGGGCGGCGAGGAGGAGGGGCAGCGCGGCGGCGGTGCCGGGGTAGCCGAGGTGCAGGCTGACGACGGAGCCGGGGCGGAGCGGTCCGGTGACGTTGCGGACGATGGCGTCGGCGCCGGGCGAGGTGTGGTCGAGGGAGTCGACGTCGTACGCGAGGACGTGCGGGTATCCGGCGCGGCGGGCGGCGCGCAGGACGGCGGGGGCGGCGTGCTGGGTGCGGGAGGGCCGGAACCAGGTGCCGATGGAGCCGGTGAGGCGGCGCAGGCGGGTGGCGCAGGCGTCGATCTCGGCGTATGCCTCGTCCTCGGTCAGGGCGTCGACGTCGATGTGGTGCTGGGTGTGGTTGCCGAGGTCGTGGCCGCCGTCGAGGACGCGGCGGGCCAGTTCGGGGTGGGCGTCGAGCCAGCTGCCGACGGCGAGGACGGTGACGCGGGCGCCCGCGTCCTCGGCGTGGGCGAGGACGGTGCGGGCGAGGGCGGGATCGCCTTGGCCGTGGAAGGTGAGGGCGACGCGGGGCCGGTCGCGGGGTCCGTGGTCGATCTCGGCGGGCTGTCCGGGGAAGCTGCGGGGCGCGGGGGCGGTGCCGGGGGCTTCGGGGGCGGGGCGCCGGGCGGGGGCGGCCGGGCGGGGGTCCGTGCCGCAGGCGGTGGCGAGGGCTCCCGCGAGGGCGGCGGCCGCGCCCGCCCGGAGGATTCCTCGGCGGTCGGTCGGCTTCACGCGACCATTTAAGTGTGGTAACGGACGTTTGGTGGAGATTAGGCCGTTTCAGGACGTTTGCCCGTCCGAAAAGGGCGTCCAGCATGCGGACAAGCCCGGGAATCAACCAGTCCACCGCATAGTCATTCATTGTTTGCAAGGCGGGTGCGGCAGGTCACCAACGATTCATTATGCAACTGTCACGGTATGACCCGATTTAGCCCGCTAAGGACTTTTGGCGGCAAGGCCACCTGTCTGCCATAGTCGGGGACACGACCCCCTTGACCCGGGCCAGGTCGACAGAGCGGCCGTGGATACACCCCCCTTTTCCACGGCGCACGCACGGAAGCCCCCACACCGCCCCACCACGGCGCACGGGGGCTTCCGTGCGTCCGGGGCGCTTCCCGGGGCCGGTTGGCGGTACGTGTCTCAGGGCGGTCGGCGGTACGGCGGGACCCGGCGGCGGTACGGCGGGACCCGTCGGCGGTACGTGTCTCAGGGCCGGTCCGCCACCCGCATCTCGAACCAGGTCGTCTTGCCGCGCGGCGCCAGGTCCACGCCCCAGCGGTCCGAGAGCTTGTCCACCAGGAAGAGCCCCCGACCGCTGGTGTCCAGCTCGTGCACCGGCATCAGACAGGGCAGCCCGCGCGAGGGGTCGCGCACCTCCACCCGGATCCAGCCGCGCCGGCGCTGGATCCGTAACGCGAAGGACCGGGCGCCCGTGTGCCGCACCGCGTTCCCCACCAGCTCCGAGACGAGCAGCACCGCGTACTCCGCGATCTGCGGGCCGAGACCCCACTCGCGGAGCAGGACGTGCTGGGTGAGCCTGCGGGCCACCCACGCGGACTCCGGCCGGGACGGCAGCCGCACGTCCCCCTCCGCCGGATTGCCGTGCGACTCCACTGCTTCGGCGGCCTGTTCCTCGTCGGCGGCCGGGGACCACCGCGCCGGGGCGGCGCCTGCGCGCTGCCATGGTTGTTCCCTACCCTCCAGGCCCGCCATGCCCCCATCATGGCCGCCCCGGCGCGTCCGCGGGGGCCGTTCCCGTGGAATCGGCCCCCGGAACGGGCCCGTCAGAGGAACTTGGCCTTGCCCGGCCCCTCTTCGACGAAGCTGCGCATCCCGCGCTCCCGGTCCTCCGTCGCGAACAGCGCCGCGAACCAGGTGCGCTCGATGGCCAGACCGGTGTCGACATCGGCTTCGAGGCCCTGGTCGACGGCCTCCTTCGCGGCCCTCAGCGCGACCGCCGGGCCCTGGGCGAGCCGGGCGGCCCAGGCGTGCGCCTGCTCGTACACCTCGGCCGCCGGGACGACCCGGTCGACCAGACCCAGCGTCAGCGCCTCGTCCGCCTTGACCATCCGGCCGGTGAAGATGAGGTCCTTCGCCCGGGAGGGGCCGATCAGCCGGGAGAGCCGCTGGGTGCCGCCCGCGCCCGGGATGAGGCCGAGCAGGATCTCCGGCTGGCCCAGCTTCGCGTTGTCGGCGGCGATCCGGTAGTCCGCGCAGAGCGCCAGCTCACAGCCGCCGCCCAGGGCGTAGCCGGTGACGGCGGCGACGACCGGCTTGGGGATGCGGGCCACGGCGGTGAACGCCTCCTGGAGACCCCGGGAGCGCTTGACCATGGCCACCTGGTCCATGTCCCGCATCTCCTTGATGTCCGCGCCCGCCGCGAACACCTTCTCCCCGCCGTACAGGACCACGGCCCGCACGTCGTCGCGGTCGGTCGCCTCCTGGGCGAGTACGCGCAGCCGGTCCTGGATCGCGATGTCCAGGGCGTTCATCGGGGGACGGTCGATGCGGATCGTGCCGACGCCTTCGGCGACTTCGAGGTTCACAGTCATGGAAGGAAGGTTAGTGGCCGTTAACGCCGGGGGGCCCGGTGCTGTTGCTCACAGCACCGGGCCCCGGGGTCCTCGGGAGATCTAGGCGATCCACTCCGACCACGGCATGTTCCAGCCGTTGAGGCCGTTGTCCGGCTTGATCACCTTGTCCTTGGAGTTCTTCACGACGACCACGTCACCGACGAGCGAGTGGTCGTAGAACCAGGCGGCGGGCTTGGAGCCGTCGCCCCCGCCCCGGGTGTCGTCGATGCCGACGCAGCCGTGGCTGACGTTGGTGTAGCCGAAGGTGCCCGGCTTGGCCCAGTAGTTGCCGTGGACGAAGGTGCCCGAGGTGGACAGGCGCATCGCGTGCGGCACGTCCTTGATGTCGTACTCGCCGCCGAAGCCGACCGTGGCCCCGTTCATCCGGGTCACGTCGTACTTCTCGCTGATGACCATCTGCCCGTTGTACGTGGTCGTCGACGGGGCGCCCGCGGTGATCGGGATCGTCTTGACGACCTTTCCGTCCCGCTCGACCTTCATCGTCTTGGTCTCGGCGTCGACCGTGGAGACCTGACGGCGCCCGATCGTGAACCGGATCGTCTTCTTCTGCTTGCCGTAGACGCCGGGGCGGCCCTCGACGCCGTCCAGGTTCAGCCGCACGGTCACCTTGGTGCCCGCCGCCCAGTACTTCTCGGGGCGGAAGTCCAGACGGTCGTTGCCGAACCAGTGGCCCTCGATCGGCACCGAGGGCTCGGCGGTCACCTCGATGGCCTTCTCGACCGCCTCCGGGTTGGTGATGCCCCGGCTGAAGTTGAGCGAGACCGGCATGCCGACGCCGACGGTCGAACCGTCCTCGGGCGTGTACTGGCCGATGAACGTGTTCTTCGGAACGAGGGTGGTGAAGGTGGTGTCCTTCGCCGACTCTCGGCCCTCGGCGTCCTTCGCGATGGCGTGGACCTTGTACAGGGTGGCGGCCGCCAGATGCGCGCTGGGCGACCAGCTGGTGCCGTCCGCCGCGATCCGGCCCTCGACCGCGGCGCCCTGGGAGTCGGCGACCGTGACCGTGGTCAGCTTGCCCTGCGCGGCGGTGACCTTGAGGATCCCGCTGGTGGCGACCGAGTCGGCGCCGTCCTTCGGGAGGACCGTCACGACCGCCTGGGAGGCGGTGTTCTCCTGCTTTCCGGCGCCGCCCTGGGCCCCCGGCGCCTGGTCCCCCGCGCCGCCGCCGCTCGTCTCTCCTCCGCCGCAGGCGGTGAGCACCAGGAGCAGCGCCCCCGCCGCCAGAGCCTGGAACCGGACGCCCCCGCGTCGGCCCCGCTTCGCCCCGGTCGCTGCCCCCGATATCGGCTGCCCGTTCACTGTGGTGTTCTCCCCTCGCATGACCCCGGCACGGCCGGAGCCCCTCCCCCGTGCACATCTACGCGCGCACACGGCGTTAGATAATCACACCGCAGGACACGAACGTTGCTCGCGATTGTCACCGTTCCGTCCCGATCGAACACCGCCGCGAACAGCCGCTCCTGAAGGGACGGAAGAGCCTGACGGGGGCGCGTTCAGGGGGAGTTCGACGCGATACGGAACCTGCCCTGCCAGGGGAGTCCGGTGCGATCCGGAACCCGTCCCTCCCAGGCGCGTTCACCGCAGCGCGGAGCCCGCCTTCCACGCGGCCCACGGCATGTTCCAGCCGCCCAGTCCGTTGTCGGGAGCGACCGTCCGGTCCCGCGAGTGGACCACCTCCACCACGTCGCCGACGAGCGTGCGGTCGAAGAACCAGCCCGCCGGGGCGTCCGCGCTGCCGCCCTTGTCGTCCCGGAGCCCCACACAGCCGTGACTGACGTTCTCCGCGCCGAACGTGTCCGGCGGGGCCCAGTAGTTGCCGTGCAGAAAGGTCCCCGAGTCGGTGAGCCGCATCGCGTGCGGCACGTCCTTGATGTCGTACTCGCCGCCGAAACCGACCGTGGCCCCGTTCATCCGGGTCACGTCGTACAACTCGGTGACCACCATCTTCCCGTTGTACGTGGTGGTGCCGGCCGCGCCCGCCGTGACCGGCAGGGTCGCCAGGACCTCCCCGTCACGCCGGATCTCCATGGTGTGCGCGGCGGCGTCGACCCGCGAGGTCTGGGAGCGGCCGACGGTGAACCCGACCTTCCTGCGCTGGACGCCGTAGACCCCGGGCGCTCCTTCGACGTCCCGCAGCGCCAGCTCGACGGTGACCTTGGTGCCGGGGCGCCAGTATCCGGCCGGGCGGAAGTCCAGCCGCTCCTTGCCGAACCAGTGGCCGACGATCTCCACCGGCGGGTCCGAGGTGATCCGTACGGCCCGCTCGACCCGCGCCCGGTTCTCGATCGGCGTGCTGAAGCCGAAGGAGACGATCATCCCGGTGCCGACCGTGGAGCGGTTCTCCGGGGCGAAGTAGCCGATGAACCGGTCCTCGGGCACCACCGTGGTGAAGGTGGTGTGCCGGGCGGAGCGGCGCCCGTGCGCGTCGAGCGCGACCGCGTCCACGCTGTACTTCGCCGCCGGGGCGAGCCGCACGCCGGTCCCGGGCCGCCAGCGCAGCCCGTCGGCGGAGACCTCCCCGGCGAGCGCGGTCCGCTGCCCGTCCTCGATCCGGGTCACCGTCACCCGTTCGAGCCGCCCGCTGTCCACCCGTACCTCCAGCGGCCCTTCCGGCGGTACGCCCCGGCCGCCGTCCGCCGGGCTCACCCGGATGACGTCACCGGGCGCCCCCGGCGGCCCGAAGCCGAAGCCGCCGTCCCGCGCCGTGCAGCCGCCGAGCCCGGCCGCCACCGCCATCACCGCCGCCACCGCGAGGAACCGCCCCGCCCGCTTCCCTGGAAGTGTCATGACCGGTCCATCGACGCGGCCCCCTCCGGGGGAAACGTCCGATCGGGTCATGTTGGGCGGGTGGCCGCGCGGGCAGAAAAAGGGGGAGGACCGCACGCGGGAACGGGGGCCGGGCGCCGCCGCTCCCCCGGAGAACGGGCCCGACGAGCCACGGGAGGCCGGGACGGTGACACACGCGGCGGAAGGGGACGCGCTCGGCGCCCACTGCCTGACCGGCCCCGGCGGGGTCCCCGGCACCCGGTTCGCGCTCTGGGCGGGCGGCGCGGAGGCGGTCGAGCTGTGTCTGTTCGAGGCGGACGGTTCGGAGCGGCGGCTGCCGCTGGCCGGGCCGGTCCACGGGGTCTGGCACGGCTTCGTGCCCGGCGTCGGCCCCGGGCAGCGGTACGGCTACCGGGTGCACGGCCGCTGGGACCCGTGGACGGGCGCCCGCTTCAACCCGGCGAAGCTGCTCCTCGACCCGTACGCGCGGGCCGTCGACGGCGAGTTCACCCTGCCGCCCGAGGTGTACGGACACGTCAGGGACTGGCCGCAGCAGCATGTCGCCGACACCGTCCGCGACGAGCGGGACTCGGCGCCGTACGTCCCCAAGGGCGTCGTGGTCCGGGACGAGCCGCCGGCGGACGTACGGCGGCCCGGGACGCCCTGGGCGGAGACCGTCCTCTACGAACTGCACGTCAAGGGCTTCACCCGGCTCCACCCGGGCGTTCCCGAGCCGTTGCGGGGCACCTACGCGGGGCTCGCCCACCCGGCGGCGGTCGCACATCTGCTGCGGCTCGGGGTGACAGCCGTGGAGCTGCTGCCCGTACAGCAGTTCGCGCACGAGGACCATCTGCTGCGGCGCGGGCTGCGCAACCACTGGGGATACAACCCGATCGGCTGGTTCGCCCCGCACGCGGGCTACTCCTCCTCCGGGACGGCGGGACAGCAGGTCGGCGAGTTCAAGGCGATGGTGCGGGCGCTGCACGAGGCCGGGATCGAGGTGGTCCTCGACGTCGTCTACAACCACACGGCGGAGGCGGGCGAGTTCGGCCCCACCCTCTCCCTCAAGGGCATCGACAACCGGGGCTACTACCGGCTCGGGGCCGACGCCCGCCGCTACACCGACCACACCGGCTGCGGCAACACCCCGCACCTGGTCCGCCCGCAGGCGCTCCGGCTCGTCGCCGACTCGCTGCGGTACTGGGTGACCGAGATGGGCGTGGACGGCTTCCGCTTCGATCTGGCGTCGGCCCTCGCCCGTACGGAGCACGGCGTCGACATGGACGCCCCCTTCCTCGCGGTCCTCGCCCAGGACCCGGTGCTCCGCCGGGTCAAACTGATCGCCGAGCCCTGGGACCTGGGCCCCGACGGGCACCGCACCGGGGCCTTCCCGCCGCCGTGGGCCGAGTGGAACGACCGCTACCGGGACGCCGTCCGGGACTTCTGGCGCGGCGCGCTGCCCGACGTGCGGGAGCTGGGCTACCGGCTCTCCGGCTCCAGCGACCTCTACGCCCCGGGCGGGCGCCGCCCGTACGCCTCCGTCAACTTCGTCACCGCGCACGACGGCTTCACCCTGCGGGACCTCGTCACGTACGAGCGCAAGCGCAACGAGGCCAACGGCGAGGGCAACCGCGACGGCACCCACGACAACCGCTCCTGGAACTGCGGGACCGAGGGCGAGACCGACGACCCCGGGATCAACGCGCTGCGCCTGCGCCAGCAGCGCAATCTGCTCGCCACCCTGCTGCTCTCCACCGGGGTCCCGATGCTCCTCGCCGGGGACGAGACGGGCCGCACCCAGGGCGGCAACAACAACGCCTACTGCCAGGACAACGAGACCGGCTGGCTCGACTGGACCCTCCCCGACGACCCCGGTCGGGCCGGGCTCCTCGCCCTCGTCCGGCGGCTCCTGGCGCTGCGCCGCCGCCATCCGGTGCTGCGCCGCTCCGTCTTCTTCTCCGGCCGCCCCCTGGAACCGGACGGGGTGCGGGACCTGACCTGGTTCACCGCCGGGGGCACCGAGATGACCGAGGCCGACTGGTACGCGCCCGCCGCCACCCTCGGCCTCCACCTCTCGGGCCGGGGCCTGCCGGAGCCGGACGAGCGGGGCCGGCCGGTCACCGACGACGGCTTCCTCGCCGTCCTCCACGCGGGCCCGCGCCCCCTGGACTTCCGGCTGCCGGGACCGCCGTGGGCGGCGGCGTACGAACTGCTCGTCGACACCGCGCGGGAGGACCAGACGCGGGCGCCGGGCACCCGTCACCGGGGCGGCGGCGGTCTCCTCGTGGGCGCGCGGTCGGTGGCGCTGCTGCGGGTGGTCGCCCCGCGTGATCCGGCGTGACCCGGCGCAGTCCGCCCTGATCCGGCGGGGTCCGACAGGGTCCGGCGGGGCGGGTGCTCCCCGTGTGGGCCGGGGCGCGGTCCACACGGACACCCCTGCCGCGGACCGCCTTGGACACCCCCGTGCGGCGGTTCCGCGTGCACACCAGTCTCGTGCGACACCGGGGCCTTGTCCTTGGCGTACGGCGCACGAGTCCTTGACTCTGCGCGCAAGGGTCCGGAGGCGCCGTACGCCCAGGCCGGGGTCCCGGTCAGGAGCGGCCCAGGATGCCCCGGTCGTATCCGGCGGCGACGGCGGCGGCCCGGTCCTTCACGCCCAGTTTGGCGTAGATATGGGTGAGATGGGTCTTGACGGTGGCCTCGCTGATGAACAGTTCGGCGGCGATGGCCCGGTTGGCGGTGCCCTTGGCGACGAGGGCGAGGATCTCGCCCTCGCGGGCGGAGAGCGGGGTGCGGCCGTCGACGGCCGCGGCGGGGGTGCGCACGGCGGTCACCAGGCGGGAGGCGACGGCCGGGGAGAGCACCGTCCGGCCCGCGGCGGCGGCTCGTACGGCCCCGAACAGTTCCTCGCGCGGGGCGTCCTTGAGGAGGTAGCCGGTGGCACCCGCCTCGATCGCGGGGAGGGTGTCGGTGTCCGTGTCGTACGTGGTGAGGACGAGGACCCGGGACCTGGCGCGGCGGCGGGTCAGCTCGGCGATGGCGTCGACGCCGTTGCCGCCCGGCATGCGCAGGTCCATGAGGACCACGTCCGGGTCGAGGGCCAGGGCGAGCGCGACGCCCTCGGTGCCGTCGGAGGCCTCGCCGAGGACCCGGAAGCCGGAGCCGGGCACGGCGAACATGCCGCGCAGTCCGTCCCGGACGACGGGGTGGTCGTCGACGATCAGCAGGGTGATGTCGGTCATGGTGTGGCCAACGGTACGCGGGCGGAGATCGCGGTCCCCTCGCCCGGGGCCGCCTCGACGGTGACGGAGCCGGTGAGCCGGGCGGCCCTGGCCCGCATGCCGTCGAGCCCGAACCCGCAGCCGACCCCGCCGCCGGTGCCGGTCCGCCCGGTGTGTGCCAGGGGGTCGAAACCGCGTCCGTCGTCCCGTACGTCCAGGGTGATCTCGTCGCCCATGTAGGAGAGGGTGACTCCGGCGCGGGCGGCGCCGGAGTGCCGGGCGGCGTTGGAGAGGGCCTCCTGCGCGATCCGCAGCAGGGTGGCGGCGACCTCCTCGCGCAGCGGGTGCTCGGTGCCGGTGACGGTGAACCGGGCGTCGACGCCGGTACGTTCGCCCCAGTCGGCGACGGTCTTGCGCAGGGCCTCGGGCAGGGCGTCGTGTTCCAGGGCGACCGGGCTCAGGTTCTGCACGGAGCGGCGGGCCTCGCCGAGGCTGTGCCGGGCGAGGTCGGCGGCGCGCCGCAGATGGACTTCGGAGCCCGCCGGGTCGGCGGTGGCCTGGGCCGCCTGGAGCTGGGTGACGACTCCGGTGAGGCCCTGGGCGATGGTGTCGTGGATCTCGGCGGCGAGCCTGCGCCGTTCGTCGGCGATCCCGGCTTCCCGGGCCTGGAGCAGAAGCTGGGCCTGGAGGGCGGCGTTCTCGGCGAGGGCCTGTTCGAGCCGCCCGTTGGCGAGGGCGAGTTCCTCGATGGCGGCGGCCCGCTCGGCGGCCTTCTCGTCCTCCTTCTCCCGGAGGTGGCCGAAGACCATGACGAGGCAGAGGTTGAGCGCGAACAGGCCCCCGAACCCCACCCACTGGGCCGGGGAACCGGGCGGAAGCCCGCCGGACTGGGAACCGGCCATGATCACGGCGGTCACGAGGAGCCCGGCCCTGGCCGCCCGGCGGGGCAGCAGGACGGCGGCGTCGAAGTAGCCGATGGAGGCGTAGACCGCGAAGAAGGGGTTGAACCAGGTGAGGACGAAGGCGAGGACGGTACGGAGGGCGTAGTAGACGGCGGAGCCGAGGGTGGGGGCGGGGACGGAGGCGGGGAGCGGGGTACGGGTGGGGGCGGGAGCGGGACCCGGGGTGCGGATGGGGCCCGGGGTACGGATGGGGGTGCCGAGGGCCGGGGGGTCGTCGGCCGCACCGTCCGTCGGCGGTGCCGTCCGGTGCGCGTGCAGGTCCCGGCTCCCCTGGAGCAGGAACGCCACGGCCACGAGGGGCCCGAGCACGGTGGGCCCCGGGCCGCCGGTCAGCGGGTCGGCCGCCAGGGCGATGCAGGTGGCGACGGTGAGCAGCCCGTACGGCCCCCAGCGGAAGAACACGCTCCAGGGCTCCACGGCAGTGGTCGGCATGGCGACTCCCCTCGTTACCGCTGTCATCGGCCGCCGTTCCCCGGGCTCCCCGGGCCCGGTCACTGCCAGCGGAACCAGCGCACGGCGGCGGCGGTCAGCAGCACCGTCCACGCCGACACCACGACGAGCACCAGGAGGCCGGGCCAGCGGCCCGAACCGGCCGCGTCCAGAGCCTCGGAGGCGGCGCCGTAAGGGCTGAACCGGACGATCTCCCGCAGCGTATCGGGCATGGCCTGGACCGGCACCCACACACCGGCCGTGAACATGGTGGGGAAGAAGACGACCGTGCCGACGGCGGTGGCCGACTTCTGCGTCCGGGAGACCGCGCACACGGCGGCGCCGAGCGCGAGCCCGACCGCCACGGCGAGGAGCAGCGCGAGGAGGTACCCGGCGGGGTTGCCGGGCAGGGCGACGCCGAAGGCGAGCCTGCCGACGCCGATCACCACGGCGGAGGAGACGAGGGCGGCGGCGCCGTGCAGCGCGAGCTGGGCGGTGAGAAGCGTCCCTGGGCGGACCGGGGTGGTGGACATCCGGCGCAGGATGCCGCGTTCCCGGTAGCCGGCGAGGACCGGGGGCATGGCCTGGATTCCGGCCATGACGAGGGCGAAGAGGACGGCGACGGGGACGTAGACGTCGATGGTCCTGCGTCCGTCGAGTGCGGGGACGGCCTCGCGGAAGGAGGGGATCAGGCCGAGGATCGTCAGGAGGATGGTCGGGGCGGCCATCACCCAGAACAGGGCGGCGGGTTCCCGGGCGAAGAGCCGGGTCTCGGTCCGCAGGACCGTGAGGGTGGCGGTACGGGAAGGGGTGCGGGTCCGGGTAGGCGCGGTGGCGGCGGTGCTCATCGGGGGTTCGTCTCCGTCAGGTCGAGGTAGGCGTCGTCGAGGCTGGCGTCGGCGACTCGGAGCTGCCCGGCGGTGACGCCCCGGCGGGCGAGGAGGGTCACGAAGGCGGAGACGGTCTCGTCGGTGCCGCTGAGGACGGTCCGGCCGTCGGCGGTCTCGACGGAGACGGCGCCGGGCAGGGCGCGCAGGGTCTCGGGGTCGAGCGGGGTGTCGGCGGCGAAGGAGATCGCCTTGGCGGCGGTGGCGCGTCCGATGAGTCCGCCGGGGGTGTCGAGGGCGGCGATCCGGCCCCCGTCGAGGAGGGCGATCCGGTCGCAGAGGCGCTGGGCCTCCTCCATGAAGTGGGTGACGAGGAGGACGGTGACGCCGTCGTCCCTGATCGACTCGACGAGTTCCCAGACCTCGCGGCGGGCGCGCGGGTCGAGCCCGGTGGTGAGTTCGTCGAGGACGACGACCCGGGGACCGCCGATGAGGGCGAGGGCGATGAAGAGCCGCTGCTTCTGGCCGCCGGAGAGCTGCTGGAACCGGGTGCCGAGGTGCGGGAGCAGCCCGAGGCGTTCGGCGAGGGAGTGCCGGTCGACGGGCACGGGATAGAAGGAGGCGTAGAGGTCGAGCGCCTCGCGGACGGTGAGCCGGGCCTGGAGTTCGCTCTCCTGGAGCTGGACGCCGAGGACCCGGGTGAGTTCGGCGCGCTGGACGGCGGGGTCGTATCCGCAGACCCGG
The DNA here is from genome assembly GCF_014596525.1 of Streptomyces sp. CBMA291. Taxonomy (GTDB): domain Bacteria; phylum Actinomycetota; class Actinomycetes; order Streptomycetales; family Streptomycetaceae; genus Streptomyces. Next base: position 143,968 of record NZ_MSJP01000083.1, read on the forward strand.
ACGAGCCCCGCGTCGGGGGTCCGCAGCCCTTCGACGCACTCCACGGTGGTGGTCTTGCCCGCCCCGTTGGGCCCGAGGATGCCGAAGACCTCCCCCTCCCCCACCTCGAACGACACCCCGTCGACGACCTTCCGGCCGCCGTACGCCTTGTGCAGTCCCCGTACCTCGATCACTGTCATGCCCCCAGGCTGCCGGGGGCACGTGATCGGGGGCATCGGCCATCGCGCTCGAATCGGGGTCAGCCGATTGGTTGATGGGGGTACGACTTTGGGGCGTGGGCAACGGAATCGGGCGGCCGGTTTGGGGCGGGGCCCGGACTCGGGCGGTCGGGGCCTCGGCGCGGTGTCGTCCGCGTCGAGGCCCCGGTTCGCTCTCGTCTCCCGGTGCGGATCAGGACTTGGCGGCGATTCTCACCCAGGCGGGATCCTGGCCGGGTTCGCCGGTGGTCCAGTAGGAGGCGCGCCAGTAGGAGCCGCTCCACCAGACGGTGGACGCGGTTGCCCCGTTCTCGTCGCCGTTCATGACGTGGACTCCCTGGCTGACATCGCCGACGGGGGTCTCGGCGACGACTCCGGTCATGGACTGTAGCCGGTAGGCCTTGCCGTGGGCCGGAGCCGCCGGTCCCGTACTGGCCCCGGTGGCCGGGTCGGTGGCCATGAGCTGCCAGGACTGGGCGTCGCTGGCGAAGTCGCAGGGTTTCAGCGTGGCTTCACCGGCGATGCCGCCGGAGGTCAGGCACTTGCCCTGGTTGGCGATGACGTATCCGCCCTTCGCCCCGACCTTGAGAACGCCCCATTTCTGGTTGTCGTTGTCCAGACCGGCCCACAGGCCGGGGGTGTCGGTGCCGGTGAAGTGGTCCAGGACGGTGGTCCCGGAGTTGTTCTGGACCTGGAAGAGGGAGTTGCCCTTGTCCCACAGGGTCCAGATGCGGCCGCCGTTGGGGCTGTAGGGGCGTGCCTTGTCGCCCTTGCGGCCGGAGTTCCACTGGGGTGCCTTGCAGGCCGTGCCGTTCCCGGCGGACGGTTCGACCGTGCTGGTGCCGCGGCGCTGGTCACCGGTGGTGCCGTACTCCTTCCCGTTGATCTTGATGATGGTGTTGGTGGGGCCGGTGATCGGAAGGTAGTACTTGACGGGGATGTCCAGACTCTTGCCGGGGGCGATGTCCTGGCAGTACTGGAGGGTGATCGTCAGCCGGTGGAAGTCCGCCTTCAGTCCGCCGGCGTTGGGGCCGAGGCGGCCGGGGGCGAGGCCGTCGAGCTTCTGCCAGGCAGCGTCCTTGACCAGCGGCGAGGTGGAGGTGGGCAGGTCGAAGGAGACTTGCGTGCCCTGCACGAGGGCGGTCTTGGTGTTGTTGGTGATCCTCAGCGTGGGCTGAATCGGCCACATGTTCGCGACGTCGGTGGGGAAGTCGACCAGTTCGGTCTTCACGTCGACCACCTGGTCCGGCAACCGTGTGACGCCGGTACGGTCGGCCTTCGCCCCGCCCGTGGAGCGCAGGGCGTTGTCGACACGGGTGGTGACGTCGTAGCCCATGCCGTACTGGCCGTCGACGCGCTTGGTGTAGTCGCCCGCCAGCTCCCACATCATGACACCGCCGATGCCGTTGTCCCTGACGTACTGGGTCTTGGCGTCGATGGAGGCGTCGTTCTCCGTCGAGAGGAACACCTTCTTCTCCGCGTTCCACAACCACGACGCCTTCAGTGTCGCGTCGTACTTCTCCACGTAGGTGCCCTTGAGCCGGCCGTCCGCCGTGGAGGGGTCCACGCCGTACGAGCCCAGATAGCCGGGGGTGATGTTGTTCTGGAGGTTCTTGGCGTGCCAGAGCGGGCTGGAGCCGGATGCGACTTCCTGGCCGGCACCGCCGAGGTCGTGCCAGATGTTGTCGATGCCGACCGCGCCGTTGCCGCACGCCTGCGCGTTGGCCGCGCCGGACTGGGGACCCGTACCCGGCTGGCACTGGTTCTGGTCCGCGAGGGCGGAGGTCCCCCACAGGCCGTCGGTGCCTCCGGTCACGTTCTGCCAGCCCCGGGTGTAGTAGGGGATGCCGAGGTTGATCCGGCTGGGCGGCAGGGCGGCTCGGTAGTAGTGGTACGCCCAGTCGACGTTGAAGTACCCGGTCTTGTCGAACTCGGGGTTCCTGGCCGTGTCGTAGATCCCCGCGGCCGAGAGTTCGTTGTCCTTCCCGTCGTCGTACAGGGGGGCTTGCGGGCCGACGAAGTTGTTCCACGATCCGTGCAGGTCGTACGACATCACGTTGACGAAGTCCTGGTACCGCAGGGCTTGTCCGGCGTCGTAGCCGCGCACCAGGTGTCCCGAGGCGGAGGCGGCGGAGGTGAGGAGGTAGTAGCGGCTCCGGTCGGTGCCGGCCTTGTCGAGTCTGGCGCGCAGCGTCTTCATCAGCGCGGTGTTCCCCGCCGCGAGCCCCTTGCGGCGTGCGTCGGAGACGTTCCAGTCCGAGGGGTTGCCCGTCTTCGGGAGGGCGGTGGGGTACTCGTAGTCGATGTCGATGCCGTCGAACGCGTCCTTGTAGCGGTCGAGGAAGCCGACCACCGAGTCCGCGAAGGTGTCGATGCCTGCCTGGTTGACCGAGCCGTCGGCGTTGGTGGCCATCGTGTAGAAGCCCTTGGTGTCGGCCCATCCGCCCACCGACATCAGTACCTTCACCTGCGGATGCCGCTTCTTGTACGTGGCCAGCTGGTTGAAGTGCCCCCGGTACGGCAGTGACGGATCCATTTCCGCACCCGTCACCCCGGTCCAGGTCATTCCGGTCGCCGGATTGCCGGAGTCCTCCGTGTTGCCTATGGAGATCTTGTTGTCGACGATTCCTGCGAACGCGTAGTTGACGTGGGTGACCTTCGACCAGGGAATGTTCTTCACCAGATAGCGGGGATCCCCCTTGGCGCCGGTGCGCCAGCCGGTGAAGTATCCGACCACGCGCTTGTCGTGTCCGGCGCCACCCAGCCACTCCCGGCCATCGGTGTCGTACACGTCGCAGTACCGCGCGTCCACTCCCGCCGTGACGGTCATGCCGTCGGGTCGGCACTGCGACTGCGCACCCTGCACCGCGGGCTTCGGCTTACGGTCGTCGACGGCGCTGTCGAACGGGTCCCCCGCGTCACCGGTGGTGTCGTCGTCCGGGTCGGCACAGACGGCAAGCCTCAGCTTCGCCCCGTTGCCCGAACCGGCCGGGTCCAGGCACAGCCCGTTGTACTTGCTGCTGAACTGGGCGTACTCGGAGATCCACCTCTGGTTGAGCCCGCCGTTGCAGTCCCACTGGGCGATCTCGCCCGTGGACCGGTTCAGGTCCACGCACTTGCCGCTGGCCTGGGAGACCAGCTCCATCGAGCCGTCGTCGACCGACTTCAACTGCCACAACTGGTTGGTGCCGCTGTGGCAGTCCCACTGGGTGATGCCGCCGGTGGACATGTTCAGATCCAGGCAGCCCCCGGTCGCCTGACTCTGGATCTGAGCCACCGGCCAGCCTGCGGACGGCATCGGCAGGGAGAGGTTGCGGATGCTCCACTGGGTCGTGCGGGGGTTCGAGGTTTTGGGACGCGCGAGAAGAGCCAGACGCAGTCCGATGCCGGTCCTGCTCCAGGGTCCCGTACGACCACCGATGGTTACGTCGTAGCCCTCGCCCCTACGGAACGCCTCCGACATATGACTCCAGGCACGAATAACCTTGGCCCACACCTGAGCCGACCATGACTGCCCGCTGGCCAGGGCGATCTCCATGGGCTGTTCGATGGCCCTGTTGCGGACTGCCTCCACGACGCCCACGATGATGGTCGCAAGGCTGCTGCCCAAGTAGTTGAGGACTTCACCTTCCCGGGCTTCGGCCAGGGTGGACACGGCCCCGGCCAGTCCGACTTCACTGACTGTTACATCCAGGGAGGTGAAACCCATACTGCGATATTGACTGCTGAAGGGGAGCCTCGTGATCGCCGGGCGAGTCTCGAAGAGCGAGAAATCGACCGGGGCGGAGTCATTGAAAGGAAAGTATCTATTCCGTTCGGGTTGATAGAATCCGAGCACATAGACATTCGACCTGTCGATGACCAACTCGACGTTCTCGTCACGGTACCCGAGCGTCCCGATGGGAACCCGTATCTGGCCGTCCGCGTACAGTTCTCTCGGCGCGTTGGAAGGACCCGCCTCGTTCTCGGAACCCTCGAAAGGGCCCGCGCTGAGGGCGTTGCGCATGTGCTGGACGACATGCTTGTACTTCGTCACGTAGTCGGAGTGCTCATTGGCCGCGTATGCCGGACGCTCCAGGGTCGCACCCAGGAGCAGCAGCGGCAGGGCGAGCGCGAGGACCCGGCACAGGGCGCGCCGGGCGGCGCGCGGCAGGGCTACCACGGCACCACGTACTCGATCGTCGCGGCAGGGCTGCCGGCACTTTCCTCCATGCCGTCGAGCCAGTAGGCGACGGTGTAGGTCTGGCCGGACCGCATGCCGTTGTCACCCGCGGGCACGGCGGCGGCACCGGCGGCGAGGCAGCGGGACTCCTCGTTCGGGCAGACCCAGTCCCAGTCGATCCGGTCGGACTTGTTCAGCTTCCCCTTCGGGTAGATCCCGATCCAGTCCTTCGTGCTGTAGGGGTTGCGCCCCTTGGGGGCGAGGTAGGTCACCACCAGCCCCGTGTCGACGGCTCCGACGACTCCCTTCTCGTGAATGTGCGCGGTGGTCCACTGGGCATCGAGGAGGTGGAAGTCGCCGGCGCCGGCGCCGAGCCCCGCGGGCTCGATGGCCCGAACGTCCGGGACCGGGTCGGGAGACGGCCCGCCGGCCGCCAGACTGGTCGCCAGCAGGGCGCAAACGGTCACTCCCAGGACCGTTCCCGCGATACGACCCAAAAGCCGCATCTTTTCAGATTTCATGGAACTCTCGCTTCAATAGGATATGACCTCAAAGTGCCGATCCGTGGCGGCGGAGCAGTGCACCGAGGGCGCCATTGTGTGCGAACCCGCCGGTGCGCGACGACAGACGAGAGTCGCGTTCCAGTTCGCAAACACGCAGGATCCCGAAAAGCGTCTACGGATTTCTCGTGATATCGAAGATATTCACGGAAAGGCGCCATTCGCGACGCCGATGACGACACCAGGGGCGCGGAGACAGAGAAAGGAGCCCCTTGTCGGGGATCCCGCCTCGATCGCACTCGAACCGTCCGGCGACCGGCGGCGAGCGGCGCTCGTCTCCACCGTGACGTCCGTGAGCGGCCTGGGGCTCGGGTCCGTACTGGCCCGGCTGCTCGCCGAGTACGCCCCGGCGCCCCGGGTCCTGCCCTTCGCGCTGGGGATCGCGCTGCTGGTACCGGCGGCGGCCCTCGCCCCGCCGGCCCTCGCGGGCACGGTCTCCTCGGGGGCGCTCCTGCTCGCCGCGACCGTCCTCGCAGGCGTAGGCCAGGGCCTGGTGTTCCTCGGCGGCCTCACGTCGGTCAAACAGGCGGCCCCGGCGGAGCGCCGCGCGGACGCCTTCTCCGGCTTCCATGTGATCGTCTGCCTGCGAGTCGGCCTCCCCCGTGATCGGCGTCGGCCTCCTCGCCGCGACGACCGGCCTGCTCACCGCCGTCCGCTCCTTCGCCTGCGCGGCCGCCTGCGCCTGCGCCTGCCTGCTCGTGCTGCTCGCCCGCGTACGGGAGACGTATCGGACCCGTACGGAAATGAGGTCAGCCCTCACGGGGCGCCGAGGGTTCCGCGCCAGTTCCCCCGGGAGAGGTGGACGACCCCGTCGGGGGTGACGAGGGCCCGCGCCCCGAGCAGTGGCAGCACGCCTTCCGCGTTGAGCCGGTGCCGGAGGCTTTCCAGCTTCGCCCAGAGACGCCGGGGGCCGCCCTGGTGGACCTCCGGCGGATCGGTCCACTCGGCAAAAGCGCGGGCCCACGACCCGTCGGGGTGTGCCAGCAAGGCGGTACGAGCACGCCCGTCGGCCTCGTAGGCGCACTCGACACCGGGCGAGACGACCTCCAGCAGGGAACGCAGCTCCCACGCCTCGGCCAGGTTCAGCACCGGGTAGCGGCCGGTGGTCCGCTCCTCCCCGTCCGCCGTGCGGGCATGGGCCAACAGCCTGGCGAGGGCGGGCGGGTAGTCGGCACCGGAGCGGGCGGGCATGAACCCGGCCATGTCCCGTTCGACGACACCCGACACCGCACCGTCCTTCAGCTTCCATCCGGTGACGATCAGGCAGGTCCGCCCGAGGGTGGTCGTCAGCCGCCCGCCGGGCTTCAGCGCGGCCACCACCGGGCGCAGCGCGGGACCGGCGGGGAGCCCGACCGTGGACACGATCCGGTCGTACGTTCCGGGGATGTGGCCGGTGGCGTCCGCCGTGACCATCCGAGGCGCGAGCCCCATCCGGGCGAGCCGCTCCCGCGCCGCCTCCACCAGATACGAGTCGACGTCCAGGCTCGTCACACAGCGCTCCCCGAGCCGTCGGCAGGCGTACGCGGTGAGCCCGCCCGCCCCGGTGCCCAGATCGAGCACGGAGAGGCCGTCGCCGAGCCGGGCGTGCCGCAGCATCCGTACGATCAGGCTCGGCATCGTCGCGGACGAGGTGGGCAGCCCCTCGGGCCGGTCGCCGGGCCTTGCGTGATCGGCGTGCAGGGGCCCGACGCGGGTGACCAACGACCGGTCGGAGTAGGCGGCTTCGGCCCAGCCGACCGGGTCGGCGGGCCCGTCCCGCAGCGCCCACCGCCCCTCGCCGTCGGCCTCCCACCAGCGGGGCACGAGCGCGTGCCGAGCGGTACGCGCCACCGGGGCGAACCACCGGGAGTCGGGGTCCGCGACCCGCTCCGCGTGCCGCTCGGCGTGCTCTTGCCAGGCGAATTCATTCATTCACAGCCTCCTTGGGCAGCCTGCCGCCTGGTGCGGTCAGCGCGGAATCGGAAAAGGGGATGCCCTGGTTCTCCATGAACACCAGGTCGCGGACGGTCTGGAACCGGCCGGGATCGGTGGGGGCGTTCAGATAGGCGGCGACGGAGGGCAGAACGGGGATCTCGCGCCGGTCGCACACCTCCCGCACGGTGCGCGGAAGATCGCATAGAGCGTCGGGGTCGTCGATTCCCAGGTGGCGGACGAGCCGGAGGGCGGCGGTCCGGGCCTTGGCGAGGTTGACGTACGGGGTCTCGTGAGTGGCCTTGGCCAGGTAGTAAGCGACGGGCTGGACGAGCCACGGCAGATGCGCGGCGGGGCGGGGCGCGGCAGGTCGCGGTGCGAGTCCGAGGCGCAGCGGGTCGACGAGGAAGGGGCGGCCCGCCATGCCGGTGACGTACCCGGCGCCGGGAGCGTTCCGGTACGCGGAGAGCAAGGTGATCGCGGCGGTGGCGTCGATCGCGAACCGCTCGGCGACGTCCCGGAGGACCGGGGCGATCCGTCGGCGAGCACCGGGAACGTCGGTGGCGCGGGCGACGACGGGGATGAGGTCGGAGACGATCGTTCCGTCCTCGTCGGTACGGAAGTCGCCACGCGCCAGGGAGCCGGACAGGGCGACGGACATGTCATCGGTCGCGGCGAACGCGACGCGCAGGTGAGCCAGGAGCGCGGGCAGGTCGGTGGCCTTCATACCGGTCCCGGGGCAGCTGCCGGTGACAGGGCTCTCGACGGGCACCGCGTCGTGCTCCCGGAGAAGGTGGTGCCACTCCTCGGCCCAGGTGGGGCTGACGGTCGACAGTTCGACGCACGCGGGGCGGTGGTCCGTGAGGACGGCGGCGACAGGGGGCCCCTCCCGGAAGGCCCGGCTGTGGACGTCGTCGGCGAAGCAGCCGACGATCACATCGGGCCGGGTCCGGTCGGCGTCGTCGGGACGGACGAGCGTGACCGAGGGGTGCGGGGAGACCGCGAGATGCCGGCTCGCGAGGGTGACGGCCGCGTCCGGCAGAGCGGCCAGGTGCGGCAGGATCCCGGAGGTCAGGGCGCCGTACCCGGCGACGAGGATCCTCGTCGCCGGAGATGCGCCCCGTAAGGGCGAAGGGGTCATGCGTCGCTTCCTTCGGTGAGGACGAGAGGGCGCCGGGCGTACCAGGCGAGGGAGTCGGAGATGCCCTGTTCGATGCCGAGGGCCGGTTCCCAGCCGAGGAGTTCCCTGGCGAGGGTGATGTCGGGGTAGGCGCCCGCGTTGTCGCCGGGGCGTCGTCCGGTGGTCTCGGTGGCGAGCGGCTTGCCGGTGACGTTCTCGAACGCCTTGATCAGTTCGAGCACGGTGGTTCCGGTGCCCGAGCCGAGGTTGACGGCGCGGTAGGGCGCGGGTCCTTCCGGGTCGTTCGAGGTGATGGTGTCGAAGCGGCGGACCGCCGCGATGTGGGCGCTGGCGAGGTCGTGGACGTGGACGTAGTCGCGGATGCCGGTGCCGTCCCTGGTCTCCCAGTCGGTGCCGGTGACCGGGAAGGGCCGCCCGGCGTGGAAGGCGTCGATCATGACGCCGAGGGCGTGGGTGGGGCGGGTGATCTGGAGTCCGGAGCGGAGCTTGGGATCACAGCCGATCGGATTGAAGTACCGGAGGGAGACCGCGCGCAGGGGGGTTCCTGTGGCGACGTCCTCCAGGGCGTTCTCGAAGTGCGCCTTCGTGCGGGCGTACGGACTCGTCGGGGCGAGCGGCGCCGACTCGGTGATGCCCTGTCCGGCCTGGTAGATCGCGGCGGAGGAGGAGAAGAGGAACCGCTCGCAGCCGTTGCGGATCAGGTGGCCGAGCAGTGCAAGGCCCTTGGAGACGTTCTCCGTGTAGTAGTACAGCGGTTGGGCGACGGACTCGGGGACGACGATCTTCGCGGCGCAGCCGATGGTGGCGTCGATGTCGGGGTGCTCGGTGAAGATCCGGTCGATCAGGTCGCCGTCGGCGATGTCGCCCCGGTACCAGGTGCGGCCCTCCACGAACTCGCTGCGGCCGGTCGCCAGATCGTCCAGGACGACGACGTCGATGCCGTCGTCGAGGCAGGCCGAGGCGATGGTCGAGCCGATGAATCCGGCGCCGCCGGTGATCAGAACCTTCATGGGGATGCTCCCGGAGTGGACGCGGACCCGGTACGCCGCTCGCGCGCCGGGGCTGTCAGGCGCCTGACGGTAGCAGCGGTTTGACATGGTTCGCGGGGGTTCATGGATGAGGTAACTCGCGCTGGGGAAAGGGTCGGTAGAGGATCCAGACCATGGACGGACGGAGCACTTCGCACACCGTCAGCGTCGGGTGACGCTCGACGACGTCCAGGGATCCGACACAGCTGTCCGCCATGCCGTCGACGACTCGCTGGACGGCGAGCGGCTTGGCGTCCACGTACTGGCGCTCCGCCTGAGGAGTGAACCGCTCGGTGAACACCTCCGTCGCCGGGTGGAGCGCGACCGACCGCGCGACCGACGGCGCGTTCGACGGCACGTCCGCCCGCGCGTCCGTGAGGCCGGAGAGGCTGGGGCCGGTGGCCACGCACATCGGCTTCGTCGGACTTTCCCACACGCCGACGATCCGCATGCGAGCGAGGTGCCGGAAGTGCAGGTTCACCCAGAGGTCGGTCACACGCTCACCGGACCGCTCGACGAAACCGGCCGCCACCAGCGCGTGGGTGCCGGTACGGAAGGCAGCCCGCATCGCGCTCTCGAAGGAGCCTTCAAGGAAAACCTCCGCGAAGTGACGCGCGGCCTCCGCCTGGGCGTCGGTGCCCGTCGGCCCCAGTGTCGTGACCTTGCCCCGAACGGGCTGCCCGTGAGAGCGGTTCACCGCTCCGGGGCCGTTCGCCCCGGCCGCAAGGTGGCCCGTACCGTCTTGCCGCCGCCTTCCAGGTCGGGGAACCAGGTGAGAGCGGCCCCGAGGCGCTTCACGTCCCACAGCCCGCCCCGCCCCTGACCGCGTTCGTCCGCCTCGCCGAAGCCGGGGAACTCCGGGTTCGGATCGGAGACTTCGATGAGCAGCCCCTCCGTTTCGGCGACCCGGAGGCGGACAGCGATCTCCTGGCCCTTCACTCCCGGCACGATCCCGTGTTCCAGGGCGTTGCGGACGAGGATGTGCGTCACGTCGGCGGTGGCGTCCAGGTCGCCGGGCCAGTCCCGCAGGGCGGGTCGCGTACGGTCCGCGAGGCGGCAGGGCTCCGGGGCGGCATCGCCGGACGGAAGCCGTAACGCCGCCTCGTGCCGGGCCTGCGGCGCGGTCGCCACAGGAGCGGGCTCCTCCTCCGAAGGAGCTTCGGCCAGGGAGAGATGGCACCAGGTCGTCGCGCGGACCCTTCCCCAGTCGTCGGCCAGGGCGTCGAGGAGGAACAGCCCTCGGCCGTCCTCCGCGTCGAGGGCCGCGCGCCGGGCAACGGGCGTCTTCTCGCCGGGGCAGCCGTCGTCCACTTCGATGCAGAGAAAACGGCCCTGACAGCGGACCCGTACGCCGATCCTCGGGGCGTTCGCATGCCGGAAGGCGTTGGTCAGCAGCTCGGTGGCGAGCAGTTCGGCGGTGTCCGCCAGATGAAGGCAGCCCCAGTACGTGAGGTGGGTGCGGAGGATCCGGCGGATCCGCGCCGGCCAGCGGGCGTCTTCCTTGGACATCCCTCCGGAGACGGGGCCCGGATGGTGGTCGATGAAAAGTTCGAGAGGCGTACGGCTGCCTGAGTCGGTCGAGCCCTGGGAAGGATCCGACCGACTCCACGACACGGGAGGACAGCACGTGGCGGCGCCCATCGGGCCGACAGTCCGAAGAATGCAACTCGGCAAGCAGCTCACCCAGGTACGCAAGGAGGTCCTCTTCGCCACCCACAAGCCCGTGGACGAGCTGACCACCGAGGACATCATGCAGGGCATCGAGCTGCGCATGGAGCGCCGCGAGATCCTGACCCGGGAGAGTCCGGTCGAGTTCCGTGTCGTGCTGGACGAGGCTGCTCTCCGTCGCGTCGTCGGCTCACGGGAGGTCATGCGCGAGCAGTACGAGGAGCTGATCAAGCTCCACTCCCTGGACCTCGCCCCCGCCGACGCCTGGTTCAAGTCCTCCTACAGCGGCGGCAACGGCAACAGCTGCGTCGAGGTCGCCCACCTCGCCCCGCACCACGCCGTCGCCACCCGTGACTCCAAGCAGGACAACGGCCCCGCCTTCCTCACCTCACACCACGCCTGGTCCGCCTTCGTCACCGGTGTGAGCACGGGCGCCTTCACCGTCTGACCGTACGGACGGCACCGTTCGCGCGGGCAGCCCGGCGGTCCAGCCCCCTTGCGTACGAGAAAGCGGGCCGGACCGCCGGGCGCCACCGTCCCCGGTCCGTCCCGCCCGGCCGGTAACATCCCGCCCGTGAGCGCTCTCGTGGCCCATCGGCCCCCGCCTCGTCCGCTGACCAAGCCCCCGGCGGGCCGCCCCACGACCGATCCGCCGACGCGGCCCGACAAGAACCCGCCGTTTCCGCCGAACGACCCGCGGAATCCCCGGAGCTGACCGGCCATGCGTGTCACCCCGCGCGCCTACGGGCAACTGCCCGACGCCGTACGGCGCGCCGTCGCCGAGCGGGTCGGGGAGGGCCGGTCCGTCGTCGACGTGACCCACGGGACCGGTTCGGGCTTCGCCGCCTTGCTGTCCGGGCCCGACGGCGGGAAGACCTTCGTCAAGGGGCTGCCCGAGGGCCACGAGCGGATGGCCGAACTGGACGTGGAGAGCGGGGTCGCGCCGTTCCTGCCCGGCTTCGCGCCCCGTCTGCTGTGGCGCACGGCGGTCGACGGCTGGACGGTCCTCGCCTTCGAGGGCATCGCCGTCACCTCGCCGTGGGCCGACTTCGACGCGGACGACAGCCCCCATCTGGAATCCGTCACCGACGTCCTACGGGAGCTGAGCACCACGCCCGCGCCACCCGGAGCCGGGCTGAAGGCGGCATGGGAACGGTGGCGGGACTACTGCGACCCCGCCGACGAACCGCTCCTCACCGGCGACCGGCTCGTGCACGGCGACCCCGCGGCCACCAACTTCCTGCCCGGCACCGGCAGGACCTGGCTCATCGACTGGGCCTGGGCGGCCCGGGGACCCGGCTGGGTGGACACCGTCCTGTGGGGCCAACGCCTCGTCCTGGACGGCGAGCAGACCCCCGAACAGGCCGCCCGCTGGTGCGCCCGCGTCCCCGCCTTCGCCCAGGCGCCCCGAGCGGCGGTGGCCGTCCTCGCCGAGGCCGACGCCCGCTCCTGGGAGGCCTGGCAGGCGTACGGCATGGACGGCCTGGACCGCACCGTGACGGCGGCCCGCGCCTGGGCCGACCACCTGCGGACGCCATAGGTCGGACGCCATCGGTCGGACACGTCATCGCCGGGTGGCGTGGCTGGACCTCGTGGCCGCACGTCGTGGCCGGGTGCCATGGCTGGACGTCATCGCCGGGTGCCGTAGCCGGGCGTCATCGCCGGACGCCAACTCCGGACGTCATCGCCGGACCTCGTGGCCGGGCGCCGTAGCCCGTGGCCTCCGGCGGTGGTGGTGGGGGGGGGCGAAACCCCCTCCCCCGCACGCGATGTGACCGAAATCCGGATGAGCCGTGTCAGGGGTGAACCGTAAGGTCGGGCCTGATGCCCGAGAAACCTGTCGCCCCAGAATCCACCGTCCCCGAGCCCCCTCCCGAGCCCCTTCCCGGCGCCTCCCCCGAGCCACGTCCGGCCCCCGGCGGGGAGCGGCGGTCGGCGGTCCGTGTGCTGCTGCGGCTCTGGCCGTACGTGCGGCCCGTACGGGCGCGTCTGTTCAGCGCCGCCGGGGTCGCGATCCTCGCCTCCTGTCTGTCCCTGGTCATCCCGCTCGTCCTGAAGTGGCTGGTCGACGGGCCCGTCGCCGACCGTGATCCGGGCGGGGTGTGGCTCGGCGCGCTGTATCTGCTGCTGCTCGGGACAGCCGAGGCGGTGCTCTTCGGCTTCCGGCGCTGGCTGGTGGCCCGCCCGCTCTCCGGCGTCGAGGCGCGCATGCGGGCCGACCTCTACGGCAGACTCCAGCGGATGCCCGTCGCCTTCCACGACCGGTGGGCCTCGGGTCAGCTCCTCTCGCGCGGCACCACCGATCTGATGCTGGTCCGGATGTTCCTGGCGTTCCCGCTGACCTTCCTCCTGGTCAACGGCGTGACGATCCTCGCGGGTTACGTCCTGCTGCTCGCCCAGGACTGGTCGCTCGGCCTGGTCCTGCTCACCCCCGTCATCCCGCTGGTGATCGCCTGCTCGCTCTTCGAGAGCCGATACGGCGTCGTCGCCCGGCGCGCCCAGGACCAGGTGGGCGATCTGACGACGGTCGTCGAGGAGAGCGTCCTCGGCATCCGGATCGTCAAGGGCTTCGGCCGCCACCGCAGCCAGGCGCGGGCCTTCCGCGACCTCGCGGAGCGGCTGCGCGGTACGGAACTGCTCAAGGCCCGGCTGCTCGCCCTGATCTGGGCGGTCATCGCCTTCCTGCCGGAGCTGGCGATCGGCGCGGCGCTCGTCCTCGGCACGGTGCGGGTCGCGGACGGCGAACTGTCGGCCGGCACCCTCGTCGCCTTCCTCTCCACCGCCCTCGCGCTGCGCTGGCCGGTGGAGTCGATCGGCTTCCTCCTCGCGATGAGCCAGGAGGCGGCGACCGCGACGGAACGCTACTTCGAGGTGATGGACGCCGAGCCGGAACCGGACACCATCGCGCCCGGCACTCCCTCCCCCTCCCCTTCCCCCTCTCCCGCCTCCGCCGAGGCGCCCGGCGGGGTCCGCTTCGAAGGCGTCTCCTTCCGCTACCCCGACGCCCCACCGGGCTCCCCGCCCGTCCTCGACGGCATCGACCTGCACATCCGCCCCGGCGAGACCCTGGCCCTCGTCGGCTCCACCGGCTCCGGCAAGACCACGCTCACCGCTCTCATACCCCGGCTCCACGAGGCCTCCGGCGGGCGCATCCTCCTCGACGGCGAGGACATCGCCCTGATGGCACGGGAACGGCTGCGGTCCCTGGTCTCGATGGCCTTCGAGGAACCCACCCTCTTCTCGGCCAGCGTCGGCGAGAACGTCCTGATGGGCGCCGCCGCCTCGGCGGGCGAGCCGGAGCTGCGCCGCGCCCTCGGCGTGGCCCAGGCCGACGGCTTCGTCGACCGGCTGCCCGAGGGCGCCGCCACCCAGGTCGGCGAACAGGGCCTGAGCCTCTCCGGCGGCCAGCGCCAGCGCCTCGCGCTTGCCCGCGCGGTCGTCGGGCGCCCCCGCTTCCTCGTCCTGGACGATCCCCTCTCCGCCCTCGACGTGCACACCGAGGCGCGGGTGGAGGCGGCCCTGCGGGAGGTCCTGCGGGAGACCACGGCGCTGGTCGTGGCCCACCGCCCCTCGACGGTGATGCTGGCCGACCGGGTGGCGCTCCTGTCCGGCGGCCGGATCACGGCCGTGGGCACCCATCAGGAACTGCTGCGGAGCAGCACGGAGTACGCCTGGCTGATGTCGGGCGAGAGCAAGACCGGTGGGATCGGGGCCGGTGCCGGTGCCGGTGGGAGTGGGGCCGGTGCCCATGCGAACGGTGACGGTGTGAACGGTGACGACGAGGCCCTGGAGGGCGAGGACCGATGACGGACACCGCACTCGGCGAGCCCCAGGACCCGGCGGCGGAGCCCGTAAAGCCCACCCCGGACACCTCCGCGACCACAGCCGCTCCCAGCACTCCCACCGCCCCCGGCACCCTCAACGCCCTCAACCCCCCGGCAACCTCAGCCGACCCCACGTACCCCACCGACCCCACCGACCCCACTGGCTCCACCACGCCCACCTCACCTACCTCGCCCACCACACCCACCACACCCCCCACCGACCCCTTCGATCAGGACGACCTTCCCGCCCCTCCTGGAGCGACCGGCGCGCTGCTGCGTTCGCTGCTCTCCGCGCACCGCGCCCGTGTCGTCGTCGCCGCGCTCGTCCTGCTCGTCAAGGAGGCGGCCGTACAGGCGGGGCCGCTGCTCGTCGCGTACGCCATCGACCGGGGTGTCCCGGCGTTCCGGGCGGGGGACCACGGGCCGGTGGTGGCGGTGGCGCTCGGCTATCTGCTGTGCGCGGCGCTCTCCGGAGTCCTTCAATACGTCTTCGTCCGCGCTGCCGCCCGGATCAACCAGGACGTGCTGCTCGATCTGCGCGGCCGGATCTTCCGGCACGCACAGGTGCTGAGCCTGGACTTCCACGAGCGGTACACCTCGGGCCGGTTGATCTCCCGTTCGACCACGGACGTCGAGTCGCTACGCGAGCTGCTCTCCGAGGGGCTCCAGGAACTGATCGGGGTGGTCCTGTCCTTCGTGTCGATCGCCCTGGTGCTGCTCTGGCTCGACCCGGGCATCGGGTCGGTGGCCGTCGGCTCGTTCCTGCCGCTCTTCCTCCTGGTGCGGCTCTACCGGCGCCGGGCCGGTGCGGTCTACGCCGAGCGTTCGACGGCGATCGCGGGGGTGATCGTGAAGTTCGCGGAGACGATGAACGGCATCCGTCCGGTACGGGCGTTCCGCCGGGAGCGGGCCAACGACGCCGAGTTCGCGGCGCTCAACCGGCGACACGAGCGGAGCAACGGCGACGCGCTCCTGGAGATGGCCCGCTATGTGGTCGGCTCCCGGCTGGTCGCGAACACGGCCGTCGCCGGGATGTGCCTGTGGGGCGCCTACCGGGTCGCGTCGGACTCCCTCGAACTGGGCGTGCTCGCGGCGGCGGTGCTGTACATGCGGCGCCTGTACGACCCGATCGACCGGCTCGGCATGTTCCTCAACTCGTACGAGTCGGCCGCCGCGTCCCTCGCGAAGATCGCGGGGCTGCTCGCGCAGGAGCCGGGCGTGCCGGAGGCGGCGGAGCCCCGGGAGCTGCCCGCCCGTACGGGCGCCCCGGGCCGCGCGGTGGTCTTCGGCGGCGTACGGTTCGCGTACCGCACGGGCGGCGAGGTGCTGCCCCGCTTCGACCTGACGGTTCCGGCGGGCCAGACGGTCGCCGTGGTGGGGGCGACGGGCGCGGGCAAGTCCACGCTCGCGAAGCTGCTCGCCCGGTTCTACGACCCGACGGAGGGGTCCGTCCGGCTCGACGGCGTGGACCTGCGCGACCTGGCGACGCCCGAGCTGCGGCGGGGCGTGGTGATGGTGACGCAGGAGGCGTTCCTCTTCTCCGGCACGGTCGCCGAGAACATCGCGATCGGGCGGCCGGACGCGACCCGGGCGCAGATCGAGGAGGCGGCGCGGGCGATCGGGGCGCACGCGTTCATCATGGGCCTGCCCGACGGCTACGACACGGACGTGCGCAAGCGGGGCGGGCGGATCTCGGCGGGCCAGCGCCAGTTGGTCGCCTTCGCTCGGGCGCTGCTCGCGGACCCGGCGGTGCTGATCCTGGACGAGGCGACGAGTTCCCTCGACGTGCCGGGCGAGCGGGCGGTGCAGCGGGCGATGGACACGGTCCTCGCGGGCCGTACGGCCGTGGTGATCGCCCATCGGCTCTCCACGGTCGAGGTGGCGGACCGGGTCCTCGTGATGGAGGCGGGCCGGATCGTCGAGGACGGTACCCCGTCGGATCTGGTGTCCGGCGAGGGCCGTTACGCGGGGCTGCACCGGGCGTGGCGGGAGAGCCTGGTGGGTTGAGCATGGCGGGAGAGCCTGGTGGGTTGAGTGTGACGGGAGAGCCTGGCCGGCTGGGCATGACAGGAGAGCCTGGTGGGCTGAGCGTGACGGGAGAGCTGGCCGGCCGGGCGTGACAGGAGAGCCTGGCCGGCTGGGCATCGCGCGAGATCCTGTTGGACTGGGCATCACGCGAGAGCCTGTTGGGCCGGGCATCGCGCAAAAGCCTGGCGGGCTGAGCGTGTCGGGCCGCGCGGCGGGCGCTGTGGCGAGGGGGTGGCGGGGAGGGATACTCCCCACCACCCCCTCCCCGGCACCCGCCCCCCTTCCGGTTCGGACCGGCGCGGGCGGAATCCGGGCATCTCCCGCACACTCCCGGGGAGAAACGTTTCAGCCAGGCGACGATGCGAACCCGTCACCCCGTCCCCACCCGAAACAGAGATCACCGAGGGCCGGAATGCCCCTCGGTCTCGCACTGTGGACAGGCTTCACGTCCTGGATCGGGCGAACGCCCGGCACCACCGCGCCCATGATCGATGAAACGTCCGGTTAACGAACGCAGCCGTACGGGCAGCGGACGATTTCTGGCCAACTTGTCGTCGCGGTCATGACAGGTCCCCGTCATCCCTGACACTCTCTCACCCTGCTCATCGCACCACCGTTCGCAGCTTCACCCGAACGGGTTCCGCGTCACAGGAACGTGCTCCACAGCTCTGCTTGCTCCGCCCGGACGGGCCGCCCCAGTCCGTCGGTACCCCCCTCGCAAGAAGGAGTCTGCGTGAGATCCACGCCCAGCCGTCGCGCCACCGCGACGGGCGCCCTGATCGCCGCCGCCGCCATGCTCTCCATGGGCATCCAGACGGGCGCCGCCACCGCGGCCGACGCCCCTCTCGGCATCGCCCCCAAGGCCCAGCAAGGCGGCCAGGCCAACCCCGGCAAGCTCCCCGCCGACCTCACCCCCGCCCAGCGCACCGCGCTGATCAAGGCGGCCGACGCCGACAAGGCGGCCACGGCCAAGAAGATCGGCCTCGGCGCCCAGGAGAAGCTGGTCGTCCGGGACGTCGTCCAGGACCAGGACGGCACCACCCACACGCGCTACGAGCGCACCTACGCGGGACTCCCCGTGCTCGGCGGTGACCTCATCGTCGCCGAGTCCAAGGCGGGCGCCACCACCGGTGTCGTCAAGTCCTCCCGCGCGGAACTGAAGAACATCGCCACCACGGCCACCGTGGCCCCCGCCGCCGCCGAGAAGCAGGCCTTCGGCCTCGCCAAGGCGGACGGCTCCGCCAAGATCGCGGCCGACCACGCCCCCCGCAAGGTCGTCTGGGCCGCCCAGGGCACCCCCGTCCTCGCCTACGAGACCGTCGTCGGCGGCCTCCAGGAGGACGGCACCCCGAACGAGCTGCACGTGGTGACCGACGCCAAGACGGGCGCCAAGCTCTTCGAGTGGCAGGGCGTCGAGACCGGCGTCGGCAACACGCAGTACAGCGGCACCGTCACCCTCGGCACGGCGCCCTCGTACACGCTGACCGACACCGGCCGCGGCAACCACAAGACGTACAACCTGAACAACGGTACGTCCGGCACCGGCACCCTCTTCAGCAACACCACGGACACCTGGGGCAACGGCCTCGCCTCCAACAAGGAGACGGCCGGCGCCGACGCGCACTACGGTGCCGCGCTCACCTGGGACTACTACAAGAACGTGCACGGCCGCACCGGCATCCGCGGTGACGGCGTCGGCGCGTACTCCCGGGTCCACTACAGCAACGCCTACGTCAACGCCTTCTGGCAGGACAGCTGCTTCTGCATGACGTACGGCGACGGCTCGGGCAACGCCAAGCCGCTCACGTCCATCGACGTGGCCGCGCACGAGATGACCCACGGCGTCACCGCCGCCACGGCCAACCTCACCTACAGCGGAGAGTCCGGCGGTCTCAACGAGGCCACCTCCGACATCTTCGCCGCCGCCGTCGAGTTCTACGCCAACAACGCCAGCGACAAGGGCGACTACCTCGTCGGCGAGAAGATCGACATCAACGGCAACGGCACCCCGCTGCGCTACATGGACAAGCCGAGCAAGGACGGCGCGTCCAAGGACGCGTGGTACTCCGGCATCGGTTCGGTCGACGTCCACTACTCCTCGGGCCCGGCCAACCACTTCTACTACCTGCTCTCCGAGGGCAGCGGCGCCAAGACCGTCAACGGGGTCAACTACGACTCGCCGACCTCCGACGGCCTGCCCGTCACCGGCATCGGCCGTGACAAGGCCTCGCTGATCTGGTTCAAGGCGCTCACCACCAAGTTCGGCTCCTCGACCAACTACGCCGGGGCCCGCACGGGCACCGTCGCGGCGGCCACCGAGCTGTACGGCGCGGGCAGCGCCGAGGTCACGGCCGTGGAGAACGCCTGGGCCGGCATCAACGTCGGCACCCGCCCCGGCGGCGGCACGCCGACCGGCAAGGTCTTCGAGAACAACGCCACCATCGCCATCCCGGACAACGGCGCCGCGGTGACCTCCTCGGTGACCGTCACCGGCATCACCGGCAACGCCCCGGCCAACCTCGCGGTCGGTGTGAACATCACCCACACCTGGATCGGCGACCTGATCGTCGACCTGATCGCGCCCGACGGCACGGTCTACAACCTGCACAACCGAGCGGGCGGCAGCGCGGACAACATCGTCCAGACCTTCACGGTCAACGCCTCCGCCAAGGTCGCCAACGGCGTCTGGCAGCTCCGCGCCCAGGACAAGGCCTCGGCCGACACCGGCTCCATCGCCGGATTCAAGCTGACCTTCCCGTAAGGGTCGGAACCGGCCTCAGGCCACGCACCGAGATCGTCCGACGGACGCCCCGGGGGAACCTTCCCCCGGGGCGTCCGCCCGTCTGCGTAGGGTTGCCCGCATGATCAAGGTGCTGCTTGCCGACGACGAGACGATGATCAGGGCCGGAGTGCGGGCCATCCTCGCCACCGACCCCGGGATCGAGGTGGTCGCCGAGGCCGGAGACGGCCACGAGGCCGTCGAACTGGCCCGGGAGCACCGGCCCGACGTCGCCCTCCTCGACATCCGGATGCCCCGGCTCGACGGACTCGACGCCGCCGAGGAAATGCGCCGGGTCGTGCCCGGCACCGCCGTCGTCATGCTCACCACCTTCTCCGAGGACGCCTACGTCGCCCGCGCCCTCGGCTGCGGCGTCAGCGGCTTCCTGCTCAAGTCCGGCGACCCGCGCGAACTGATCGCCGGGGTCCGCGCCGTCGCGGGCGGCGGCGCCGCCCTCTCCCCCAGCGTCGCCCGCCGGGTCATCGACACCCTCGGCGGCGAGCGGTTCACCCGCGCCGCCGAGGCCCGCGCCCGGCTCGCCCCGCTCACCGGCCGGGAACGCGAGGTCGTCGGACTGCTCGGCGCCGGGCTCTCCAACCAGGAGATCGCCGAACGCCTCCATGTCGTCGAAGGCACCGTCAAGGCCCATGTGTCCGCCGTCCTCGGCAGGCTCGGCCTGCGCAACCGGGTGCAGCTCGCGGTCCTCGCCTACGAGGCGGGCCTGGTGCCCGGTGCCTGAGGACCGGCGCGAACGGCTCCGCGAGCACCTCTTCGACCTGCTCCTGTGGCTGCTGCTCTGCGTCCCCGTCCTGCTCAGGTCCGACCCGGACGACGGCGGCAGCTGGATCCTCGTCGGCGTCGGCACGGCCGTCCTCGCCCTCTGCGTCGCGGTAAGCCGCCGATGGCCGCTGCTCGCCCTCGCCGTCACCGTGGCCCTGAGCCTCCCCGCCTCCCTCGAACTGTTCACCCCCTCCTACAGCCTCGCCCTGATCGCCTTCGGCTATCTCGCCGGACGGCGGCAGGAACACACCCGGGCCGCCCTGTGGCTGTTCGGCGCGGTCGCGGGCCTCGGACTCCTCCTCACCCGGCTCACCCACACCTCCCTCGGCCAGTGGTTCACCCTGCTGCTCGCCCTGGCGCTCGCCGTCGTGGCGCCCTGGCTGATCGGCCGGTACGTACGCCAGTACGACCACCTGGTGCGCAGCGGCTGGGAGCTGGCCGACCGGATGGAACGGGAACAGGCCGCCGTCGCCGACCGCGAGCGGCTGCGGGAGCGGTCCCGGATCGCCGGGGACATGCACGACTCCCTCGGCCACGACCTCGCCCTGATCGCCATCCGCGCGGGCGCGCTCGAAGTCTCCCCCGCGCTCGGGCCCGACGAGCAGCGGGCGGCGGGCGAGCTGCGCCGGGCGGCGGCCGACGCGACGGGCCGGCTGCGGGACATCATCGGCGTCCTGCGCGAGGAGGACCCCGAGGCCGCCGCCCCGACCACCCCGCCCGGCGAGACCGTCGAGGAGCTGACCGCCCGCGCCCGCGCCTCCGGACTCGACGTCACCCTCGACACCACCCCGGTGCCCACCCTGCCGGGCATGTCGGGCCTCGCCCTGCACCGGGTCGTACAGGAGGGGCTCACCAACGCGGCCAAGCACGCGCCGGGCGCGCCCGTCTCGGTCTCCGTCACCCAGGACCCGGCGAACGTCCGGGTCCGGGTGGTCAGCGGCCCCGGGCCCGCGCCGGAACCGGGCGCGGACGAGGAGAAGACCCCCAGCGGGCGGGGCGGGTCCGGCGGCACCGGGCTCGTCGGGCTCGACGAGCGGGTCAGGCTCGCGGGCGGCCGGATCGCGACCCGGGCCACCGAGGACGGCGGTTTCGCCCTGGAGGCCGTACTGCCCCGGCGGGCGCCCGCGCCGCTGCCCGCCGCGCCCACCTCGGCCCGGGAGCTGGACCGGGCCCGGCGCGAGGTCCGCAAGGGTCTGGTGCGGGCCGTCTGGATTCCGCTGGCGCTGCTCGCCGCCCTCGGGGTCCTGATGGCGGGGGTGGCGCTGTGGACGCAGGCGCAGTCGTATCTGGAGCCGGAGGACTTCGCGCGGATGCGGATCGGGATGACCCCGGCGGAGATCGCGAAGGTCTCCGACGACCTGCCCGAGCATCCGCTGGACGGGCCCCCGCAGGGGGCTCCGCCGGAGCCGCCCGGCATGCACGAGTGCCGGTACTACCGGTCCACGCTGCTCGCCGCGATCCCGGTGTACCGGCTGTGCTTCGTCGACGGGCATCTCGCCGACAAGGCCAAGGTGCCCTGATCCGGCCCGCTCCGAACGGCACGGCCTATCTCAGCAGCACCCCCGGCGCCTCGCCCGCCTTGGTCTCCGGCAGCGCCACCAGGCCCAGTTCCGCCGGGTGGGCGAGGAGCGGGTGGAC
Source organism: Streptomyces sp. CBMA291 (assembly GCF_014596525.1). GTDB lineage: Bacteria > Actinomycetota > Actinomycetes > Streptomycetales > Streptomycetaceae > Streptomyces. The sequence continues at coordinate 165,684 of NZ_MSJP01000083.1, forward strand.
CGGGCGGACCCGGACGGTGCAGCCGAAGGAGCCGGTGCGGTCGAGTTCCAGGGTGCCCGCGTACGGCTGCAAGCCCTCCAGGTCCGGGCCGCCCGCCGGTTTCAGCGGGACGGCGCGGGGGTCGGCGAGGGTGTCGGAGGCGTCGACCCGCCCGGTGACGGCCTGCACCTCGACGTCGGCCGGGTCGAGGGCGCCGAGGCGCACCCGGGCCCGGACGACGGGGGTCGCGCCCAGCTCGGCGTCCGCCGGGTCGTCGGCGAGCCCGTCGCCGACCTCGACATGGCCGACGCCGACCCCGGGCCAGGCGGCCCTGACCCGCGCCTTCCAGTCGGCGAGGGCCCGCGCCCGGTCCGGGGTGAGCGCCCGGTGGGCGGCGGCGGCGGGCGCGTAGAGCCGTTCGACGTACTCGCGGACCATCCGGTCGGCGAGCACCTTCGGGCCGAGGTCGGCGAGGGTGCGGCGGACCATGGCGGTCCAGCCCGCGGGGACGCCGTCGGGGCCCCGGTCGTAGAAGCGGGGTGCGACCCGCTGTTCGATCAGTTCGTAGAGGGCGGCGGCCTCCAGGTCGTCGCGGCGCTCCTCGTCGGCGGCTCCGTCGGCGGTGGGGATGGCCCAGCCGAAGTCCGGCTCGTACCACTCGTCCCACCAGCCGTCGAGTACGGAGAGGTTGAGGCAGCCGTTGAGCGCCGCCTTCATGCCGCTGGTGCCGCAGGCTTCGAGGGGGCGCAGGGGGTTGTTCAGCCAGACGTCGCAGCCCGGGTAGAGGCCGCGGGCCATCTCCATGCCGTAGTCGGGCAGGAAGACGATCCGGTGCCGCACCCTCGGGTCGTCGGCGAACCGGACCAGCTCCCGCACGAGCCGTTTCCCGCCGTCGTCGGCGGGGTGCGCCTTGCCCGCGACGACCAGCTGCACGGGCCGCTCGGGGTGGAGCAGCAGGGCGCGCAGCCGGTCGGGGTCCCGGAGCATCAGGGTGAGCCGCTTGTACGAGGGGACGCGGCGGGCGAAGCCGATGGTGAGGACGTCGGGGTCGAGGGCGGTGTCGGTCCAGCCGAGTTCGGCGGCGGCGGCCCCGCGCTGCCGCCAGGAGGCCCGCAGCCTTCTTCGTACGTCGGCGACGAGCCGTTCGCGCAGGGTGCGGCGGAGTTCCCACAGCTCGGTGTCGCTCGCGTCCGGGGCGAGCCGGCCGACCTCGGGGGCGACCCAGGTGGGGGCGTGGACTCCGTTGGTGACCGAGGTGATGGGCACCTCGTCGGTGTCGAAGCCGGGCCAGAGTCCGGCGAACATGGACCGGCTGACGGCCCCGTGGAGGGTGGAGACGCCGTTGGCGCGCTGGGCGAGGCGCAGTCCCATGGCGGCCATGTTGAAGACGCCGGTCTCGCCGCCCAGCGGGGTCTCGTCGCCGAGGGCGAGGACCCTTGCGGTGTCGACGCCGGGCAGGGCGCCGTCCTCGCCGAGGTGCCGGGCGATCAGGGCGCGGTCGAAGCGGTCGATGCCGGCGGGGACGGGGGTGTGGGTGGTGAAGACGGTTCCGGCGCGGACGGTCTCCAGGGCGCTGTCGAAGTCGAGTCCCTCTCCCTGGAGTTCGCGGATGCGTTCGAGCCCGAGGAAGCCGGCGTGGCCCTCGTTGGTGTGGAAGACCCCGGGGGCGGGGGTGCCGGTGAGCCGGCTGTAGGTACGGAGGGCGCGGACTCCGCCGATGCCGAGCAGCATCTCCTGGAGCAGCCGGTGCTCGCTGCCGCCGCCGTACAGGCGGTCGGTGACGCCCCGTTCGCCGGGGGCGTTCTCCTCGACGTCGGAGTCGAGCATGAGGAGGGGGACACGGCCGACCCGGGCGAGGTGCAGCCGCGCGTGGAGGCTGCGCCCGCCGGGCAGGGCGAGGGTGATCCGGGCGGGGGTGCCGTCGGGCTCGCGGAGCGGGGTGACGGGCAGCTCGTCGGGGTCGAGGACGGGGTAGTGCTCCTGCTGCCAGCCGTCGGCGCCGAGGGCCTGACGGAAGTAGCCGTGCCGGTAGAGCAGCCCGACACCGATCAGGGGGACGCCGAGGTCGCTGGCGGCCTTGAGGTGGTCGCCCGCGAGGATCCCGAGCCCGCCGGAGTACTGGGGCAGGGCGGCGGCCACGCCGAACTCGGGCGAGAAGTACGCGATGCGGGCGGGTCCCTCGCCGGTCCTGCGCTGGTACCAGCGGGGAGCCTCCAGATAGTCGGCGAGGTCGTCGGCGGCGGTCCGCAGCCGGGCCAGGAAGCCGGGATCGACGGCGAGCGCGGCGAGCCGGGACGCTTCGAGGGCCCCGAGGACCTGGACGGGGTCGGCGCCCGGGAGGCCGTCGGGGGCGAGGGAGTCGAAGAGGGAACGGGTGGGCTCGTGCCAGGACCAGCGCAGATTGTGCGCCAGCTCGGCGAGGGGCCGCAGGGGGTCGGGGAGGACGGGACGCACGGTGAACCGACGGATTGCCTTCACCCTCCCACCTTCGCAGGCGATCACGGAGCGGGACGGGTGCACCACGCTGGGTGTTCGGGGGGGGAGGGTGGGTGAGCGGGTCGGAGGGGTCGCACCCCGGGACGCCCACCCCGGGACGCCCTCCCGGCCGCGAGCCCCGACACCCCCGCGGCCCGGCACCCCGGCCCGGCCCGCTCGGGTGCCTGACGGAGCGGGCCGGGCGGGGCGGGGGCGAGCGTCGACCCGCCCGCGTGGGGGGCAGGCGCCCGGCCGGGACCGCCCACGCCCCGGGCTGAGCGTCACCCCGTCCGCATACGGGCATGCGCCCAGCCGAGACCTCCCGCACCCCGGGCCGAGCACCAACCCATCCGCACAGAGGCGCAGGCGCGCGACCTGGACCGCCCACGCCCCGGGCCCAAACGTCACCCCGTCCGCATACGGGCATGCGCCCAGTCGGGACCGCCGCGCCCCGGCCTCGGCGTCACCCCCCGCGTGCGCGCGCTCCCCCGGGCAGCCGTCCGCGCACGCGCCCGCGTGCCCGGGTGCGTACCCCGTCCGTGCTCCCGTATGCGCGCCCCGCGTGCGCCCAGTCCTCACAACCGGTCGAGGGTTTCGCGCCCTGATAGTTAACAAACCTCCTGGATTGCCCACCCGAGAAGGGTGGGAAGGCTCCCCTCCCGAGGCTCCCGAGCCTCCCGACCGCCGCCGCCTACCGCCCCCTGCCGCCCCCGCACGCCTCCCGGCCGACCCCCGCAACCCGTCTCCCCCGCGCCCCCGTTCATCCCTGTGAACCCGCCGTTCGAGTGAACGCGCCCGGTCGCGGCCATGCCCGCGACCCACCGGCCGTCGGCGCGGCTAGAAAGAGCGCACCACCACACTCACCCCCCGTAGACCCTCAGGTGATGCCGTGAAACCGCTCATCGGACGCATTCCCGTCCTGGACGTCCGCCCCCTCGTCGACTGCGGCAGGCGCCCCGCGAAGGCGGTGGTCGGCGAAGCCTTCGAGGTGACGGCGACCGTCTTCCGCGAGGGGCACGACGCCGTCGCCGCCAACGTCGTGCTCCGGGGGCCCTCGGGCCGGCCGGGTCCCTGGACGCCGATGCGCGAAGCGGCCGAGGGCACCGACCGGTGGGTGGCCGAGGTCGCCCCGGACGCCGAGGGCCTCTGGACGTACGCCGTCGAGGCGTGGAGCGATCCGCTGGCGACCTGGCGGCATGTGGCGGGGATCAAGATTCCGGCGGGGATCGATTCGGAACTGGTCCTCGCCGAGGGCGCGGAGCTGCACGAGCGGGCCGCGAAGGGCGTTCCGAAGAAGGGCGGCGGCCGGGAGTCGGTGCTCGCGGCGGCGGACGCGCTGCGGGACGGCTCGCGCCCGGCGGCGGCGCGGCTCGCGGCGGCGCTCGCCCCCCGGGTGACCGGTTTCCTGGACCGGTATCCGCTGCGCGAACTGCTCTCCTCCTCCCCGGCGTTGCCGCTGCGGGTCGAGCGCGAGCGGGCGCTCTACGGTTCCTGGTACGAGTTCTTCCCCCGCTCGGAGGGGGTGCGGAAGGTCCGGGGGCGTACGGTCCCCGGGAACTTCCGTACGGCCGCCGAGCGGCTTCCGGCGGTCGCGGCGATGGGCTTCGACGTGGTGTACCTGCCGCCGGTGCACCCGATCGGCGAGACCCACCGCAAGGGCCCGGACAACGCGCTTTCGGCGGCTCCGCACGATGTGGGCGTGCCGTGGGCGATCGGTTCCCCGGAGGGCGGGCACGACGCGCTCCACCCGGATCTGGGCACCTTCGAGGACTTCGACGCGTTCGTGGCGCGAGCCGGGGAACTGCGTCTTGAGGTCGCGCTCGACTTCGCGCTCCAGTGCTCGCCGGACCACCCGTGGGTGGAGAAGCACCCGGAGTGGTTCCACCGGCGTCCGGACGGTTCGATCGCGTACGCGGAGAACCCGCCGAAGAAGTACCAGGACATCTACCCGATCGCGTTCGACGGCCCCGGGGTGATGGACGAGATCGTCGCGGAGACCGTGCGGGTGCTGCGGTTCTGGATGGACCGGGGGGTGCGGATCTTCCGGGTGGACAATCCGCACACCAAGCCGGTGGTGTTCTGGGAGCGGGTGATCGGCGAGGTCAACGCGGCCGATCCGGACGTGGTGTTCCTGGCGGAGGCGTTCACCCGTCCGGCGATGCTGCGGACGCTCGGCGCGATCGGTTTCCAGCAGTCGTACACGTACTTCACCTGGCGCAACACCAAGGAGGAGCTGACCGCGTACCTGACGGAGCTGACCGGCGACTCGGCGGCGGTGGTGCGGCCGAACTTCTTCGTGAACACGCCGGACATCCTGCACGCGTACCTCCAGGAGGGCGGGCGGCCCGCGTTCGAGGCGCGGGCGGTGCTCGCGGCGACGCTTTCGCCCTCGTGGGGCATGTACGCCGGGTACGAGCTGTGCGAGAACACCCCGCTGAAGGACGGCAGCGAGGAGTACCTGCACTCGGAGAAGTACCAACTGCGTCCGCGTGACTGGGAGTCGGCGGAGCGGGCGGGGGCGACGATCACCCCGCTGATCACCGCCCTCAACCGGATCCGGCGCCGCCACCCGGCGCTGCGCCGCCTGCGGAACCTGACGTTCCACGACACGGACAACCCGCGGGTGATCGCGTACAGCAAGCACGCGGGCGCGGACACCGTCCTGGTGGTCGTCAACCTCGACCCGCACCACACCCAGGAGGCGACGCTCTCGTTGGACATGGCGGCGCTCGGCCTCGACCGGCACGAGACCGTGCCGGTGCGCGACGAGCTCACCGGCGAGACCTATCACTGGGGCAGGGCCAGCTATGTGCGCCTGGAACCGGGCGTCACGCCCGCGCACATCCTCGTCCTGCGACCGTCCCCGCAGACCGGAGGGTCACCCACCTCATGACTGTCAACGCTCCCGTCCCCGACACCTTCGAGGACACCCCCGCCAAGGACCGTGATCCGGACTGGTTCAAGCGGGCCGTCTTCTACGAGGTCCTCGTCCGTTCCTTCCAGGACAGCAACGGGGACGGCGTCGGCGACCTGAAGGGCATCACGTCCCGCCTCGACTACCTCCAGTGGCTGGGGGTCGACTGTCTCTGGCTGCCGCCCTTCTTCAAGTCACCGCTGAGGGACGGCGGTTACGACGTCGCCGACTACACCTCGGTGCTGCCCGACTTCGGCGACCTCGCCGACTTCGTGGAGTTCGTCGACGCGGCCCATCAGCGCGGGATGCGCGTGGTCATCGACTTCGTCATGAACCACACCAGCGACCAGCACGAGTGGTTCCAGGAGTCCCGGCGCGACCCGGAAGGGCCGTACGGCGACTACTACGTCTGGGCGGACGACGACAAGCAGTACCCGGACGCCCGGATCATCTTCGTCGACACCGAGTCCTCCAACTGGACCTTCGACCCGGTGCGCGGACAGTACTACTGGCACCGGTTCTTCTCCCACCAGCCCGACCTCAACTACGAGAACCCGGCGGTGCGCAAGGAGATCCTGTCCGCGCTGAAGTTCTGGCTGGACCTGGGCATCGACGGCTTCCGGCTCGACGCGGTGCCGTACCTGTACCAGCAGGAGGGCACCAACTGCGAGAACCTCCCCGCCACCCACGCCTTCCTCAAGGAGGTACGGGCGGAGATCGACGCCCACTACCCGGACACCGTGCTGCTCGCCGAGGCCAACCAGTGGCCGGAGGACGTCGTCGACTACTTCGGCGACTTCGCCTCGGGCGGCGACGAGTGCCACATGGCCTTCCACTTCCCGGTCATGCCGAGGATCTTCATGGCGGTGCGGCGCGAGTCCCGCCACCCGGTCTCCGAGATCCTGGCGAAGACCCCGGCCATCCCCTCCGGCTGCCAGTGGGGGATCTTCCTGCGCAACCACGACGAGCTGACCCTGGAGATGGTCACCGACGAGGAGCGCGACTACATGTACGCCGAGTACGCCAAGGACCCGCGCATGCGGGCCAACATCGGCATCCGGCGCCGTCTCGCCCCGCTCCTCGACAACGACCGCAAGCAGATGGAGCTGTTCACCGCGCTGCTCCTGTCGCTGCCCGGCTCGCCGGTGCTCTACTACGGCGACGAGATCGGCATGGGCGACAACATCTGGCTGGGCGACCGGGACGGGGTGCGGACGCCGATGCAGTGGACCCCCGACCGGAACGCGGGCTTCTCCTCCTGCGACCCGGGACGGCTCTACCTCCCGGCCATCATGGACCCCGTCCACGGCTATCAGGTGACCAACGTCGAGGCGGGCACGGCCTCCCCGTCCTCGCTGCTGCACTGGACGAAACGGATGATCGAGGTGCGCAAGCAGAACCGCGCCTTCGGCACCGGCACGTACACCGAACTCCCCGCCACCAACCCGGCGGTGCTCGCCTTCCTCCGCGAGGAGGGCGACGACCTCGTCCTCTGCGTGAACAACTTCTCGCGGTTCGCGCAGCCGACCGAGCTGGACCTGAGCCGCTACGACGGCGCCCAGCCGGTGGAACTGATCGGCGGGGTCACCTTCCCGGCCATCGGACGACTGCCCTACCTGCTGACCCTCGCGGGTCACGGCTTCTACTGGTTCCGCCTCAAGAAGAGCTGAGCCAGCGCCAGTTCCGCACCCGGCCGGCCCACGGCCGGTTCCGCCCGCACCGGGTGGGACGGTCACCCCGTCCCACCCGTGAGCGCCACGCACCCCGCCCCACCCGTGAGCGCCGCGCGTCGCCCGCCCCTCAGGTCCATCCGGGCCTTCTTGCCGGACCCATACGGATCTTCCCCCTCCGACACGTCCCGCACATCCGGACAGCCCCAGCCGCCATCCGGGACACTCTGCGCATTTGAACGCACACGACAGTCGACTGCGTGCCCCGGGGAAAGGACGCGATGCCATGACGGAGACCGCATCCACCACCCGGGCGCCGGACGCCCTCCTGCACTCCCTCGCCCCCCTGCTCCACGCCTGGCTGCCCAGGCAACGCTGGTTCGCGGGCAAGGGCCGCCGGGTCACCGGCTTCACCCTGGAAAGCGCCACCGAGCTGCTGCCCCTCGACGGCACGGGCCCCGGTCTGCTCCATCTCCTCCTCGGAGTCGACCAGCCGGGCCGCCCGGCGGGCTCGCCCCCCGACTGCTACCAACTCCTCCTGGGCGTCAGGAGCCAACTCCCGCCCCGGCTCGCCCCCGCCCTCATCGGACGGCTCCGGCAGGGCCCCCTCGCCGGCCGCGCCGTCTACGAGGGACTGCGCGATCCCCGGCTCGCCGGGCTCCTCTACGAGCGGCTGCGCGCCCCCGGCAGGACCGGCCCGCTGCGCTTCCACGCCACCACCGCCCTGCCCCCCGGACTCGCCCCCCGGATGCTCGACGCCGAACAGTCCAACTCCTCCCTGGTCTACGGGGACTCGTACATCCTGAAGATCTTCCGCCGGGTCAGCCCCGGGGCCAATCCCGACCTCGAACTCCCCCTCGCCCTCGCCCGCGCGGGCTGCGCCCGCGTCCCCGCCCCCGTCGCCTGGTTCGAGTCGGGGGCCGCGACCCTCGGCGTCCTCCAGCCCTATCTGCGCGGCTCCCGCGACGGCTGGCGGCTCGCCCTCGACGCCCTCGCCGACGGGCGCGAGTTCGGCGCCGAGGCACGCGCCCTCGGCCGGGCCACCGCCGAGGTCCACCTCGCCCTCGCGGACGCGCTGCCCGCCCGCCGCCTCCAGCGCGCCGAGACCCGGAGCCTGGCCGCCGCCATGGACCGCAGGCTCCACGCCGCCGCGCAGGCCGTCCCCGCGCTCCTGCCGTACGTGCCGGGGCTGCGGGCCGTCTTCGCGGCGGCGAGCGGCACCCACGGCGGCGGCACGCTCCAGCGCGTCCACGGCGATCTGCACCTGGGCCAGACCCTGCGGGGCTCCGACGGCGGCTGGGCCGTCATCGACTTCGAGGGCGAACCGGCGAAACCGATCGACGAGCGGCGCAGACCCCAGCCCACCGTCCGCGACGTCGCCGGGATGCTCCGCTCCTTCGACTACGCGGCCCGCACCCACCGCCCCTGGAACGCGGACTGGGCGACCCGCTGCCGGGCCGCCTACTGCACCGGATACGCCGAGGTCGCGGGCGCCGACCCGCGCACCGACCCGGCGCTGCTGCGCGCCTACGAGACGGACAAGGCCGTGTACGAGGTGGTGTACGAGGCCCGGCACCGCCCGGACTGGCTCCCGGTCCCGATGTCCGCGATCGAACGCCTCTCGGCCGCCCTGTGACCCCGCACCGGCCGGACCCGGCCGGCGGACCACCCCCGCACCCCGCATCCCGTACCCCTCCAGGAGGCACCCCGGTGACCGCCCGCCCCGCAGGCAAGTCGGCCCGCAACACCCCGTCCCCCGCCACGCCCCGGAAGGCGCCGCCGCTCGACCCGGGCGACCGGGCGCGGCTGCTCGCCGGGGAGCACCACGACCCGCACGGGGTCCTCGGCGCGCATCCGGTCAGGGGCGGGGTCGTCCTCCGGGCGCTGCGCCCGTGGGCGAAGGAGGTGACCGCCCTCGTCCGGGGCGGGCGCGTCCCGCTGCGCTCCGAGGGCGACGGGCTGTTCTCCGTGTTCCTGCCCCGGCTGCGGAAGGTGCCCGCGTACCGGCTCGCGGTCCGGTACGACGGGGCACCGGAGCTGGTCACGGAGGATCCGTACCGCTTCCTGCCCTCCCTCGGCGAGCTGGATCTGCATCTGATCGGCGAGGGGCGGCACGAGGAGCTGTGGACGGCGCTCGGCTCCCGGATCCTGACCCACGGCGGGGTCGCGGGGACGCGGTTCGCGGTGTGGGCGCCGAACGCCCGGGGGGTCCGCGTCACCGGCGACTTCACGCACTGGGACGGCACGGCCCTGCCGATGCGCTCGCTGGGCTCGACGGGCGTGTGGGAGCTGTTCGTGCCGGGCGTCGGGGAGGGCGCGCTCTACAAGTACGACATCGCCCGGCCGGACGGGACGCACACCGTCCGGGCCGATCCGATGGCCCGCCGCACCGAGTGCCCGCCGGACACGGCGTCGGTCGTCACCGCCTCCCACCACGCCTGGGAGGACGCGGAGTGGATGGCGAAGCGCGGCGCGCGCCCGCACCACGAGGCGCCGCTCTCGGTGTACGAGGTGCACCTGCCGTCCTGGCGGCCGGGGCTCGGCTACCGGGAGCTTGCGGAGCAACTCCCCGCGTACGTCAGGGATCTGGGCTTCACGCATGTGGAGCTGATGCCGGTGACCGAGCATCCGTTCGGCGGTTCCTGGGGCTATCAGGTGACCGGCTTCTACGCGCCGACGGCCCGGCTCGGCACCCCGGACGACTTCCGGTTCCTGGTGGACGCGCTGCACCGGGCGGGCATCGGGGTCCTGATGGACTGGGTCCCGGCGCACTTCCCCAAGGACGACTGGGCGCTCGCCGAGTTCGACGGGCGTCCGCTGTACGAGCACCCGGACCCGCGCCGCTCGCACCACCCGGACTGGGGGACCCTGGAGTTCGACTACGGGCGCACGGAGGTGCGGAACTTCCTGGTGGCCAACGCCGTGTACTGGTGCCAGGAGTTCCACATCGACGGCCTCCGGGTGGACGCGGTGGCGTCGATGCTCTACCTGGACTACTCGCGGGAGTACGGCGAGTGGACGCCGAACGAGCACGGCGGGCGGGAGAACCCGGACGCGGTGGCCTTCCTCCAGGAGATGAACGCGACCCTGTACCGGCGCTGCCCGGGAATCGTGACCTTCGCCGAGGAGTCCACCGCCTGGGACGGGGTGACCCGGGCGACCGACCAGGTGGGTCCTGGCGGCTTCGGCGGCCTCGGCTTCGGCATGAAGTGGAACATGGGGTGGATGCACGACTCCCTGGAGTACATGACGAAGGAGCCGGTGCACCGCAAGTACCACCACCACGAGATGACCTTCTCGATGGTGTACGCGTACAGCGAGAACTACATCCTGCCGATCTCCCACGACGAGGTGGTGCACGGCAAGCGGGCCCTGGTGTCGAAGATGCCGGGCGACTGGTGGCAGCGGCGGGCGAACCACCGCGCGTATCTCGGTTTCATGTGGGCCCACCCGGGCAAGCAGCTCCTCTACATGGGGCAGGAGTTCGCCCAGGGCTCGGAGTGGTCGGCGGACCACGGCCCCGACTGGTGGCTGCTCGACCCGGCGTACGGGGCGGAGGCCGACCACCGGGGGGTACGGGACCTGGTCCGCGACCTGAACACGGTGTACACGGCGGCGCCCGAGCTGTGGGAGCGCGACACCTCCCCGGAGGGCTTCCAGTGGGTGGCGGGTGACGCGGCGGAGGACAACGTCTTCGCGTTCCTGCGCTTCGACGCCGCCGGTGCGCCGCTGCTCGCCGTGTCGAACTTCTCGCCGGTGGTACGGCACGACTACCGGCTGGGGGTGCCGGAGGAGGTGGTGGCCTGGTCGGAGGTGCTGAACACGGACTCCGGCCGGTACGGCGGGAGCGACGTGGCGGGGCGGGACCCGGTGAAGGCGGAGTCCGTGCCGCACCACGGGCGGGCGGCCAGCATCCGGATGACGCTGCCGCCGCTCGCGACGGTGTGGCTGCGGCCCTGCTGAGCAGGACCTCCGCCGCCGGGCGGGGCCGCTCGCGCGGTCCCGCCCGGGGGTGGGCGGGGGTCAGTCGCGGGGCGCGCGGCGGATGATCCCGAGGCGCTGGGTGGCCCGGGTCAGCGCCACGTACAGGTCGTTGACGCCGTGCGCGGCGCCGTCGACGATGCCCTCCGGGTCGACCACCAGGACCGTGTCGAACTCCAGGCCCTTGGCCTGCCGGGGGTCGAGCAGCACCACCGGGCGGGTGAGGTCGGGGCCCGGTCCGTGCGCCGCGTCCGGCACGGCGGCGGCCAGGGCGGGGAGCAGCGCGGGCGGGGCGACGACGGCGGTCCGGCCCTCCTCGCGCCGTTCGGCCGCGACGGCGTCGGCGGTCTCCTTGACCGGGTCGTCGACAGTGCGGTCCCAGGGCTCGGTGCCGGTGGAGCGCACGGAGCGGGGCGGTTCGAAGCCGGGGTCCTGGGTCCGCCGGACCTCGGCGGCGACGGCCATGATCTCGGCGGGCGTGCGGTAGTTGACGCCGAGGCGGACCAGTTCCCAGCGGTCGTCGACGTAGGGGCCGAGGATGTCCTGCCAGGCGCCGACTCCGGCCGGGTCGCCGGTCTGGGCGGGGTCGCCGACCAGGGTCATCGAGCGGCTGGGGCTGCGGCGCATGAGGAGCCGCCAGGTCATCGCGGAGAGTTCCTGGGCCTCGTCGACGATGATGTGGCCGAAGGCCCAGGTGCGGTCGGCGGCGGCGCGCTCGGCGGCGGTGCGGTGGTCGGCCTCCTCGTGGCGCTCGGCGAAGCGTTCGGCGTCGATGATGTCGTGGGCGGAGAGGACCTCGGAGGCCTCCTCGTCCTGTTCCGTCTTGTCCTCGAACTCGTAGGTGCGCGAGGCGTAGGAGACGTCGAGGACGCCCTGCGCGTACTGGATCTGCTTCTGCCGCTCCGCCTCCTCGGCGGCGCGGGCGGCGGAGTCGTCCTCGCCGAGGAGTTCGGCGGCCTCGTCGAGCAGCGGTACGTCGGCGGGGGTCCAGGGTCCGCCGTCGCGCCGGATCACGGCCGCGTCCGCCTCGGGGAGGTGGGTGGGGTCGGTCAGGTAGTCGGCGAGGAACTCGCGCGGGGTGAGTTCGGGCCACAGGGTGTCGATGGCCGCGTGGACCTCGGGGTTGGCGGCGATGCCCTTGGCGAGCAGCGCGATGTCGTCGGGGCCGAGGAAGTTGGGGCCGCCGTAGGGGTCGGCGCCGATGCGGTCGGCGAGCTGCGCGGCGAGCGCGTCGAGGACGCGGAAGACGAAGTAGGGGCGGGCCAGGTTGTGCGGGAGGGCGGTCTCGCGGGCCTTGTGGCGGGCTTCGAGGGCCATGTCCCAGTCGATGAGGAGGTCGCCGTCCTCGTGCGGGACGACGAGCGGTGCGTCGCGCTCGGGTACCCGCTGGCGGTCCCGTACGGCGGCGGCGAGCGCTCCCGCCATGGCGAGGGAGCCCTTGACGGCGGCGGCGCGGGGGGTGTCGGTGCCGGTGGCGCGGACGCCGGGGAAGAGTTCGGCGGGGGTGGCGAGGAGGACGCCGGTCTCGCCGAGGGAGGGCAGCACGTTGCCGATGTAGCCGAGGAAGGCGGGGTTGGGGCCGACGATGAGGACGGCGCGGCGGGCCAGCTGCTCGCGGTGGGCGTAGAGGAGGTAGGCGGCCCGGTGCAGGGCGACGGCCGTCTTGCCGGTGCCGGGTCCGCCCTCGACGACGAGGACGCCCCGGTGCGGGGAGCGGATGATGGCGTCCTGCTCGGCCTGGATGGTCTGCACGATGTCGTGCATGCGTCCGGTGCGGGCCGCGTCGAGGGCGGCCAGCAGCACCTCGTCGGCGTCGCGGCTCTCGTGGCCGGTGCGGGTGGCGTCGGCGAGGTCGAGGACCTCGTCGTGGAGGGCGGTGACGGTACGGCCCCGGGTGGTGAGGTGCCGGCGGCGGGAGAGGCCCATCGGCTCGTGGCCGGTGGCGAGGTAGAAGGGGCGGGCGATCTCGGCGCGCCAGTCGACCACGAGCGGGGTGCGCTGCGGGTCGTCCTCGCGGATGCCGAGGCGGCCGATGTGGTGGTCTCGCCCGTCACGGAAGACGAGCCGTCCGAAGCAGAGTCCGCTCTCGCCCTCGTTGAGCGCGGTGAGCAGCCCGGACTGCTCGGCGACGAGCACGTCCCGTTCGAGCCTGCCCTGGGCGCTGCCGACCCCGGGGGTGCGCAGGGCACGCCCGACGGCGGCCTCGGCCTCGTCCCTCAGGTCGTCGAGCCGTGCGTAGAGATCGGTGATGAATTGCTGTTCTTTCCGAAATTCCTCGGTTGACAATTCGACTCCCGGCGCGATACAGTGTGTTTATTGAACTTCTCCGTGGCTGCGTCGTGTCCAGGCACGGAATCTCTCAATATACGCGAGGAAATACCCCGACTGTCAATTCTAGTCGGGGTATTTCCGTATGCCCTGGGGAAGTCGCCGTGCGGCTCGCCCGGCTAGTCGAGGGCGTCCGCCAGATCCTCCAGGAGGCGGCGCTTGGCTCGGCTGCCCACGAGGGACCGCACCGGCTCGCCCGCCCGGAACAGCAGCATCGTGGGCGCCGAGAGCACCCCGTAGCGCAGGGCCGTCTCCGGATTGTGGTCCAGGTCGATCTCCGCGACCCGCAGCCGGTCCGCCTCCTCCGCCGCGACCGCCCTGAGCACCGGCTTCATCTGCCGGCAGGGCCCGCACCAGTCGGCGGTGAACTCCACCAGGACCGGAAGCCCGGACTCCCGCACCACCGCGTCGAAGTCCGCGTCCGTGAGCTGGAGCACGCCTCCCGCGGCGGTCGCGGCCGTGTCCTCCGTCGTCCCTGTCGTCGTCCCTGTCGTCATCGCTGTCGTCATCGCTGTCGTCCTTCCGTCTCAGGGGCCCCTTCCGGGCCCGCCCCCACTCCGAGTTCGCACCGGGGCTCCGTACCGTGCGGCAGCTCCGCCTCGGCCCGCAGCAGCTGGGCGCCGACCTCCGCGCGTACGTCCCGGAGCCGGTCGATCAGACCGTCCAGCTCGGCGAGCTTGCGCCGGTAGACGGCGATCGACGCCGGGCAGGAGTCGCCCGCCGGGTGGCCCGCGCGCAGGCAGTCGACGAACGGCCGCGTCTCCTCCAGGTCGAACCCGAACGCCTGGAGGGTCCTGATCTCCTGGAGAAGCCGCAGGTCGGCGTCGTCGTAGGTGCGGTGCCCCCGCTCGGTACGGCGCGCGGTCAGCAGACCGCGGGACTCGTAGTACCGCAGAGTCCGGGTGGTGGTCCCGGCCCGCTCGGCCAGCTCTCCGATGCGCATGTCCCCGACCGTATGCCTTGACGTGGACGTCAAGGCAAGGGACGGATCGAGAGCCGGGGAGGCGGGCTGCGGGCTCGGGCTGCGGGGATACGGGCTGCGGGATACGGGCTCGGCCGGTGGGGATATGGATTCGGGCGGTGGGGTGTCAGCCTCGGGGCGGGGGCGGGAGGAGCGGTTTGCGGACCACCGGGGAGGACAGCACGATCGAGGTCGTCGTCCGGCCGAGGGCCGAGGTCCGCTCCAGCATCTCCTCCAGATGGCCGGTGTCGGTGACGGCGACCTTGAGGATCCAGCAGTCCTCCCCCACCACGTGGTGGACCTCCAGGACCTCGGGGCGCTCGGTCAGTTCGAGGGTGCGGGGGTGCTTCAGGGTGTAGCCGGCGTGCGGGTTCACCCGGATGAAGGCCTGGATGCCGTAGCCGAGCCGGGCGGGGGAGACATGGGCGCCGTAGCCGGTGACCGCGCCGCTCGCCTCCAGGCGCCGGACCCGCTCGGTGACGGCGGCGGGGCTGAGCCGGACGCGCCGCCCCAGCTCGCTCAGTCTGACCCGGCCGTCGCTCTGGAGGACGTCCAGGATCCGCCGGTCGACGGCGTCGAACGAGGCCGCCGTGTTTTCCTCGGCGGAAGGACGCGAAGGCCGTGGTTCTTTTGGCATGCCGTCCTGGACTCCCATGTTTCCCCCTTCAATCGGCGGTGATTCAACGTAACACTGGAATCAAGCCAAGGGAGTTGGGATTCATGGACATTCTGGTCATCGGCGGCAACCGCTATTTCGGCAAGCGGCTCATCGCCCTCTTGCGGAACTCCGGACACCGGGTCACGGTGCTCAACCGGGGCTCCTCGGGAATCCCCGGGGAAATCGAGCACGTCATCGCCGACCGCGATGACGAGAACGCCCTGGAATCCGCCCTCGCGGGCCGTTTCTTCGATGTCGTCGTGGACCAGGTCTGCTACACCCCGCACCAGGCGGAGATCGCCCGGCGCGTCTTCGCGGACCGTACCCGGCGCTATGTGATGACCTCCACGGTGATGGTGTACGAGCACCAGGACTCCCCGGATCCGGTCGCCGAGGACTCCCTGGACCTGTCGGCGGTCGCCGTCGACACCCGGCTCCCCTGGGGCGACCCCGGGTTCCGGGACGCCCACTACGGGGAGGGCAAGCGGCAGGCGGAGGCGGTCTTCGCGGCGGGCACGGACTTCGCGTGGACCTCGGTGCGGGTCGCCCATGTCCTCGGCGGGGACGACGACTTCACCGGCCGGCTCGACCATTATGTGCGGCGGGTCCGGGCGGGCGAGCCCATCGCCGTCCCCGCGGTCGACCACCCGGCGACCTACGTCCACGTGGAGGAGATCGCCGCTTTCCTCGCCTGGACCGCCGTCGCCGACTTCACCGGACCGGTCAACGCCCACTCCCACGGCCCCCTCACCGCCGCCGACCTCTGCGCCGAGATCGAACGGCAGGTCGGCGGCCGGACCGTCTTCCGCGCGGTGGAGTCCGGCGAGGTCTCGCCGTTCTCCTTCACCCGCTCGTACGGCATGGACAACTCCCGTGCCACCGCGCTGGGTTACTCCTTCAGTCACTCCTCCACCTGGCTGGCGCGGGCGGTCGCGGAGACGGTCGGGCAGGGGGCGGGACACCCGGGGTGAGGGGGTACGCGTACCGGCGTGCGGCCGGGTGCCGCGCGCCCCGGGCCGGTCAGACGCCCGCGCGGGCCCGTTCCTCGCCCTCGTCGGTCCGCCGGGCCGGGAGCCGGGCCGGGGCGTGGTCGTCGACGAGGGTCCGCTCGTCGAACGGGACCCGCCCGGCGAGGACGGCGGCGGCACGCGCCTTGTCGAACTCCTTCGTCCACGTGCCGACCAGCACCGTCGCCACCGCGTTGCCCGCGAAGTTGGTCAGGGCGCGCGCCTCGCTCATGAAACGGTCGACGCCCACGATGAGGCCCACCCCGTCGACCAGATCGGGCCGGTGCGACTGGAGACCGCCCGCGAGGGTCGCGAGACCGGCGCCGGTGACACCCGCCGCGCCCTTCGAGGCGATGACCATGAAGACCAGCAGGGAGATCTGCTCACGGACGGAGAGCGGGTCGCCCATCGCCTCGGCGACGAAGAGCGAGGACATCGTCAGATAGATCGCGGTCCCGTCGAGGTTGAAGGAGTAGCCCGTCGGCACGGTGATGCCGACGACCGGCCGGCTCACCCCCAGGTGCTCCATCTTCGCGATGAGCCGGGGCAGCGCCGACTCCGACGAGGAGGTGGAGAGGATCAGGAGGAACTCCCGGCCCAGGTACTTCAGGAGCGACCAGACGTTGACTCCGGCGATCAGCCGGAGCAGCGCGCCCAGCACCACGAAGACGAAGATCGCGCAGGTCAGATAGAAGCCGATCATGATGACGGCGAGGGACTTCAGGGCGTCGGCGCCGGTCGCACCGACCACCGCCGCGATCGCGCCGAACGCGCCGGCCGGGGCGGCCCACATGATCATGCCGAGGATACGGAAGACAAGCCGCTGGAGGTGCCCGATCCCGCGCAGCACCGGCTCGCCGGAGGCCCCCATCGCCTGGAGCGCGAAGCCCGTGAGCAGCGCGACCAGCAGGGTCTGGAGGACCTCGCCACCGGTGAAGGCGGAGACCATCGTCATGGGGATGATCCCGAGCAGGAAGTCGGCGGTGGACTCGCTCGCCCCCTCCGCCTGCCGGGCGCCCTCCTCGGCCAGCTCCTTGGTGAGGTGGAGACCGGAGCCGGGCTCCAGGAGGTTGCCGACGACCAGACCGATCGCGAGGGCGACCGTCGACATCACCAGGAAGTAGCCGAGCGCGAGCCCGCCGACGGCGCCGACCTTGGCGGCCTTGCGGACGGAACCGACGCCGAGCACGATCGTGCAGAAGATGATCGGCGAGATCAGCATCTTGATCAGATTGACGAAGCCGGTGCCCAGCGGCTTCAGCTCGACGGCGACGCCCGGCGCCAGGAACCCGACCGCGATACCGAGCAGGACGGCGCCGATGACGGCCGGATAGAGATAGCGGGTGCGGTCCCGGCGTGCTGCCACGGGGTCCTCCTCGTGCTGTGGGTGTCCACGCCCCGGTGGACTCCGCGACTATCCATCAGCCTGTGACCGGGGTCACGATTGCGTACGTTTCGTTCACGGCGGATCCGCCGGAGGGGGCGGGGGAGGCTCGTGCGGGGCGGGCCCGGACCCGTAGAGGGAGAAGCCCGGACCCGTACGGGCGGGACCGGACCCCGTACGGGGCGGGCCCAGGCCCCGTACGGCGGAGGCGCGCGGGGCGGAGCGGCGGGCGCGATTCGGGAACGCGACGCATCGGCGCAAATCCGGCCGTGCAGACTTACCGCATGCGTCTGCCCCTCCCCCGTCCCCGCAGTCTGGCCGGACAGCTCTTCGCGATGCAGGTCGTCCTCGTGGCCCTGGTCGTCGCGGGGTGCGCGGTCTTCGCGTACGTCACGGACCGGGCGCAGGCCGAGGAGACCGCGCGGCGGCAGGCTACGGCGACCGCGGCAGCCGTCGCCGACTCCCCGTCCGTGGTCGCGGCGGCCCGTTCCGCCGACCCCTCGGCGGTGCTCCAGCCGTACGCCGAGGCGCTCCGCCGGCACGCGGGGGTCGCCTTCGTGGTGATCATGGCGCCGGACGGCACCCGCTGGACCCACCCGGAGCCCGCGCAGATCGGCCACACCTATCTCGGGCACATCGCGGGGGCACGGGCCGGGCGGATCCACTCCGAGACCCATCGGGGGATACTCGGCCCCTCCGTGCGGACCGTGGCGCCCGTCCTGGACTGGGGCAGGGTCGTCGCCCTGGTCAGCGCGGGCATCACCATCGACAGGATCAGCGAGCAGGTACGGGGGCAGGTCACCGCGCTGCTGTGCATGGCGGGCGCGGCGCTCGCGCTCGGCGGCGCGGGCACGTATGTCGTCAACGCCCGGCTGCGCCGCCACACCCACGGCATGAACGCGACCGAGCTGAGCCGGATGCACGACTACCACGAGGCGGCGCTGCACGCGGTCCGCGAAGGGCTCGTGATGCTGGACGGGCGGCGGCGGATCGCGCTCGTCAACGACGGGGCGCGGGAACTGCTCGGCCTCGACGGGGCGTGCGTCGGGCGCCCGGCGGCCGGTCTGGGGCTGCCCGCGCCGCTGACGGGCGCGCTGCTCTCGGCCGAGCCGCGTGTCGACGAGACGCATCTGACGGCGGACCGGGTACTGCTCGTCAACACCCGCCCGGTGGTGGGCGGGGAGCGGCGCGGCACCGTCGTCACGCTCCGGGACCGCACCGAACTCCAGGCGCTCTCCGGGGAGCTGGACTCGGAGCGCGGCTTCACCGAGGCGCTGCGCTCCCAGGCCCACGAGGCGGCGAACCGGCTGCACACCGTCGTGTCGCTGATCGAACTGGGCCGGGTGGACGAGGCGGTGGAGTTCGCGACGGCGGAGCTGGAACTGGCACAGGCGCTGACCGACCGGGTCGTGGACGCGGTCGGCGAGCCGGTCCTCGCGGCGCTGCTGCTCGGCAAGGCGGCCCAGGCCAACGAGCGGGGCGTGGAGCTGACGCTCACCGAGGAGAGCCGTATCGACGACGGGCCGCTGCCCGCGTCCCTGCCCGCCCGTGACCTGGTGACGATCCTGGGAAATCTCGTCGACAACGCGGTGGAGGCGGCGGGCGGCACCCCGAGGGCGCGGGTGACGGTCACCGTCACGGCCCGCGCCGGGGACGGGGAACTGCTGCTGCGGGTCGGCGACAGCGGGCCGGGGGTGCGGCCCGCCGACCGGGACGCGGTCCTCGGCCGGGGCTGGACCACCCGGGGCCCCGGCCGGGGCCTCGGCCTCGCCCTGGTGGGCCAGGCGGTGACCAGGGCCCGGGGCACGCTGACGGTCGCGGACGCGGCGGAGGGCGGGGCGGAGTTCACCGTACGGCTGCCGCTGCGGGAGGAGGGAGACCGCCGCACGGTCACAGGACCGGCCGCGGAACCGGGGCCCGGCATCGCGTCCGGGCCGGTCCCCCTCGCGGCCCCGGGCCCCGGCTCCCGCGCGGGCTCCGCCCCGCACCCCGGTCGTCGCCCCGCTCCCCTCGCCGATGTCGACGGCGAGGTGCGGCGATGAGGGGCGGGGGAATCCGGGTGCTGGTCGTCGAGGACGATCCCGTCGCCGCCGACGCGCACGCGCTGTACGTGGGGCGGGTCGAGGGGTTCACCGTGGTCGGGATCGCCCACTCCCGTGCCGCCGCCGCGCGGGTGCTGGACCGGACCCCCGTCGATCTGATCCTGCTCGACCTCTATCTGCCGGACGGTCACGGTCTGCGGCTGCTGCGGGCGCTGCGCGCCGCCGGGCACTCGGCCGACGTCATCGCCGTGACCTCCGCCCGTGATCTGTCCGTCGTCCGGGAGGGCGTCTCCCTGGGCGTCGTCCAGTACGTCCTGAAGCCCTTCGCCTTCGCGACCCTCAGGGACCGGCTCGTCCGGTACGCGGCCTTCCGGGCGACGGCGGGCGAGGCCTCGGGGCAGGACGAGGTCGACCGGGCCCTGGCCACGCTCAGGACCCCGCACCCCGCCGCCCTCCCCAAGGGCCTGAGCGCGCCGACCCTGGAGGCCGTCACCCGGAGCCTGCGCGCCGCCCGTTCCGGCCTCACCGCCGCCGAGGCGGGGGCGGCGGTCGGGATCTCCCGGATCACCGCGCGCCGCTACCTGGAACATCTGGTCTCCGAGGGACGAGCGGGACGGGCCCCGAGGTACGGACAGATCGGGCGCCCCGAACTCCAGTACCGCTGGCTCGAAGACCCCACGCGGGGCCGGTGAGGAAGCGGCTGGAGGTGCTGGGGGAGCGGCCGGAGGTGCTGGGGGAGCGGCCGGAGGTGCTGAGGCTGCCGGAGCTGCTGAGGCCACTGGGGCTGTTGAGGCCACTGAGGCCGCTGAGACTGCCGGAGCCGCTGAGGCCACTGGGGGCCATCGGAACTGCTGCGGCCACTGAGGCTGCCGGGGCCACTGAGGCCACTGGGGGCCACCGGAACTGCTGCGGCCACTGAGGCTGCTGGGACTGTCGGGGCCGCTGGCGAAGCCGTCGGCGAGACCGTCGGCGAGACCCTGCACACCACCGCCGGTCCCAACCGCCCAACCGCTCACTCGCCTAACCGCTCACTCGCTCACCCACTCACCCACTCAGCTGGGCCCGTGCGGCAGGGGCGTGTCCGTTCTGGGCTTCCTGGGCGCGTTCCGCCAGCATCTTCGCCAGTGCTTCCAGGGTGGCCACCTGGAAATCGCTGTTGGAGCCTCGCTCCTCGACCGCGACGACCACCGTGCCGACTTGGACGTACGCCAGTCCCTTCCCGTCCGAGACCTGGAGGGCGGACGACTGATCGCCGAGGGCCGGTACCGACAGCGGCCTGCCCGTCGACGGCGCCCGGGTGAGCTTCTCGTAGAAGCGCTGGGCGGCACCGGGCGACTCGCAGGCCACCACCAGGAAGAAGGCCGACTGGTCGAAGGCGTTACGGAAGGACGACTGCGCCGTCGAGAGGATCCCTCCGCAGAGCGACACCTCCAACGCGGAACAGGCCTCCTCGCCCGAGGCGACGGCCGGCGCGGACTCGGCGGTCCACCCGGTCGGCATGCTGTGCAGATCGGGCGCGATCGCCTTCACCGTCGCGGCGTCCTTGAGCACGGCGACCCGGCGCCCGTCGGCCCCGCTCGACGCGTCGTCGCCGCCCAGGACGATCCTGGCCAGCCCGTACACGGCCAGGACCAGCACGAAGACCACCGCGACCACGGCCGCGAGCGCGGTGGGATCACCCTTGCGGATACGGGTGACCGTCTGGTCGCCGAGGACGAAGGTGCCCCGGGCCCGGCCGCCCCGGTCGATGACGACACTGCCCGTGTTGACGGGCGGCCCGGCCGGTCTCGGCGGGGCCAGGACGCTCGTCAGGTACGCGGCGAACGCCGGGTCCTGCGCCAGTACGGCCGCCAGCTTGCCCCGCAACAGGGCCCGCGCGTCGGGATCGTCCGGGGTCCGTTCGACCTCCGCCACGGCCTCCTCGCCCCGGTCCACACTCCGCAGCCTGCCGCGCACCAGGTCGACGACCCTGTCGCCGACCACTCCGCCCGCGGCGCCGACGGCGGCCCGCGCCACCGCCTCCACCACGGCCGTGGCCAGCTGCTCCCCGTTCATCCCGCTCCCCCGCTCATCCGGCTCCCCCGTGCATCGCGCTCATCGCGCTCTCTCGTCCGTCCCGCCGCCGTACATCCCGCTCATCCCGCTCCCTCGTCCATCCCGCCTCCGTCCTCCCGCGCCGTCGGCTCCGCGGGTCCCGCCCGGACCGACCGGGACCCGACCGGACCGACCGGGACCCGACCGGACCGACCGGGTCCCGTCCGGGCCTGTCCGCACCTGCTTCCTCCCACCGGACAGCGCCCGGCGGGAGGAAGCAGGTGTCCCCCCGTGGCGCCCAAGTGTCGGACCGGAACGGTTGTTGCGCAGGCCGTCGCGCGCGGTGAAACAATTCCGCTCTCCCCCACGGCGTGAATTCCCCTTGCGGACGGCGCGGTGGGGCGGTTGATTCGTAGGCCGCCGTGGGGAGGGCAGGACTGTCATGGGCCGAAACGAGAATCCGCTCGATCCCTCGGCGAGCCCGGTCGCCGAACTCGCCGACGCACTGCGCCGACTCCGCCGTGCCGCCGGCAGCCCCCCGTACCACCGGATGGCCCAGCGCTGCTCGTACTCGGTCGCCACCCTCTCCCGGGCCGCGGCCGGGAAGCAGCTGCCCACCCTCGCCGTGCTGCTCGCCTACGTCGAGGCGTGCGGCGGCGACCCCGGCGACTGGGAAGCGCGCTGGCACCGCACGGCGGAGGCCCTCGCCGTCCGGCACCCCGGCCTCGGGAGCCCCCCGTACAAGGGGCTGGCCCGGTTCGACCACACCGACCAGGCTCTCTACTTCGGCCGGGAGCGTCTCGTCGACGAGCTGTGGGCGCTGACCCGGGAGCGGCGGGTGTCCGCGCTGACCGGCCCGTCGGGGAGCGGGAAGTCCTCCCTGCTGCGGGCCGGGCTCGTGCCCCGGGCGCGCGGGTGGGAGGAGGGCCCTCGACGTCCTGCCGCGATCCGTCTCGTCACCCCGGGCGAGCACCCGTTCACCACCCACGGCCCGCTGCTGGCCCCGGCGGACGGGCGTCCTTCCGCCGTGCTCCTCGTCGTGGACCAGTTCGAGGAACTGTTCACGGTCTGTCATGACCCGGACGAACGTACGAAGTTCCTCAGGGCGCTTCTCGCGGACCGGGACCCGGCCGCCGGTCACCGCGTCGTGCTGGGCATCCGCTCGGACTTCGTCCCACGCTGTCTGGAACACCCCCGGCTCGCCCCGGTCCTCCGCGAGGCGAGCCTGCCCGTGACCCGGATGGACGCCGCCGAGGTACGCGAGGCGATCATCGGACCGGCACGGGCGCACGGGCTCGTCGTGGAACGCGCGCTGACGGTCCGGCTCACCGCCGACGCCGCCGAGGTCGGCTACGCCCTGCCCCTGCTGTCCCACGCCCTCCTCGAAACCTGGCGCCGCCGCCAGGGCCGTACGCTCACCCTGGAGGCGTACGAGCGGGCCGGTGGGCTGCGCGGGGCGATCGCCCAGAGCGCCGAGGGCGTCTACGCCCGCCTCGACGGCGAGCGGGCGCGCATCGCACGGCAGGTCCTGCTGCGGATGATCACCCCGGGGGCGGGCGGCGCCCCCGACACCCGCCGCTCCGTCACCCGGGCCGAACTCGAATCGCTCGGCGGAGGCCGGGAGACCCACGAGATCCTGGAAGCGCTGACCCGGGCCCGGCTGATCGTCTCGGACGGGACCCTCGTCACTCTGGCCCACGAGACCCTGATCGACGCCTGGCCGCGCCTCGGCGACTGGATCGGACAGGACCGCGAGGGGCTGCGCTTCCAGCGCTGGCTGACGGAAGCCGCCGACGCCTGGGACGCGGTCGGGCGGGAGCCCGGCGTACGGATCTCACCGGTCCGCCTCGCCCGGCTCGACGCGCACGTCCCCCACGCGGGCCGCACCGGACTCGCCTCCCTCAAGGGCCGCCGCCCCCTCGAAGGCCGCACCTCCCTCGAAGGCCTCACCCCTCTCGAAGCCGCCTTCCTCGCCGCCGGTCTGGCCACCCACCGCCGCACCCTCCGCGCCCGCCGCACGACCCGGACCCTGGCCTTCCTCCTCGCGGCCTCGACCACCGTCGCCGCCGCCGCCCTCCGAAGACAGCGGCGGCTGTTCCGGGAGCACGGGGGGCGGGCGTGACGTAGCGGGCCGCCGGGGATCGGCGCGAAAGCGGTGTCGAGGGAAGGCCGGGGCAGGCACACTGGGGCGACCGTTCCTGTCACGTCACGTCGGAGGCACGTCGTGACGCAGGACCGGGAAGCCGCACCCAACCAGGGGGAGACAGGCGTGCGTTCCGCTGCCGAGCTGTCCGGTACCGCCGTGACCGAGTCCATCGACCGTGCCGTCGGGTGCCTGCGCCAGACCTTCCGCACAGCCCCGGACGCGGCCGGCTGGTACCACTATCTCGACGATCCACACCCCGGCATCACCGCCTCCGCCGTCGGCCTCTTCACCTTCGGCCTTGCGGGGCTGCGCTTCGAGCGCTCCGCCGAGGTGGTCGCGTACCTCACCGCCGAGCAGCGCCTCTCGCCGGACGGCGGACAGGGCGGCTGGCCCGTGCGCACGACCAACGGCTTCCCGATAGGCGAGGCCACCGCCTGGGTGCTGCGAGCGCTCAGCCGGCCCGGCACGGCGCTGGGCTCCGGGGAGTCCTTACGACTGGGCGTCGAGTGGCTCCGGTCCCAGCAGAACGTCGACTCCGGCTGGGGCTCGTACCACGGTCAGCCCTCCCGGGTCTTCCTCACCGCCCTCAACATGCTCGCCCTGCACGAGGCCGGAGCGGAGGGCGAAGCCCTCACCAACGCCCAGCGCTGGCTGATCAGCGTGCAGAACCCGCAGACACCCGGCTGGGGGCCGATGCCCGGCACACAGCCGACCGTGGTGCACACCAGCATGGCCCTGATGGCGCTGTCCCGAATCCCCGGCGCCTTGAGCACCAACACCATGCGGCAGACGGCCGAGTGGCTCCTTGACCGGGTCGAGCCGGGGGTGCACGTCGAGCGCAGCACCACGGTCGAGGAGTACGACGTCCCCTACGACGACGCCGGGACGACCTCGGTCTTCCAGAACTCCCTGCCACACTTCGCCGGCCCGCTCGCGCTCTCCGCGATCTGCGCCACGGGCGTCGTCGACCCCCTCCAGCCCAAGGTGTTCAACCTGGTCACCGGCATCATCGAAACCCAGCAGGAGAATGGCTGCTGGGAGCTTCCCCGCAGCCCGATGCGGCCCTCGGTGTGGGCGATGTGGCCCTTCGTGTCGGCGCTGTCCGCAGTCCGGGGCGCCGTGCTCTCCACACCCCGCAGCCGGGCGGCACTGCTGTACCCGGGCTGCGCCATCATCCAGAGCGAGGACCAGCCCCAGGACCTGACCCGCAGGCTGCTGATCCGCAACGCTTTCGTCGACTGGCTGCGCGGCAAGTGGCTCACACTGGTGCTGTGGGCGGTCGCCCTGCTGACCACTGGCATCCCGGTCGCCCTCCTGGCGACAGGCCGCTTCTCCACGAAGGACTTCCTGACCGCGCTGATCCTGCCGGCCCTGCTGATGGTGTTCCAGTACGCGTGGGACCATCGCAGGCCGCCGACCCGGCCCCGGGGGAACCCGTGAGCGCTCCCGAGCGGACAACTCCGCCGCCCCTCAAGCCGCACCGGCGGTCGGCCGCCCCCGCACCCCCGGCCACCGTGTTCGTGGCACCGCCGGAGCAGTGCGAGATGTGCGAGGAGGTCCGGCTGGCCGGCGCCTTCGCCACCGGCGACCCGTACCCGCCCGGCGTTCCCGGCACCGGCTTCTCACGGCTGATCACCCGCACCGCCGCCATCGACGTGCTCTCCGGCCTGGGGTCCCTGCGCCCCGGCTACCTGCTGGTGGTGCCCCGTCGGCACACCGCCAGCTTGGGCGAGCTGCCACCGGCCGAGCTGGCAGAGGCCTTCGACCTGGCCTGGCGTTACGCCGACCGGGTGAGCCAGGAGCTGGGCAGCCCGACCGTCCTGGTCGAACACGGCTCATCCGGGGGCGCGGCGGCCGGTCACACCCCGGGCCAGCCCACGGAACACGCCCTGGCTCACTCCTCCGGGGGCTCCTGCATCATCCACTCCCACCTTCACGTCTTCCCGCTGTCGGACGAGTCCCGGGCCGAGTCGTTCGCCGCCCCCGGAAGTCGCCGGACCACAGGCCTTTCCGACCTGGTAGACACGGCGCACCGCAAGCGGAACTACTACTTCTGCACCTGGAAACGCGACGAGGGGTACCTGTTGTCCGATCCGAACCTCCCCTCCCAGTACGCACGCCGTGTCTGGGCGCGGACCCTCGACGAGCCCGACCTCTGGGACTGGGCCGCCTTCCCCTTTCTGACCCGCTGCCAGGAAACCGTCAACCGCCTCCGATGCACTGCCGACGACCAGGACGAGACCGAGCGCCGGCTACGCGAGACGCTGCTGGCGTACGGGGCCTCCGCCCGCAGCTACGCGGCCGGCACCCGGCGGTACGAGGCGGAGTCCGCCCTGCCCGGCGAAATCGCCGACCTGGCCGCCACCACGGACGGAACGGTCCTGGACGCCGGGGCCGGAGCCGGCCGGGACGCGCTCTGCTTCGCCCGCACCGGCCGCCGGGTGATCGCCCTGGACGCCTGCCTGCCGTTGCTGTCGATGATCCCGGAGGATCCCCGGGTCCACCGGGTCGCCGGGGACGTGCGCGCCGTGCCACTGGCGGCCGGGGCGGTGGGCGCGGTGTGGTGCTCGGCCGTGCTGCTCCACCTGCCGCCCGCCGAACTGCTCCGCGCTCTGGTCGAGTTCCACCGGGTGCTGGACAGCCAGGGCGCCCTGCACATCTCGGTGAAGGAAGGGGAAGGGTACGACTCGCTGCCGATGGGCGGCGAGAATCCTTTTCGCCGGCACTTCTTCTACTACCGGAACGAGGACCTGGTGCCGCTCGCCCACGAGGCCGGGTTCGAGGTGGAGCACAGTTGGACCACCGCGGAGCGGGACTCCTCCGGCGAACTCCAGCAGTGGAGAAAACTCCGACTCCGCCGCACGGCGTGAACGGCCCTCGGACTGCGGACAACCCCGCCGCGCGCGGCTGCGGCGCACCCGGGGACCCGGTCCGCCCCCATCTCCATCTCCACCTCGAACCCGAGGAGCGCAAGCGCCGGGAACTCGGCCTGGCACCACGCGATTTCAGCTCCAGGGATCGGTTCTTCGCGGCGCACCGCACCGACCGCGCGGACCGGCCCCGGACGAGCCCGGGAGACCTTGGGCGATACCTCGCCCAGGTACACGCCGAACAGCGCGCCCAGGGCGCGGACCTCGTGGAACTGCGGCTCTCGCCGCGTCGACTGCTGCTGGACGGGATGACCTGGGAAGATTTCACCAGCACCGCGCAGCGGGTGCTGGGTCCCCTGCGCGATCCGGTGGTCTCGGCGGTGTTGCTGGTGAACCGGAACAGCCCGGCCGACTTCGTCGGGGAGCTGACCGACCGGATCGGGGAGCTGCCACCGGTCTTCGTAGGCCTGGACGTCGCGGGGGACGAGCTGGCGCACCCGGATGTCCGGCCGTTCGTGCCGCTGGCCCGCGCGGCGGCCGACGCGGGGCTGGGGCGGACGGTGCACGCCGGGGAGTTCGGGCCCCCGGAGCACGTCTGGCGGGCCCTGGACCTGCTGGGCGCGGACCGGATCGGGCACGGCCTGTCCTGTGCCGCCAGTGCCGCGCTGCTGCGCAGGATGGCGACCGATGGGATCCTGGCCGAGGTGTCGCTGACCTCGAACCTGGCGTTGGGCGCGGTACCGGCGCCGGCATCCCATCCCCTGCCGGCGATCCTGGCGGCCGGTGTCCCGGTCTCCCTCAACACCGATGTGCCGCTGCACACGGGGCACACTCTGACGGATGAACTCGACCTGGCCACGCAGGTCCTGGACCTCTCACCCGGGGAGATCCGGGCACTCCAGACGCGCGCCGCCGCCGCCCGCTTCCCCCGCCGCCCGTCCGGCCCCGCCAACCCCTCGGCCGGCAGCACACCCCGGACGCCGACTTCGCCGCATACGAGCGGCTGGCTGGGGCCTGTCTGACGGTCGACCCTGCCGTTGGTGGTGGGCTCACGGTTGCGGAGCGGGAGCCGAACGACATGGGCTCGGAGGGTGCTGCGGCAGGCTGATCACCGAGGCCCGATTCGCCTGCGACCACCATGGTCTGCCCTTGGCCGTCCTCGTCCCGCCCGGCGGTGTCGACGATTCGGCCGCCGACACCGCCCTCGGCGCCTGTGAGGGCGCCCCGGACCGGCGTCGGCCGCCTGTCAGCACGCCCGACGCGGCCAGTTCGGACGCGGTCAGTGCGTCCCGGTCGATCCGCCGGGTTCACGCGGGCGCGGCATCCGAATAGTGCTCCTGGAGCGTGCTTGACCAGAAGGCCGCCCCCTTCCGACCGTGAGCCCGGCGAAGCCCGCGAGCCCCGCCTGGCCGGCGCCCGGCTCCCAGACCCCGAGGTCGGCTGCGCCGACACATCCACCCTCGGGACGGCGTGCGAGCGCCGCCGCCTCGCCGGCCGTCACCGCGCGAGATAACCGCCGTCGACCGGGAGGACCACGCCGGTGATGAAGGACGCCTCGTCGGAGGCGAGGAAGAGGACGGCGGCGGCCACCTCCGCCGGGGACCCGAGCCGTCGCATGGGGTGGAGCCGTTCGATGTCCGCGAGGTACTCGGGGCCGCCGGGCTCGTCGCGCAGACGGGCGACGCGTTCGGTGGTGATGGTGCCGGGGGCGACGGCGTTGACCCGGATGCCCCGGTCGGCCCACTCCACGGCGAGGTGCTTGGTGAGTCCGGAGGCGACGAACTTGGCGGGCCCGTAGACCGCCTGGCCCCGCTGTCCCGCGACGCCCGAGATGGACGAGACGCAGACGACGGAGCCGCCCCCGCCACCGCCGCCGTCCGCCACCGGGGCCATGACCTCGATCGCGTACTTGCAGGTGAGGAACATGCCCCGGCCGTCGACCGCCATCACCTGGTCCCAGTCGTCGGCTCCGGCCTCGGTGATCTCCGACAGCGGGATGACCCCCGCGTTGGCCACCAGGACGTCCAGCCGCCCGTGCCGCTCGACGGCGGCGGTGATCATCCGGCGGGCGTCCTCCTCCCGCGAGACGTCGCCGACCACCGTGGTGACGGCCCGGGGCAGCCGCTCGGCGAGGCGCCGCAGACCGTCCTCGTCGAGATCGGTGGCCACCACCATCGCGCCCTCGCGGGCGAAGAGTTCGGCGACGGCCCGGCCGATCCCGTTGGCCGCCCCGGTGACCACACAGACCTTCCCCGCGAGCCGCCCGCCGACCGCCCCCGCCCCGGGAGCACTCGTCGTGGACCCGTCGGCCGCGGCACTACTCGTCTCCGTCATGGCACCGGACTGTAAGGGGATCACGCCGGACGGTAAACAGCGCGGACCGCACCGACGACCGGGGGTCGTGACCGGCCTGATCCGAAAGGCACGGCCTACCGCCGTTCGAAGACGAAGAGCTGGCCCGAGGCGTCCGGAGCGCAGGGGGCCAGAGCGAGCCGGGCCCAGGCCGCCGTACGGTCGCCGGTCACGGTGACGCAGCCGACGGGGGTTCCCGGGCCGCCCGCCGGGACGATCCGGTGGCCTCGTAAGGACGTGCCGGACGGCTCCAGGGTGAAGGTCTCCACCCGGCCCGGGTCGCCGCACTCCGCGTCCCGGTACGCGGCCCCCGGCGTCCGGCCGCCGGACGGGAGCCCGGTGCAGCCCGCGCCCCGCTCCGGGTGGTCCGACACGATCCGCCACCGCCCCTCGCCCGCCTCCTCCAGGGAGTAGACCGGCACACCCGCCTCCTCGCACGGCAGCTGGTGGATCTGCCCGGTGCGGGTGCCGCGCCGCTCGCCGAGACAGAAACCGGTGCCGGACACACGGATGCGCACCTTCCCCACGGCGGGCCGGTCCCCCCGCCCCTCCGGGACCCGGGAGGAACGCCCGGCGAGTCCCACGCCGCCTTCCCGCAGGACGGTGACGACACTGACCCCGGCGAGCACGAGCCCGGCCACCGCGACCACCGCGACCACCGCCCGCCGTATCCGCCGCGCCCTGGGCGGCGGCGGGCCGTCCCACCGCCGGGTGTCGAGCTGATGACTGTCCAGGGGCCAGCGGGGCGAGTCTCCGGGTGAACCGGGGGAATCGTACGGAGCCGGGTCCGCGTACGGAGCCGGGTCGTCGTATGGAGCCGGGACCGCGTAGGGAACCGGGTCGTCGTACGGGGCCGGGTCCGCGTAGGGAGCCGGGACCGCGTACAGGGCCGGGGCGTCGTACGACTCGGGGTCGGCGTACGGCGCGGGGGCCGGGACCGCGTTGCCGTACGGCGCGGGGGCCGGGACCGCGTTGCCGTACGGCGCGGGGGCCGGGGCCCTGTCCTCGTACAGGGGTGTCCGTCCGGGTGTCTCCCTGGTCCCACACCCGTTCCCGGTCCCTGGCCCGTCGCCGGTCCCTGGTCCATCCCCGGTCCGACGCTCGTCCCTCGTCCCTGGTCCGTCCCCGGCCCCTGGCCCGTCCCCGGTCCGACGCTCGTCCCTCGTCCCTGGTCCGTCGCCGGTCCCACGCCCGTCCCCGGCCTCTGGACCGGAACCGGTCCGGGGTCCGGAACCGGCCCCCGCGCTCGTGTCCGCCTCCCCCGGCTCCGGGTCGGAGGCGTGCTCCCCCGGGCTCATCCGCGCCTCCCCTTTCCCCGGACGGATCCCGGTCCTCCCGGACGGATCCCGGGGACCAAGCCTTGTTGATCCCGCGTTCCCGCTCAAGAGGGGAATCCGGCATTTCCCCGGGGTGACCCTGGGCACACGCCCACGGTCCCGGCCGATCTCCGGGTCCGTCCGGAGCCCTCGGGCCGGGCCGGAGTCCCGGCGGAGAACCGGGACAGGTCGGGCCGGAGGTCCCTGCCCGGGGGCCGAATGGGCCGGTCGGCAAGGGCCCGGTCCGGCGGGGTACCCGGCCGTACGATCCCGGGCCTCACGGTCCCAAGCCGTACGGTCCCGGGCCGTGCAGTCCCCGTCCGTACGGTCCCAAGCCGCAAACTCCCAGCCCCAGCCCACAAAGCCCGGCCCACAAGCCCCCCGGCCCGCAAGTCCCCAGCCGCGACCCGGGCCCCAGCCGTGACCCGGGCCCTGGCCGCCCCCGGGACCAAGAAGACCCCGCCCCCTCCGCGTCGTGCGCGAAAGGGGGCGGGGTCTTTTCCCGTGCCGTCAGAAGACGGACTCCGCCTCCCGCATCCGGTCCTCCGGGACCGTCTTGAGGCGGGTCACGGCCTCGGCCAGCGGGACCATGTCGATGCTCGTGCCGCGCAGCGCCGTCATACGGCCGAAGTCGCCCCGGTGGGCCGCCTCCACCGCGTGCCAGCCGAAGCGGGTCGCGAGCACCCGGTCGTACGCGGTCGGGGTGCCGCCGCGCTGGACGTGGCCGAGGATGACCGGGCGGGCCTCCTTGCCGAGGCGCCGCTCCAGCTCGACGGCGAGCTGGTTGCCGATGCCCTGGAAACGCTCATGGCCGAACTGGTCGATCTCGCCCTTCTTGTACTCCATCGAACCCTCGGCCGGATGGGCGCCCTCGGCGACGCAGATGACGGCGAACTTCTTGCCCCGGGCGAAGCGCTCCTCGACCATCTTGACCAGGTCGTCGACCTCGAAGGGCCGCTCGGGCAGGCAGATGCCGTGCGCGCCGCCCGCCATGCCGGACTCCAGGGCGATCCAGCCGGCGTGGCGGCCCATCACCTCGACGACCATCACGCGCTGGTGGGATTCGGCCGTGGTCTTGAGCCGGTCCATGGCCTCGGTGGCGACGCCGACGGCGGTGTCGAAGCCGAAGGTGCGGTCCGTGGACGAGATGTCGTTGTCGATCGTCTTCGGTACGCCGACGACGGGCATGCCCGCGTCGGAGAGCATCCGGGCGGCGGTCAGGGTGCCTTCCCCGCCGATCGGGATGAGGACGTCGATGCCGTACTTGCGGGCCAGGTCGGGGGCGGACTCGGCGGCCTCGCGGAGCCGGTTCCGCTCCAGGCGTGCCGAGCCGAGAATGGTGCCGCCGCGGGCCAGGATGCCGCTGACCGCGTTGAGGTCGAGCGACCGGTAGTGGCCGTCGAGCAGCCCCTTGAACCCGTCCTCGAAGCCGATGACTTCGTCGTCGTGGCCGGTGAGCGCCCGGTGCACGACCGACCGGATCACTGCGTTCAGGCCAGGACAGTCGCCGCCTGCGGTGAGAACTCCGATACGCATCGTGCTGTGTCTCCTGCTCGGTCGCGTTCCGTTGTGAGCTACCACGATTCTCACACGACGCTCCGGAGGGCCGCGCTCGCCGTTGCTCCGCGCGGGCCGGGCACCCCCTTCGCGAGGGCCTTTCGGCCCGGTCTCCAGGGCCGTTCGTCCGGCGGGCGACTTGACCATTGGTGGGGGTACTGTCAAGGGGGTAATGCCGCCCTAACGGGGCTTTCTGAGCACAGTCGGTTGACGGCACGGCGGGACGGACGACGGACCCGCCGGGCCGAGGACCGGCGCACGGACCCCGAGCGTGCCCCGAGGCCCGCTCGCTCCGGGCTCCGGGCCCCGGTTCCCCGCAGGACTGGACAGGAGACCACGGCGTGACGCGCAGCGTGTACGTGACCGGGACCGACCGCGGTGACGGCCGCCAGGTCGTCGAGCTGGGAGTCATGGAACTCCTCACCCGTCAGGTGGACCGGGTGGGTGTGTTCCGGCCACTGGTGCACGACGGTCCCGACCGGCTCTTCGACCTGCTGCGCGCCCGCTACCGGCTCTCGCAGGACGCCTCCACCGTCTACGGCATGGACTACCACGAGGCCGCCGACCTCCAGGCCGAGCAGGGCACCGACGAACTGGTCTCCCGGCTCGTCGACCGCTTCCACGCGGTGGCCCGCGACTACGAGGTCGTCCTCGTCCTCGGCACCGACTTCGCCGCCACCCAGCTCCCCGACGAGCTGGCGCTCAACGCGCGGCTCGCCAACGAGTTCGGCGCCTCCGTCATCCCCGTCGTCGGCGGCAAGGGCCAGCCCGCCGAGTCCGTACGGGCCGAGGCGCGCAACGCCTTCCGGGCGTACGACGGACTCGGCTGCGACGTCCTCGCGCTGATCGTCAACCGGGTGGCCCCCGAGGACCGCGAGGTGATCCAGGAGCGGCTGGCCGCCCGGCTCCCGGTGCCCTGCTACGCCCTGCCGGACGATCCGACGCTCGCCGCGCCCACCGTCGCCCAGATCACCCACGCGCTCGGTGCCACCGTGGTCCTCGGCGACGAGGCGGGACTCGCCAGGGACGCCCTCGACTTCGTCTTCGGCGGCGCCATGCTGCCGAACTTCCTCCACGCGCTGACCCCGGGCTGTCTCGTCGTCACCCCCGGGGACCGGGCCGACCTGGTCGTCGGGGCGCTGGCCGCGCACTCGGCCGGCACCCCGCCGATCGCCGGGGTGCTGCTCACCCTGGACGAGCGGCCCGGCGAGGAGGTCCTGACCCTGGCGGCGCGGCTCGCGCCCGGCACGCCGGTGATCTCCGTCCCGGGCAACAGCTTCCCGACGGCGGGTGAACTCTTCGCCCTGGAGGGCCGGATGAACGCGGCCACCCCGCGCAAGGCGGAGACCGCGCTCGGCCTGTTCGAACGGCATGTGGACACGGCCGACCTGCTCAAGCGGGTCTCGGTGGCCCGCGGCAGCCGGGTCACCCCGATGATGTTCGAGCACGAGCTGATCGAGCAGGCGCGCGCCGACCGGCGCCGGGTGGTCCTGCCGGAGGGCACCGAGGAGCGGGTGCTGCGCGCGGCGGATGTGCTGATGCGCCGTGACGTCTGCGACCTGACGCTCCTCGGCGAGGTGGAGACCATCCGCAAGAAGGCCGCCGACCTCGGCGTATCGCTCGGGGACGCGGAGCTGATCGACCCGCAGACCTCGGAGCTGCGCGACCGGTTCGCGGAGAAGTACGCGGCGCTGCGGGCCCACAAGGGCGTGACGGTGGAGCTGGCGTACGACGTGGTGGCGGACGTCAACTACTTCGGCACCCTGATGGTGGAGGAGGGGCTCGCGGACGGCATGGTCTCCGGTTCGGTGCACTCCACGGCGGCGACGATCCGCCCCGCCTTCGAGATCATCAAGACCAAGCCCGGGGGGACCGCCCCGGGCGAAGCCTCCGGGGGAGCGTCCATCGTCTCCTCGGTCTTCTTCATGTGCCTCGCCGACAAGGTCCTGGTGTACGGCGACTGCGCGGTGAACCCGGACCCGGACGCCGAGCAGCTCGCGGACATCGCCGTCCAGTCGGCGGCCACCGCCGCCCGCTTCGGCGTCGATCCGAGGATCGCGATGCTCTCGTACTCCACCGGCACCTCGGGCTCCGGCGCCGACGTGGACAAGGTCAGGGAGGCGACCAAGCTGGTCCGGCAGAGCCGCCCGGAGCTGCGGATCGAGGGGCCCATCCAGTACGACGCGGCCGTCGAGCCCTCGGTGGCGGCGACGAAGCTGCCGGACTCGGAGGTGGCGGGCCAGGCGACCGTGCTGATCTTCCCCGACCTCAACACCGGCAACAACACCTACAAGGCCGTCCAGCGTTCGGCCGGCGCCGTGGCCGTCGGCCCGGTCCTCCAGGGGCTCCGCAAGCCCGTCAACGACCTCTCGCGCGGCGCGCTGGTCAGCGACATCGTCAACACGGTCGCCATCACGGCGATCCAGTCCCAGACCCCCGCGCAGGGTGAGGAGCCTTCCGCATGACGACCCCCACCCGCGTCCTGGTCCTGAACTCCGGCTCGTCGTCGGTGAAGTACCAGCTGCTCGACATGAACGACGGCCACCGGCTCGCCCAGGGCCTGGTGGAGCGCATCGGCGAGGAGACCTCGCGGCTCGTGCACACCCCGCTCCAGGGCGGCGGGAAGCGCGAGCGGACCGGGCCGATCGCCGACCACGCCGCCGCCCTGAAGGCGGTCGCGGAGGAGCTGGCGGCGGACGGGCTCGGCATGGACTCCCCGGAACTGGCCGCGATCGGGCACCGGGTGGTGCACGGCGGGCTGCGGTTCACGGAGCCTACGGTGATCGACGACGCCGTCCTGGCGGAGATCGAGCGGCTCGTCCCGGTGGCGCCGCTGCACAACCCGGCGAACCTCACCGGCATCCGTACGGCGATGGCGCTCCGTCCCGACCTGCCGCAGATCGCGGTCTTCGACACCGCGTTCCACTCGACGATGCCGGAGGCGGCGGCGCGGTACGCGATCGACGTGGAGACCGCCGACGCGCACCGCATCCGCCGGTACGGCTTCCACGGCACCTCGCACGCCTATGTGTCGCGCGAGGCGGCGCGGCTGCTGGGCAAGGAGCCGTCCGAGGTGAACATGATCGTGCTGCACCTGGGCAACGGCGCCTCCGCGTCGGCGGTGCGCGGCGGCCGGTGCGTGGACACCTCGATGGGTCTGACGCCGCTCGAAGGTCTGGTCATGGGCACCCGCTCGGGTGACATCGACCCGGCGGTCACCTTCCATCTGAAGCGGGTGGCGGGCATGTCGGCGGACGAGATCGACGTCCTGCTCAACAAGAAGTCCGGGCTCGTGGGGCTCTGCGGCGACAACGACATGCGGGAGATCCACCGCAGGATCGAGGAGGGCGACGAGCGGGCGGCGCTGGCCTTCGACATCTACGTGCACCGGCTGAAAAAGTACATCGGCGCCTACTACGCGGTGCTCGGCCGGGTGGACGCGGTGGTGTTCACGGCGGGGGTCGGCGAGAACGCGGCGCCGGTCCGGGCGGCGGCCCTCGCGGGTCTGGAGGGGCTGGGGATCGAGGTGGACGCGGACCTCAACGCGGTGCGTTCCGGGGAGGCGCGGCTGATATCGCCCGAGAAGGCGCGGGTGGCGGTCGCGGTGGTGCCGACGGACGAGGAACTGGAGATCGCCCGTCAGACTTTCGCGCTCGTCCGAAAGACAGTGTGATCGAACGAGTGATCGCTTGAGCGGGCCCACGCCCATTTGTACTTTCCGCCAGCCGGAATATTCCGCAGTGAAACAAACCGATAGGATCCGCCTTATGCGCCGTTCCAAAATCGTCTGCACGCTGGGCCCCGCCGTCGACTCGTATGAGCAGCTGAAGGCTCTCATCGAGGCCGGCATGAACGTGGCCCGATTCAACTTCAGCCACGGCTCCCAGGCGGAACACCAGGAGCGGTACGACCGCGTCCGGCAGGTCTCCGCGGACACCGGCCGCGCGGTCGGCGTCCTCGCCGACCTCCAGGGCCCCAAGATCCGCCTGGAGACCTTCGCCGAGGGCCCCGTCGAGCTGGTGCGCGGTGACGAGTTCACCATCACCACCGAGGACGTCCCCGGCGACAAGTCCATCTGCGGCACCACGTACAAGGGCCTGCCCGGCGACGTCTCCAAGGGCGACCAGGTCCTCATCAACGACGGCAACGTCGAGCTGCGTGTCGTCGAGGTCACCGGCCCCCGGGTCCGGACCATCGTCGTCGAGGGCGGTGTCATCTCCGACCACAAGGGCATCAACCTGCCCGGCGCGGCGGTGAACGTCCCGGCCCTCTCCGAGAAGGACGTCGAGGACCTCCGCTTCGCCCTCCGGATGGGCTGCGACATGGTCGCGCTCTCCTTCGTCCGCGACGCGAACGACGTCAAGGACGTGCACAAGGTGATGGACGAGGAGGGCCGCCGGGTCCCCGTCATCGCCAAGGTCGAGAAGCCGCAGGCCGTCGAGAACATGGAGGCCGTCGTCGCGGCCTTCGACGCGGTCATGGTGGCGCGCGGCGACCTCGCCGTCGAGTACCCGCTGGAGCGGGTGCCCATGGTGCAGAAGCGCCTCGTCGAGCTGTGCCGCCGCAACGCCAAGCCGGTCATCGTCGCCACCCAGATGATGGAGTCGATGATCACCAACTCGCGGCCGACCCGCGCCGAGGCCAGCGACGTCGCCAACGCGATCCTGGACGGTGCCGACGCGGTCATGCTGTCGGCCGAGTCCTCGGTCGGCGCGTACCCGGTCGAGACGGTGAAGACGATGTCGAAGATCGTCACCGCCGCCGAGGACGAGCTGCTCTCCAAGGGCCTCCAGCCCCTGGTGCCGGGCAAGAAGCCGCGCACCCAGGGCGGTTCCGTCGCCCGTGCCGCCTGCGAGATCGCCGACTTCCTCGACGGCAAGGCGCTGATCGCCTTCACCAAGTCCGGCGACACCGCCCGCCGCCTCTCGCGCTACCGCGCGAAGCAGCCGATCCTCGCCTTCACCACGGACGAGAACACCCGCAACCAGCTCACCCTGAGCTGGGGCGTCGAGTCCTTCGTCGTCCCGCACGTGGACAACACGGACGCGATGGTCGACCTCGTCGACGCCGAGCTGCTCAAGCTCCAGCGCTACAACGAGGGCGACACCATGATCATCACGGCCGGTTCGCCCCCCGGCGTCCCCGGCACCACCAACATGGTCCGCGTCCACCACCTGGGCGGCGAGCGCGGCTGACCCGCCGCTCCCCCGCCCCGGGACGCACGACGGAGCCCCCGCCCTCTCCGGGCGGGGGCTCCGTCGTACGCGCCCGGCACGGCGGTACGGGGATACGGGGATACGGGGATACGCGGCCGTACGGGGAACGCGGCCGTACGGGCGTCGGGTCACGCGGTGGTACGGGGGCACTCGGTCGTACGGGGGTCACGCGGTCGTACGGGGGTCAGCTCGGCTCGATCGTGTTGCGCAGGCCCGGGACCCGGAGGGTGCCGCCGAACTGGCCCGCCTGCTTCAGCTTCACGTCGGTGAAGAAGACCTCGGGGAGGTTCAGCGGCGGCGGGGACTCGGGGCCGAAGGTGACCGGGATGAGCCCGATCAGATTGCCCTTCAGCTCCTCGGTGTACATGGTCACCGTGGAGCCGGTGATGGTCGACTCCTTGCCCTTGTCCGAACGGACGTGGGTGGTCAGGCCCTTGGAGTGCTCCGTCAGCTGGTGCAGGTCCTTGATCCGCACCGCGCTCGCGGTGAACTTCAGGACCTTCTTGATCCTGCCGCCGCCGGTCTTCACCTCGACGATGCCGTGGTACTTGAGCCCGCTCAGGGTGAGCCGCGTGCTCTCAAGGCGCCACGGCTCGTCGGGCAGCAGCGGGATGCCCGGCTCGACCTCGGCCGCCGCGAGGGCGGCGGCGTCCCGCTCGGGGCACGGGAAGCGCGGCTTGGCGCCGTCGGGTATGGACTCGTCCTTCCTGGCGTCCAGCCCCTTGGCGTCCTCCGGCAGCTCCTGGACCTCCACCCCGGCTTCCTCGGCCGCCTTCTCGATCGCCGCCTTCGTCTTCCCGGCCTCGGGGTCGGGATCGGCGGTCGCCTCCGGAGCCCCGGACGTGGTGGTCGCGGGCGGTGCGGTGGCCGACGGCGGCGCCTCGTCGGGGGTGGCGGGCCGGGCGGCGGGGGCCGTCGCGGACGCCGTGGGCGTGGGTGCGGACGCCGTGGGTGCGGCCGCGGTCGTGGCCGTCGGCTTGGGGGCGAGGCCGTCGAAGAAGTCCTTCAGGGCCTCGCCGAGACCCAGCGGGTCGAGCGGGTTTCCCGAGGCCGTCGGGGTGGGCGTGACCGTCGGCGCCGAGGGCACGGTCGGTGCGACCGTCGTCCCGGCGGTGGCCTTCGCCCCCTCCCCCGTCTGCCGTACGGGTGCCTGGCCGGTCTCCGTCGCGGTCGGCGCCGGGGTCCCGGTGGAGGCCGGGGCGAGGGTGGTGGGGGCGGCGGTGGGCGTGGCCGTCGCGGGCGTCGAGGGCTTGCCGGTGGGCGCGGGGGTCTCCTCCTCGGTCACCGGCTCGTCGGAGCGGGTGACACAGGGGCCGGGCGCGTAGGGGAAGTCCTTGTCGTCGGCGAGGGCGAGCCGGGGCGTGAGGCCCATGCCCACGAAGACGGCGGTCGGCATGGCGGCGAGTGCCATCGCCTTGCCCGCCGGGCCCTGGATCCTGTTCAGCAGCGACTTGCGGGGGGCCGCGTGGCGCGGTCCGTCCTTCGCGAGCCCCGGCTGGGTCTCGTCATGCCGCACTGTTCCTCCCGCCGTCGGCGTCGATCGTCGTCTCGGTCGCGTGGTACTCCGTCCCGTACTGCTCGGGGACGGTCCCGGCGGATTCCTCCGGGTCCTCGTCGTACGGGGGGCCGAGGGCGTCCTCGACCGGTGGCGCGGGCGCCCAGGCGATGGACATGCCACCGCCGACGAGGGCGAACAGGAACCCGACGACGAGCCCGCCGAAGTTGGACACCGGGATGGAGACGAGTCCCAGGATGATCGTCGCGACGCCCGCGAAGACGCGGACGATGGGCTGGAACCACATCGTCAGGCCGAGCGTGACGAGCAGGACGCCGATGATCAGGGCGCCCGCTCCCGCGGTGGTCTTCATGGCGAGGGTGATGTTGCCGAGTCGCATGTCCCCGTACGGGAGATAGGCGATCGGCAGGCCGCCGATCACGGTGAACAGTCCCGCCCAGAAGGGCCGGGTCTGCCGCCAGACAGTGAACCGGTTCTGCCTGGGGACTTCGCGGGAGGCGGGGGTCTCGGCGCTCATGGAAAAGCTCCCTGGAAGCTGTGGTGCGGGGAGAGGGGGGTTCGGCCGGTGTCCGGTGGGGGTGCGGACCGCGTGGGCGGTCCGCACCCCCACCGCACGGGGTCAGTCCTTGAAGCACTCCGCCGAAGTGCCCCGGTGCAGGGACAGGTTGAGGTCGGGGAGCTTGAAGGTGCCGGCGGTGGTCGCCCACGCCTTCTGGCGGACGTTCGTCAGGGTGGCCGTCTCGGCGCGCTGCGAGAAGCCGAAGGGGTTGGCCTTCGTGTTGGGCTGGATGCCCGGCTTGCCGTCGACCTTCTTGCCGTTGAACGTGTCGAGCTGACCGGCGGCGACGCCGATGTCGATCTTCTTGAACTCGGCGTCGGCCTTCAGCGAGGAGACATCGAGGTAGATGCCCTCCGCGTAGACCTTGTCCTCGTCCTTGCCGGTCTTGACCGCGTCGGTACCGGCCTCCAGGCGGAGGGTGATGTCCATGTTGATGATCGGAATCTTCGGCGTCACGACCGACTGGCACATCTTGGTGATCTTGGCGGTGGAAAAGCCGGAGACCGCCACCGGGACATCGAGCGGATTGCCCGCGAGGTCACTGCCCGAGTCCACACTGCCGTACTGGACGAAGTCCGTACCTTCGAGACTGTCAGCCGTGACCTTGAACTCCTGGCCGGAGATGGCGAACGACGCGGCGAGCGCGCCCTGCGCCAGACCGACGCCGATCGCGGCCGTCGCGGCCACGCTCGGCACCATGACGACGGCGAAACGCTTCCATCTGGTCCCGCCACGAACCTGGGACTGCATGAGAATTCCTCCTTCTCGGACGTACATCTCCGGAAGGGCCGGGGGCCCGTCCCGGGATGGGAGAAGAGCTACGTCCTCGGGAAGAAGAGCACCGGGGCGTCGGTCGGCGCGTACGCGTCCCGACCACCGGCGATCACCCCCGAGCGACAACCACGGGCCGCGCGTCGGAGCACGGCCTGACCGGACAGGCCCCGTTCACACGAACGGGAACCCCCCTGTCCGCGACCGGCGCCGGAGCGCCGGTCCGCCCGGTGGGGAAACCTCCCCACGTCCCGGTTGGTTGCCGGGGGGATGCGGTTCGGACCGAGCGTCGCCGATCGTGGTCCATTCCGCGGTCCCGCACAAGGGGGGTCGTTACTGGCTAGTAACGGGTGGATAACCACGCCATGGCGGGAGGGGATCGATCGGGCACACAGGGTGGGCCCGCGCACCCGGGAATATCAGCAGAACGCCGAATGAACCAGGACAGAACGCCGGGTTCGATTTACTGCAAGTAACAGCGGCCGCGATTACCAAGTTTTGGTAAAGCGCGGCCGCCTTTTGTCACCCTCCTGCCAAATCGTCAGACGATCCGACTCACGGAAGGAATCAGAACAGCACCCTGGCGAGGGCCTGACGGGCCGCCGTGACCCGGGGGTCGTCGGCGCCGATCACCTCGAAGAGCTTCAGCAGGCGCAGCCGGACCGCGTCCCGGTCCTCGCCCGCCGTCCGGCGCACGGTCTCCACCAGGCGCCCGAACGCGTCCTGCACATGACCGCCCGCCAGATCGAGGTCGGCGGCGGCGAGCTGCGCGTCCACATCGGCGGGCGCGTCCGCCGCCGCCTTGCGGACGGCGGCCGGGTCCATGCCGCTCACCCGGGTGAGCAGTTCGGCCTGCGCGAGACCGAGCGCCGCCTCCGGGTGGGCCGGGTCGTCGGCGAGCACATTGCGGTACGCCTGCACGGCACCGGCCAGATCGCCCGCGTCGAGCGCGGACATGGCCGCCTCCAGGAGGGCGTCGTACGGACCGGCATGGTGCGCCGGGGCGGCCCCGCCTGCCTCGGCGTCCGGGTCCACGACGATGCCGGTGAGGCCGAAGCGCTCCTCGCCGATCTGGATCAACTGGTCGAGGGTCTCGCGGATCTGGGCCTCGGGCACCGCACCCTGGAAGAGCGGCAGTGCCTGACCGGCGACCACCGCGAAAACGGCCGGAATTCCCTGGATGCCGAACTGCTGCATCAGCATCTGGTTGGCGTCGACATCGATCTTCGCGAGCAGGAAGCGGCCGTTGTACTCGGCGGCGAGCCGCTCCAGGAGGGGGCCGAGCTGCTTGCAGGGCTCGCACCACTCGGCCCAGAAGTCGAGGACGACCGGGACCTCGGCGGAGCGCTGGAGCACCTCGCTCTCGAAGCCCGCCTCGTCGACGTCGATCACCAGGGCGGACGGGGACACGGCGGCGGGACCACCCTGCCGGGCGGCTTCGGCCCGCGCCTGCTCCGCCTTCGCCTTGGCCTCTCCGGCCGCCTTCACCGCGGCGAGGTCGACGACGCCGCTCATGGACATGTTTCGGGGCTGCATGGGTACATCCTCCCCCTTCCGCGTGCGTTACCGGTAAGCCATGGCCGAACCGTGCCGCCCCCACGCCTCCCGCCGGTGTGCGAGACGCGGGGACGACACGGTTCCTCGTCTTCGGTTTCGCACCGGGTCCCCACCCGGTGCCATGGTTGTCGCTGGGGCCGCTCAAGCCTTTCGCTACGGGTCGTAGCGTAACTGCCGGGGCCGAGCGGGCGGGAGGGCGCGTCCTCGATCCGCCCGGTGAACT
Organism: Streptomyces sp. CBMA291; assembly: GCF_014596525.1. Classification (GTDB taxonomy): domain Bacteria; phylum Actinomycetota; class Actinomycetes; order Streptomycetales; family Streptomycetaceae; genus Streptomyces. The sequence goes on from NZ_MSJP01000083.1 coordinate 207,200, forward strand.
GCCTCACACGCCGGGCCTCTGGCGCCGAACCTACCGGCGGGTATGGTCGGTCTCCATGTCGTCCCTGCCACCCCCTCCGCCCGGCTCCCCCGAGGGGTTCCCCGCCGGGCCCAAGAGCCTGCGCCCCGGCCGTCCGCGCTCCGCCGAGGCCGATACGGCCATCCTGGAGGCGACCCGCGCGGTCCTGGTCGAACTGGGCTGGTCCAAGCTGACGATGGGTGATGTCGCCGGGCGCGCGGGCGTCGCCAAGACCACGCTCTACCGCCGCTGGGCGAACAAGAACGAGCTGGTGGTGGACGCCGTCGCGGTCCTCTTCGACGAGCTGGAGCTGCCCGATCTGGGCTCCCTCCAGGCCGACATCGAGCATGTGGTGCTCCAGTTCGCGACCCTTCTCGAACGCCCCGAGACCAAGACGGCCCTGATGGCGGTGGTGGCCGAGTCGACCCGTGACGAGCCGCTGCGCGAGCGCATCCGGGACTCCATCGTCGACCGGCAGAAACGGCTGGTGCTCGCGGGGCGGGCGCGGGCGCAGCGGCGCGGCGAGCTTCCCGGGGAGCATCTGCTGGGCACGGTCGCCGCGCTCGACGATCTGATCTTCGACGTGGTGGCCGGGGCGGTGGTGCACCGGGCGCTGGTGAGCGCGGAGCCGGTGGACCGGCCCTGGGCCACCCGGCTCACCGCCCTGCTGCTCGGCGGGCTCGGTGCGGCGGCGGCGCACGGCTGACCCGGGACCGCCGGGCGGCGGCGGAGGCGCCCGGCCCACGGCGGGGCGCCTGGCCGACGGCGGAATGCGTCACGTCGTACGGACGAAGGGCCGGAACCGGTCGTACGAAAGGTCGGCGGCGGACGTACGAAGGGGCGGTACGGGAGCGTTCCCGTACCGCCCCTTCGTCCATGGGGGGAGAAGCCCGGGGTCCAGTGGGGTGGAAGCCGTCGGGCCGGGGTCTTCCGGGCGGGCCCGGCCCGACGGGAGGGGTCGGGCGGGCCCTGGGCGGGTCAGAAGCCCGGCGGCTCCGTGTAGGTGCCCCACTCGTCGCGCAGCGCGTCGCAGATCTCGCCGAGGGTGGCTTCGGCGCGGACGGCGTCGAGCATCGGGGCGATCATGTTCGAGCCGTCCCGGGCGGCGGTCAGCATGGCGTCGAGCGAGGCGCGGACCTTGGCGTCGTCACGGCGTCCCTTGCGCTCGCCGAGGACGCGGACCTGCTCCCACTCCACCTCGTGGCTGACCCGCAGGATCTCCAGGTCGCCGGTGACGGAGCCGTGGTGGACGTTGACGCCGACGACCCGCTTCTCGTCCTTCTCCAGGGCCTGCTGGTAGCGGAAGGCGGATTCGGCGATCTCGCCGGTGAACCAGCCGTCCTCGATGCCGCGCAGGATGCCGGAGGTGATCGGGCCGATCGGGTGCCTGCCGTCCGGGTGGGCCCGGCGACCGCGCTCCTTGATCTGGTCGAAGATCTTCTCGGCGTCGGCCTCGATGCGGTCGGTGAGCTGCTCGACGTACCAGGAGCCGCCCAGCGGGTCGGCGACGTTGGCGACGCCGGTCTCCTCCATCAGGACCTGCTGGGTGCGCAGCGCGATCTCGGCGGCCTGCTCGCTGGGGAGCGCGAGGGTCTCGTCGAGGGCGTTGGTGTGGAGGGAGTTGGTGCCGCCGAGGACGGCGGAGAGGGCTTCGACGGCGGTGCGGACGACGTTGTTGTACGGCTGCTGGGCGGTGAGGGAGACACCGGCGGTCTGGGTGTGGAAGCGCAGCCACTGGGCCTTGTCGGTCTTCGCCCCGTAGACCTCCTTCATCCAGCGGGCCCAGATGCGGCGGGCGGCACGGAACTTGGCGATCTCCTCGAAGAAGTCGAGGTGGGCGTCGAAGAAGAAGGAGAGGCCGGGGGCGAAGACGTCCACGTCCAGGCCTCGGCTGAGGCCCAGCTCGACGTAGCCGAAGCCGTCGGCGAGGGTGTACGCCAGCTCCTGCGCGGCCGTGGCCCCGGCCTCGCGGATGTGGTAGCCGGAGACGGAGAGCGGCTTGTACGCGGGGATGTTCTTCGCGCAGTGCTCCATGAGGTCGCCGATGAGACGCAGATGGGGCTCGGGCTCGAAGAGCCATTCCTTCTGCGCGATGTACTCCTTGAAGATGTCGGTCTGGAGCGTGCCGTTGAGGACGGCGGGGTCGACGCCCTGGCGTTCGGCGGCGACCAGGTACATGCAGAAGGCGGGGACGGCGGGGCCGGAGATCGTCATCGAGGTGGTGACGTCGCCGAGCGGGATGTCCTTGAAGAGGGCCTCCATGTCGGCGGCGGAGTCGATGGCGACACCGCAGTGGCCGACCTCGCCGAGGGAGCGGGGGTCGTCGGAGTCGCGGCCCATGAGGGTGGGCATGTCGAAGGCGACGGAGAGGCCGCCGCCGCCCGCGGCCAGGATCATCTTGTAGCGCTCGTTGGTCTGCTCGGCGTTGCCGAAGCCGGCGAACTGGCGGATGGTCCAGGTCCGGCCCCGGTAGCCGGTCGGGTGGAGTCCCCGGGTGAAGGGGTACTCGCCCGGCCAGCCGATGCGTTCGAACCCCTCGTAGGCGTCGCCGGGCCGGGGCCCGTAGACGGGCTCGACGGCGTCGCCGGAGAGCGTGGTGAAGTCGGCGTCCCGCTTGCGGGCCTTGTCGTAACGGGCCTGCCAGCGACGGCGGCCTTCCTCGATGGCGTCAGCGTCCATGCTTCGAATTTACTAGGACGTCCTAGTAAATGTCGATGACAAACCTCCGCACAGATGTACGGAGGTGTCGCGCGGGGGCGGTGTCAGGCCTTGACCGGCTCCGGGCTCGCGCCCTGGACCAGCGGAAGCGTCTCGCGGACGATCTTGCGCTCGACGAAGAAGGCGGCGAAGGGAATGGTCCCGGAGAGCAGCACCCAGAGCAGCTTCCCGAACGGCCACTTGGCCTTGGAGCCCAGGTCGAAGGCGAAGATCAGATAGATGATGTAGAGGACGCCGTGGAGCTGGGAGACCGCGAGGGTCAGGTCCTCGCCGGTGTCGAAGCCGTACTTGGCGACCATGCAGCCGCAGAGCACGAGCAGCATGACGGCAGTCACGTACGCCATGACGCGGTAGCGGGTCAGCACGCTGGATTTCATGCCGTCGAGCGTAACCGCACGTTCCGGGCGATCTTCCGCCGGGGCGGGCCGTCACGGCGTGGCGGGGCGCGGCGGGGCCGGACCCGTCACGGCGGGGCGGGGGCGGGCCGGGGAGCGGCGTCACCCTCCGTCGGGACGCGACGCCGGCGCGTGGCGGTACGGCTCGTCCTCCGCTCCGCCGAGGCGGCGCCCTACCGCTCCTCGAAGTCCTCCGCCGCGACCCGCAGGGGCCGGAGCATCGCGAAGATCTCGGCGCACTCCTCGGCGTCGTAGGCGCCGAGTCCGAACTCCATGCCCATCAGGTCCCGGGTGGCCGACTCGACCACCTCGCGGCCCTTCTCCGTGATGGTCGCCAGGGTGCCCCGGCCGTCGTTCGGGTTGGGGCGCTTGGCGACCAGACCGGACCTCACGAGGCGGTCCACCGTGTTGGTCACCGAGGTGGGGTGGACCATCAGCCGCTCGCCGATCTTGGACATCGGCAGCTCGCCCTGCTTGGAGAAGGTGAGCAGCACCAGCGCCTCGTACCGCGCGAAGGTCAGTTCGTACGGCTTGACGACGGCGTCGACCTCGGCGAGGAGGATCTGATGGGCCCGCATGATCGAGGTGATCGCGGCCATCGAGGGGACCGGACCCCAGCGCTTCTGCCAGAGCTCGTCGGCGCGGGCGATGGGATCGAAGGGGAGACTGAGCGGCTTCGGCACGCGTCGACCTTACCCACTGGTCATATGCCGGTCAGCTCCGTCTCGTCTTTCGGTCGCCCACAGCTCGAAGGCGGCACCGAGGAGACACAGCGTGCCGAGGACTCCGGTGCCCGCGACCACCGTGTGCACGGGCGCGAACTCGGCCGCGAGGCCCGCTCCCGCCATGCCCAGACCCTGGACGGTCATCATGCCCGCCGTCATCAGGGTCATGGCCCTCCCCCGCCACTCCTCGGGGACGGCGGCGACGAACCAGGCGTCGAGACCGAGGGTGTACGCGCCGGTGGCGCCCGCCAGGAACAGGGCGAGGGCGGCGAGCGCGACGCCGGGCCGCACCGCGTACAGGAGATAGGGCAGGACCCCGACGACGGCGAGCGGCAGCACGACGCGGGAGCGGGCCGCCGCGCTCAGGAAGGACCCGGCGAACAGTTCGCCCGCGATGGTGCCGACCGGCAGCGCGCACATCAGGAGGCCGAGGGCGGCGGTGGAGACGCCGATCTCGTCCGCGTACGGGGCGGCGAGCGCCTCCGGTACGACGGCGAAGAGCGGCGGCACCCAGAACATCAGCATCAGGGCGCGCGTCCTGCGGTCGCCCAGGACCGCCCGGGTCCCGGCGAGCCCGCCGAGGGCCGGTTTCCCGGCGGCGCGGGCGGGGCGGCGGGCGGTGCCGAGGCGCAGCAGCAGGGCGGAGAGGAGGAAGGTGGCGGCAGTGACGACGAGGGCGCCGCGCGGCGGGACGACGGTGAGGAGCACGCCACCGGCGGCGAAGCCGGTGAGGAGGGCGCTCTGCGACACGATCCGCAGCAGGGAACGGCCGAGGACGAAGAGGTCGCCCTCGCCGAGGATGTCGGCGAGGGTCGCCATCCGGGTGCCGTTGAAGACGGGCGAGACGAGGGCGATGGCGCAGCGCAGGGCGAGCAGGACGGCGACGGGGGTGGCGGGCACGGTCATCACGGCCACGCAGCCGGCGCAGACGAGGTCGCAGACGACGAGGATCCGGCGGGGCGGCAGCCGGTCGGTGAGCCCGGCGAGCAGGGTGCCGCCGACGAGGTAGGGCAGGAACCCGAGGGCGAAGGTGAGGGAGGAGAGCAGCGGGGAGCGGGTGAGGTCGTAGACGAGCACGGTGAGCGCCAGCTCGCTGACGACGACCCCGAGCAGCGAGCAGAGATGCGCCACGAAGACGAACCGGAACTCCCGCACCCGGAAGACGGCCCGGTAGCCGGGACTCGCGGAGCCCTCGCCGGACACGGGGGGCACGGGGGCGACGCCGGATACCGGGACCGCGCCGGACGCGGAGCCCTCGCCGGACGCGGGGGAAGCGGGCGGCGGGGTGGCGGGTCCGGGCCGCGCGGGGCCCGAGGGCACGGGCACGGGCACGGGCTGCCGACGCTCGGCGGCGTCGGTGGCGGCGGGCGCGAGGGGTGCGGGACTCGCAGGCCCCGGACCTGCGGGTTCCGGGTGCGCAGGCCCCGGGTGCGCAGGCCCGGCAGGCGTGTTCCGGTGGTGGTGTCCGGCAGGTGGGTTCCGGGGTGTGGTGTTCGGCATGCGGGCAGCCTGGAGGGTGGCGGGCGGTGGGCCTAGACTTTCGGGTCCAGGCGAATCTTGGGGAGCCATGCCGTACCACCTGCGTTTCGGTGAGACCGACCCGTTGCGCATCCGGTTCGCGCTCTCGCCGCTCTGGGAGACGCACTCCGCCGTGCGGGTGCTGGCCCGGCCCCGGCAGCAGGGCTATCACCTGCCGTGGCTGCGGCGGATCGCGGCGGCGGCGCGGGGGCTCGATCTGGCGCCGCTGCATCTGCTGATGCCTTCGCAGGGGCACAGCCCGGACTTCCTCTATCCGCCGCCGATCGGGCCCACCGCCGTCTTCGAGGACGAGATCGCCGCCGTACGGGCGACCGATCCGGCCCTGGTCGGGGACGACTTCGCGCGGGCGCTCGCCGGGACGCCGGGGGCGGCGGAGAGCGCGGAGGGGCGGCGGCTGCTGGCCGATCCCGCGGGGGCGGTGGACCGGCTCGCGGATCTACTGACGGCGGCGTGGGAGGCGCTGGTGGCGCCGGAGTGGCCCCGGCTGCGGGCGCTGCTGGAAGCGGACGTGGCGTACCACTCGCGGCGGCTCGCGGAGGGCGGTCTCGAACGGCTGCTGGACGAGCTGCATCCGTCGTTCGACTGGCTGGCGGAGACGGCCACGCTGCGGATCGCGTACCGGGGCGAGCACGTACGGCCGCTGGAGGGGCAGGGTCTCGTCCTGATGCCGTCCGTGTTCACCTGGCCGGACGTGGTGAGCGGTTTCGATCCGCCGTGGCAGCCGACGGTGGCGTATCCGGCGCGCGGGATCGGCGGGCTGTGGACGGAGCCCCGGGACCGCACGCCGGAGGCGCTGGGGCGGCTGCTCGGTCCGGTGCGGGCGGATGTGCTGTGCGCGCTGACGGAGCCGATGGGGACGACGGCGCTCGCGCATCTGCTCGACCGGGCGCCCTCCACGGTCTCCGCGCATCTGGCGGTCCTGCGGGACGCGGGCCTGCTGACCTCCCGGCGCTACGGCCACCAGGTGCTGTACGAGCGGACCCCGTTGGGCATCGCGGTGTCGCAGCCCGGCACCGACTGACCGATATGTCACGATAGCCCGGCTCGTCCCGTCGTCGTACGCGGCGCCGGGCCCGCCGAACCCGACCCTGGGGGCCGGATGTCCCGCCGTACCGTCACCGCCGTCGCCCTGGCCCTCGGCTCCGTGCTGTTCCTGACCGGCTGTGGTTCCGACGGGCCGCCGAAGGGCCCGGCGGGTCCGCCGTCCGCGTACGGCGAGGCGGCGGCTCCCGCGAGCGGCTCGCCGTTCTGGGTGGACCCGGAGAGCGACGCGGCCCGGCAGGTGCGCCGGTACGAGGAGCAGGGCAGGGCCGAGGACGCCCGGATCCTGCGGCGGATCGCGGACCGGCCGGTCGCCGAGTGGCCCGCCGCCGAGAATCCGGTGCCGGAGATCACCCGGGCGGTGCGGGGCGCGGCGGGGCAGGGCCGTACCGCCGTCTTCGTGGCGTACGACATCCCGCACCGGGACTGCGGGAAGTACTCGGCGGGCGGGGCGCACGACGCGCGGGCGTACCAGGGGTGGATCGACTCCTTCGCGACGGCGCTCGGGGAGTCCCCGGCGATCGTGGTCCTGGAGCCGGACGCGGTGCCGCACATGGTGGACGGCTGCACTCCGGCGGAGTACCACGACGAGCGGTACGCGATGCTCGCCGGGGCGATCGAGCGGCTGAAGCGGCAGCCGCGCACCCGGGTCTATCTGGACGCGGGCAACCCGGCGTGGATCGACGACCCGGGGAAGCTGGTGGAGCCGCTGCGGCGGGCGGGGGTGGCCCGTGCGGACGGCTTCGCCCTGAACGTCTCCAACTTCCAGACGAACGACGTGGTGCGCGGTTTCGGGGCGACGCTCTCGGGGCTGCTCGGCGGCACCCACTTCACGGTGGACACCAGCAGGAACGGCGACGGCCCCCTCCCGGGCGACCGGGAGGAGGCCTGGTGCAATCCGCCGGGCCGGGCCCTGGGCGTACCGCCGACGGACCGGACCGGGCACGCACTGATCGACGCGTATCTGTGGGTCAAGCGCCCCGGCGACTCGGACGGGCAGTGCCGGGGCGGCCCTTCGGCGGGGACCTGGTGGCCTGAGTACGCCTTGGGGCTCGCGCGCCGGGCGAAGTCCTAGGCCGTGCCTTTCGGATCAGGCCGGGTCAGCGCACCTGGACCCATGTCGCCTCGGAGGAGACGCCGTCGGCGTCGGTGACGAAGAGCATGTACCAGCCGGGCGGTACGAGGGTGCGGTCGTCGGGGACGTCGACGGTGACCGTGAGGCCGTCCCGGCTCTTCAGGAGGCCCAGTTCGATGGAGCGCTGTTCGACGTCGGTGGTGTGGGTGACGGCGCTGGGGCGCATCAGACGGGCCTTGGCGATGCGACCGGCGTCCTTGGTCTTGAAGGTGGCGCGGCCGTTCCGGTCGAGTTCCCCGGGGCCTTCGCCGAGGGCGGGCCGGTCGGTGCCGGCCCGGTGCAGGGACGGCGGGGTGAAGACCTCGACGCGCTGTTCGAAGGTGCCGAGCCTGGTGTTGTCCTTGTCGGCGTAGAGGGGGTCGGAGCCGAAGGTGGCGACCCGTCCGTCGGGCAGCAGCAGCGCCTCGGAGTGGTAGTTCCGGCCGACGGTGGGTTCGGCCGCCTCGGTGAAGGCGTTGGTCCTGGGGTCGTAGAACTGGGCCTTGAGGATGTCGCTGCCGCCGCGCCCCCGGTAGTCCTCGGATCCGCCGCTGGTGAAGACGGTGTCGTCGGGCATGAGGACGCTGCTGAGGTAGCGGGTGCCCTGCGGGAGGGAGGGGCCGTCGGTGAAGACGGGGCTGTCCTTGGAGACGTCGACGATGGAGGTACGGGCGGTGGACTTGTCCGATTCGCCGACTCCGCCGCCGCCGAGGACCATCACCTTCTGGTTCTGGGCGGGCGGGAGCAGCAGGGAGGCGGAGGTCTCCAGCTGGTCGGGGTCGGAGAGTCCGCCGAGTTTGGTGAAGGTGTTCTTCTCCAGGTCCCACAGGCCCGGTTCCCGGCCCTTCTCGGCGGGGCCGTATCCGGCGTTGGAGCCGGTGTAGAGGAGTTTGCCGCCCTTGGTGAGGAAGAGGGAGGGGTAGGTGGGGAAGTAGCGGAAGGGGCCCTTGGACCACTTCTTCGTCCCGGGGTCGTAGATCTCGTTGTCCCCGGGGACGACGTCGCCGACGTCGTTGAGCCCGGAGACGGCGAGGACCCGGCCGTCGTCGAGTCCGACGAGGGTGGGGTACCAGCGGGCGTCCTTCATGGGGGCGACGGGGACGTACTTCTCGGCCTTGGGGTCGAACTCGTAGGCCGCCTTGATGCCCTGGAAGTCCTGTTTCTCCGTGGTGAGCTTCTGGGCGATGCCGTAGACGTTGTCGGCGTCCTCGCCCTTGAGGCCGACGACCTCGTACTGGGCCGCCTCGGTGGTGAGGGCCCCCGGGCCCGCCGCGCGGGCTTCGACGAAGACCCGTGCCTCGGCCGCGGTGACCTTGGTCTTCCAGGGTTTCATCTGGCCGCTCTCGAAGTACGAGATCTCGAACTCGCGTTTGGCCTTGGGGACGGTGACGTCGGTCGTGGAGACGTACTCGACGCCGGACGGGGAACGGAAGACGGTGCCCTTCCTGAGGGTGACGGGCGCGTCGGGGTTCTCGTTCTTGACCCGCATGCCGCCGCCGGCCTTCTTGACCTCGCCGTCGAGGACCTCGTAGCGGGCGGTGCCTCCGGCGACGAGGAGCCGTCCGTCGGGGAGCTGGGCGTGGCCGGAACAGAAGAAGTCCACGGGGGTGGGGATCTTCTTGAACGTGTTCTTCACCGGGTCCCACAGGAGGGTCTCGAAGGTTCCGGCGTCGAAGTTCTTCTGGTTGTTGCCGGAGCCCGCGATGAGCAGGACCTTGCCGGTGTGGAGCAGGGCCGCGTGGATGGCGTTGACCCGGAGCCCGGCGGGGACGCGGACCTCGGCCCAGGAGCCGTAGCGGCGCTGGTAGTCGGGCTGGGCGATCTTGTAGGCGTGGTACTTCTCCTCGGCGAAGGAGACGGCGGCGGGTGCGTTGAGCGCCGCGAGGACGAGCACCGCGCAGGTGCCGAGCAGGGTCTTCCTGAACTGCCTGGACGGCCGGTAGGCCATGGCTCAGTTCCCTCCGGTCGTCGTGGGGGCGGGGGTGCTGGGGGCGGGGGCGGTGGCCGTGCGGACCTCGATCCCCTCGCGGGTGTCGACGGCCCCCCGGGTGCGCGCCCGGACCCGGACGGGGATACGGACCCGGGCCGGGACCCGGAGCCGTACGCCGGGCCCGAAGCGGGGGACGCGCCGGTCCCCGCGCACGGCGAGGGCCCACAGGGTGACGGGGGCGAGCGAGACCGCGAGGGCGAGGACCGCCCAGGTGCGCATGGCCGCGTGGGTGTGCCCGAGCACGAAGGACGCGACGAGCGAGGCGAGCAGGACGGCGGCCCAGAAGAGGTGGATGCGGAAGGTGAGGAGCCGGTCGGGGCTGGCCTCGCCGCCCTTGGGGGTGACGACGAAGCGGCCCCGGGTGCGGAGCACCGCCGAGCCGAGGGAGCGGAGGTAGACGGGGGCGCAGAGCGCGGACATCGCCATGCCGGCGAGTCCGCCGGATCCCTCGGGCTCGTGGGGCGAGACGTTGTGCCGCCGGTTCCAGAGGTAGAGGCCGATCTGGAGGGCGACGGCGTCGCTGTAGATCATCAGCCAGACGGAGGTGGAGACCTGGGTGCCGGAGGCGCCGAACCAGAGGTGGAGGACGCAGCTGAGGACGCCGAGGAGCCAGTTGACGGCCGTCATCGGGTAGTAGACGAGCATCAGGGTGTAGTTGAGGAGGCGGCCCGGCGGGGTCCTGAAGGGGGCCTTCCAGTACTGCTTGAAGAGCGTCTCGTAGGTGCCCCGGGACCAGCGGAGCTGCTGGGTGAAGAAGTCGGTCCAGGAGGCGGGTCCCTCGCCGACGGCGAGGACGTCGGGGGTGTAGACGGAGCGCCAGAAGTGCCCGGTGCGCGGGTTCTTCGTGCGGTGCAGTTCGAAGCCGGTGGCCATGTCCTCGGTGATGGAGTCGTAGAGACCGCCGATGCCCTTGAGGGCGCGGACGCGGACGACGTTGTTGGTGCCGACGAACATGGGCGCGTGGTAGCGGTTGCCCGCCCGCTGGATGAGGGCGTGGAAGAGGAACTGCTGGGACTCGGCCGCCTTGGTGACGAGTCCGGTGTAGTTGCCGTAGACCTGCGGTCCGACGACGAACGCGATGTCGGGGTCGCGGAAGTAGCCGAGCGTGCGCACCAGGAAGTCGGGGTGCGGGACGTGGTCGGTGTCGACGGAGGCGAAGTAGTCGTAGGAGTCGCCGTGCAGGGCGAGCCAGGCGTTGTAGTTGCCGTGCTTGGTGCGCGCCTTGTGGGGGCCCTTGGCCCTGTTCCACTCGGGGACCCCGGCGCGGGTGAAGTGGCGGACGCCCAGCTCGGCGCAGAGCGCCTTGGCCTCGGCGCTGTCGCCCTCGTCGAGGAGCCAGACGTCGAGGTGTCCTTCGTGGCGGAGCCGGGTGGCGCCCTCCAGGGTGCCCCGGACCATGGTGAGGGGTTCCTTGCCCGGCACGTAGGTGGTGAGGAAGGCGACCCGGCTGCCGGGCTCGGGGTGGACGGGGACCGGGTCGGTGGCGACGAGGGTGGCGTGGGCGATCGAGGTGACGTTCACCAGCATGAAGAGGCAGATGAGTCCGATCGACACGAGCATCACGGTGTCGAGGTGCACGAGCCAGGGTTCGCCGCCCTCGCGGACGGTCCAGTGGCTGGGCCAGACGAGGTAGGCCAGGAGCAGCGCCGAGAGGACCGGTGCGAGGCCCATGAGGAGGACGGCCCTTATTCGGCGCGGTTCCCTCGCGAGCAGACTTCGGTACCGCACGCGGTAGGCCGTCGGGTGCGGGTCCGTGAGGGGACCGGCGATCCGGCTGTGGGTGTCGTAGTCGTAGGCTCCGGGCCGCACGGTGCCTCCAGCGCTTGTCGAACGGGCCGATAACCCAACAAAAAGGGCAAATCATCGGCGTGTCGACTGGAGTCGTCCGAGTGGGCGGTACTCACACCCGCGAGCGCTCCGGCGCGGGCGGCCGGGGGCTCACCCGCCCGGCGGACACGACGAAGCCCCCGACCTGGAAGGGGTGTTCCGGGCGGGGGCTTCGGGAGGACCGAGGGGCCGTCAGGCGCTGTCAGGCACCGAGGTGCCGTTCGACCGTCTCGACCTTGGCGGTGAGGCCGTCGGTCACGCCCGGCCGGATGTCCGCCTTGATGATCACGGAGACGCGCGGGGCGCGTGCCTCGACGGCGGCGACGGCGCGCTTCACGACGTCCATCACCTCGTCCCACTCGCCCTCGATCGAGGTGAACATGGCGTCGGTGCGGTTCGGCAGCCCCGACTCGCGGACCACCCGTACGGCGTCGGCGACGTACTCGCCGACCTCCTCCCCCACGCCCAGCGGGGTCACCGAGAACGCGACGATCATGCCTTCACCTCGCCCTGGGCGGACTGGGCGGCCTGGGCCCGCGCGCGGGAGGCGACGACGGCGTCCTGGGCCTCGCGCTTCAGCCTGCGCTCGGCGTAGAAGCCGCCCAGCGGCAGCACCGAGAGGACGAAGTACAGCGCGCCGGTGCCGAAGCTCCACTTGGCGCGGTTCCAGGCGTCCAGCCAGAAGAGCACGTACAGGACGAAGAGGATGCCGTGGATCGCGCCCATGACCGGCACCGCGTTGAAGTCCGTCGTCCGCTTGAGCACCGAGCAGAGCAGCAGGAGCAGAAACGAGACGGCCTCGGGGGCGGAGACGAGCCGGAGCCGGTGGAGAGAGGAAGCGGTCTTGATGTCCACGGAGGGTGTCACCTTCGTTCGATCTTCTGAACGCGATCTTGTGAACGGATGCACAAGGGCCCGTCCATTGTGCACGGCGACTTTGCTGTTCCTTTAGCCGGGTCCCCAGTACCTTCTGCGCGTGGCGACCTTCCGACTCCAGGGCAGCAGGATCCTCGCGGTCTCGATGACCGGCGACTCCGTCAAGGCCAAAAACGGCTCCATGGTCGCGTACGACGGCCGGATGACGTTCAAGAAGACGACCGGCGGCGGCGAGGGGCTGCGGGGCATGGTGACCCGCAGACTCACCGGCGAGCAGATGGAGGTGATGGAGGTGCGCGGCGAGGGGACCTGCTGGTTCGCCGACCGGGCCGCCGAGATCAGCCTGGTCTCGCTGCACGGCGAGAAACTCTGGGTGGAGGCGAGCAATCTGCTCTGTACGGACGCGGGGCTGCGCACCGGCACCACCTTCACCGGGCTGCGCGGCGGGGCCGGCGGGAACGGCCTGTTCACCACGACCGTGGAGGGCACGGGGCAGGCGGCACTCCTGTCCGACGGCCCGGCGGTCGTGCTGCGGGTGACCCCGCAGTATCCGCTCCAGGTGGACCCGGGGGCGTATCTCGCGCACCAGGGCGATCTTCAGCGCCACCTCCAGGCCGGGGTGACGTTCCGCACCCTGATCGGCGAGGGCGGCGGCGAGGCCTTCCAGATCCGCTTCGAGGGGACCGGCCTCGTGTACGTACAGCCGAGCGAGCGGAACACGATCGGGGGCGAACTCTGATGCCGTTCCGCGAGGTCAACTCCAAGATGATCGAGGCGACGGTACGACCGGGCCAACGGCTGTTCAGCCAGCGTGGCGCGATGCTCGCGTACCGCGGGGACGTCGCTTTCACGCCGAACCTGACCGGCGGCCAGGGCGGGGTGATGTCGATGATCGGCCGCCGGGTGGCCGGTGAGTCCACCCCGCTGATGAGCGTCGAGGGCGACGGCACGGTGATGTTCGGACACGGCGGCCACCACGTCCAGGTGATCGAACTGTCCGGCGACACCCTCCACGTGGAGGCCGACCGGCTGCTGGCCTTCGACGGCACCCTGGAGCAGGGCACGATGTTCATGGGCTCGCAGGGCGGGGTCATGGGCCTGGTCCGGGGCCAGGTCACCGGCCAGGGCCTCTTCACCACCACCCTGAAGGGGCACGGCTCGGTGGCGGTGATGGCGCACGGCGGGGTGATCGAACTGCCGATCGCGCCGGGCCGCCCGGTCCATGTCGACCCCCAGGCGTACGTGGCCCACCACGGGGACGTACGGAACAAGCTGTCCACCGCGCTGGGCTGGCGCGACATGGTGGGGCGCGGCTCCGGCGAGGCCTTCCAGCTGGAGCTGAGCGGCAGCGGCGCGGTCTACGTACAGGCGTCGGAGGAGAAGCTGTGAACGGCCCGGTGATCTTCGATCCGACGACCCTGCCGACGGACGACAACGTGAACGCGTACACCTTCTGCGTGGAGCTGAAGGGCGCGCCCTGGTTCCTCCAGAGGGGCAAGATGATCGCCTACTACGGGCGGATCGAGTTCCAGGGCATTGGGCACGGGCGGCTCGACCGGCTGGTGCGGACGGCGTTCCACTCGCCGCTGCACGCGAGCGACTGGGTGGTGGCCGAGGGCAGCGGGAAGATGCTGCTCGCGGACCGGGCGTTCGACGTGAACTCGTACGACCTGGACGAGGGCAATCTGACGATCCGGTCGGGCAATCTGCTCGCGTACCAGCCGACGCTGGCGCTGAAGCAGTCGATCGTGCCGGGGTTCGTGACGCTCCTCGGCACGGGGAAGTTCGTGGCGGCGTCGAACGGGCCGGTGGTCTTCATGGAGCCGCCGCTGCGGGTGGACCCCCAGGCGCTCGTGGGGTGGGCGGACTGTCCTTCGCCCTGCCACCATTACGACCACGGCTATCTGACGGGCGTCCTCGGCGGCGTCCGGGCGATGACCGGCATCGGCGGAAGCTCGGGAGAGGAGCACCAGTTCGAGTTCATGGGGGCGGGCACGGTGCTGCTCCAGTCGACGGAGCTGCTGATGGCGGAGCGTTCGATCGGCGCACCGCCGGACCAACCGGGCGTTCCGGGAGGCCAGGGGTCGCATTCCGGCCAGAGCGCGCCCGGTTCCACACCGCGCCTTCCCGGCCAGCTGGGAGACCTCCAACGTCGCTTCGGGCTGTGAGCGGTACTCTGCGGAGTGTGACGCCCGCACACGGACGCTCCTCAGTTTCGTCAAGAATTCAACTTCTTAGGTAGAATCCACACATGGAGACCGAGACCGCCACCCCGTGGCTCACCGACGCCGAGCAGTGTGCGTGGCGCACCTTCCTGGATGTCCAGAGGATGCTGACGTACCAGCTGGAGCGGGACCTCCAGCCCTTCGGCCTGACGATGAACGACTACGAGATCCTCGTGAACCTCTCGGAGTCCGAGGAGCGGCGCCTGCGCATGAGCGATCTGGCCGCCGCCACCCTCCAGTCGAAGAGCCGGCTCTCGCACCAGATCACGCGGATGGAGAACGCCGGACTCGTCCGGCGCGAGAACTGCGAGTCCGACCGGCGCGGGCTCTACGCCGTCCTCACCGACGCGGGCATGGAGACCATGCACAAGGTCGCCCCGCACCACGTCGAGTCGGTGCGCAAGCACTTCATCGACCAGATCGGCACCGAGGCGCTGAGCGAGCTGCACACCTCGCTCAAGCCCGTGGCGGAGCAGCTGCGCGGCCGACGCGGCAAGCCGTAGCCCGCGCCTTTACGACGTGAAGGGCCTCCCCGGACGACCGGGGAGGCCCTTCACGCGCTCCGGGCGGCCCGGGGCTAGGCGCTCGTCAGACTCGCGACCAGTTCGTCCGAGGCCGCGTACGGGTCGAGTTCGCCCGCCACGATCCGCTCGGCCAGCGCGTCGAGGCGCCGGTCGCCGCTCAGATCGCCGATCCGCTCGCGCAGGGCCGTGACCGCGATGGTCTCCAGCTCGTGCGCCGCACGGGCCCGGCGGCGCTCCGCGAGCACCCCGTGCTCCTCCATCCACGCGCGGTGCTTCTCCAGCGCCTCCACGACCTCGTCGACGCCTTCGCCGCGCGCCGCCACCGTCTTGACGATCGGCGGCCGCCAGTCGCCGGGCGCCCGCGCCTCGCCGAGCCCCAGCATGTGGTTCAGCTCGCGCGCGGTGGCGTCCGCGCCGTCCCGGTCGGCCTTGTTCACCACGTACACGTCGCCGATCTCCAGGATGCCCGCCTTCGCGGCCTGGATGCCGTCGCCCATGCCCGGCGCGAGGAGGACGACGGAGGTGTCGGCCTGGGAGGCGATCTCCACCTCCGACTGCCCGACCCCGACCGTCTCCACCAGGATCACCTCGCAGCCGGCCGCGTCCAGGACGCGGATGGCCTGCGGAGCCGCCCAGGCGAGCCCGCCCAGATGCCCCCGGGTCGCCATCGACCGGATGTAGACGCCCGGGTCGGAGGCGTGCTCCGACATCCGGACCCGGTCGCCGAGCAGGGCTCCCCCGCTGAACGGCGACGACGGGTCGACGGCGAGCACGCCGACCCGCTTCCCCGCCCGGCGGTACGCGGAGACCAGCGCCGACGTCGACGTCGACTTGCCGACCCCGGGCGAGCCCGTCAGACCCACCACGTACGCGCCGCCGGTCAGCGGGGCCAGCGCCGCCATCACCTCGCGCAGCTGCGGGGACGCCCCCTCCACCAGGGAGATGAGCCGGGCCACGGCCCGCGGCCTGCCCTCGCGTGCCCGCGCGACGAGTTCGGGGACATCCACCATCTGCGCTGCTCCTCGGTTCGCTGGTTACTTGCCGGCCACGCGGATGATCAGCGCGTCGCCCTGACCGCCGCCGCCGCACAGGGCCGCCGCGCCGACACCGCCGCCGCGACGCTTCAGCTCCAGGGCCAGATGCAGCACCAGACGGGCGCCGGA
Source organism: Streptomyces sp. CBMA291 (assembly GCF_014596525.1). GTDB lineage: Bacteria > Actinomycetota > Actinomycetes > Streptomycetales > Streptomycetaceae > Streptomyces. The sequence continues at coordinate 223,355 of NZ_MSJP01000083.1, forward strand.
CATGCCGATGGGGTGGCCGAGGGCGATGGCGCCACCGTTGACGTTCACCTTGTCGGGGGTAACGCCGAGGTCCTTCATTGACTGGAAGGAGACGGCGGCGAAGGCCTCGTTGATCTCGATCAGATCGAGGTCCCCGACGGTCAGGCCCTCCTTCGACAGGGCGTGCTCGATCGCACGGGACGGCTGCGACTGGAGCGAGTTGTCCGGCCCCGCCACATTGCCGTGGGCGCCGATCTCGGCGATCCACTCAAGGCCCAGCTCCTCCGCCTTGGCCTTGCTCATCACGACCACGGCGGCGGCGCCGTCGGAGATCGGCGAGGAGGTGCCCGCGGTGATGGTGCCGTCCTTGGCGAAGGCCGGACGGAGCTTGCCGAGGGACTCGGCGGTGGTCTCCGCGCGGATGCCCTCGTCCTGGGCGAGGAGGACCGGGTCGCCCTTGCGCTGCGGGATCTCCACCGGGGTGATCTCCGCCTCGAAGACGCCGTTCTTCTGGGCGGCGGCGGCCCGCTGGTGCGACAGCGCGCCGATCTCGTCCTGCTCCCGGCGCCCGATGCCGAGCCGGGTGTTGTGCTTCTCGGTGGACTCGCCCATGGCGATGCCCTCGAAGGAGTCGGTGAGGCCGTCGTACGCCATGGAGTCGAGCATCTCGATCGCGCCGTACTTGAAGCCCGCGCGGGACTTCGGCAGCAGGTGCGGGGCGTTCGTCATGGACTCCTGGCCACCGGCCACCACGATGTCGAACTCACCCGCGCGGATCAGCTGATCGGCCAGGGCGATGGCGTCGAGACCCGAGAGACACACCTTGTTGACCGTGAGGGCGGGGACGCTCATCGGGATGCCCGCCTTGACGGCCGCCTGCCGGGCGGGAATCTGCCCGGCGCCCGCCTGGAGCACCTGCCCCATGATCACGTACTGCACCTGGTCGCCGCCGATGCCGGCCCGGTCGAGGGCGGCCTTGATCGCGAAGCCGCCGAGGTCCGCGCCCGAGAAGGAGGCGAGCGAGCCGAGGAGACGCCCCATGGGCGTACGGGCGCCCGCGACGATCACTGAGGTGGTACCGGTCGTTCCAGACATATGGCACGGCCCCTAGGGGTGAGAAGTGAACGAGGGTTTACCTCAATGTACTGAGGGCCGCCGCACCCGGTCACCGGGCAGCCGGTGTGACGGCGCGCACGTTGCGTAACCACTCCCGCGGCGCTGCACTGGAACCATGCTGACGCGTATCGACCACATCGGGATCGCCTGTTTCGACCTGGACAAGACCGTCGAGTTCTACCGTGCCACCTACGGTTTCGAGGTCCACCACTCCGAGGTCAACGAGGAGCAGGGCGTCCGCGAGGCCATGCTGAGGATCAACGGGACCTCCGACGGCGGCGCCTCCTACCTCCAGCTCCTGGAACCGACCCGGGAGGACTCCGCCGTGGGCAAGTGGCTCGCGAAGAACGGCGAGGGCGTGCATCACATCGCCTTCGGCACCGAGGACGTCGACGGCGAGGCCGAGGCCCTGCGCGGCAAGGGCGTCCGGGTCCTCTACGACGAGCCCCGGCGGGGTTCCATGGGGTCCAGGATCACCTTCCTCCACCCCAAGGACTGCCACGGAGTCCTCACCGAACTCGTCACCTCGGCCGAGCCGTCCGCTGACCACTCCTCAGCCGAGCACTGACCACCGGATTCCTGGCCCGGTAGAGTGGGCGGCTCCGGGCCGGGGCCGGTCGGGGCCGCTCGCACGGCATCGAAGTCGGGATGTCGGGGACGTCCGATCTGTCACGATTCCCCGGGGGTGCGTCCTCGGCCGAGAGGACCGCGCTCACAGGAGTTGCGAACAGGGTTGGGGTCTCCCCTGCTCGAAGAGCTTCGGGGAAGGATGGGACCGCGCAGTGCGGGGCTACGAACGCCAGGAGAGCCACCGAGCTGAAGACGACCATCTCGCCAGGTTCGAAGCCGAGATGGACCGGCTGAAGACCGAGCGGGAGAAGGCCGTCCAGCACGCCGAGGACCTCGGCTACCAGGTCGAGGTCTTGCGCGCCAAACTCCACGAGGCGCGCCGCACCATCGCGTCCAGGCCCGCGTACGACAGCGCCGACATCGGCTACCAGACCGAGCAGATGCTGCGGAACGCCCAGGCGCAGGCCGAACAGCTGCGCCAGGACGCCGAGCGCGAGCTGCGCGAGGCCCGTGCCCAGACCCAGCGCATCCTCCAGGAGCACGCCGAACACCAGGCCAGGCTCCAGGCCGAGCTGCACACCGAGGCCGTCCAGCGCCGCCAGCAGCTCGACCAGGAACTCAACGAGCGCCGCCAGACCGTCGAGGCGCACGTCAACGAGAACGTCGCCTGGGCCGAGCAGCTCCGCGCCCGCACCGAGACCCAGGCCCGCCGCCTCATGGACGAGGCCCGCGCCGAGGCCGAGCAGTCCCTGGCCGGAGCCCGCACCGAGGCCACCCGGCTCGCCGAGGAGGCCGGCCGCCGGGCGGGCGCCGAGGCCGAGGCGGCCCGCGCCGAGGCGGAAGCGATTCTGCTGCGCGCCCGCAAGGACGCCGAGCGGCTCATGACCGCCGCCTCGAACCAGGCCCAGGAGGCCACCAGCCACGCCGAGCAGCTCCGCTCGACCACCGCCGCCGAGAGCGACCAGGCCCGCCGCCAGGCCACCGAACTCTCCCGCGCCGCCGAACAGCGCATCCAGGAGGCCGACGAGAAGCTGCGGACCGCCCGCGCCGAGGCCGAGAAGTCCCTCGCCGAGGCCAAGGAAGCCGCTGCCAGGCAGCTCGCCGCCGCCGACTCCGTCAACGAACAGCGCACCCGGACCGCCAAGGCCGAGATCGCCCGGCTCGTCGGCGAGGCCACCAAGGACACCGAAGCCCTCAAGACCGAGGCCGAGGAGAAGCTGCGCGAGGCGACCGCCGAGGCGGAGAAGCTCCTCACGGAGACCGCCGAGAAGGCCCGCACCGCCGCCGCCGAGGACTCCGCCGCCGCCCTCGCCAAGGCCGCCCGCAGCGCCGAGGAGATCCTCACCAAGGCCTCCGACGACGCCCGCGAGACCACCCGCAAGGCCGCCGAGGAAGCCGACCGCCTCCGCCGCGAGTCCGAGGCCGAGAGCGACCGGCTGCGCGCCCGCGCCGAGGAGCAGGCCGACGAACTGCTCGGCTCCGCCAAGGACGACACCAAGGAGTACCGGGCCAAGACGGTCGAGCTCCAGGAGGAGGCCCGCAGGCTCCGCGGCGAGGCCGAACAGCTGCGCGCCGAGGCCATCGCCGAGGGCGAGCGCATCCGGGGCGAGGCCCGCCGCGAGGCCGTCCAGCAGATCGAGGAGGCCGCCGGCACCGCCGAGGAACTCCTCACCACCGCCCGTACCGACGCCGACGAGCTGCGGACCAAGGCGGGCGCCGAGAGCGACCGGGTCAAGTCCGAGGCCGTCGAGCGGGCCCGGACCCTGCGCACCCAGGCCGAGGAGACCCTGGAGCGCACCCGCGCCGAGGCCGAGCGGCTGCGCTCGGAGGCCGAGGAGCAGGCCGGGACGGTCAAGGAGGAGGCCGACAAGGCCGCCGCCGGTCTTCGCGCCGACGCCGAGAGGGCCGCCGAGACCCGCCGCGCCGAGGCCGCCGAGGAGCTGGCCCGGCTGCACGCCGACGCCGAGGCGAAGGTCGCCTCCGCCGCCGACGAGCTGGCCGACGCCCGCACCGAGGGCGAGCTGATGCGGCGCGAGGCCGCCGAGGAGACCGAGCGGCTGCGCACCGAGGCCGCCGAGCGCGTCCGCACCCTCCAGGAGCAGGCCGGACAGGAGGCCGAGCGGCTGCGCACCGAGGCCGCCGAGGACGCCTCGACCACCCGTACGGAAGCCGAGACCGCGTCCGTACGGCTGCGTGCCGAGGCCGCCGAGGAGGCCGAGCGGCTGCGCACGGAGGCGCAGGAGACCGCGGACCGGGTCAGGTCCGAGGCCGCCGCCGCCGCCGAGCGGGTCGAGGCCGAGGCCGCCGAGGCGCTCGCCGCCGCCCAGGAGGAGGCCGCCAGGCGCCGCCGGGCGGCCGAGGAGACCCTGACCTCGGCCCGCGCCGAGGCCGACCGGGAGCGCGAGCACGCCCGCGAACAGTCCGAGGAACTGCTCGCCGCCGCCCGCAAGCGGGTCGAGGACGCCCAGACCGAGGCCCAGCGCCTGGTCGAGGAGGCCGACGCGCGGGCGACCGAGATGGTCGCCGCCGCCGAGACCACCGCCCAGGAGGTACGGGACTCGGTGGCCGGACTGCGCGAGCAGGCCGAGGAGGAGATCGCCGGGCTGCGCAGCGCGGCCGAGCACGCGGCCGAGCGGACGCGGACCGAGGCGCAGGAGGAGGCGGACCGGGTCCGCGCCGACGCGCACGAGGAGCGGGAGCGGGCCGCCGAGGACGCCTCCCGGACCCGGGACCGCGCCCAGGAGGAGTCGGAGGCCGCGAAGGCGCTGGCCGAGCGGACCGTCACGGACGCCATCGCCGAGGCGGAGAAGCTGCGCTCGGACACCGCCGAGTACGCGCAGCGGGTACGGACCGAGGTGACGGACTCGCTCGCCTCGGCGGAGCAGGACGCGGCGCGGACGCGGGCGGACGCCCGGCAGGACGCCAACCGCATCCGCTCCGAGGCCGCCGCGCGCGCCGAGAACGTCGTGGGCGAGGCCCGCGCGGAGGCGGAGCGGATCGGCGCCGAGGCGGAGCAGGTCCTCGACGAGGCCCGCAAGGCGGCCGACAAGCGGCGCGCCGACGCGGCCGAGCAGGCGGACGCGCTGGTCGCCGAGGCCACCGCCGAGGCCGAGCGGCTCACGACCGAGGCCGTCGAGCTGATGGAGAGCACCGAGCAGGACGCCCGGCGCCTGCGCTCCGAAGCCGAACAGGTCAAGGCCGACGGCGAGGCGCACGCGGAGGCCCTGCGGGCGGCCGCGGTCGCCGACGGCGAGCAGGTCCTCGACGAGGCCCGCAAGGCCGCCGACAAGCGGCGCGCCGACGCGGCCGAGCAGGCGGACGCGCTGGTCGCGGAGGCGAACTCCGAGGCGGAGCGGATCACCACCGAGGCCGCCGCCGCGGCCGAGCGGCTCACGACCGAGGCGAACTCCGCGGCCGAGCGGCTCACGGCCGAGGCCGTCGAGCTGATGGAGAGCACCGAGCAGGACGCCCGGCGCCTGCGCTCCGAAGCCGAACAGGTCAAGATCGACGGCGAGGCGCACGCGCAGGCCCTGCGGACCGCCGCCCTCGCCGACGGCGAACAGGTCCTCGACGAGGCCCGCAAGGCCGCCGACAAGCGGCGCGCCGACGCGGCCGAGCAGGCGGACGCGCTGGTCGCCGAGGCGAACTCCGAGTCCGAGCGGATCACCCGGGAGGCGGGCGAACTCGCCGACTCGGTCACGGCGGACGCCCGTGCGGAGGCGGAGTCCACCGTGGGTTCCGCCCGGCAGGAGGCCGATCGGCTGCGGACCGAGGCGGAGTCGCTGCGGGCGGACGCCGAGGAGGCGTCCGAGCGGATGCGTTCCGAGGCCCGCGAGGAGGCGGACCGGACGCTCGACGAGGCGCGGGAGGCCGCTGCCCGGAAGCGTTCGGACGCGGCCGAGCAGGCGGATCAGCTGGTGGCCAAGGCACAGGAGGAGGCGCTGCGCGCCACCGCCGAGGCCGAGACGCAGGCGGACACGATGGTCGGGGTCGCCCGCAAGGAGGCCGAGCGGATCGTGGCCTCGGCGACCGTCGAGGGCAACTCCCTGGTGGAGAAGGCCCGTACGGACGCCGACGAGCTGCTGGTGGGGGCGCGTGGAGACGCGACCGCCATAAGGGACCGGGCCGAGGAGCTGCGCACCCGGATCGAGGGCGAGATCGAGGAGCTGCACGAGCGGGCCCGCCGGGAGAACGCCGAGCAGATGAAGACGGCGGGCGAGCGGGTCGACAAGCTGGTGAAGGCGGCGACCGAGCAGCGCGCCGAGGCGGAGGAGAAGGCCAAGGAGATGGCCTCCACGGCGAGTTCGGAGGCGAGCAAGGTCCGGATCGCGGCCGTGCGGAAGGCCGACGGGCTCCTCAAGGAGGCCGAGCAGAAGAAGGCGTCACTCGTCGCCGAGGGCGAGGCGTTCAAGGCGGAGGCCGAGCGGATCCTGGCCGAGGCCCGCTCCGAGGCGGAGTCGACCGTCTCGGAGGGACAGCGTGAACTGGAGGTACTGGTGCGGCGACGCAAGGACATCAACGCCGAGATCTCCCGTGTGCAGGACGTCCTGGAGGCCCTTGAGTCCTTCGAGACGCCACCCGCGGCGGCCAAGTCCGGCGGTCCGGCGGGCGCCAAGGCCGGCGCGTCGGCGGGCTCCACCCGATCGGGTGGCAAGCACCCCGACGGATAGACGGCCGGACGGCTTGCCCGCTGATCGACTTGGCGGGCGGACGACTTGACGACCAGTCGGATCGACGGCCGGACACCCAAAAGGCTGGACATTCTCCAGATCAAACAGACATACGCTCGTTGACACGCCGCTTAGGCCCCTAGGATTCCCTCTAACACCTCACCGGTCTCATTCGACAGGAAACCCATGAGCGACACATCCTCCCCCTTCGGCTTCGAGCTCGTGCGGCGCGGTTACGACCGCGGTCAGGTGGACGACCGCATTACCAAGCTCGTTTCCGACCGCGACAGCGCCCTGTCCCGTATCACCTCCCTGGAGAAGCGGATCGAGGAACTGCACCTCGAAACGCAGAACGCGCAGGCCCAGGTCACCGACGCCGAGCCGTCGTACGCGGGGCTCGGCGCCCGGGTCGAGAAGATCCTCCGGCTGGCCGAGGAGGAGGCGAAGGACCTGCGTGAGGAGGCCCGTCGCGCCGCCGAGCAGCACCGCGAGCTGGCCGACTCGGCCGCCCAGCAGGTGCGCGGCGACGCGGAGTCGTTCGCGGCGGACCGCAAGGCGAAGGCCGAGGACGAGGGCGTCCGGATCGTCGAGAAGGCGCAGGGCGAGGCGAACACGCTGCGCGCCGAGGCGCAGAAGGACGCGCAGTCGAAGCGCGAGGAGGCGGACGCCCTCTTCGAGGAGACCCGCGCCAAGGCCGCCCAGGCCGCCGCGGACTTCGAGACCAACCTGGCGAAGCGCCGCGAGCAGTCGGAGCGGGACCTGGCGACGCGTCAGGCGAAGGCGGAGAAGCGGCTCGCGGAGATCGAGCACCGTGCCGAGCAGCTGCGCCTTGAGGCCGAGAAGCTGCGTACGGACGCGGAGCGCCGGGCCCGTCAGACGGTGGAGACGGCCCAGCGTCAGGCCGAGGACATCGTGGCGGACGCGAACGCGAAGGCCGACCGCATCCGCAGCGAGTCGGAGCGTGAGCTGGCGGCGCTGACCAACCGCCGTGACTCGATCAACGCGCAGCTCACGAACGTGCGTGAGATGCTGGCGACGTTGACGGGCGCCGCGGTGGCGGCGGCCGGTTCCCCGCTGGACGACGAGCGTTCGTCGGGCGTCCCGGTTCAGCAGACCCGCTGAACCGGCCCGGGACGGCAGGTCCATACCGGGGTAACAAGTCCATAGCGTTGTGCCGGACCCCCCGCCATTCGGTTGGCGGGGGGTTTGGCGCGCCCGTAGGTTGGACACATGATCGAGCTTGAGGGCCTGACCAAGCGCTATGGGGCGAAAACAGCGGTCGACCAACTCTCCTTCCAGGTGCGTCCTGGTGTGGTGACCGGCTTTCTCGGGCCGAACGGGGCGGGCAAGTCGACGACCATGCGGATGATGCTGGGTCTGGACAACCCGACCAGTGGGTCGGTCCGGATCGACGGCAAGCACTACCGGGAGCTGGCGGACCCGCTGACGTACATCGGTGCGCTGCTTGACGCCAAGGCGATGAACGGCGGGCGGACCGCGTACAACAATCTGCTGTGTCTGGCGCAGTCGAACGGAATTCCCGAACGCCGGGTGGGCGAGGTGCTCGACCTGGTGGGTCTGACGGCGGTCGCCAGGAAGAAGTCGAAGGGGTTCTCCCTCGGCATGGGGCAGCGGCTCGGCATCGCGTCGGCGCTGCTCGGCGATCCCCGGATCCTGATGTTCGACGAGCCCGTCAATGGTCTGGACCCCGAGGGAATTCACTGGATCCGGAATCTGATGAAGGCGCTCGCCGCCGAGGGCCGGACGATCTTCGTTTCCAGTCATCTGATGAGCGAAATGGCGTTGACCGCCGATCATCTGATCGTCATCGGGCAGGGAAAGCTGCTGGCCGACACGTCGATGGCGGATTTCATCCAGCAGAATTCGCGGAGTTTCGTACGGCTGCGTTCGCCGCAGCAGGAGCGGCTGCGGGATGTGCTGCACACCGGCGGCTTCGTCGCGGTCGAGGCGGGCAACGGCACCCTTGAGGTGGACGGGGCGACCGCCGAGGAACTGGGCGAGCTGGCGGCGGCGAACAGCCTGGTGCTGCACGAGCTGAGTTCCCAGCGCGCCTCCCTCGAAGAAGCGTTCATGCAGATGACGGCCGGCGCGGTGGAGTACCACGCGAGCGGCACCGACGTACACGGCGCCCCGGCGCCCGGCCCCCAGTGGGGCACGACCTCCAAGGGGGCCTGAACCATGGCAGCGGCTTCCGCGGTCCTGAAGTCCGAGTGGACCAAGATCCGGACGGTCCCTTCGACCGTCTGGACGCTGACGAGCGCCTTCGCCGTCACCGTGGCGGTGGGCGCGGGGCTCTCCGCCCTCGTCGGCTCGACCTTCGACCAGATGTCCGAGGGCGACCAGGTCATCTTCGACCCGACCCTGATCAGTTTCTCCGGGATGACCCTGGGACAGCTGGCGATGGTGGTCTTCGGCGTCCTGGTGGTGGGGACCGAGTACTCCTCCGGCATGATCCGCACCTCCCTCGCGGCGGTGCCCCGGCGCGGGACCTTCCTCTTCTCGAAGGTGGCGGTCGCGGGCGTGCTCGCGCTCCTGGTGGGTCTGCTGACCAGCTTCCTCTCCTTCTTCCTCGGGCAGGCACTGCTCGGCGAGCACCGGGCGTCGATCGGCGACGAGCACGTGCTGCGCGCGGTGGTCGGCGCCGGGCTCTACCTGGGCCTGATCGCGCTGTTCTCGATGGGCGTGACCGCCATGCTGCGGTCGTCGATCCTCTCGATGGGCATCCTGATCCCGTTCCTCCTGCTGGTCTCGGGGATCCTCTCGGTGGTGCCGAAGGCCAAGGAGGTCGCCCTGTACTTCCCGGACCAGGCGGGCTCGAAGATCATGCGGGTGGTCCCGGACGGGATGGGCGCGACGGACGCCTCCTACGGCCCGTGGGGCGGGCTCGGGATCATGGTGCTCTGGGTGATCGCCTCGCTCGTCGGCGGCTACCTGGTGCTGCGCAACCGCGACGCCTGACCCTCCGGAACCCGGCCCTCCGGAACAGGACACTCCCCCAGGCGGCTCCGGCCCCCTGGGGGAGAACCCTGACGCTCCCCGGATTCACCCCCGAGTTCTTCCCCCAGGTCTCCCTGACGCCTCCCGGTCGAGCGCCCGGATGTTTCCCGGAACAGTTCCCGGAGGCCGTCTCCACTTCGCTGGAACCGTCAACCGCTGGATAAGCTCCTAGCTCATACGGGGGGCTCCCGGCCGCCGGCCACCACGCCCCGACACGGAGTGCGACCGACCTTCCGATGGGGCTGGAGTAATGATCGAGGCATTCGGCCTGACGAAGCGCTATGGCGCGAAGACGGCCGTGCACAACCTTTCCTTCCAGGTGCGGCCCGGTGTCGTCACCGGCTTCCTGGGACCCAACGGCTCCGGCAAGTCGACGACCATGCGCATGATCCTCGGGCTCGACCGGCCCACCTCCGGCCAGGTCACGATCGGCGGCCACCCCTTCCGGCAGCTGCCGAACGCGCCCCGCCAGGTCGGCGCCCTCCTCGACGCCAAGGCCGTGCACGGCGGACGGAGCGCGCGCAGCCATCTGCTCTCGCTCGCGCAGCTCGCCGGCATCCCGGCCCAGCGCGTCGACGAGGTCCTCGGGGTCGTCGGCCTCCAGGACGTGGCCAAGCAGCGCTCCAAGGGCTTCTCCCTCGGCATGGGCCAGCGGCTCGGCATCGCGGCGGCGCTCCTGGGCGACCCGCAGGTGCTGCTCTTCGACGAGCCGGTCAACGGCCTGGACCCGGAGGGCATCCTCTGGGTCCGCAATCTGATGAAGAAGCTGGCCTCCGAGGGGCGCACGGTCTTCGTCTCCAGCCACCTCATGAGCGAGATGGCACTCACCGCCGACCATCTGATCGTGATCGGCCGGGGGCAGCTGCTCGCGGACATGAGCGTCACGGACTTCATCTCGGCGAACTCCGCCGACTTCGCCCGGGTGCGCGTCCCCGGGACCGATCCGGCCGAGCGGGAGAAGCTGACGGCGGCCCTGACCGGGGCCGGCGGGCAGGTGCTCTCCGAGCCGGACGGCGCGCTGCGGGTGACCGGCCTCCCGCTGCCGAGGATCAGCGATCTGGCGCACGGCGCGGACGTACGCCTGTGGGAGCTGTCCCCGCACCAGGCGTCCCTTGAGGAGGCGTACATGCGCCTGACGCAGGGCGCCGTGGACTACCGCTCCACCGACGACCGGCTCGCGCACCTCCAGCCGCCGGTCCCGCAGGGCCGGCCGGGGTACGGAGCCCCGCAGGAGCCGATCGCGCCCGAGGTGCCGCAGCAGGGCTGGTACGCCCCGCCGCCGCCCGGACAGAACCCGTACGCCTCCGCCCCGCAGCCCGGCGACACCACCAAGGACGTCCGATGACCGCCCCGCAGCACGCTCCGGCGCCGTACTCCTACGTCTCCCCCATCCCGGTCCGCCGGGCGACCCTCGGCGACGCCCTCGCCTCCGAGTGGACGAAGATCCGTTCGGTGCGGTCGACGCTGTGGACGCTCGGCGTGATGATCCTGCTGATGGTCGGCATCGGTCTGGGGGTGGCCGCGATCGCCGCCGGATCCCACTCGCCGATGGGCGAGGAGTCGGCGCTGACCTTCGGTTTCTTCGGGATGCTGCCCGCGTCGATCTGTGTGATCACGCTGGGGGTGCTGACCGTGGCGTCCGAGTACGGCACCGGCATGATCCGTACGACCCTGACGGCGTGCCCGAGCCGGGCGCGGGTGCTCACGGCGAAGGCGCTCGTCTTCTTCCTGCTGGTCTTCTCGGTGACCACGGTGGTCGCCGCCCTGGTGGGGGCGGCGCAGGTCGCGATCGTGGACGAGGCGGCGGCCCCGACGGCGGCCGAGTGGCTGCGGTCGACGGTCGGCGCGGGCGCCTATCTGGCCCTGCTCGGGCTGCTGTCGCTGGCGCTCGGCACGCTGATCCGGCACTCGGCCGGTGCGATCACGGTGATGATCGGACTGCTGCTGCTTCCGCTGGTGGTGGCCCTGTTCATGTTCTCCGAGGCGCTGCGGACGCTCCAGGACTGGATCTTCACCTACTCGATCCCCTCGCAGATGATCGCGCTGTACGCGGCGGAGCCGCCGCTCGGCGAGAGCGGTCCCGCCGGCTGGGACTCGCTCGGCATCCTCGCGGGGGTCACCGCGGTGGTGCTCGCCGGGGCCTACGCGGCGCTGAACAGCAGGGACGTGTAGACGCGGGGCCTCAGTGCCTCGGCGCGTTGCGGGACCGCTGCACCCGGCTGGTGCGGCGGTCCTTCGCGTTCCAGCAGGCCTTGTGCCAGTGCCGCCGGTCGTCCACTCCCCCGTACTCGGGCCAGGCCACCACGTGCGGGGCGCCGGACGGGATCTCCTGGTCGCAGCCGGGGCAGCGGTAGCGCTTGCCCGGTGCGCTGGCCCCGGCGACGAGACGGACGTACCACTCCTCGCCCTGCCAGCTCTCGGTGCGCTGGACGCCGCCGTACCGGTCGCCCTGATCGCCCTGCGGCTGGGGCTTCTCGCCGCCTCGGGAACGGTTGTGGCGCGGGGACACGGGCACCTCACGGGGTCGGGAACACGGACCGTTCCCCCCAGCGTACGGGCCGCGACCCCGGCCCCCGGCCCGCCCAAGGGGGCTTAGCCGAAAATCGCAAGAACTTCACGAACGGCCGTTGCCTTTGGCACGTGTCAGGCGTTGATGCCGGTACGCGGGGGGAGACGGGTCGGTCGCAAGGAGGCAGAAGGCGATGCGCGTGGGTACGTTCGTTCTGGCCGCCCAGTTCCCGGGCCAGGGCCAGGGGGAGGCCTTGCACCGGGCGGTGCGGACCGCCGAGGTCGCCGAGGAGGCGGGCCTCGACTCCGTCTGGCTGGCCGAGCACCACTTCGTACCGTACGGGGTCTGTCCCTCGGCCGTGACCCTGGCCGCCCTGCTCCTCGGCCGGACCCGGCGGCTGCGGGTGGGCACGGCGGTCAGCGTCCTGCCGTCCGTGCACCCGGTGGCCCTGGGCGAGCAGGCCGCGCTGCTGCACGTCGTCTCCGGCGGCCGGTTCACCCTCGGGGTGGGCCGCGGCGGTCCCTGGGTGGACCTGGAGGTCTTCGGCAGCGGTCTCGACGCCTACGAACGGGGCTTCCCCGAGGCCCTCGATCTGCTGCTGCGCTGGCTGGACGAGCCCCGGGTGGGCGCGGCGGGAGAGCGGTTCTCCTTCCGCGAGGTCCCGGTGGTCCCCCGCCCGGACGAGCTGATCGGCGGCCCGCCCGCGCCGGAGGTGGTCGTCGCCTGCACCTCGCCCGGAAGCGTCCGTCTGGCCGCCGAGCGCGGGCTGCCGATGCTGCTCGGGATGCACTGCGGCGACGAGGAGAAGGCCGACATGGTCGCCGCGTGGGAGCGCTGCGCGCGGGAGGCGGGGCGGGACCCCGACGAGACCGCGCGGATCGGGTCCCGGCATGTGTCGGCGGGGGTCGCGCAGCTCGCGGACCGGGGGGCGGACGCGGCGGAGGCCCTGGTGAAGGCGATGCCGGGCTGGCTGCGGCAGGGCCTCGACGCGCATGTGACGGTCGACGGGCGGCACCGGGTGATGCGGGACCCGGTGGCGTACACGGAGCTGCTGTGCGGGCTGCATCCGGTGGGGCCGCCCCGGCTGGCGGCGGACCGGCTCGCGGCGACCTCGGAGCGCACCGGGATCACCCGCTTCGCCCTGCTCGCCGAGGGCTCGGGCGATCTCGCGGCGACCGAAGAGAACGTACGGCGCCTCGGCGCGGAGGTCCTGCCACTCCTCGTCTGACCCGGCCGACGGCCTCGGGCTCCGTACCGTGGCCCCCCTAAAGGATGGCCGTGACCCTGACGGGGTGACGCTGCCCCTTACGGGGTGACCGTGGCCCCTACGGGATGGCTGGGGGCCCGTACGGGATGGCCGGGACCGGACCCTGACGGGCCGACCGTGCCGCCGCTCCGGCATCTCCCGCGGCGAGGCGCGTGACCGCGCTTCGGCCGCGCCTCCCGCGACGGGGAGCGGCGGCACCGTGTCGGCACTCCCGCGAGGGAGCGGTGGCACCGTGTCGGTACTTACCTGATGGGGAGCGGTGGCCCGGGGCGGTGCTCACGCGAGGGGAGCGGTGGTCCCGGGTCGGTGCTCAGCAGTCGCGCAGTTCCGGCGACTGGTTGAGCAGCTGTCCCCGTACGGAGGTGAAGCGGGCGAGGCGCTCGTCCACCGCGGGGTCGAGCGGGAAGACCGCCACCCGGTGGCAGTTCTGGAAGGCGAGACGCACCCCGAAGTGGCGTTGGAGCGCGCCGCGGATGGCGTCGCTCGCGAGCGCGCGCAGCAGCTGACCACGTGCCTGCTCATTCGGCGGCGGCGTCTGGTTGTCGGCGAACTGTCCGCCGTCGACCTCCAGCCGGGCCACCAGAGAACTGATCATCTCCCATGCGTAGGGCAGGGAGGTCCGGACGCAGTCGACGAAGTCTGCTTCGTCGACCTCGCCTCGCTCGGCCTGTTCCAACAGGGCCGGTGAGACGTCGAGCGACATGGGTTCTCCTCTCGCGACCCCGCTGGCGGGGCCTTGCGGGCAGGGCGAAGGCCGGGCTGTCCGCCACGCAGCGTGCACGGACGACGACCTCCAGCTTCCACGGTAAGCGCGCAGTCCGGGTGGCACCAGAAGATGGCGAACACAAGCGGCTGATAACCGACGGGTGTTCGGCTCAGGAGCACTGTCGGACGCCCTCCGTCCGGTGCCCGAATCGCGCGGAAGAGCGCCCGTCTTGTAGCGTTGCGGACCATGCGTCTCGTCATCGCCCGTTGCTCCGTGGACTACGCGGGCCGGCTCACGGCCCACCTGCCCTCCGCTCCCCGTCTGATCCTCGTCAAGGCAGACGGCAGCGTCTCCATCCACGCGGACGACCGGGCGTACAAACCGCTCAACTGGATGTCCCCGCCGTGCACCCTCAAGGAGGGCGTCGACGGCGAGGCGGGCATCTGGACCGTGATCAACAAAGCGGGCGAGAAACTGATCATCACGATGGAGGAGATCCTCCACGACTCCTCGCACGAGCTGGGCGTGGACCCGGGGCTCATCAAGGACGGCGTCGAGGCGCACCTCCAGGAGCTGCTCGCGGACCGGATCGAGACCCTCGGCGAGGGATACACGCTGATCCGCCGCGAGTACCCGACCGCGATCGGCCCGGTGGACATCCTGTGCCGGGACGCCGACGGCGCCACGGTCGCGGTGGAGATCAAGCGGCGCGGCGAGATCGACGGCGTCGAGCAGCTCACCCGCTATCTGGAGCTGCTCAACCGCGATCCGCACCTGGCTCCGGTGAGGGGCGTGTTCGCGGCGCAGGAGATCAAGCCGCAGGCACGGGTGCTCGCCACCGACCGGGGCATCGGCTGCACGGTCCTGGACTACGACGCGCTGCGCGGCATCGAGGACGACAAGCTGCGGCTCTTCTGAGCCGGTGAGGGCGGCTCTCACGAGCCGGCAGGAGTACGACGGGGACGGCCCCGGGCGCGATGTGCGCCCGGGGCCGTCGCTCTTTCCGTCAGGCGGTCGCGGCGGGGGCGTCCGGGGCGGACGGGCCGTCGAGTGACGAGGAGGCGGAGTTGCTGGGGCTGTTCTCCTCGGAGGCGCTGTCGCTGGGCTCCGGCGCCGTGCTGGAGGGCGTCGTCGGCGCGGTGGTGGTCTCCGTCGGCGAACCCGTGTTCTCCGAGGGCTTCGGGCCCGGGGAGCTGCTCGTCGGGCGGGGGGAGGTGGGCGGGGCGGTGCTCGTCCCGGGGGGTGTGGTCGTCGTCGGGAGGTCCGAGGACGAGGAGGTGACGGAGTCGCCGGGGCGGCTCGGCACGACCGCGCCCGCCGTGCCGGCCGGGTCGGTCGGGGAGGCGGTCGGGGAGGCGGTTCCGGAGCCGGAGGGGCTCGGGGAGTCGGAACGGGTGGCCTCGCCGGTCTCGTCGGCGGGGCCCGCCTCGCCCCGGACCGGGGGCTCGTCGGTGTCGGCGCCGTCGTCGGCGTCGTCGGGGACGCCCTCGGTCGCCGTGGCGTCGGTGGTGACCCGGTCGGGGGCGGGGTCGCCGTTGCCGGAGGTCGCGCCGAGGGTCACGACGGTGCCGAGGACGGCGACGAGGAGGGCGCCCGCGCCGACGGCGGCGAGGTTGCGGCGCGCACCACCGAGCAGCGCACGGCCGAGCCCGGCGGCGCCGGAACGGGGGCGGGCGGGGGCGGCGGCCGGGACGGGGCGGGTGGGGGAGGCCGCGCCCTCGGCGGCGAGGGTGGGGAAGGGCCGGACCGGGCGGGCGCCGAACGTCTGGCCCTCGGCGGCCAGGGGCGGGAAGGCCGTGCCGGATGTCCGCCCCTCGGCGGCGAGCGTGGGGAAGGGCCGGACCGGGCGGGCACCGGACGTCTCGCCTTCGGCGGCCGGGGGCGGGAAGGCCGTGCCGGGCGCCCGGCCCTCGGCGGCCAGGGTGGGGAACGTCCGGGTCGTCTCCCGGCCGGGGACGCCTCCCCCGGCGGCGGGCAGCTTGGCCGTCC
>NZ_MSJP01000084.1 GCF_014596525.1 Streptomyces sp. CBMA291
CGGGCCCCGCGGTGCCCGTGGCGGCGGGGGTGAGGCTCGTGCCGCCCTCGCCCTCGCCGAGGGCCCGGGTGTGGGCGGCGGCCGAGCGGCGCAGCGGGGCGAGCCGGGGGCCGAGGGCCGGGTGGGCGGCCAGGGTCGCGTCGTACCGCTCAAGCAAGGTCCGGGAGACGGTCACGGAGCGCAGTCGCAGGGCCGCCTCGGCGTGTGCCGTCCGCTCGGCCTCGGCCTCGGCGGGGGTGGGTCCGCGAGGTCCGGGGTCCTCGGAGGCGCAGCCCGCCAGGGTCGCGGCGGCCGCCGCGAGCCCCGCCGCGAGGAGCGTGCGCCTGTCCGTCGTCGTCACGCTCTCTCCCTCAGTCGTGGCGGGTGGTCGAAGATCGTCGGGATCGCCGCAGGCGAGCGTACCCGTGGGCCCCGGAGCGGTGGACGGCAACACCCTCCGGGACCGGATACCCTTTGATCTGACACGCGACGAAACCACAACAGCACACGCGGCCGAGGAGTCACCCGGATGAGCACCACCCAGAGCGACAGGCTGCGCGGACTCGTGGAGCCGCTCGTCCACGCGAAGGACCTGGATCTGGAAGAGATCGAGGTGTCCCGGGCGGGCCGCCGCGGACTGCTGAGGATCGTCGTCGACTCGGACGAGGGCGTCGAGCTGGACGCCTGCGCCGAGCTGAGCCGCGCGATCTCCGAGAAGCTCGACGAGACCGACGCGATGGGCGAGGGCGAGTACGTCCTCGAAGTCAGCTCCCCCGGCGCCGACCGCCCCCTGACCCAGCACCGCCACTACGTGCGCGCCACCGGCCGGCTGGCCAAGCTCCAGCTCTCCGTCGACGGCGCCGCCGAGGAACTGGTCGCGCGGATCCTCGAAGTGGACGACGAGGGCCTCGACCTGGAGGTGCCGGGCGTGAAGGGGCGCAAGCCCACCGCCCGCCGGGTCGCGTTCGCCGAGATCGTCAAGGCGCGTGTCGAGATCGAGTTCAACCGCAAGGACAAGAAGGAAGAGGAGGCGTAGCCGTGGACATCGACGTGAAGCTGCTCAAGGGCTTGGCGCATGAGAAGGAGATTTCCTTCGACCTGCTGGTCGAGGCCATCGAGTCGGCCCTCCTCATCGCGTACCACCGCACCCCCGACGCCCGCCGCCACGCGCGCGTGGAGCTGGACCGGGTGACCGGCCACGTGACGGTGTGGGCCAAGGAAGACCCCTCCGAGCTGGAGGAAGGCCAGGAGCCGAAGGACTTCGACGACACCCCGTCGGACTTCGGCCGGATCGCGGCGAGCACCGCCCGCCAGGTGATCCAGCAGCGCCTCCGGGACGCCGAGAACGACGTGACGTTCGGCGAGTACGCGCGCCGCGAGGGCGATGTCGTCGCCGGTGTGGTGCAGCAGGGCAAGGACCCGAAGAACGTCCTCGTCAGGCTGGACGACAAGCTGGAGGCCATCCTCCCGGTGCAGGAGCAGGTGCCGGGCGAGGACTACACGCACGGTCTGCGGCTGCGTACGTACGTCGTCCGGGTGGCGAAGGGCGTGCGCGGTCCGTCCGTCACCCTCTCGCGCACCCACCCCAACCTGGTGAAGAAGCTTTTCGCCCTGGAGGTGCCGGAGATCGCGGACGGTTCGGTCGAGATCTCGGCCATCGCCCGTGAGGCCGGTCACCGCACCAAGATCGCCGTGCGCTCCACCCGTTCGGGTCTGAACCCCAAGGGCGCCTGCATCGGCCCGATGGGGAGCCGGGTCCGCAACGTGATGGCGGAGCTGCTGGGCGAGAAGATCGACATCGTCGACTGGTCGGACGACCCGGCCGAGATGGTGGCGAACGCGCTCTCCCCGGCGCGGGTCTCCAGGGTCGAGATCGTCGACATGGCCACCCGGTCCGCCCGGGTGACCGTGCCGGACTACCAGCTGTCGCTGGCCATCGGCAAGGAGGGCCAGAACGCCCGTCTCGCCGCGCGCCTGACCGGCTGGCGGATCGACATCCGACCGGACACGGAGCCGAGCGGTCCCCAGGACTGAGACCGCTTTTTGGCCAACAACTGTTCGATTCTTGCCCCAAACAGGTGAGGTCGGTACGGGGAGGTAGACTTATCGTGTCTGGCCGGACGCATGCCCGCGTATGCCCTGAGCGAACCTGTGTGGGATGCCGGGAGCGAGCGGCCAAGAGCGAACTGCTGCGGATCGTGATGGTGAAGGACGAGTGCGTTCCCGACCCTCGCGGTACGCTGCCCGGCCGGGGTGCTTATCTGCACCCCGCCGAAGCTTGTCTCGACCTGGCGGTCCGCCGCCGAGCGCTGCCGAGGGCCTTCCGGGCCCGGAGCGCGCTCGACACCGCGGCACTCCGCCACCACGTCGAGCGGGCCGAGCGGTCGGCACCGCAGTAGAAGAAGTACGGCACGGAACACCGTGCGGTCAGGTACCTCGCGAGTTGGAAGTAGGTCGAGATTGCGATGAGCACTCGATGAGTACGCGATGAGTACGCCCATGAAGTAGCGACGGTCCGGCGGTAATCCGGACCTCAAAGGAGCGAAGTGGCTAAGGTCCGGGTATACGAACTCGCCAAGGAGTTCGGTGTGGAGAGCAAGGTCGTCATGGCCAAGCTCCAAGAACTCGGTGAATTCGTCCGTTCGGCGTCCTCGACGATCGAGGCGCCGGTCGTGCGCAAGTTGACTGACGCTTTGCAGGGTCCCGGCGGCAACGCCGGCAAGACCGCTGCCAAGCCCGGCGCGCCCCGCAAGGCGGCGCCCACCCCGTCGGCCCCCAAGCCGGCGGCCCCCGCGCCGTCCCCGGCGCAGGCGGCTCGTCCCGCCGCCCC
>NZ_MSJP01000085.1 GCF_014596525.1 Streptomyces sp. CBMA291
TCGGGTGCGCGAGCATCGTGGCCGCGTGCGCGACTCCGCCCGGGGGCGTCCCCGGAGCGGGCGGCGGTCCCGGCGGACCGGGAGGAGCGGGAGGACCGGCCGGACCGGGCTGCCCCGGCCGTACGGGCGCCGCCTGCGGCCCCTCGGGCCCGAGCTGCGACACCAGCTGAGTCGGTACGTAGGCGGGGGCGCCGCCCTGGGTGCCGGACACGGGCGGAGCGCCCGGGGCCGACGGGGCGCCGGGAGCGCCCTGCGAACCGGGGGCTCCGTGAGGGCCCGGGGTTCCCGGGGCACCGGGCGTGGCAGGAGTCCCCTGGCCGCCCGACGCGGCCGGGGCGGCGGGAACACCCGGGATACCGGGAGCGGCCGAATCGCCCGGAACACCCGGCATGCCCTGGGCACCCGGGCTCCCCGGCGTGCCCGGCGTGCCTGGAGGCGGAGGCGGCGTCGTCAGGCTTCGCCCGTCCTTCAGGCTTCGCCCGTCCTCCGGTCGTCTCGGCGCCTTGCCCGTCTCCGCGTCCGCGATGTCCTCGCCTGCCGGCGGCGCCGGAGGAGACAGCGGGACCGGCGAGGACGGCGGCGGGGTCGGTGCGGACGGCGGGACCGGCGGCGGGGTCGCGTCCGCCTGGGCCGGGGCACCCGGGTCCAGTCGGGGGGAGATCGCCGTGGCGGGCAGCGCGCTGCCCCCCTTCATCAGGGCGGTCGGCGCGTCCGCGCCCACGGAGGGCGGCGGGGCGTCCTCGTCGTCCGAGCCCGAGAGCGGCGGTGCGAAGACGGTCGCGGGCAGCGGCACCGCGCCGTCCGCCCCGCCGGAACTCGCGTTGGCGTCGGCCCACGGGCCCGCCCCGGAGCCGGGCTTCTCCGCCGGGACCCCGTCCATCTCGGTGGGCTCGTACCCGTCCTCCCCGGCCGAACCGCCCTCCTCCACCGAAAACCCAGAAGACCCAGAGGACGCCGAGGACTCAGAGGACGCAGAAGACTCCGAGGACGCCGACGGCATCGGCGGCACCGAAGCCGACGACGACTCCACCGACAGCTCCGAAGACGGCTCGGACACGGACGCCGCAGGCGCCACGGGCGGCAGCGGCCCCGGCGACCCGGGCCGTGCCTGCGGAACCGCCGAAGCCGTCGTCACCGACGGCGCCGAGGACTCCACCGAAGCCGACGGCCCCGTCTCCCCCGCGCCCACCGGCTCCGAGGTGTCGTCCGCCGACGCCGTCGCGCTCGCGTTCTCCTGCGATACGTGCGGCTGCTTCGGCAGGCCGATCTTGTCCGCCGCGTCCTGGAGCCACTCCGGCGGGCTCAACAGGAACGACGTCTGGTTCAGGTCGATCCGGGCCGCCGGGACCGCCGCCTGCGCGGGCACGTCCTCGTCGGAGCCGTACTCCTCCTCGTACCGCCGGATCACCTCGCCGACCGGAAGCGCGGGCCAAAGGGTGGCCTCGCCGCTGTCCCGGGCGATCACCAGACGCTGGCGTCCGCCGTCCGACGTCGGTCCACCGGACCGATCCTCCGCCCACACCACGAATCCAAGTTCGAATTCGCGTACGCGTACCTCACGGTGCTGATACCCCGGCAGGTCGCCGTTGATCCACTCCTCGGCGCGCTCCTGCGCCTGCGCGAACGTCACCACAGCCCACTCACTCCCCCACCGGGACCACGGGCACCGCTCGCGCGAAGCCGCCGTCCACCATCAGGTTCGCCACCGTCTCCAGCTCCGGCGGATTGCCCGCGAGCCGCTGGAGGAACGCGTCGAAATCCGCACCGCACGGCAGCAGCAGGCGTTCCACCCGCTCGCCGACCGACCAGCCCGCCGCCGTCTCACCGGCGTCCCGGGCGTCGTCGTACGCGCAGAACCACACCGAACCGACCGCCTCGCCGCGCACCTTCAGCGCGATCAGACCGCCCTGGACGAACGCGACGCCCAGATAATCCTTGGTCAGATGGTCCCGCAGACACTTGTTGACATAGACGAGGTCGTTGACCCCCGCCTCCTCGCGGACCGTGAAGAACGGCTGGTCGACCAGGAGTCCCAGCTCCGCGTCGAGCGCCGCCCCCACCGGGGCGCAGCCGCCCGCCGCCTTCAGGAACGAGCGGTACGCCCCCGGCAGCCGGTAGCCGAGGTCCTCCTCCACGCCCTGGAGCTGCTGCTCCGAGACCGACACCAGGCCCTTGGGGAGCCGGAAATGGGCCGGCCGGGTCTCCTGGAGCGGGCGGGTGCCCCGCTTGGCGTGGTCCACCGCCGCCGTCGCCACCCCGCCGTGGTGCCGCAGCAGCGCCTTCACCTCGACCGGGACCAGTTCCATCCGGCGCTTGTCCGCCACGTGGTGCCAGGTCCAGCCGTGCGGGGTCGCCACCGCCGGGATCGTGTCCCACAGCTCATGGCCGGTCGCCGCCATCGCCGCGTTCGCCGAGACGTAGTCCGTGAGCCTCAGTTCGTCGACGCCGAAACCCTCCGGCGGATCGGCGATCTCCGCCGCCGCGCGCGCGTACGGCGAGAAATCCGGATAGCCGGAACCGTCCACCCGTACCCCGCGCGGATGGCGGGCGGCCCGCACCGGATCGGGGAAGTGCACGACCTGCCCGGCATAGGCCGCGTTCGGTGGCGCGGTGTCCTGCCCGAGCCGACCTGTCGTCATGGCGGTTGCCCCCTGCACTGGCGTCGCTGACTGCCGCTACCCGCAGCCCCACGGCTGCTCCTGACTGATGCCGCACAGCCTATGCGTTGCCACAAGAGGCCGAACCGGACCGATCCGGCGGTTACCAAGCGTCACGACACCATGACAATCACATCGTGCTCACGACACACCGAAACCCCTGTTCCGCCGCCCCAGCTTCCCCATATGGCTCCCTATTTGGCAGGCTGTCCACGCAACTCGGGGGATTGCAGGAGGGGAAGACCAGCGCTATGCACACCGCACCTACACCCACACAGGGTGACCCACGTCTCAACTGGAGCAGCAACGCCGACCACGGCCGTGCGCCCACCCTGAGACACCGCCGTGACGGCATCCTCCCCACCGTGGGCGCGGCCCTCTCCGTACGCGGCGAGATCCTCACGTGCACGGCGGGGCGCGGCGACCGGCCGCCGGTGCTGCACGCCCTCGTCCAGGACTTCCTGGACACCCTCACCAGTGCCCAGCGAGAACGTTTCACCGGCCGCTGCCCCGAGGCGATCCTGCTCTCCCGGCACCTGACCGCCACCGAGAACGGGCGCTCCAAGCGCGCCCAGCGCAAGCCCCTCACCCACGGCGAGGCCCGCCGCTCCCTCAAGCAGGCCAGACTGACGGCCCGGCGCATCCGCGAGGACGGCGACCCGCTGCACGGCTCGTACGCGGCTCCCTGCCGGTCCTGTACGGCGATGCTCGCCCACTTCGGCGTCCGTGCCGTCGACCCCACCACGCCCGCAGAGAACGGCTGACCGCGCACTCATGCCCGACCACCTCAGCACGACCCGCTTCCCGGTCAACGTCGACGCCGCCCTGCGCGCGGCAGGCTGGCAGCCCGGCCGTTGGAACATCAAACTCGCCGAGGAGTGGGCCGACGCCCTGCGCGCCCACGTCTCCCCCGCGGGGCACCGGCACAGCGTCTTCCCCTCCGTCGTCGAGGCGTGGGCCGAGTTCGGCGGGCTGCGGGTCACCACCCCCGGCCACGGACGCCAGATAGCGCCCGCCGCTCTCCATTTCGACCCGCTCGCCGGGCTCCACCTCCCCCGTACCCTCGCGGACCTCGGCCGCGCCCTGGACACGGAGATCGCTCCGCTCGGGGAGGAAGGGGAGCAGCAGGCGGTACTCGCCATGGATGTCGAGGGACGCGTCTACAGCCTCGACCACGCGGGCGACTGGTACCTCGGCAAGGACATCGACGCCGCCCTCTCCGCCCTCGTCACGGGCGCGCGCCCGACCCGCCTGACGGCGGGCTGAGAAGACGGTCCCCGCTCCCGTACGAACGGGGCCACCGCTCCCGTACGAACCGGGTCACCGTCACCGTACGAACCAGGTCACCGTCCCCACACGAACCGGGTCACCCCTCCCGTACGAACCAGGTCACCCCTTATCCCTATCCCTCCGGCAGCGGCAGCGTCGCCGTCGGCAGTACCGCCGAGACGCGGAAGCCGCCCTCGTCCGTCGGGCCCGAGACGAAGACGCCGCCGAGGCGCAGGACCCGCTCGCGCATCCCCACCAGGCCGTTCCCTCCGCTCGGGAGCCGTACGTCAGGGGTGCCCGCGTCCGAGGGGCACGGGCCGTTCTCCACCTGCATGGCCACCTCTGCCTCCCGGTGCGCGAGCCGCACCACGACCGCCGAGCCCGCCGCGTGCTTGTGCACGTTGGTCAGCGCCTCCTGCACGACCCGGTACGCGGTCCGCTCCACCTCCGGCGGATGCGCCCGCACCACGCCGATCACCAGGAACTCCACGGCCGCCCCCGCGAGCCGCGACTGTTCGCAGAGCGCGTCGAGGGAGTCCAGGCACGGGCCGTCCTCGGCCGCCGCCTCGGCCGCGGCGGCCGCCGCCCGTCCCACGGCGGCGAGCGGCACCGAAGCCGGAGCCTCCGGGGCGGCGGATACGGCGGGTGCGGCGGCCAGGGAGGAGGAGCCCTCCCGCAGCACGCCCAGCATCTCCCGCAGCTCCGTCAGCGCCTGCCGTCCCATGTCGCCGACGAGGGCCGCGTTCCGCACCGCTTTCTGCGGGTCCTTCAGGGCCACCGCCTGGAGCGCCGCCGCGTGCACCACCATCAGCGACACCCGGTGGGCCACCACGTCGTGCATCTCGCGCGCGATCCGCGTCCGCTCCTCCTGACGGGCCCACTGGGCGCGCTCCTCGGCGCGGTCGGCGAGCAGCGACAATTCCTGTTCCAGGCTGTCGGCCCGCTCCCGCAGGCTCTCCATGAGCCGGCGGCGGGCCCCTATGTAGAGGCCGAAGAGGAGCGGCGGCGCGTTGAGGCCGAGCGTCATGAAGAGGGCGACGACGGGGACGTACCAGCCGCTGGGGTCGATGTCCGGGGGCCCGGCGTCGACCTGGGCGACGTCCTCCCGCATCCGGACCATGGTCACCACGAAGACGGCGAGCGTCGACATCCCGGCGAGCACGGCCGTGATCCGGCGCGGCACCTCCGAGGCGGCGAGCGAGTAGAGGCCGACGATCCCCAGGAGGAAGCCCATCTCGGTGGGGGTGATGGCGATCGAGACGAGGACGACGGCGATGGGCCAGCGGCGGCGCACCAGCAGCACCGTGCCGACGAGCAGCCCGAAGAGCACGCCCACGGGCACCGGCAGTCCGGTCTTCCCTGCGAAGCCGATGCCCTCCACCGCGCATTCCAGTGACGACAGCAGGGCGAGCCCGACATCGAGCACGGCTCCGCGCCGTCTCCCCCACCACCACCAGTTCCCCGCGCGGACGCCCACGGCGTCCCGGTCTGCCCCCGTTGTGGTCATACCCACCACCCTACGGGCGGGCCCCGTCCGGCGAAGCGCGCCGCCCGGCCAGGCGACGCACCCCCTGCCCCGCCCGTGCACCGTCGCGTCAAGGGGGCCGGGTACGGCATAGTGGGGGGCCACCGGCCAGGCGGTCATTCGTTCTGCCCGTTTTAGCTGGTCATGCAATCCCCTGTGGTGTAATCGGCAGCACTGGGACCTTTGGAGTCCTATGTCCGGGTTCGAGTCCTGGCAGGGGAGCCGCACTGTACGGGTCCTGACCTCCTCGGGTCAGGACCCGCGCTCATGTCCGGGCCCAGGCCCCCCGGTATCCTGCGTGGGTCCACCACCCAAAGCCGAAGGGCATTCCCGTGAGCGCCAACCGCCCGGCAGCCGTCGTCGTCCTCGCAGCGGGTGAGGGCACCCGTATGAAGTCGAAGACCCCCAAGGTCCTGCACGAGATCGCCGGACGGTCCCTCGTCGGCCACGTCGTCTCCGCCGCACGGGAGCTGGAGCCCGAGCACCTCGTCGTGGTCGTCGGGCACGCCCGCGAGCTGGTGCGCGGTCACCTGGAGGAGCACTACGCCGGTACCCGTACCGCCGTCCAGGAGGAGCAGAAGGGCACCGGGCACGCCGTGAGGACCGCCCTCGAAGAGCTGGGCGAGACGCCCGGCGGGACCGTGGTCGTCGTCTGCGGCGACACCCCGCTGCTCTCCGGCGAGACCCTGCGGGCGCTGACCGGCACGCACGCCGCCGACGGCAACGCCGTCACCGTGCTGAGCGCCGAGGTGCCGGACTCCACGGGCTACGGGCGGATCGTGCGCGACCCGGCGACCGGCGCGGTGACGGAGATCGTCGAGCACAAGGACGCCACCGAGGAGCAGCGCGCGCTCAAGGAGATCAACTCCGGCGTGTTCGCGTTCGACGGGCAGCTGCTCGCGGACGCCCTGGGCAAGGTGCGGACGGACAACAGCCAGGGCGAGGAGTACCTCACCGACGTGCTTTCGATCCTGCGCGAGGCCGGGCACCGGGTCGGCGCCTCGGTCGCCGCCGACCACCGCGAGATCCTCGGCATCAACAACCGCGTCCAGCTGGCCGAGGCGCGCACCCTGCTCAACGGGCGCCTGATCGAGCGGGCGATGCTCGCCGGCGTGACGGTCGTGGACCCCGCCTCCGTCCTGGTGGACGTCACCGTGACCTTCGAGCCGGACGCGGTGCTCCTGCCGGGCACGCAGCTGATCGGCGCCACCCACATCGCCGAGGACGCCGTGGTCGGCCCGAACACGCGCCTGGAGAACACCACCGTCGGCAAGGGCGCCCGGGTGGACAACACGGTCGCCCTCTCCGCCGTGATCGGCGAGAGCGCCTCCGTGGGCCCCTTCGCGTATCTGCGTCCGGGCACGAACCTGGGGCCGAAGTCCAAGGCGGGTACGTACGTCGAGATGAAGAACGCGACGATCGGCGAGGGCACCAAGGTCCCCCACCTGTCGTACGTGGGCGACGCGACGATCGGCGAGTACACCAACATCGGCGCCGCCAGCGTCTTCGTGAACTACGACGGCGAGTCCAAGCACCACACCACGATCGGCTCCCACTGCCGGACCGGCTCGGACAACATGTTTGTGGCTCCCATCACGATCGGGGACGGCGCCTACACCGCCGCCGGGTCCGTGATCACGAAGGACGTGCCCGCCGGCTCGCTGGCCGTCGCCCGTGGCCAGCAGCGGAATATCGAGGGTTGGGTGGCCCGGAAGAGGCCCGGCAGCGCCGCCGCGCAGGCCGCCCAGTCCGCCTCGCAGGACTCCGCCGGCGAAAGCTGACCGGAAACAGGTACGTCGAACACGGCGTACCGTGATACGTGCACATAAATTCGGCTGGCTCGCACACGCGCACGACGGCTCGTGGCACGCGACCAGAGAACACGTCTGAGGAGACAGTGCTGTGACCGGGATCAAGACGACCGGCGAGAAGAAGCTGATGCTCTTCTCCGGCCGCGCCCACCCCGAGCTGGCCGAGGAGGTCGCGCACCAGCTGGGCGTCGGCCTCGTTCCGACCAAGGCGTTCGACTTCGCCAACGGTGAGATCTACGTCCGCTTCCAGGAGTCGGCCCGCGGCGCCGACTGCTTCCTGATCCAGAGCCACACGGCTCCCATCAACAAGTGGATCATGGAACAGCTGATCATGATCGATGCTCTCAAGCGGGCCTCGGCCCGGAGCATCACCGTGATCATCCCGTCCTACGGCTACGCCCGCCAGGACAAGAAGCACCGCGGTCGCGAGCCGATCTCGGCCCGACTGGTGGCGGACCTGCTGAAGACCGCGGGTGCCGACCGCATCCTCACGGTCGACCTGCACACCGACCAGATCCAGGGCTTCTTCGACGGCCCGGTCGACCATCTGTCGGCGCTCCCGGTCCTCGCGGACTACGTGGGTGCCAAGGTCGACCGCGCCAAGCTGACGATCGTCTCCCCGGACGCGGGCCGCGTGCGGGTCGCCGACCGCTGGTGCGACCGTCTCGACGCGCCGCTGGCCATCGTGCACAAGCGCCGTGACAAGGACGTCGCCAACCAGGTCACCGTGCACGAGGTCGTCGGTGACGTGAAGGGCCGCGTCTGCGTCCTGGTGGACGACATGGTCGACACCGGCGGCACGATCTGCGCCGCCGCCGACGCGCTCTTCGCGCACGGCGCCGAGGACGTCATCGTGACGGCCACGCACGGCATCCTGTCCGGCCCGGCCGCCGACCGCCTGAAGAACTCCAAGGTCAGCGAGTTCGTCTTCACCGACACCCTCCCGGTCCCCGGCGCCCTCGAACTGGACAAGATCACCGTCCTGTCGATCGCGCCGACGATCGCCCGCGCGGTGCGCGAGGTCTTCGAGGACGGTTCGGTGACGAGCCTCTTCGAGGAGCAGTAGGACACTCCGGCCTCGGCCGGGCAGCAGGGCCGTTCCTCCGTCCGGGGGAACGGCCCTCCGTCGTTTTCGGCCACCCTCCGAAGAGGGTTTCGGTGATCGAATTGGGTGGTAGAGGGGTCGGCCGGTAGACTGTCGTAGTTGCTCGGCGAGGGAGGCCGTACCCCCATGGGGTCACGGCGGTCCGTTATCGACGCGCTCTTCGTAGCAGGCCATCGCCAGTCGTGGCCGGGTGACCACCACGTTCGTCACCTTTCTACGAGGAGTGCACATGTCCGAGGTCAAGCTCGCCGCCGCCGTCCGCACCGAGTTCGGCAAGGGCGCCGCCCGCGCCATCCGCCGTGACAGCCAGGTGCCCGCCGTCGTCTACGGCCACGGCTCCGAGCCCGTCCACATCACCCTCCCGTCCCACGAGCTGGGCCTGGCGCTGCGTACGCCGAACGTCCTGCTCTCCCTGGACATCGACGGCACCAACGAGCTGGCGATCCCGAAGGCCGTCCAGCGCGACGCCATCAAGGGCTACCTCGTCCACGTCGACCTGATCCTCGTGAAGCGCGGCGAGAAGGTCACCGTCGAGGTCCCGGTCCAGGCCGAGGGCGAGCTGGCCGCCGGTGGCAACCTGCTGGAGCACGTGCTCTCCACCGTGTCGGTCGAGGCCGAGGCCACCCACCTGCCCGAGGCCGTCACCGTCTCCGTCGAGGGCCTGGAGGCCGGTTCCTCCGTGCTCGCCGGCGACCTGGTCCTCCCGGCCGGTGTCTCCCTCGTGACCGAGGCCGACGTCGTCGTCCTCCAGGTCCTGGCCGCGCAGGCCGAGGAGCCGGCCGCCGACGCCGCCCAGGGCGACGAGGCCTGAGCCGTAGGCTCTCTCTGACGTGACGGGGTGACGGGCCACACGGCCCGCCACCCCGTTTCGCTGTCCCGCCCTGGCTTCCCCCTCCCCCTCCCCCCTTCCCTCCGTACGCACCCGAGGAGACTGACGCAGATGACGGACGACGCGGACGCCCCCTGGCTGATCGTCGGCCTCGGCAACCCGGGGCCCGAGTACGCGGCCAACCGGCACAACGTGGGCTTCATGACGGTGGACCTGCTCGCGGAACGGATGCGCGGCTCGTTCAAGCGCGCGCAGAAGGCGCAGGCGCAGGTGGTCGAGGGCCGGATGGGCCCGCCCGGACCGGCGAGCCGCCGGGTGATCCTCGCCAAGCCCATGTCGTACATGAATCTCTCCGGCGGCCCGGTGACCGCCCTGCGGGACTTCTACAAGGTGCCGACGGCGCACGTGGTCGCGGTCCACGACGAACTGGACATCGATTACGGCGTCCTGCGGCTGAAGCTCGGCGGCGGCGACAACGGGCACAACGGCCTGAAGTCCATGACCAAGGCGATGGGCCCCGACTACCACCGCGTCCGCTGCGGCATCGGCCGCCCGCCGGGCCGGATGCAGGTCGCCGACTTCGTCCTCAAGGACTTCTCCTCGACGGAGCGCAAGGACCTCGACTGGTTCGTGGACCGGGCGGCCGACGCGGTGGAGTGCCTGGTCGCGGAGGGCCTGGAGCGGGCGCAGTCGGCGTACAACTCGTAGGACGCCGGCGGGTTTTCCAGGGGCGGTCCACGGCTTCGGCCGGGGCCGCCCTTCGCCGTACCCGGCCCCATGAACGTACGACTGTACGATCGCGGACCATGACGCACGCCCGCAACGCCGCCATGGCCCTCCTCGCCCTGCTGCTTCTCGTCGCGGGTGCCTGGGTCTCCTGGGACTCGGCCCAGCACGTCCTGCTCGCCAAGGGGCGGGAGCACGGGACGCTGACGGTGACCGGGTGCGACGAGAAGACGTGCGGCGGGCGGTACACCCCCGAGGACCCCGCCTCGGCGCGACGGACGCTGACGATCGCGCGCTCGGTCGCGGCGCGGAGCGGCGAGACGATCCCGGTGGTGGTGAAGCCGGACACGAACGAGGGCGTACGGGCCGGGTGGGGCGGCGGTCTGCACGCGTGGCTGCCGCTGGGCGGGGCGCTGCTGCTCGCGGCGCCGCTGATCGGCGGCGGGCTGCGGCTCACGAGGACGGCGTGGTCGATGGCGGGGGCGGGCGGGGCGCTCCTCGTGGCGGTCTTCTTCACGCTCTGAGCGACGGGCCGTCCCCGCGCCCTCCTTCCCCCTCTCCCTGGATACCGCTCCGGCTGGATACGGCTCCGGCCGGTGCTTCGCGCTGCCCTTTTGCGCCCGCTGACTCCCCCTTGTCAGCTTCTATCCGTATATCACCAGGCGACTAAACGGCTCTCAAACCTGGACATAAAGCTCACCCCTGAGCCTTACGCTCCGAAATCATCACATGGTCACCTTCTGTGCCGATTTCACCCTCGCGCACCTCTCTCGACACCACCTCACCCCCTTCAACCCCTTTGATATCCCTTGAGTTTCCGGGCCCGCGTGGACTGATCGAACCCCACCACTCCCCGGCCTCGTCCTTATTCACCTCTGCCCTGAGGATTACGAAGAGCAACGGATAGGCTGCCCCCCTGCCATCCCCCACGCATCTCTCATCCGATATGGACGACTGCCCCATGCGACGCTCTTTCATCCCCGCAGCCGCACTCGTAGCGGCCATGGCGGGCTCCCTCGCCCTCGCCCCGGTGGCCTTCGCCGCGAAGGGCGACAACGGCACGGTCAAGATCCACGACGCCAGGACCGGCGAGGAGAACACGGCCAACGAACCGAAGGTCTGCGCGTTCTACCTGGACGCGTTCCACTTCGACGCCTCCCAGAAGGCGACCTGGCGCATCGAGGCCTGGGCGAACAACGACAAGGACAAGGGCACCGAGGTCAAGAAGGGCGTCATCACCCTGGACGCCAAGGGCCACGGCCGCACCGGGGACATGACCCTCGACAACGGCCAGTACAAGCTGTTCTGGAACTTCGACGGCGAGCACGGCTCGGGCAAGAAGAAGGTCTTCAAGGTCGCCTGCGAGCCGGGCGGCTCGACCGGCGGCTCGACCGGGGGCACCACGGGCGGCTCCACCGGTGGCTCCACGGGCGGCGAGACCACGGGCGGTACGACCGGCGGCGAGACGACCGGCGGGACCACCGGTGGCGAGACCACGGGCGGCACGACCGGCGGGGAGACCACCGGGGGCACGACCGGCGGGGAGACCACGGGCGAGACCACCGGCGGGGAGACCACCGGCGGTTCGACCGGGGGCGAGACCACAGGCGGGACCACCGGCGGCGAGACCACGGGCGGCACGACCGGCGGCGAGACGACCGGCGGCGAGACCTCCGGCGGTGACACGACCGGTGGCGACACGACCGGCGGCGGTGAGACCACCGGAGGCGAGACCGGCGGTTCGACGGGTGGCGAGACCACGGGTGGCACGACCGGCGGCGAGACCACCGGGGGCTCCACCGGCGGCGAGACCACGGGCGGCACCACCGGCGGCGAGAGCACCGGGGGCGAGACCGGCGGTTCGACCGGCGGCGAGCAGACCACCGGCGGCTCCGACACCAAGGGCGGCGACCTCGCCGAGACCGGCAGCAGCGCCCCCGTGGGCATCATCGCCGGGGTGGCCGTCGCCCTCGCCGGGGCCGGCGCGTTCCTGGTGAGCCGCCGTCGCAAGGCGCAGCAGCACTGACGCACCCCGTGAAACGGCAGGTGCCCCCGTGGAGATCTCCACGGGGGCACCTGCCGTTCGGGACCGGTCAGCCGGTGTTGCGCAGACCCGCCGCCACACCGTTGACGGTGAGCAGCAGCGCCCGCGCGAGCAGCGGGTCGGGCTCCGCGCCCGCCTCGGCGTCCGCGCGCTGACGGGCGAGCAGGGCGACCTGGAGGTAGGAGATCGGGTCCAGGTAGGCGTCACGGATGGAGAACGTCTGCTGGAGCACCGGGTTGGAGTCCAGGAGCCGCTCGCCGCCGGTGACCTTGAGGACCTCGGCGACGGTCAGCGCGTGCTCCGCCTCGATCGTGTCGAAGACGTGCTTCAGCTCGTCGGGCACCAGGGTGTCGACGTAGTGGCGGGCGATCCGCAGATCCGTCTTGGCCAGCGTCATCTCGACGTTGCCGAGGAAGTTGCGGAAGAAGTGCCACTGCTCGTACATCTCGCCGAGGACCGGGTCGAGACCGGCCTCCCGCAGCGCCTTGAGGCCGGAGCCGACGCCGAACCAGCCGGGGACGATCTGGCGGGACTGGGTCCAGCCGAAGACCCACGGGATGGCGCGGAGTCCGTCGAGCCCGGCGCCCGAGTCGGGGCGGCGCGAGGGGCGCGAGCCGAGGTGCAGATCGGCGAGCTGGTCGACCGGGGTGGCCGCGAAGAAGTACGCGGGCAGGTCCGGGTCCTCGACCAGACGGCGGTACGCGGTGTGGGCCGCGTCCGAGACGGTGTCCATGGCCGCGTCCCAGCGGGCGAGGGCCTCGTGGGACTGGCGCGGCGCGGTGTGCAGGGCGGAGGCCTGCAAGGTGGCGGCGACGGTCAGTTCGAGGTTCTCGCGGGCGAGGGACGGGATCAGGTACTTGTCGGAGATGACCTCGCCCTGCTCGGTCACCTTGATCTCGCCCTCCAGGGTGCCCCAGGGCTGGGCGAGGATCGCGTCGTGCGAGGGGCCGCCGCCGCGCCCGACGGTGCCGCCCCGGCCGTGGAAGAGGCGGAGCCGCACGCCGTAGCGGTGGGCGACGTCGCGCAGCCGGCGCTGGGCGCGGTGGATCTCCCACTGGGAGGTGGTGATGCCGCCGAACTTGGAGGAGTCCGAGTAGCCGAGCATGACCTCCTGGACGTCGCCGCGGAGCGAGACCAGACGCCGGTAGGAGGGGTCGGCGAGCATCCCGTCGAGGATGACGTCGGCGGCCTTCAGCTCGTCGGTGGTCTCCAGGAGCGGCACGATGCCGATCTTGGCCCAGCCCGCGTGCAGGTCGATCAGTCCGGCCTCGCGGGCGAGGACGGCGGCGGCGAAGACGTCGTCCGCGCCCTGGCACATCGAGATGATGTACGACTCGATGACCTCGGGGCCGAAGCGCTCGAAGGCCTCCTTGACGGTGTGGAAGACGCCGAGGGTCTTCGCACCGGCCGCGTCGAGCGGGGCGGGCGTGGGCGCGAGCGGGCGGCGCGAGCGCAGCTCCTTGGCGAGCAGCTTCTGCCGGTAGTCGCGCGGCATGTCGGCGTACCGCCAGGACTCCTCGCCGAGGCGGTCGAAGAGCAGACCGAGGGCGTGGTGGTGGGCGTCGGCGTGCTCGCGCACGTCCATGGTGGCGAGCTGGAGGCCGAAGGCGGAGAGGGTGCGGATGGTGCGGTCCATCCGGCCGTCGGCGAAGAGACCGCCCCGGTGCTCGCGGAGCGAGGTCTGGATCAGGGTGAGGTCGTGCAGCAGCTCGGACGTGCCGAGGTAGTCGCGGCCCGGCTGGTGGGTGGTGCCCGCGGCGAGGCGCTCGCGGGTGTTGACGAGCTTCTGCCGGACGCAGGTGGCCTTGAGCCGGTAGGGCTCCTCGGCGTTGAGGCGCTTGTAGCGGGGGCTGATCTCCGGGAGGAGTTCCAGGTCGCGCTGGAGGGAGTCCAGGAGTTCCTGGGTGGCTCCGGTGTAGCGGATGGAGTTGGAGAGCAGTCCGCGCAGGTAGTCGACGAGTTCGAGGGCGTCGGTGATGCCGTGCTCGTGCTGGAGGATCAGGACGTCCCAGGTCACCTGGGGGGTGACGTTGGGGTTGCCGTCGCGGTCGCCGCCGATCCAGGTGCCGAAGGTGAGCGGGCGGGTCCCGGCGGGCAGCTCGTAGCCGACGCGGTCGAGTTCGGCGGCGAGGTCCTCCAGGACGTCGCCGACGGCGCCCGCGTGCAGCTCGTCGAGGTAGTAGATGGCGTTGCGGGCCTCGTCGGCGGGCTCGGGGCGGACCACCCGCAGCTCGTCGGTCTGCCAGATGAGGTCGATGTTCTCGGCGAGCCGCAGATCGACACGGCGCCGGTCGGCCTCGATGACCGGGGTCTCCAGGAGGGCGGCGATCCGGCGCAGCTTGTTGAGGACCGAGCGGCGGGCGGCCTCGGTGGGGTGCGCGGTGAAGACGGGGCGCACGTTGAGGTTCTTGATGGTCTCGCGTACGTGCTCGGGGTCGCCGTCCTTGAGCATGTCGGCGGTACGGGCGAGGAGACCGCCCTCGGCGGCGCGCTTCTCGCGCATCTCGCGGCCGCGGTGGACCTGCTCGGTGACGTTGGCGAGGTGGAAGTAGGTGGAGAAGGCGCGCACGAGCTTGGCGGCTGTCTCCAGCTCGACACCGCGCAGCAGTTCGGCGGCTGCCTCGCCGTCCTCACGGGTGAGACCGCGGACCCGCTCGACGAGGTCGAGGAGTTCGTGGCCCTCCTGGCGGACGAGCGTCTCGCCCAGCAGGTCGCCCAGTCGGCGGATGTCGGCACGCAGCTCGGTGCTGGCGGTGGGAGTCTGGTCGGCACTGCTCACAGGTGAGGCTCCTTGCAGTGTTTGAGCACGTCTGGAGGGGTTCTGGAGGCTTGCGGACCGCGCTGTCCGACGCACCCAGGATAGGTGGCCGCCGTTCCGGCGGGGGCGCTGCCCCTGTGGTGCCCTCTTGCCGCGCGCCGCGGCGCTGCCATACTTACGACGCCGTAGGTTACGGAAGCGTAGCCAGGGTGGCCCTTTGCCGTACTTTCTCCGCTCTCCGCCACCTGACGGCCTCCCCTCCTTCCCCTCATCCCCAGGGACACCCATGACCACCAGCCCCGAAGTGACCGCGGCGCCGGACGGTGCCGCGGTCCTGCCCTCCGCGACGCTCGGCGGGGACAACAAGCGGTCGATCGAGCAGATCACGCTTCTCCTCTTCATCACGGTGCCGTTCCTCGCGCTGCTCGCGGCGGTGCCGCTGGCCTGGGGCTGGGGGGTGAGCTGGCTGGATCTGGGGCTGATGGTGGCGATGTACTACATCGGCTGCCACGGGATCACGATCGGTTTCCACCGGTACTTCACGCACGGCTCCTTCAAGGCGAAGCGCCCGCTGCGGATCGCGCTCGCGGTCATGGGTTCGCTGGCCGTCGAGGGGCCGCTGGTGCGCTGGGTGGCGGACCACCGCAAGCACCACAAGTTCTCGGACGCGGAGGGCGACCCGCACTCGCCGTGGCGGTTCGGCGAGACGCTCCCGGCGCTGATGAAGGGCCTGTGGTGGGCGCACATCGGCTGGATGTTCGACGAGGAGCAGACGCCGCAGCACAAGTACGCGCCCGATCTGATCAAGGACCCGGCGATCCGGGCGGTCTCGCGCCAGTTCGTGCTGTGGACGGTGGTGTCGCTGGCGATCCCGCCGCTGGTGGGCGGGCTCGTCACGATGTCGTGGTGGGGCGCGTTCACCGCGTTCTTCTGGGGCTCGCTGGTCCGGGTGGCGCTGCTGCACCACGTGACCTGGTCTATCAACTCGATCTGCCACGCGGTGGGCAAGCGCCCGTTCAAGTCGCGGGACCGCTCGGGCAACGTGTGGTGGCTCGCGGTGCTGTCCTGCGGCGAGTCCTGGCACAAC
Source organism: Streptomyces sp. CBMA291 (assembly GCF_014596525.1). Taxonomy (GTDB): domain Bacteria; phylum Actinomycetota; class Actinomycetes; order Streptomycetales; family Streptomycetaceae; genus Streptomyces. The sequence continues at coordinate 15,812 of NZ_MSJP01000085.1, forward strand.
CTGCACCACGCGGACCCGACGTCGGCACGGCACGGGGTGCTGCGCGGGCAGGTCGACTCCAGCGCGCGGCTGATCCGCTGGTTCGAGCTGGCGGGCTGGGCGTCCGACGTGCGGTGGCCCGCGAAGTCCCGCATCGAAGCCCGCCGCCAGGGCGCGTCCGCAGACGTTGCATGATGGACGACGTGGCGATCGACGGCAGGACCAGCGGCAGCAGCGAGCAGAAGCCCCGGCGCGGGCGCCGGGTGCGGATGACGGGCGCGGAGCGCCGGGAGCAGCTGCTGGACATCGGCCGGACACTGTTCGCCGCGAAGGGCTTCGAGGGCACTTCGGTGGAGGAGATCGCGGCCAAGGCCGGGGTCTCCAAGCCGGTGGTGTACGAGCACTTCGGCGGCAAGGAGGGGCTGTACGCGGTCGTGGTCGACCGGGAGATGCGCCAGCTCCTCGACGGGGTGACGGGCGCGCTGACGGCGGGGCACCCCCGGGAGCTTCTGGAGCAGGCGGCGTTCGCGCTGCTCGACTACATCGAGAACTACACGGACGGTTTCCGCATCCTGGTGCGGGACTCCCCGGTGGCGCAGTCGACGGGCACGTTCGCCTCGCTGATCAGCGACATCGCCACCCAGGTGGAGGACATCCTCGGGCTTGAGTTCAAGGCGCGGGGCTTCGATCCGAAGCTGGCGCCGCTGTACGCGCAGGCGCTCGTGGGCATGGTGGCGCTGACGGGGCAGTGGTGGCTGGACGTCCGCAAGCCGAAGAAGGCGGAGGTCGCGGCGCATCTGGTGAACCTGGCCTGGCACGGTCTGGACGGCCTGGAGGCGAAGCCCCGGCTGATCGGGCACCGCAAGAACTGACGGGCACCGCCGAGACCCGGGCCCCTCGGGGCCGGTCGGCACCCGGGACCGGTCGGCACCCAGGGGCCCGTCTGCGCCCTGGCCCGTCGGCACCCGGGGCCGTCTGCACCCGGCGGCGGACGGCGGGCGGCAGGCACCCGGCGGTGGACGGCACCAGTGTCCGTCGCCGCCTCTCGGCCCCTCTCGGGACCCGTCGGAAACCGCCGGATCCCGAAGAACTGACCGGACGGTCGGATTCTCACTGTAAACCTCTGGTAAACGCTTCCCCGATGAGTAGACTCATGTTCAACATCCGGGGGGGGATGTTCCGACCGTCCTACGAGGTCGTCTCCGCGTGCCCACTGACATGCCCTGACGCCGTTCGACGCGTCCGTGAACCCCCTCCGTTTGGCCCCGTTGAACCTCTGATCCCTGGGGGGGATCTCTTTTGTTCTTCCTTCGCTCCAAGCGGGCCCGTCGTCTCGCCGGCTGCACCGCTCTCGCCGTCTCCGCCGGCATGCTCCTCGCGAGCCCCGCATCGGCCGCCGCCCCGGCGCCCCGGCCGACCGTCGAGAAGCCCGCTCCGGCGGCCTCCGCGCCCTCGAAGCGGGCCGTCCCGCAGTCCGACGCGGCTCCCGCCGCCCGAGCCTCGGCCGCCGACCCGCTGCCGTCCCGCTCCGACCTGGACGGCGACGGCAAGACCGACCTGTTCATGCGCATCGGCGACGAGCTGCACACGGCGACGACGAACTCCGCCGGCGACGAGTTCTTCCGCGACTACGACACGAGCTTCGTCAAGGACATCATCCCGCTCGGCGACTTCGAGCGGGACGGCAGCGGCCCCGAGGTCCTGACCGTCTCCAAGTCCGGCGCCGTCACCCTGTACGGCAACGCCACCTCGTCCTTCGGCAACTACCGCTGGACGGGCGCCGGCTGGAACATCTACAGCAAGCTGTTCTCGCCCGGCGACATCAGCGGTGACGGCCACGCCGACGTCCTCGCCCGGACGTACTCGGGCGAGCTGTGGGTCTACACGTCGACCGGCAACCCGTACGCCCCGTTCCACGCCCGCAAGAAGATCGGCAACGGCTGGAACGCCTACGACCAGCTGGTCGGTCTCGGCGACAGCGACGGCGACGGCAAGGGCGACTTCCTCGCCCGTACGCCCTCCGGCCAGCTCTTCTACTACGGCAGCACCGGCAACCCGGGCACGGTGAAGCCGCGCAAGCAGGTCGGCCAGGGCTGGCAGCAGTTCAACCAGATCATCGGCGTCGACGACGACAACGGCAACGGGATCCCGGACCTCCTCGCGCGTGACGACAACGGCACGCTGTGGGAGTACTTCGGCACCGGCAAGGGCTACTTCACCGGCCGCAAGCAGGTCGGCGCGTCCGGCGGCTGGGGCGGCGTCGGCCAGTTCTCCGGCGCGGGCAACGTGCCCTCGCACGGCAAGGAAGGCCTCCTGGCCCGCGACAAGGCCGGCACGCTCTTCTGGTACAGCGGCTACAACGCCAAGCTGGGCAAGCGCTACCAGATCAGCGACACCGGCGGCTGGGCCGGTTCGACGATCTACGAGGTCAACTCGCTCGGGCGCGACGCGAACTCCGACACCCTGGAGATCTACCAGGGCAAGCTGTACGGCGGCGAGACCTCCTTCGGCGGCGGCTGGGGCGCGATCAACATGATCGTCGGTCCCGGCGACCTGAACGGCGACGGCAGCGGCGACTTCGTGGCCCGGGACCGCTCCGGCGTCCTGTGGCTGTACCGCGCCAACCAGGACGGCACCGCCCTGCACGCCCGCGTCAAGGTCGGCGGTGGCTGGGGCGGGTACGACCGCATCGTCGGTTCGGGCGACTACACCGGCGACGGTCTGAACGACATCGTGGCCCGCGCCAAGGACGGCTCGCTCTACCTGCACGCCGGTACGGGCAAGGCCGCCTCGCCGTTCAAGCCGCGCACCCGCATCGGCGGCGGCTGGAACGCGTTCTCCAAGCTCGTGGCGCCCGGTGACCTCAACGGCGACGGCAAGGGCGACCTGCTCGCCGTCACCTCGGGCGGCGACGTCTACCGCTACTCGGGCACCGGCGTGGCCGGCAGCCCCTTCAAGCCGAAGGCCAAGATCGGCTACGGCTACCAGATCTACAACGGCCTGTACTAGTCGTACCGCGCACCCCCGGGTCGCACGCCGCACTGGTCGCACCGCGCCCTCCGGGTCGCACAGGACGCCCCGCACCGGAACTCCGGTGCGGGGCGTCCGCGTTCCCGGGGCCGGTGCGCGAGCCGACCGGGCGCGGTGCGCGAGGGCCGACCCGGGGCGGTGCGGCGGATTCCGGAAAGCGGGTCTCTCGATATCAAGATGCTTGAGATCGATATGCTTGTCGTAAAGAAACTCGAACCCAAGAGACTTTATGTCAACAGACCCTCTACACTGATCGTCATGGAGGACGAGGTCGACCGACTGGTCGCTGCATGGCGCCGCGAGCGCCCCGACCTCGACGTGGAACCGCTCGAGGTGCTCAGCCGCGTCTCGCGGCTCGCCCGGCACCTCGACCGCGCCCGTCGGCTCGCCTTCTCCGAGCACCACCTGGAGCCCTGGGAGTTCGACGTCCTCACCTCCCTGCGCCGGGCCGGAGCGCCCTACCAGCTCTCCCCCGGCCAGCTCCTCACCCAGACCCTGGTCACCTCGGGCACCATGACCAACCGCATCGACCGGCTCACCAAGAAGGGCCTCGTCGAGCGGCTGCCCGACCCCAGCGACCGGCGCGGCGTCCTCGTCCGGCTCACCCCCGAGGGCCGCGACCGGGCCGACGAGGCACTGGCCGGACTCCTCGCCCAGGAGCGCGCCATCCTGGCCCGGCTCTCCCCCGGCCAGCGCACCGAACTGGCCGGACTGCTACGCCGGCTGACCGCCCCGTTCGACAACGTCCCCGGCTGACGGAGCCCCGAGGACCGGCGCGGGCCCCACCCCCGCCCGCCGGGCGAGGGCCACCGCCGCGAGTGTCGAGTGCACGCCCAGCTTCCCCAGCACGTTCTGCATGTGCGTACGGACCGTGTGCGGGGACAGGAAGAGCCGCTCGGCGACCGCCTTGCGGCCGAGACCCGCCACCATGCAGCACAGCACCTCCCGCTCACGCGGGGTCAGCGACTCCACCAGACGCTCGCTGTCCGTCCGGTGCTTGCGGACCTCCGTCAGCTCCCGCAGCACCCCGGTGAGCAGGGCGGGCGGCAGATGCGTCTCGTCCCGCAGGACCCCCCGCACCACCACGAGCAGGCGCTGGAGCGAACAGTCCTTCGCCACCCAGCCCGAGGCCCCCGCCTGGAGCGCGAGCGCCGCCCGGTGCGGGTCGTCCCTCTCCGCCAGGACCACCATCCGGGCCCCGGGATGCGCCGCGCGCACCCCCGCCACCAGCGAGATCCCGTCCACGACGCCCTCGGCATCGTCCGGCACCACCCGGGGCACGGAGCCCGGCGGACCCGCGCCCAACTCGGCGTCCACGAGCAGCACGTCGAATCTGCGCCCCTCCGCCGCCCCGCGCTCCAGACAGCGCAGGGCCGCCGGGCCGCTGCCCGCCGCGGACACGTCGACATCGGGCTCCGCGGCGAGCGCGGCGGCCAGCGATTCGGCGAAGACGCGGTGGTCGTCCACCACCAGGACACGGATGCGTGCCACGGACACCCCCAAGTGTCGAGGAACGGGAACCGAAGCGGGTACGGAGCCGGGGACCGGGCGCGCCCCGCGCACGGCCGCCGCCGCGCGTTGACCGCTACCCCGCTTCCGGCGCCGTACCCGACCGGGTCTCGCCCCCTGAAAGCACCGGCCCCCACCGGCGCTGCCCCTCAGGGTAGGGGCGAGGCGCCCCGGTGGGGGCCGATTCACGGAACTGTCCGAACTCCTGCGGTCCTCAGAGGCGGCGCGCCCCCGCCGAGGGGACGGCGGGGAAGACCGCCGGAGGGGCGTACCCGGCCCCGGCGAAGGCCCCGGTCACGGCGGCGACGACCGCGTCCGCCCGGTCGGCCTCGACCAGGACGAGGGCCGAACCGCCGAATCCGCCCCCGGTCATCCGGGCGCCGAGCGCGCCCGCCGCGTTCGCCGAGGCGACCACGAGATCCAGCTCCGGGCAGGAAACCCGCAGGTCGTCGCGGAGGGAGGCGTGTCCCTCGGTGAGGACGGGGCCGACCGCCCGGGTGTCCCCCGCGTCGAGCAGCGCCATCGTCCGCGCCACGCGCGCGTTGTCGCTGACGACATGGCGGACGTAGCGGCGCACGGTCTCGTCGGCCAGCCGGTCGAGCGCCTCGGGCAGGCGTGCGGCTTCCACCTCGCGCAGGGACCGCACTCCGAGCGCCCGCGCACCCGCTTCGCAACCGGCGCGCCGCTCGGCGTACGCGCCGTCCCCGAGGGCGTGTTTCACCCGGGTGTCGACGACGAGCAGCCGCAGCCCCTCGCGGGCCGGGTCGAAGGGAACCTGACGGTACGACAGGTCCCGGGTGTCCAGATGGAGGGCGTGGCCCTCGATCGCGCAGGCGGAGGCCATCTGGTCCATCACTCCGCAGGGCACGCCCACGAAGTCGTTCTCGGCGCGCTGGGCGAGCCTGGCCAGTTCCGGCCGGGAGAGACCGAGCCCGAAGAGGTCGTTCAGGGCGAGCGCCACGACGACTTCGAGGGCCGCGGAGGAGGACAGGCCCGCGCCCGTCGGCACGGTCGAGGCCAGATGCACGTCGGCGCCCGTCACCGGATGCCCGGCCGCCCGCAGGGCCCAGACGACCCCGGCGGGATACGCGGCCCAGCCGCCGCCGGAGCGGGGTTCCAGGGCCGCGGCGTCCAGGTGGACGATCCCGCCGCCGACATCGGCCGAGTGCAGCCGCAGGACGCCGTCGGTACGGCGGGAGACGGCGGCGACGGTGGTGTGCGGCAGCGCGAGCGGCAGTACGAAGCCCTCGTTGAAGTCGGTGTACTCGCCGATGAGGTTGACCCGCCCGGGGGCGGCCCACAGCCCCTCGGGGGCGCTCCCGTAGAGGGCTTCGAAGGCGGCGGCGAGGCTCATGCGCCGTCCTTTCCGTGCCGCAGCAGGGCGAAGGCCCAGGCGTCGGCGACGACCTCCGCGAGGTCGGGGCGGGACGGCGTCCAGCCGAGGTGCTCGCGGGCGGTGTCGGCGGAGGCGACGAGGACGGCCGGGTCGCCGGGGCGGCGCGGGGCGGCGACCTCGGGGACGGGGTGGCCGGTGACCTTGCGGACGGTCTCGACGACCTCGCGGACGGAGAAGCCGTTGCCGTTGCCCAGGTTGCAGACGACGTGCCGGCCCTCGGTCATGGCGTCGAGCGCGAGGAGATAGGCCTCGGCGAGGTCGGCGACGTGGATGTAGTCGCGGACGCAGGTGCCGTCCGGGGTCGGGTAGTCGTCGCCGTACACCGAGATCGCCTCGCGGCGGCCGAGGGCGACCTGGAGGACCAGCGGGATCAGATGGGACTCGGGCTGGTGGCGCTCGCCGAGTCCGCCGTACGCCCCGGCCACGTTGAAGTAGCGCAGCGAGACGGCGGCCAGGCCGTGGGCGGTGCACTCGCCGCCGATCATGTGGTCCACGGCGAGCTTGCTGGCCCCGTAGGGGCTGGTGGGGAGGGTGGCGGCGGTCTCGGGGATCGGCACGACGGCCGGTTCCCCGTAGGTGGCGGCGGTGGAGGAGAAGACGAGGCGCCGCACCCCCGCCGTCCGCATGGCGGCGAGCAGGGCCATGGTGCCGCCGACGTTGTTCTCCCAGTACTTCTCGGGGTGCACGACGGACTCGCCGACCTGCGAGAAGGCGGCGAAGTGCAGGACTGCGTCGAAGGAGCCGTCGAGCAGGCGGGCGGAGTCCTGGACGCGTCCCTCGACGAACTCGGCCCCCGCCGGTACGGCCTCCCGGAAGCCGGTGGACAGGTCGTCGAGGACGACGACCCGGTGGCCGCGCTCCAGGAGGTGGGCGGCGACGACGCTGCCCACGTATCCGGCCCCACCCGTCACCAGGTACTTCTGCGGCTCGGTCATCCGATGCCCGCCACCTCTCGGAGTCGTCGGGCCGCGTCTTCCGGCCGGATGTCGTTCATGAACGCGCCCATGCCGGATTCCGTGCCCGCCAGGTACTTCAGCTTGCCGGAGGCCCGTCGGACGGTGAAAAGCTCCAGGTGCAGTCCGAAGTCCTCCCGCCGGGGGTCCGTGAACGGCGCCTGGTGCCAGGCGGAGATGTACGGCGTCGGCGGCTCGTCCGGGCCGAAGATCCGGTCGAAGCGCCTCAGGAGTTCCAGATAGACCCGTGCGAACTCCGCGCGGGCCGCGCCGTCGAGCGCGAGGAGGTCGGGGACCCGGCGCCGGGGGTGCAGATGCACCTCGTACGGCCAGTGGGCGGCGTACGGCACGAAGGCGATCCAGTGCTCGGTCTCCAGGACCACCCGCTCGCCTTCGGCGCGTTCGGCCTCGACGACGTCGTCGAAGAGGTTCCGGCCGGTCTCGGCCCGGTGCTCGTCGATGCGGCGGCGCATGGCGGCCGTCCGGGGGGTCACGTAGGGGAAGGCGTAGATCTGGCCGTGCGCGTGCGGCAGGGTGACGCCGATCTCCCGGCCCCGGTTCTCGAAGCAGTAGACCTGCTCGACGCCGGGGAGCGCGAAGAGCGCGGCGGTGCGGTCGGTCCAGGCGTCGAGGACGAGGGCGGCCCGCTCCTCGGTGAGGTCGGCGAAGGAGGCCGTGTGGTCGTCGGTGAAGCAGACGACCTCGCAGCGGCCGACGCCCCCGGAGAGCGAGGGGAAACGGTTCTCGAAGACCGCGACCTCGTACCCCTCCTCGGGGATCTCGCTCTCGTGCCCCGGCCGCGCCGGGCAGAGCGGGCAGGCGTCGGCCGGCGGGAGGTGGGTGCGGGTCTGCCGGTGCGAGGCGACGACGACGGGGTCCCCGGTGAGGGGGTCGCGGCGGATCTCGGAGCGGGAGACGACGGGGGCCAGCGTGCGCGGATCGACGGCGGTGCGGTCGGTGTCGTCCCGCGCGTCGTAGTAGATGAGTTCGCGCCCGTCGGCGAGTGTGGTGACGGTCTTCTTCACGGCGGTGCCCTCCGGGCGGACCAAACAGAACCACACACAAGGAATCACATTCGAACATCTCCGTCAACGGTGAACCCCGCCCACGCCACCGGACCGGGCTGAGACCGTCGAAGAGCGCCACGGGCCCGGACCCCGGACCACGGGCCCGTCGGGACGGGAGCCTGGGTGCGCCGGGCGTGCGCTCCGGCTCAGAAGGACCCGCGCGCCCCCGGCAGCGCCCGGTCGAGCAGTCCCGTACGGGCCGCCAGGGCCGCCGCCTCAAGGCGCGACCCCACCCCCAGCTTCATCAGGACCCGCTGCACATGCGTGCGCGCCGTGCTCGGCGCGATCCCCATCCCCGCCGCGATCACCCGGGTGTCCTCCCCCTCCGCGACCCGGACGAGGACCTCCACCTCCCGCTGCGTCAGCAGCCGCAGCAGCCGCTGCCCCTCGTCGTCCGGCTGCGCCGAGGGGTGCAGCAGCTCCGCGAAGGCCGACCTGAGCAGCTGCGGCGCCACCGCCGACTCCCCCGCCCGCGCCTTCACCAGCGCCCGCTCGACGCCCTCGATCCGCTCGTCGTGCCGCACGTACCCCGAAGCGCCCGCCGCGAACGCCGCCGCGATCCCGCGCGGCGACGGCACGGGACCGAGCACCACGACCGCCACCTGCGGCCGCTCCCGCTTGATCCGCACCACCGGGTCGAAGGCCCCCGGCGCGGCGGGCGCCGCCGTACCCAGCAGACAGACCTCCGGCGCGCGGTTCACCACCAGCTCCGCCGCACCCGCCACCGGCGCCGTCGCCGCGAGCACCCGATGCCCCCGCAGTTTCAGGGCCGAGGCCAGCGCTTCCGCGAGCAGGCGGTGGTCGTCCACCACCACGAGGCGTACGCCCATCCCGGTCTTCCCCCATCCCTTCGCGCCCGCCGTCCCCCGGCACGCCTGACCCGGCAAGGTACACGCTCCCCCGTCGGCCTTCGCCCCAACCCCGGTCGGATGCCCCCTCCCGGTACCGTTTTCCGCCCGTCCCGGTGACGGCGGAGGCACCCGGAAGACGCGCGCGGGCCCCTCCGGATCACCGGAGGGGCCCGCGTCGGGGGTCGCGGCCGTCAGGGCGTGACGGCGAAGGAGACCACCAGGTACTTCTTGTCCGTGGCGCCTTCCCTGGGCTTGCTGACCAGGTTGTCCGCGATGAACAGGCGCCCGTTCGCGTAGAGGAACTCGGAGCTGTTGAGGCTGACGCCGGTCTCCAGCTCGCGGATCGCCCGGTCCCCCGGGTTCTCCAGGAGAAGGGTCTCCTTCATCGTGCCCGCGTCGATGGAAACGATCCGGCCACCCTTGTCGTAGGGCGGTTCCTTGTACGCGATGAGGTCGCCGCCGTCCATCCGCAGCGGGACGTAGGTGTACTTGTCCCCCGCGTCCGCCTTCTCCGGCAGGGTCCTGCCGGTGGTCAGGTCGAAGGCGATGATCTCGTTGGTCTCGTCGCCGTACTCGCCGGTGGAGCCCTCGTGGTCCTCGGTCGGCACGTACAGACGCCCGTTGCCCACCAGGATCCGCTGGCAGGACTCGACCTTGGTGGCGCGGCAGCGCCCCGCGTACTGGTCGGCGTCGGCGGCGATCTTCACCTTGAGCTTCCCGGTCGCCTCGTCGATCGAGAAGAAGTCCGAGATGCCACTGCCGTCCCCGGCGGTGTCGCCGACGTCCGCCGCCACGACCAGCGGCTTGGTGGAGACCACGGAGGCGTACTTGACCCCGGTCGGCATCCGGTACTGCGAGCGCGGGGCGCCCGTCATCGGGTCGAGGTTCTGGATCAGGACGTACTGGCTGTCGTACGGGCCGCACTTGCGGACCGCGACCAGACCCTCGCCGCCGCCGTACCCCAGGTCGTCGCAGTTGTCCTTGTTGGCCTGCGGCTTCCAGCGCGGGTTGCCGTTGGCGATGTCGAAGGCGGCGCCGCCGTCGAGACCGCCGGCGGCGACCGTCTTGCCGCTGAGGGTGACCTCGCCGAAGCGGACCTTGCCGTCCCCGCCGGTGCCGCCGGTGACCGAGGTCGACCAGAGCAGCTTGCCGGAGTCCAGGTCGACCAGACCGACCTCGGTGCACGGCTCGTAGTAGCGCGGCGCGGTCCGCTTCTTCGCCTCGAAGAGGATCGCCGCCTTGCCGTCGGCGGTCTGGTGCCGGGAGGCTCCGCAGACCTGGCCGGTCAGCGGCAGCTTCCACAGGACCGAGCCCTTGGCCGGGTCGTAGCCGACGACCGAGTCGAGCCCGGACTTGGCGTACGTCTTGGCGGTGAGCCAGGAGCCGGACATGTCGGTGACGTCGGGGACCTTGGGGACCTCGACCGAGAAGGACAGCTTCGCCCTGGTGGCGGCGCCCGGCTTCTCCTTGCCGTCGCCGCCGACCCCGCCGCCGCCCTTCCCGCCGTCGCCGCCGGTGCCCTGCGAGGTGCCGCCCGAGCCCTTGGCGTCGGTGTTCCCGCCGTTCCCGCCGTTCTTGTCGCCGGAATTGGCGTACCAGATGCCCCCGCCGACGATCAGGACGACCGCGACGACCGCCGCGACGACGATCCGGAGCTGCGCCGACGGCTTCTTCCGACCCGCCGCGACGGGGACCGGGGCGGTCGGCTGCTGCCCGTACGCCTGCTGAGGCTGTGTCGGATAGCCGTAGGGGGCCTGCCCGTAGGGAGGCTGTCCGGGCTGGGGTGCCTGCCCGTAGGGGGCCTGCCCCGGCTGGGGCTGCTGCCCGTAGGGGGCCTGTCCGGGCTGCGGCGGCTGCCCGTAGGGGGCCTGCCCCGGCTGCGGCGGCTGCCCGTACGGGGGCGGCACGGGCTGCCCGTAGGGGGCCTGCGGCGGCTCTCCGTACGGCTGCTGGGGCTGCTGGGGCTGCTGGGGCTGCTGGGGCTGCTGGGGGTAGCCGTAGCCGGGCTCCGGCCGGGGCTGCTGCGGCGGGTAGCCGTACGCCGCCGGGTCCTGGCCCGGTGCGGGCTGCGGGTGGCCGTAGCCCGGCTCCTGCGGCGGGGGCGTCGGAGCGCCGAAGCCGCCTCGCGGGTCCGGGGGCTGGTTCGGCGGCGGGGGTGGCTGCGTCATCGGTCCTCGTACCTCACTTGCTGAACGCCATCATCGTCTTGACGAGCTTCTCTTCCTTGTCGTTCGCGGCGGAGACCCGTCCGCTGGCCACGACGAAGGTGCCGTCGCCGTAGGCGTAGCCCGGCTCGTAGAACGTGTCCTCGATCCGGGCGGTCGACTGCGGGTGCTGAAGCAGGATCTTCGGCGCGCCGCCGGTCGGGGCGAGGGTCGCGACCGCGCCGCCCTTGTCGTACGTGGGCTCCACGTACAGCAGGACCTCGGAGCCCTCCATCCGCAGCGGCGTCATCGTCTGCTTGTCCGGAGCCTTGGAGCGCCACTTGGCCTTGCCCGTCGACAGGTCGAAGGCGACGACCTCGTTGGCGGTGCCGTACGAGCCGCCGGTGGCCATGTAGAAGGTGTTCGCGTCGGCGGCGACACCCGTGCAGCCGTCCAGGTTCCGGCCGAAGATGACGAAGCCGCCGCCGCACGAGGGGGCGAACTTGTCCTTGCCGCCCTGGATCTGGGAGCGGAGCCTGCCGCCCGCGTCGAGCGCGAAGACGGTCCACTTCTTCTGCTCGCGCTGGGTGGCGGAGACCACGAGCGGGTCGACCGAGTAGACCTTGTCGACCTCCCAGTTCTCCTCCAGCCGGAAGGTGAACTTCGGCTTGCCGGTGGCCGGGTCGACCGCGCCGACCGCCTGGATCTTCTTGGTCGTGCTGCCCGAGGGGCAGTCCATGGCCGCGATCAGCCTGCTGCCGCCCGCGTAGGCGAAGGGCTTGCAGCCCTCCGCGGGGCCGGTGAACAGCTGCCGTCCGTCGGCGAGCGAGAAGCCGTACGCGCTGCTGGTTCCGGCGACGGTCAGCGTGTCGCCGCTGATGGCGAGGGTGTTGTCGGAGAACGCGAACAGGCCCTTGGGCTTGGGCACGGACTTCTTCCAGCCCGCCTTGCCGGTCTTCAGGTCGATCTGCTGGAGTTCGCCGCACTTGGCGCCATCCTTGGCGCTCTCCTCGTAGCCGAAGACCATGACGCCGTTCGGCGAGGGGTTCGCGGGGACCGCGCACAGCTTGAACGGCAGGTCCACATGCCACTTCGGGGAGCCGTCGGCGAGGCTGTAGCCGTCGACGCCCTTGTACATGGCCTTGACGACGGTGTCGCCGACGATCCACGGGCCGAAGACGTCGGCGCCGTTGCGCGGCAGGTCGACGTCGTTCGTCAGGAGCCAGTCGACCTTGGCCTCGCCGGGCTTGCGGCCCGCGTTGAGGTCCTCGTCGCCGCCCGCGCCGTCGCCCGAGCCGTCGCCCCGGTCCACCGGCTCCGAGGTCTTCGGCGCGGCGGAGGTGGTCGAGGCGGAGACGGTCGGCGCGGTGGCCGCCGGCTTCTCGTCGCCGCCTCCGACGACCGCCCAGGTGGCGACGGCGGTCACCAGGACCGCTCCGACGGCCACACCGGCCACGACACCGGTCCGGGCCTTGCGGGGACCACCGGGGCCGCCCGGGGGCGGCGGGGTCGGGGCGGCCGGGTACATCGGCTGGGTGGGCAGGCCGCCGTAAGGGTTCTGCTGCTGCCCGTAGGGGCCGGGCTGGGACCCGTACGGGCCGGGCTGACCCTGAGGGGGTCCGTACGGGCCGGGCTGGCCCTGCTGCGGGTACCCGTAGGGGCCGGGCTGCTGCCCGTAGGGGTCCGGCTGACCCTGCTGCGGGTAGCCGTATCCCGGCTGCGGCGGCTGGCCGGGGGCCTGCGGCGGCTGGCCGGGAGGCATCGGCGGCTGGCCGGGGGGCATCGGCGGGGTCCCGCCCGGGGTCTGCGGCGGCTGGCCGAAACCCTGGCCCTGGTCCTGGTGCGGGCCCTGGCCCGGGTCCTGGGGAGCCCCGAAGCCCCCCGGCGGCTGGTTGCTGGGCGGCTGGGTCATCTACGGTTCCCCCTTGGCGTGAGCGGCTTTACTTTCTACCACCGACGTGATGGCGCAAAAGCGACCGGTCCGCCCCTTGTACCCAAGGGAGGACCGGCCCGTGATGCCCTCGTTACGCGTCCTCGGCCAGTTCGAGCCAGCGCATCTCCAGCTCCTCGCGCTCACCCGCGAGTTCGCGGAGTTCCGCGTCGAGCTTCGCCACCAGCTCGAAGTCGGTGGCGTTCTCCGCGATCCTGGCGTGCAGCTTCGCCTCCTTGTCGGAGACCTTGTCGAGCTGCCGCTCCACCTTCTGGAGTTCCTTCTTCGCGGCGCGGGCGTCGGCGGCGGAGACGCCCGGCTTCGTCTGCGCGGGCGCGGCGGCGGGCGCGGGGGCGGCCGACTCCGCCGCCTTCCGGCGCCGCTCCAGGTACTCGTCGATACCGCGCGGCAGCATCCGCAGGGTCTGGTCGCCGAGCAGCGCCAGCGTCTTGTCCGTGGTGCGCTCGATGAAGAACCGGTCGTGGGAGATGACGACCATGGAGCCCGGCCAGCCGTCGAGGAGGTCCTCCAGCTGGGTCAGGGTCTCGATGTCGAGGTCGTTGGTGGGCTCGTCGAGGAAGAGGACGTTCGGCTCGTCCATGAGGAGGCGCAGCAGCTGGAGGCGGCGGCGCTCACCGCCGGACAGGTCGCCGACCGGCGTCCACTGCTTCTCCTTGCTGAAGCCGAACTGCTCGCAGAGCTGGCCCGCCGTCATCTCGCGGCCCTTGCCGAGGTCGACGCGGTCGCGGATCTGCTGGACGGCTTCCAGGACCCGCAGGGTGCCGGGGAGTTCGGTGACGTCCTGGGAGAGATAGGCGAGCCGGACGGTCTTGCCGACGGTGACGGTCCCGGCGGCGGGCTGGATCTCGCCCTGGCTGGTGGCCGCGTCGGCGAGCGCCCGCAGGAGGGAGGTCTTGCCCGCGCCGTTGACGCCGACGAGGCCGATGCGGTCGCCGGGGCCCAGCTGCCAGGTGAGGTGCCGCAGCAGGGTCTTGGGCCCCGCGGTGACGGTCACGTCCTCCAGGTCGAAGACGGTCTTGCCCAGGCGGGCGTTGGCGAACTTCATCAGCTCGGAGGTGTCGCGCGGCGGCGGCACGTCGGCGATCAGCTCGTTGGCCGCCTCGATGCGGTAGCGGGGCTTGGAGGTACGGGCGGGGGCGCCGCGCCGCAGCCAGGCCAGCTCCTTGCGCATCAGGTTCTGCCGCTTGACCTCCTCGGTGGCGGCGATGCGCTCGCGCTCGGCACGGGCGAAGACGTAGTCCGAGTAGCCGCCCTCGTACTCGTGCACCGTGCCGCGCTGCACGTCCCACATGCGGGTGCAGACCTGGTCGAGGAACCAGCGGTCGTGGGTGACGCAGACGAGCGCGGACCTGCGCTCCTGGAGGTGCTTGGCGAGCCAGGAGATGCCCTCGACGTCGAGGTGGTTGGTGGGCTCGTCCAGGACGATCAGGTCCTGGTCCTCGATGAGGAGCTTGGCCAGCGCGATGCGGCGGCGCTCGCCGCCGGAGAGCGGACCGATGACGGTGTCCAGACCGTTCTCGAAGCCGGGCAGGTCGAGCCCGCCGAAGAGCCCGGTGAGCACATCGCGGATCTTGGCGCTGCCCGCCCACTCGTGATCGGCCATGACGCCGATGACCTCGTGCCGGACGGTGGCCTTCGGGTCGAGCGAGTCGTGCTGGGTGAGGACCCCGAGGCGGAGCCCGCCGCTGTGGGTGACCCGGCCGCTGTCGGCTTCTTCGAGCCGGGCGAGCATCCGGATGAGGGTGGTCTTGCCGTCGCCGTTGCGGCCGACGACTCCGATGCGGTCGCCTTCGGAGACACCGAGCGAAACCCCGTCGAGGAGGGCGCGGGTGCCGTACACCTTGCTGACGGCCTCGACATTGACCAGGTTGACGGCCACGTTGACTCCTGTACGGGGTGATCGATCGACGTTCCAGGGTACGTCCCCGGACACCCCCTCCCCCGCGCTCCGGGGCGGGGCCCCGGGGTGCGGGCCCGCGCCCCCGGGGGTACGGGGCCCGTGCGGAGGCGTCGACCGGCCCGTGCGGAGGCTCGGCCGGTGGCCGGGGGCGCGGGCCGCCCGTGGGTCCCGGTCGTGCGAGGACCGGTTCCGGTCAGCCGGGGAGGACGACCGCTCCGGGGGCCGGGGAGGTCGCCGTGCGGGCCGTACGGCAGGTGCCGGAGGCGGTGAGGGCGGCGGCGACCGTCTCGGCGGACTCCGCGTCCTTCACCAGGAACGCCGTCGTCGGACCCGAGCCGGAGACCAGGGCCGCGAGGGCGCCCGCCGCCGTGCCCGCGGCCAGGGTCGCCGCGAGCGACGGGCGCAGCGAGAGCGCCGCGGGCTGGAGGTCGTTGGCGAGGGTGGCCGCGAGGGCGGTGGTGTCCCCGGTGCGCAGGGCGTCCAGGAGGGCCGGGGAGGCGGCCGGTACGGGGACCTCGACGCCCTCCGTGAGCCGGTCGAACTCGCCGTACACCGCCGGGGTCGAAAGCCCGCCGTCGGCGACGGCGAAGACCCAGTGGAAGGTGCCGCCGACCGGCAGGACCTCAAGGCGCTCGCCCCGTCCGGTGCCGAGCGCCGCGCCGCCGACCAGGCTGAACGGCACGTCGGAGCCGAGTTCGGCGCAGATCTCAAGGAGTTCCTCGCGCGAGGAGCCCAGGCCCCAGAGCGCGTCGCAGGCGAGCAGGGCGCCCGCGCCGTCGGCGCTGCCGCCCGCCATGCCGCCCGCGACCGGGATGTCCTTGACGATGTGCAGACGCACGTCGGGCGTGATGCCGTGCCGGGCGGCGAGGAGTTCGGCGGCGCGGGCGGCGAGGTTGGTGCGGTCGAGCGGCACCTTGTCGGCGTCGGGGCCCTCGCAGCTGACCGTGAGGCCTTCGGCGAGGGTCGCGGTCACCTCGTCGTACAGGGAGACCGCGAGGAAGACGTTGGCCAGGTCGTGGAAGCCGTCGGGGCGCGCCGCGCCGACCGCCAGCCGCACGTTGACCTTGGCGGGGACCCGTACGGTGACGCCGTTCGCGCCTTGACCGCTCGTGTCCTGGCCGATCACGCCTTGGCCTCCGCGATCCGGGCGAACTCCTCCACGGTCAGCGCCTCGCCGCGGGCCTGCGGTGAGATACCGGCCTTGACCAGGGCTTCCTCGGCCGCCGCGGGCGAGCCCGCCCAGCCCGCGAGGGCCGCGCGGAGGGTCTTGCGGCGCTGGGCGAAGGCCGCGTCGACGACCGCGAAGACCTCCTTGCGGGTGGCGGTGGTGGCGAGCGGCTCGGCCCGGCGGACCAGGGAGACGAGACCGGAGTCGACGTTCGGCGCGGGCCAGAAGACGTTGCGGCCGATGGATCCGGCGCGCTTCACCTCCGCGTACCAGTTGGCCTTGACCGACGGCACGCCGTAGACCTTGTTCCCGGGGCGGGCGGCGAGCCGGTCGGCGACCTCCGCCTGGACCATGACGAGCGTCCGTTCGATGCTCGGGAAGCGCTCCAGCATGTGCAGGAGGACGGGCACGGCCACGTTGTACGGCAGGTTGGCCACGAGCGCGGTCGGCGCCGGGCCCGGCAGCTCCTCGACGAGCATCGCGTCGGAGTGCACCAGGGCGAAGCGGTCGGCGCGGGCGGGCATACGGGCGGCGATCGTGGCGGGCAGCGCGGCGGCGAGGACGTCGTCGATCTCGACGGCCGTCACCCGGTCGGCGGCTTCCAGGAGGGCCAGGGTGAGGGAGCCGAGGCCGGGCCCCACCTCCACGACCACGTCGTCGGGCCGCACCTCGGCCGTGCGGACGATCCGCCGGACGGTGTTGGCGTCGATGACGAAGTTCTGGCCCTTCTGCTTCGTGGGGCGCACGCCGAGGACGGCGGCCAGCTCACGGATGTCGGCGGGGCCGAGGAGGGCGTCGGGGCTTTCGGGGCCGGTGGTGGTGCTCACTGGTACAGCCTACGGGGCCCGGCATGGCCCACGGGCCGGATGGCATGGGGCCGGGGCCTGCGGGGTGGGCGCGGGGGCTGTGGGGTGCGGGGCCTGGGGGGGCTGGGGGTGCAGGGGCTGGAGGTGCCGGGCCTGGGGGCGCCGGACCTGCGGATGCGGGGTCTGGGGCGCCGGACCTGCGGATGCGGGACCTGGCATGGGCCACGAGCCGGATGGCGCGGGCGAGGCCCACGGGGGGGCGCGTGACCTGGGGTCCGGGGTCCACAGGTGCGGGGCCTGAGGGCGCCGAGCCTGAGGGTGCCGAGCCTGCTCGTGCGGCACGGCACGGCCCGGCACGGCCCGGCCCCTCACCCGTACAGTCTCCGTCCGCAATGCGGCCACGGGCTCGCCCCTCTCCGCGCGTACAGCTTCTTCGCGCGGTGGGTCTGCTCGGTGGCGGGGGCGGCTCCGGCCAGGCCCGTGCCGCCGAGGGCCCGCCAGGTGGCGGGGTCGAGGCGGTAGAGCCCGCCGGGCGTCCCGCCGGGACCGGCCCCGGACGGCGGGCCGCCGGACTCGCAGGCGGCGAGCGCGGCCCAGTCGAGTCCGTCGGCGGCGGTGGCCGTGGCGGGCGGCGGGCGGGTGCCGATCCGCACCCGGCGGCTGACGGGCTCGCGGACCGGCTCCCCGTCGGCCGGCCGGGACCCGTAGGTGATCCGGCGCAGCCCGGCGGCGCCCTGCCGTTCGACCACCTCGGCCCCCACGGGCAGCCCCGGGTCGGGGATCCGCTCGACGGCGTAGGGCACGGTCTCGTCGCGGACCTGCCGGGAGCCGCTGATCCGCAGCACGGTCACCGTCTGGCCGTCGCGGGGGAAGGAGCCGGGGTCGGCGAAGGTGGTGTCCCGCCCGGTGAGGGTGAGGCCCGCCTCGGCGAGCGCCCCCGCGACGGTGGCGGCGTTCGTCCGGACGGTCCGCTCGCGCCCGTCGGCGAGGAAGGTGACGGACCGCTCGGTCCGTACGGCGAGCGCGAGACCCCTACGGGAGACGGCGGTGCTCCGGGAGACCGAGAGGTGGGCGCCCTCCGCGCGGACCCCGAGCCGCCGCAGCGCCTCCTCGACGGTCCTGCCGGTGGTCCATACCCGGCGGCGGCGCCCGTCCAGGGTGAGGGAGAGGGGACGCCCGTAACGGACCACGACCTCGTCGCCGCCGGTCAGGGGTACGGCGGGGGCGGGCGCCACGAGGTCGTGCGCCCCGACGGTCACCCCCTCGCGGGCGAGCAGTCCCCCGACGTCCCCGGCGAAGGTGCGCAGGGTGCGCGGAACGCCGTCGACGGTGAGCCGGACGGTCTTGTCGGCGGCGACGAAGGCGGTGGTGCCGCCGACGAGCAGGACGACGACGAGCCCCTGCGGGAGGAGGGCGCGCAGCCGTCGGCCGAGGAGGCGTGGGCCTGCGGGGCGCCGCCGCCCGGGGGCGGGCGCGGCCGGGGAAGTGCTCACGAGGCCCGGACTCTAGCCTCGACCGTCCCGGCCCCCTGGGTGACGCCCCGGAGAGGTCCCGGAGACATCCCGGAGACGCCCCGTACGCACCTGGACCGGCGGCCCCGGCGCCCCGCCCGGCTCAGGACCGGCAACCCTGGCGCGCCCACCTGTCTCAGGGCCGGCGGCCCCGGCGCCCCACCTGTCTCAGGACCGGCGGCCCCGGCGCCCCGCCCGGCTCGGGACCGGCAACCCTGGCGCGCCCACCTGTCTCAGGACCGGCAACCCCGGCGCCCCACCCGCACCGATACCGGGCGCCCCCGCCCGTCTCAGTAGTCGAAGGCCCGAGCCGTGTTCGTGGCGATCGCCCCGGCCATCTCCTCCTCGCCGATGCCCCGTACCTCCGCCATCGCCCGGAGGGTCACCGGGATCAGGTAGGGGGCGTTCGGGCGGCCTCGGAAGGGGGCCGGGGTGAGGAAGGGCGCGTCGGTCTCGACGAGGACGAGTTCCAGCGGGGCCACCGCGAGCGCGTCCCTTAGGGGCTGGGCGTTCTTGAAGGTGACGTTGCCCGCGAAGGACATGTAGTAGCCCTTGGCGGCGCAGATCTCGGCCATGGCCGCGTCGCCGGAGTAGCAGTGGAAGACGGTCCGCTCGGGGGCGCCCTCCTCGTCCAGGACGCGCAGCACGTCGGCGTGGGCCTCCCGGTCGTGGATGACGAGGGTCTTGCCGTGCCGCTTGGCGATCTCGATGTGGGCCCGGAAGGAACGCTCCTGCGCGGCGATGCCCTCGGGGCCCGTACGGAAGAAGTCGAGGCCGGTCTCGCCGACCCCGAGGACGTACGGGAGGGCGGCGAGCCGGTCGATCTCGGCGAGGGCGTCGTCGAGGGCCGCGTCGCCGCCGCCTTCCCGTACGCCCTGCCGGGCCACGCCCTCGGGGTCGCCCAGGACGATCCTCGGGGCTTCGTTGGGGTGCAGGGCGACCGCCGCGTGCACCCGCTCGTGGGCGGCGGCGGTCTCGGCGGCCCACCGGGAGCCCTTCACGTCGCAGCCCACCTGCACCACCGTGGTCACGCCGACGGCGGCGGCCTTGACGAGGGCCTCCTCGACGGTCCCGGACTGGAGGTCCAGATGGGTGTGCGAGTCCGCGACCTCCACCAGGAGGGGTTCGGGCAGCGGCGGCGGGGCGTCCTTGGCACTCATGGCCCCGATCGTACGAGGCCCGCCCCGCCCCGCGCTCGGGGTCGCCCCCGGGTCAGGCGCGACGCCGGAGCCGACGGCGCGTGCGGCGCCGGACCTCCGTCACGTACGGCGCCGGAAGGGATGCAGAAGGTCCGCCAGGTGCCAGTGGTGCGGCACCGGGGGCTCCCCCTCGGTGAGTTCCTGGCCGATGGGGCCGGACGGCGACACCGGCTTGGTCTCCTTGGCGCCACGCCGGTGCTTCTCCGTCGCCGCGATCAGGTCGAGCACGGACGACACCTGCCCCGCGCGCATGATCCGGACGACATGGCCGCCGCAGTTCATGCAGGTGGGACTGGACAGCGGCGACGGAACCCGCTCCCCGTCCGCCTTGTAGACGACGAACGCGTTGTGGGAAGCGTCGGTGTGGTGCTCGATCTCGTACGCCTGCTCCCAGCCGTATCCACAGCGCATGCAGGCGAAGGCGTAAGCCTCGTGGGCGACGGATATGCCGGTACCGGTGGTCTCACTCATGCCAGCTCCTCTCCACTGATCAGTGGACGCCTTTTCCGGCCGGAGCGCATCAGCGCGAGACGAACCATGGGAGGCTTTTGGCTCTTCCCTTGCCAACTGCCCTGCGGAGTGTCCCGGCACGGCTTTTCCCTTTGCTTTTCAGATTAGTCCTTTACCGTTTCCGGGGGACGCCGCAGCCGCGTTCTTTGCCGCCACGACGGCATCGAATACCTCCCGCTTGGGAAGCCCCGCTTCCGCCGCGACCGCCGCGATGGCCTCCTTGCGCCGCTCGCCCGCCTCCTCGCGCACCCGCACCCTGCGGACCAGCTCCTCCGCGTCGAGTTCGGCCGGTCCGGTCTCCGGGGCGCCCTCGACGACGACGGTGATCTCCCCGCGTACGCCCTCGGCGGCCCAGGCGGCGAGATCGGCCAGCGGACCCCGCTTGACCTCCTCGTACGTCTTGGTCAGCTCGCGGCAGACGGCCGCCCGCCGCTCCGCGCCGAAGACCTCGGCCATCGCGGCGAGGGTGTCGTCGAGCCGGTGCGGCGCCTCGAAGTAGACGAGGGTCCGGCGCTCGTCGGCGACCTCGCGCAGCCGCCCGAGCCGCTCGCCCGCCTTCCTCGGCAGGAAGCCCTCGAAGCAGAAGCGGTCGACGGGGAGCCCGGAGAGGGCCAGCGCGGTGAGCACGGCGGACGGCCCGGGGACGGCGGTCACCTTGATGTCCTGCTCGACGGCGGCGGCGACGAGCCGGTAGCCGGGGTCGGAGACGGACGGCATGCCCGCGTCGGTCACCAGGAGCACCCGGGCGCCGCCGGCCAGCGCCTCGACCAGTTCCGGCGTACGGGCGGACTCGTTCCCCTCGAAGTAGGAGACGACCCGGCCCGAGGTGTGGACGCCGAGCGCGCGCGTCAGTCCGCGCAGCCTCCGGGTGTCCTCGGCGGCCACGATGTCCGCGTTCTCCAGTTCGGTGGCGAGTCGGGGCGGAGCGTCCGCGATGTCACCGATGGGGGTCCCTGCGAGTACCAGCGTTCCTGTCACACCGCCCATCCTCGCAGCCCGGACAGGCGACGTGCGCAGGCGCGTTCCCTACGATGGCGCGGTGACCAGTACCGCACCCGAGGCCCTGGAGGGCCGGCACGCCGTGGCAGAGCCCTCTTCGTGGCAGCGACGGCTGCGGCGTTTCGGCTACGAACCGCCCGCCGGACGCACCGCACCCATCGGGCTGCGGGAGCGCCTCGTCCCTCCGTTCATCCGTCCCTCCGCCCGTGTCACGGCGCTGCTCGGGCTCTCTCCCGAGCGGGCCGAGCGACTCTGGCGGCTCTCCGCCTGGGGCGGTCCGCTCCTGGTCACGGCCCTCGCGGGGCTGCTCAGGTTCTGGAACCTGGGCAAGCCGCGCGCGGTGATATTCGACGAGACGTACTACGCCAAGGACTCCTGGGCCCTGATCAACCAGGGGTACGAGGGGGCGTGGCCGAAAGACATCGACAAGACGATCCTCTCCGACCCGGGCGCGGTCCTGATCCCGACGGACCCGGGCTATGTCGTCCATCCGCCGATGGGCAAGTGGCTGATCGGTCTCGGCGAGAAGATGTTCGGCTTCGAGCCGTTCGGATGGCGCTTCATGGTGGCGCTGCTGGGCACCCTGTCGGTGCTCATGATCTGCCGGATCGGGCGGCGCCTGTTCCGCTCGACGTTCCTGGGCTGTCTGGCGGGTCTGCTGCTCGCCGTCGACGGACTGCACTTCGTGATGAGCCGCACCGCCCTGCTCGACCTGGTGGTGATGTTCTTCGCGGTGGCCGCCTTCGGCTCCCTGGTCATCGACCGGGACTGGGCGAGACGGCGGCTCGCGGCGGCGCTCCCGGAGGACGAGGAGGGGGTCCTCCGGCCCGACGCGGAGATCGCGGAGTCCTTGCGGCTCGGCTGGCGCCCGTGGCGGATCACGGCCGGTGTGATGCTGGGCCTGGCCGCCGGCACCAAGTGGAACGGGCTGTACTTCATGGTCGCCTTCGGCCTCCTGACGGTGCTGTGGGACGTCGGCGCCCGCCGTACGGCCGGTGCGGTCCGCCCGCGCGTCGCGGTGTTCCTGAAGGACCTGGCCCCGGCGTTCGGGGCGGTGGTGCCGGTGGGCATCGCCGCGTACATGGCGACCTGGAGCGGCTGGCTCGCCAGTGACAAGGGCTACTTCCGGACATGGGCCGCCGACCAGGACAAGCTGAACGGCGGCGGCACCTGGAGCTGGCTGCCGGACTGGCTGCGCAGCTTCTGGCACTACGAGTTCGAGGTGTACAACTTCCACGTGGGCCTCACCTCGCCCCATGTGTACGAGTCGAACCCCTGGTCCTGGATCGTCCTCGGCCGCCCCGTCTCGTACTTCTACGAGTCCCCCGCCCCCGGCGTGAACGGCTGCCCCGCCGACGCGAAGGAGAAGTGCGCCCAGGAGATCCTGGCCCTCGGCACCCCGCTCCTGTGGTGGACCGCCTGCATCGCCCTCCTGTACATCCTGTGGCGCTGGGCCTTCCGCCGGGACTGGCGCGCGGGCGCCATCGCGTGCGCCGTGGCGGCGGGCTGGGTCCCCTGGTTCCACTACCAGGAACGCACCATCTTCTATTTCTACGCCGTGGTGTTCGTTCCGTTCCTCTGTCTGGCGGTGGCCATGATGCTGGGCGCGATCGTCGGCCCGGCAGGCTCGTCGGAAAGACGCCGTACTTTCGGCGCGGTGGCGGCGGGCTGCATCGTCCTCCTCATCATCTGGAATTTCATTTATTTCTGGCCCATCTACACGGGAACGCCGATTCCACTGGATCAGTGGCGCGGGCGGATGTGGCTGGACACCTGGGTGTGACGGGTGCGGCGGGCGGGGCGGATGCGAGGCGTACGGCGGGTGTGACTGATATGCGGGAAGTCGCTCGACAGGCGTTCGCCCCGGCTGCTTGACTCGAACGTCCACCTGGGGAGGGGAGGCGCAGCCATGCGCAGTGGAGCCAAGGTCGCGATCGTCGGGAGCGTCTTCGCCGTCGTGGCGGGCGGGGTCGGCTACGGGGGCTGGAACCTCTGGAACGGGGTCACCGGAGGCGACTCCACGGGGACCACGAGCGCGAACGCCCCGAAGACCGGGCCCCTCACCGCCGAGGAGACCACCGCCGTCGCCAAGGACTTCCTGGCCGCCTGGGCGGCGGGCGAGTCCGATCAGGCCGCGCAGTACACCAACGACCCGGTCACGGCGGGCCCGGCGCTCACCGCCTTCCAGGGCGGCGCCGGGATCACCAGGGCGGTGATCACCCCTGGCCCCCCGGCCGGTACGAAGGTGCCGTTCACCGTCCGGGCCACGGTCTCCTACGAGGACGTCTCCAAGGAGCTGGCGTACTCCTCCCAGCTGACCGTGGTGCGCGGGCTCAGCACCGGCCGGCCGCTGGTGAAGTGGGCGCCGACGGTGCTCCACCCCCGGCTCACCGCGAACGCCACCCTGCGCACGGGGACGGCGAAGACCGCCGCCCTGAAAGCCCTGGACCACGAGGGCGTCGAGCTGTCCCCGGAGAAGTACCCCTCCCTCGCCCCCGTCCTCGACACGCTGCGGCAGCGGTACGGCTCGCAGGTCGACGGGACCTCCGGCATCGAGACCTGGATCGACTCGGGCAGCGAGACCGTCCCCGACACCACCCTCCTCGTCCTGCGGAAGGGCAAGCCGGGGGTGCTCAGGACGACCATCGATGCGGACGTGCAGGCGGCGGCGGAGAAGGCCGTGCAGGCCTACGGCCAGGCGGCGGTGGCGGCCGTCGAGCCGTCGACCGGGGCGATACGGGCGGTCGCCAACAGCCCGGCGGGAGGCTTCAACACGGCCCTCCAGGGGGCGCAGGCCCCCGGCTCGACCATGAAGATCGTCACGGCGACGATGATGATGGAACACGGTCTGGCGATGCCGGACAGCAAGGTCGAGTGTCCGCCGTCGGTCCCGTGGGACGGGCGCACCTTCCACAACCTCGACGACTTCAAGATCGATGACGGCACCCTCTCCGACGCCTTCCGCCGCTCCTGCAACACCGCCTTCATCAAGGCGATCGGTCCGCTCAACGAGAAGGGGATCGAGGGGACGGCGCTCGGCGACACCGCCAGTCGCTACTTCGGCATCGGCAAGGAGTGGAAGATCGGCGTGCCGTCCGCCGACGGCAGCGTCCCCGCCTCGGAGTCGGCCGAGACGGCCGCCTCGTACATCGGCCAGGGCAAGATCACGATGAGCGCCCTGAACGTGGCCTCGCTCTCCGCGACCGCGAAGAACGGCGCCTTCCTCCAGCCGTACCTGGTGGCGCGGAAGCTGGACGACCGCCCGTTCGCCGAGGCCGACCCGCTCCCCACCCGGATCGCCTCGGGGCTGCGCCGGATGATGCGCGAGACGGCGGTCAACGGCACGGCGGCGCAGGCGATGGCCGGGGTCCCGTCCCCCAAGGGCGCGAAGACCGGCTCGGCGGAGGTCGACGGCAACGCCACCTCGAACAGCTGGTTCACCGGCTACTCGGGCGACCTGGCGGCGGCGGCGGTCGTCCAGGAGGGCGGCCACGGCGGCGACTCGGCGGGGAAGGTCGTGGCGCGGGTGCTGAAGGCGGGGTAGGGGCGGGGCGGCGTGGGGGCCGGGGTGCGGGGTGCGGGTGGGGCCGGGGCCGGTGCCCACCGGCCGGGTCCCCGGGACCGTAAGTGGGTCGCTTGCCCCCTACACCGACCGCTACGGTGCTGGCCATGACGGCTGAGAACACCGAAAGCGCGGGCGCGGCAGGCACAGGCGACGCGACCGCTTCCCCCACCTCTCCCGCTTCGCCCACCTCGCCCACCTCTCCCGCTTCGCCCACCTCGCCCACCTCTCCCGCTTCCCCCACCTCGCCCACCTCTCCCGACTCCCCCGGATCCCCCGACTCCCCCGGATCCGCCGCGCACCCGCAGTTCGCCGCCGCGCTCCGGGAACTGGGCCTGGACGTCGAGGTCCGGCGCTTCCCGGACGAGACCCGGACCGCGGCGCAGGCGGCCGAGGCGATCGGCTGCGAGGTCTCCGAGATCGTGAAGTCGCTGATCTTCGCGGCGGACGGGGTGCCCGTCCTGGTCCTGATGGACGGGGCGTCGCGGGTGGACGTGGAGCGGGTCCGGCGGGAGCTGGGCGCGGAGAAGGTGACCCGGGCGGACGCGAAGGTGGTCCGGGAGACGACGGGGTACGCGATCGGGGGCGTACCGCCGTTCGGGCACCGTACCCGGACGCGGGTCCTGGCGGACCGGGGGCTGCTCGACCACGAGTTGGTGTGGGCGGCGGCGGGCACGCCGCACACGGTGTTCGCGCTCGACCCGAAGTCGCTGATCGCCCACGCGGGCGCCGCCCTGGTGGATGTGCGCGAGCAGTCGGCATGACACCGCTCGTCACGCTCGCGGTCCTGGCGGCGGCCATCACGCACGCGGGCTGGAACGCGATCGCGCACCACATCAAGGACCAACTGCTCTCGTTCACCCTGATATCCGGTGGCGGCGCGCTGATCGGCCTGGCGCTCGCGCTGTTCGCGCCGCTGCCCGCGGCGGGGGCGTGGCCGTATCTGGTGGTGTCGGCGGGGCTGCACGTCGGTTACATGGTGCTGCTGATGCGTTCGTTCACGCTGGGCGACTTCGGGCAGATGTACCCGATCGCGCGGGGGACGGCGCCGCTGGTGGTGACGGTCCTGGCGGCGCTGTTCCTGGACGAGGTGCCGGGCGGCTGGCAGTTGCTCGGCGTCGCGGTGGCCTGCGCGGGCCTGACGGGGATGGCGCTGTGGGGCATCCGGGGCAAGGGCGGCGCCCCGCAGTGGCCGGCGCTGCTCGCGGCGATGGGCACGGGCCTGGCGATCGCCGGGTACACGGTCGTGGACGGCGTGGGCGTCCGCGCCTCGGGAACCCCGATCGGCTACATCGCGTGGCTGATGGTCCTGGAGGGCGTGTCGATCCCGGCGTACGCCCTGTGGACCCGCCGAGGCGCCCTGCTCCCCCAACTCCGCCCGTACGCGGCCCGGGGCTTCCTCGGCGCGGCCCTCTCGGTCGGCGCCTACGGCCTGGTCCTGTGGGCCCAGACGAAGGCCCCTCTGGCCCCCATCGCGGCCCTCCGCGAATCGTCGATCATCGTCGGCGCGGCCATCGGCGCCTTCTTCTTCAAGGAACGCTTCGGCGCCCCGCGCATCGCGGCGGCGGCCCTGATGGCGGTGGGGATCGGGTTGATGCTGCGGGCGGGGTGAGGGGAGCGGTTCAGCGGACGGTGTCGTGCCGCTCCGATGCCGAAGCCTGCGAGACCACCAGCACCGTTTCGGCCTTTGCGGGCGGCCTTCGCCGTCACACCGATTCACGGTGCGGTGGCGCCCACGTGCCCACCTTCACCGGCTCAGGGCGAAGAGAAATGCCGGTGGCCCGCTCGACCTGGGAGGCAAGGGCGGACAAGGTGTCGACGAAACCGGTCGCGGTGGCGCCCTCGTGGGCGGTCAGTGTGAGGGTGCGGGCCGACGAACACCGAGTTCCTTGGGCGATCTTCCGGCCGGGTCGACATCCGACGAGTTCGAGGAGCCAGCCCGCACTGGCCCGCAGTTCTCCGTCACTGTCGGTGTGGATTGGGCAGCCCGTCGCCGACCAACGGTCGGCTTGGGCCGAGGTAATGGGCGGGTTGAGAAAGACGGAGCCCACCTGACGGGCATCGGAGCCGTGCGGGTCGAGCAGGAGCCCACGGCGGTGGCGGTTTGCGAGGACAGCGGCGGCGACCTCGGCGACAGGCGGTCTGGCTCCGGGCTGAACGCCGAGTTCTTCGGCCAGCGGGCGGTAGGTGATCGGGGCAGCCGGGGCCGAAGTGAGGCGAAGAGTGACAGTGAGGACGGTCCAGCGGTCGGGTTCGTTCTTGAACCGGCTGCCTCGGTGCCGCAGACGGCACGCCTGGGAAGGCAGGGTCCGCAGGCCGCCCAGGTCCCAGTCCCAGGCAGTGACGTGGTCGAGGACGTCGCCGATCTGCTGCCCATACGCTCCGGTGTTCTGGACCGGAGCGGCGCCGGTGGTGCCAGGTATACCGGCCAGGCACTCGACCCCGGCAAGGGACTCGCCAGCGGCCCAAGCGACGAGATCGGTGAGCGGATGACCGGCCTGCACCGTTGCCAGCACCGTGCCGTCGCCTTGCTTCTCCGCGAAGATGCCGCAGGTGTTCACCACGGTGACGGAGCCTGGATATCCAGTGTCGGAAGCAATGACATTACTGCCGTGGCCAAGCGTCAAAGGGCTGCCTTCCCGACGCCGGCCGATGATGTGGACCAGTTCCTGCCAGTCGTCGGGGTCGTAGAGCCACAGCGGTTCCGCGATCGGGCCGCCGAAGCGCAAGGTGGTCAGGGACGCGAGGCTGGTCGGGGGCACGGACTCCCCTCCTAGGGTTCGTGAGAGATCGCCTTGAGCGCAAGGGCCCGCAGCGGGGCCAGCCGGGCCCGGTGGTCCTGATGGTGGTAGACCGCGTTGGTGCAGATGGCCAGGTAGCGGCCGGTCTCGGGGGCGAGATAAAGACTGGTGCCGGTGAAACCGTGGTGGTAGGCCACCCGGCCGCTGTCGGCAAGAATCCAGGCCAGTCCCCGGTCGAGGCCGGGTTCGATCTCGGCCACCGGTCGCATGCTGTCGGAGAGCCAACTTCCCAGGCGCCCGCCGGTCTTGTGTGAAGCCAGCAGTGCGGTGGCGAAGACGGCAAGGTCGGCCGGTGTGGTGAACACTCCGGCATGACCGGCGACACCCCCGAGGAGAGCGGCGTTGTCGTCATGCGGAATTCCCCACAGCCTGGGACCGCCGGGCAGTCGCTGTTCCGTTGGCGCGACCCGGGGGGAGCGGGTCATGGGCCCGTAGACAGTGGCGTGCATGGAGAGGGCCTGCCAGAGTTCGGTGGCCAGGTCGTCCAAGCGCCGCCCGTTGGTGTGGGCGAGGGCGAGACCGAGCAGGATGAATCCACGGTTGATGTAGCGGTGCCCTGCGCCGGGCTCTGCGATCAGGTCTTCGTCGCAGATCAGCTGGGCCAGCGATTCGCCCCGGTTCCGGTACCGATCGAGCCGGGTATCCGCCCGCAGACCGGAGGTGTGGCTCAGGATGTGGCGGGCGGTGACCCTCCCACCAGGGGCGTCGGGGCCCATCATGGGCAGCAGTTCCCACATGGGGGTGTCCAGTGTGAAGCCGCCGTCGAGTGCCATGCCGACCAGCGGCCAGGTGGCCAGCACCTTGGTCAGCGACGCGACGTCGTACACGGTCTCCGGGCCCGGCCGGGCGTCACCACACTCGGGTGCGACGACACCGGAGGCCATGTAGCAGGGGACTGCCTCGACGGTGCCGTGGGCAATGACTCCGCCAGGCACGATGCCGTCGGCGGTCATCAACTCCAGGCATTCTCGCAGTTCGGTGATCATGTTCGGGTTCAGCGGTGCGGTGGCAGCCACGGCTACTCCTGACGGATCGTCACTCTTGCTCCGAGGGCGGCGAGCTTGGGCAGGAGACTGCCGTATCCGCGCCGCAGGTGGTACATCCCCCGGATCGTAGAGGTGCCCTCGGCCGCCAGGGCGGCAAGCACGAGCGCGGTCGCGGCCCGAATGTCCTTCCCGACCACATCGGCGGCCCTGAGCACGGACCGGCCCTGGACGGTGATCAGCGAGCCTGTCGTGTTGACACTCGCGCCGAAAGCGGCGAGGGCCGGTAGATGAGTATCGCGTCGGATGTAGACACGTTCCCGGATCCGGGATGTTCCTTCAGCCTGAGTAAGGAGGGCTGTCAGTTGGGGCTGTACGCCGGTCGGGAAACCCGGGTGCGGTCCCGTGGCCATCTGTACCGCATGCAGCCCGCCCGGGGCACTGACGACGGTGCCACTGCCCAGCGGGGCGAGCTGGAGACCGGCGTCGGCGAACACCGACAACAGCCCGTCAGGGAAGGCTGCCAAGGGAAACCCTTCAAGCTGCACAGACCCGCCCGTGATGGCTGCGGCCAGCGCGAGGGTGGCGGCCTCCAGCCGGTCCGGCGGCACGGAAAACACGCCGCCCCTGACGTGGCCGACGCCGGTGACGTGCAGAGCCGCCCTGCCCTGCCATTCGATGCCGACACCGGCTTGAGACAGCAGGGCGGCGGTGTGGGCGACTTCGGGCTCCAGGCTCGGATTCAGAATCACGGAAGTCCCCGTGGTACGGACGGCCAGCAGCATCGCTGTAACCGTCGCCCCCAGGCTCGGCCCCCACGAACTGGTCTCGGCATCTGTGGTGAAGGGCACCCGCTTGCCGGTGAAGCGGGCACGTACTCGGCCTTCGCCGACCTCGACCTCTGCCCCGGCAGCCTTCATCGCAGCCAGGTGCCGGTCGATGCGGCGTGCACAGAAGGCGTCTCCGCCGGGCAGCGGAAAAGTGACTTTCCCCGAGCGGGCGAGAAGGGCGCCTCCTATCACCGCAGTGGTGCGGATGCGCCGCCCGAGTTCGTCCGGGACTACGGCAAGGCACGAATCGGCCGGACTGGTGGCAAACTCATCACCTGCCACCGTGACAACGGTGCCGGTGCGGTGAAGGATGTCGGCGACCACGCGGGTGTCCAGAATCTCGGGCGCGCCACGAAGGGTCACCGGTTCATCGGCAAGGATCGCGGCGGCGTACAGGTGCAACGCGATGTTCTTGCTGCCCTGGACAGCGGTGGTGCCGGTCAGACGGTGGCCGCCGATGATGTGCACGGCACGGGCGTCGCTCACCGGTGCGTCGGTTCCGATCCCGGCGATGGGCATGGTCACCTTCCCTGGCTTCCGGCCGGATAGAAGCCACCGACCTGGGACTTGGGGTAGAGCAGGGTGTGTGAGCCAATGAGAGTGGCGGGCTGGAGGATGGTCCCGGCTGGGATGATCACACCATCGCCGACCACCGCACCGAACTTCGTTTGGCCTGTGGGCACCCGGTGGCCGTCGAGGTAGGCGCACACCTCGACGGTGGCCGGCTCGGCGACCGGCCCGGAAGTGACACGCAGGCCGGTGGTGGAGGCGAACGCGCCGATGTTGACGCCGAGGCCGAGCACGGAGTCACCGACGAAGCTGGTGTGTTTCATGAAGACCCCGCCGGCGAGCAGGGAGCGGGTGACCTCGGCTCCGAAGCCGATCCGGCAATCGGGGCCGATGACGGTGTTGTCACGTACTCGGGCACCGGCCTCGATCACCGCGCCGGAGCAGACCAACACCGGGCCGGTGACATGGGCACCTTCCGCGATGACGGCTCCGGCCGCCACGATCACATGACCCCGGACGGTCGCGCCCGGCTCGATGATCCCGGCAGTCTCGGGCAACTTGGTGCCCCGACGCCCTGCCAGCAGTTCAGCGACGGCTTTCTTGATGCCGAAGACAGTCGGGCAGGAGTTCAGCAGGTCGAGCACGGTCGGATCTTTGATGGCCGTGGTGTCTATGTAGTACGCGGGAGCAGTCCGACGGTCGAAGCGCTCCAGCTCGGCGTAGGTCGTGGCCGGGTCGGTCATTCGGGGCATGCGTGGATCTCCTCTCGGACGGGCGAGCGGAAGACGGCGTAATGCTTGACGGCCCCGGCGAACCTGGGCGGTGACGTGTCAGGCACGACCACCCCTGCATTCGGGCAAGCCTCAACCTGCCCGTGGACCATGGCGCCGCGCCGTTCCACAGCAGAAGTGGAACGTTCTCCAGTGAACTCCCTTTTCGGAAACCGGATTCGTAGCCGGGCTACGGGCCGTACTCCGACTACGGGTCAGACGACTGGTACGCCCGCGCGCTCGGCGAAGGCGCGGATGCCGGGCAGGGTGCGGTCGTGGCGCAGCAGGCCGGTGGCGAGGTCGCGTACCGCGCCACGGCGGATCTCCTGTGGGGCGACCTCCTCGGCGGCGAGCAGGGCCCGGTAGCAGTGCGCCGGTTTGCCCCACTGGTCGAACGCGCGGGCCACGTCGGTGAAGAACCGGGCCTGCCGTTCGGTGGTCGGCAGAGCGGCCGGGTCGATCGTGGCGGCCAGTTCGATCGCCTTTCCCGAGTCGCCCAGCTCGTAGTGCACGGACAGCTGGTGCAGGGCGACCCCGGGGAGTCCGTCGACCTGTCCCGAAGCCCTGCCGGCCGCCGCCGAACTGTCGGCGGCCTCCTTGATCAGGGCGTGCGCGGCGGAACGGTCGCCGGACTTCGCGGCGGTGTACGCGGCGGTGGCGTACAGGTCGGCGCGGACGGCGAGCCGGGCTGCCTCGGGGGCGGTGGTGTCGGCGAGCAGTTCCTCGGCTGCGTCCACCACGATGCCCGTCGCGCGCGCCAGGCTCCCCTGGCGGCGCCACGCGCTGGAGACCATCCGTTGGGCCTCCGCCGTGATCAGGGGATCGCCGCCCTGCCTGGCGGCGGTCAGGGCACGGTCGGCGGTCACGGACACCAGGTGGTCGGTGCCGATCTTGATGCAGAGCCGTACCGCGACGCTGTAGAGCCGGGCGACGTTACGGGCCTGTTCCTCCGGGGCGCCGACCCTTCCGGCTGCGGCGATCCGGCCGGGCAGGGCGCGGGCCAGAGCGTCGTAGCGAGCCGCCTTGAACTCCTCGCGGGAGGCGACGAGTGACGCGGCGACGGTCTGCCGGGTCGGCTCGCGGCGGGGGGCCTGGATCCGGTCCTGCCCGTACAACAGGAGGTCTTCCAGGTCTCCCGGCAGCTCCTTCTCCTGTGCGTGCGCGGCCTGTTGACCGATGGACGGGGCGAAGAGGGCGGCGGCTGCCAGGGTCAGGAACGGGCGGCGACGCACATCGTCCTCCTCGGGGTCCTTTTCCGTGCTCTTCCCGGTCCCCTGGCCGGTGTTCCGTCCGGCGTTCCTCCCGGCGGCGGGCGCACTCGCCAGCGTAGTGCGGGACTCGGGCGGTGGAAGGGGGCCCAGCCGCCGAACATCCCTTCGAGACGCGTCCGAGGGGCGCGCGTCTCTCAGAACTCCCTCTCCTCCACCGCCAGTTCCGCCCACACCAGCTTCCCCGGCCCCCGGCGGCTCTCCACGCCCCACTTCGTCGCCAGGGTGTCGACCAGGGGAAGGCCCCAGCCGCCCTCGGTCGCTCCTTCCTCCGGGAGGGCCATCAAGGGGCGGTGTTCCGAGGCGTCGTGGACTTCGATACGCAGGGTGTCACCCGTGCGGGCGAAGTGGGTTTCGATCTCTCGGCCGGGTACGTGGCCGTGACGTACGGCGTTGGTGAGGAGTTCCGAGAGGACCAGGGAGGCGGCGTCCTCGACGGTGGTCCACGACCAGCGGGTCAGCGTGCGGCGCAGTTCCCTGCGGGCCGCCGGGACGCTGCCCGGCGACTGGGTCCAGCGCAGGACGATCACATCGGGTTCCATCAGGCCGCCCCTCGGACGAGGCGGGCGCCCTCGGCCCGGAGGCAGAGGACCCGGGCGTGGCAGTGGCCCGCCGGGGCGAGGCCTCCGCAGCCGCGCACGGGCGGGACCGGCGGGGTCGGCGGTACGGGAGGGGGCGGCGGCGTGCCGTTCGAGCGGCGGCGGCCCGTCGGGGGCAGGAGCCGACGCAGAACCAACTCCACGACACGGACGATAGGGTTACGCACGTTGGCGCTCCTTGAAGGCGTTGACCACGCCCCCGGACCGGTCGCTCGGTCGCGGGGGTCCGCCTGTTTCGCGCACAGGCAGGCACGATCACCCCAACGTCACGGAGCCGTGACAGTCGGCGATCACGGGCACAGCCTGCCCACGCCCGACCGGCGAACGCAAGGCAGGCGAAAGATCTCTAGGCGTTCGAGTGATTTGAGAGTCGGCATGCTGACGGCGCACACTCGCGGAAACCGTCCCGGCAGAGAGGGAACCGGCACATGGCCGACAAGAGACCGCGTCCACCGACCGTCCGACTCCGGCGTCTGGCCGCCGAGTTGAGAAAGCTGCGCGCCGAAGCGGGACTCACGCGCGAGGACGTGTCCGAGCGGACCGGGATCAACGAGGCGACGCTCTACCGGATCGAGCGCTCACGGGCCCGGCCCCAGAAGCGCACCCTCGTCGGCCTGTTGGACGTCTACCGGGCCAGCGAGACCCAGCGCGCCGATCTCCTCGCGCTCCAGAGCGGCTCGAACGACCAGGAACGGGTCCGGACTTACCACTCGGAGCTGTCCGAGAAGTTCGCCTCTTACCTCGGCTTCGAGAGCGAGGCGCGGACTGTCCGCACCTACGAGTCCCTGTTCGTCCCCGGGCTCGCCCAGACGGAGCCGTACACCCTGGCCGTCGTCCGGGGCACCCTCCCCGCCGTCGGCCGGAAGGAGACCGAGCAGCGTCTCCAGGTGCGCCGCGAACGGCAGACCGCCCTCGCCGGGGCGCAGCCGCCGCGTTTCCGGGCCGTCGTGGACGAGGCGGCCCTGCGCCGCGAGGTCGGCGGGCCCGAGGTCATGCGGGACCAGCTGTGGCACCTGCTCGACCTGATGGCCGAGCCCCACATCACCCTCCAGGTCCTCCCGTTCACGTGTGGCGCGCACGTCGGCATGACCGGCGGCTTCACCCACATGGACTTCCCGGACGCGGACGACCCCGAACTCGTCTACGTGGAAACCCCTGCGGGCGACGCCTTCCTGGAGGCCGAGGAGGAGATCCGCCACTTCAAATCCATGTTCGAGAACCTTCAGGCGGTGGCACTCGGGCCCGACGACAGCGCCGAGCTGTTGCGTCTGCTGGCCAAGGAGTTGGAGGGGAAGGTGTGAGCCGGGGGTCGGGAGGCCCCGGGCCCGGGTCGAGAGGGTGCGGGCCCGGGGCCGGGAACGTGCGGGACCGGGGCCGGGGCCGGGAGCGTGCGGCCTGGGGGCGGGGCTACTCCTCCCCCAGTACCTCCGCGAAGTGACGGTTCACCGCCAGCAGTCCGCCGTCCACCCGCAGGACCGTACCCGTGATCCAGGACGCGTCCTTCGACGCCAGGAAGGCCACCGCCGCCGCGATGTCCTCCGGGGTGCCGACCCGGCCCAGCGGGTAGACCCGGTCCCCGAGCGCCGCCAGGTCCTTCTCCCGGCCCGCCCACGCCCTCGTCGCGATCGTGCCCGGGTTGACCTGGTTGACCCGGACCCCGCGCCGCGCCGCGTCCCCCGCGAGCGTGCGGGTCAGCGACGCCAGGCCCGCCTTCGCCGCGCTGTACGCGTGATTGCCGAAGTCCGCCTCCGCGTTGACGGAGCCGATCGTCACGATCGCGCCCCGCCCGCCGGCCGCCAGATGCGGCAGCGCCGCCCGCGCGCACCGGACCGCGCCCAGGAACGTCACGTCCTGCTGCACGGTCCACACCTCCTCCGGCTCGTCCTCGAAGAGGGCCTCGTCCGGGGTCACCGGGCCCAGCGCGTTGTTGACGAGGACGTCGAGCCGCCCGAAGACGCGGACCGCGTGCGCCACCGCCGCGTCCACCGACGCCTGGTCCGACACATCGCAGCGCACCGCCTCCGCGCCCTCGATGCCCGCCGCCGTCTCCCGCGCCGCCGCCTCGTCGACGTCCGTGACGAGGACCCGCGCGCCCTCCGCCGCGAGCCTCCGCGCCGTGGCCGCGCCGATGCCCCTGGCCGCACCCGTGACCATGGCCGCGCAGCCGCCGAACCGTTCCCGCAGATCCGTCACACCCGCACTGTCCGCACCGTCTGCCACACCCGTACCGTCCGCACCGTTCGCCACGCCCGTACCGTCCGTCCCACCCGTACCGCCCGTGTCATCCATGCGGTCGATCACAGCAGCCGGTACGGCTCCGCGCCAGACCCCGGCGGTCGGAAAAGCGCCCGGCGGACGCGGGGAAGGGCCTGCGGGAGGGGTGCGCGGGCGGTCTCAGGCCCTTCCGTCCAGCGCCGTCCGCACCGCCCTGACCAGGGACTGGGCGCGCGGGTCCGCCGTGACCGTCTTTCGCATGCCGTTGGTGACGTAGCCGAAGGCCACCCCCGTCTCCGGGTCCGCGAAGCCGAGCGAGCCGCCCCGGCCCGGGTGTCCGAAGGAGGAGGGGCCGAGCAGCGGGGACGCCGGTCCGTGCAGCATGTGGCCGAGGCCGAAGCGGGTGCCGACGAGCAGCACCCGGTCCTGGCCCGCCGACTGCTCGGTGCCCGCGAGCGCCAGGCTCTCGGGGGTGAGGAGCCGGGCGGCGCCGTCCACGGGGCCGAGGAGCGCCGCGTAGAAGCGGGAGAGCGCGCGGGCCGTCGCCACTCCGGCCGAGGCGGGGAGTTCGGCGGCGAGATAGGCCGGGTCGTTCTCGTCGGGGCGCGGGTCGATGACGGCGAAGGCGCGCCGGGTGAGGGAGTCCGGGTCCTGGTACGCCTCCGTGACCGCGCGCTTGGGGCGGAGCCTGAGCCCGCCGCCGCCGGGCGGTTCGGTCTCCTCCACGGGGCCGATCCGGCCGACCCGGTGGGCCTCCTCGTCCGGCAGTCCGATCCACAGGTCCAGGCCGAGGGGACCGGTGATCTCCTCGGCGGCCCACCGGCCGATGGTCCGGCCGGTGACCCGGTGCACGAGGCCCGAGAGCAGCCAGCTGAAGGTGTGGGCGTGGTAGCCGTGGGCGGTGCCGGGCTCCCAGACGGGGGCCTGGGCGGCGATCGCGGCGGCCGCCGTCGGCAGGTCGACGGCCTCGGCGAGGGTGAGCGGCCGGTCCAGGACGGGCACGCCCGCCCGGTGCGCGAGCAGCTCCCGTACGGTGACGCGCTCCTTGCCCGCCGCCTTGAACTCCGGCCAGTACGCGGCCACCGGGGCGTCCAGGTCGAGCAGCCCGCGCTGGTGCAGGAGCAGCGGGACGACGGCGGCGACGCCCTTGGTGGCCGAGCGGACGACCTGGGCGGTATCGGCGGTCCAGGGGGTGGGGGCGGAGGTGGGGGCGCCCGCCTCCTCGGGGTTTCCCGTAGGGGTCGCTCCCGGGCCGGACAGGGCCTCGGGGTCTCCCGTAAGGGCCGCTCCCGCGTCGGACAGGGCCTCGGGGTCTCCCGTACGGGTCCTTCCCGCGCCGCTCGTCCCTTCAGGGGTGCCGGGGGCGCCCGGACCGTCCGCGTCCTTCCTGCCCGCCCACAGGTCCACGACCGTCTTCCCGTCGTGGTGGACGGCGACCGCCGCGCCGCGCTCGCCGCGCTGTTCGAAGTTACGCAGGAACGCGTCCCTGACGGGCTCCCAGCCCGCCGCCACCGTGCCCTGGACGTCCACGTCCCCACTCCTCGCTCGTCGCACATGTCCGGTTCTCGACCGTCCATGGTGCAACGCGGCGGGCCCGGGGCGGATTCCGGGGGCGTCAGGCGACCGACTGCGGCACGAAGCCGAACGGCAGTTCCAGGCGGTGGCGGGCCATGAGTTCCTCGTCGGCGAGGATCACGCCGGTCGGGCCGTCGGCGGCGATGACGCCCTCGCTGAGGATCACCGCGCGCGGGCAGAGTTCCAGGGCGTACGGCAGGTCGTGGGTGACCATCAGGACGGTGACGTCCAGATCGCGCAGGATGTCGGCGAGTTCGCGGCGTGAGGCCGGGTCCAGGTTGGAGGAGGGCTCGTCGAGGACGAGTATCTCCGGTTCCATCGCGAGGACGGTGGCGACGGCGACCCGGCGCCGCTGCCCGAAGGAGAGGTGGTGCGGGGGCCGGTCGGCGAAGTCCGCCATGCCCACCCGGTCGAGGGCCCGGCGGACCACCGTGTCGAGCGCGTCGCCCCGCAGCCCTGCGGCGGCCGGACCGAAGGCCACGTCCTCCCGGACGGTCGGCATGAACAGCTGGTCGTCCGGGTCCTGGAAGACGATGCCGACCTTGCGCCGGATCTCCGCCATGTGCCGGCGGCCCACGGGCAGCCCGGCGACGGTGACCGTTCCCGCGCCGGGCGTCAGGATGCCGTTGAGGTGCAGGACGAGGGTGGTCTTGCCCGCGCCGTTGGGCCCGAGGAGGGCGACCCGTTCGCCGCGCGCCACGGTCAGGTCGACGCCGTAGAGGGCCTGATGCCCGTCGGGGTACGCGTACGCCAGACCGGATACGACGAGGGAGGGGTGGGCGGGAGCGGTCATGGGGTCCATCCCGGGAGGCGGATCAGGAGGGCGGCGAGCGGGAGCACGGCGGCGCGGGCCCACTGGGCGCGGGTCGCGGCCGTCTCGTCGAGGACGGGCAGGGTGCCGGTGTAGCCCCGGCTGACCATGGCGAGGTGGACCCGTTCGCCGCGCTCGTACGAGCGGATGAAGAGCGCGCCCGCCGTCTTGGCGAGGACGCCCCAGTGGCGTACGCCCCTGGCCTCGAAGCCCCGGGAGCGGCGGGCCACGGACATCCGGCGCAGCTCGTCGGTGACGACGTCGCCGTAGCGGATCATGAACGAGGCGATCTGGACGAGCAACGGGGGAAGCCGCAGCCGCTGGAGGCCGAGGAGCAGGGCGCGCAGTTCGGTGGTGGCGGCGAGGAGGACGGAGGCGGCGACGCCGAGGGTGCCCTTGGCGAGGACGTTCCAGGCGCCCCAGAGGCCGGGGACGCTCAGCGTGACCCCGAGGACGCGGGTCTCCTCGCCGGGCACGACGAACGGCATGAGCAGCGCGAACGCGACGAACGGAAGCTCGATGAGCAGCCTGCGCAGCAGGAGTCCTGCCGGGACCCGGGCCGTGGCCGCGACGCCCGCGAGGAGCAGCGCGTAGAGGGCGAAGGCCCAGACGGCCTCGCGGGGGGTGGAGACGACGACCACGACGAAGCCGAGGACGGCGACGAGCTTGGTCTGCGGGGGCAGCTCGTGGACCGGCGAGCGGGCGTGCCGGTAGAGCTGGTGCGCGTGCCCCGCGCCCATGTCAGCGGGCGTCCGGGGGCGAGTCGGGCGAGTGGGGTGAGCTGGGCGAGCTGGGCGATTCGGTGACCGTCGGCGCCGGGGCCGATGCCGGGGCCGCCGATGCCGGGATCGATGCCGGGGCCGATACCGAAGCCGTCTCGGCCGCCGCCCCCGACGTCTGGGCGGCCCGGCGGCGGGTGGCCCAGAAGACGCCGCTGCCGACGGCGAGCGTGGCGCCGACGCCGATCGCCCCGGCGAGACCGCCGGAGAGCCGGGGTGCCTGAACGCCCTTGACGCCGTAGTCGGCGAGCGGGGAACCGGCCGCCGCGTGGTCCTCGGCCTTGGCGTCGATGCCCTGGTCGGCGGCGACCTTCTCCAGACCGTCGGGGCTGGCGGAGGCGTAGAAGGAGACGAATCCGGCCAGGAGGAGGGCGGTGACGACACCACCGGCCCAGAGGGCGCGCGGGGAACGGGCCGGGGCCGAAGCCCTGATCGGGGTCGGGGCCGAGGTCAGGGTCGGAGTCGGGGCCGGGGTCGCGGTCGGGGTCGCGGTCGGGGTCGCGGTCGGGGCGTCGACCAGCACCCCGCCGACGCGGAGTTTGAGCGGGGCGGTCAGGCCCCGGGCGCCGTACACCAGGTCGGGGCGGACGGCGATGACGGCGCCGACGGTCAGACAGGTGATGACGGCCTCGCCGATGCCGATGAGGACGTGCACGCCGACCATGGCGGTGAGGACCTTGGGGACGGGGACGTCGGTGGTGCCGCCGATCGCGTAGATGCCGGTGAAGGCGGTCGCCGCGGCCGGTACGGAGACCAGGGCGGCGAGGAAGGAGGCCGCCGTCACGGAGGCGCGGGTGCGGGGCAGCAGGAGGACGAGGCCCCGGAAGAGGGCGTAGGCGACGACGACGGTGACGACGCCCATGACGGTGATGTTCACGCCGAGGGCGGTGAGTCCGCCGTCGGCGAAGAGGACGCCCTGCATGAGCAGGACGACGGCGATGCACAGGACGCCGGTCCAGGGGCCGACGAGGATCGCGGCGAGCGCGCCGCCGAGCAGATGTCCGCTGGTCCCGGCGGCGACCGGGAAGTTCAGCATCTGTACGGCGAAG
Source organism: Streptomyces sp. CBMA291 (assembly GCF_014596525.1). Lineage (GTDB taxonomy): Bacteria > Actinomycetota > Actinomycetes > Streptomycetales > Streptomycetaceae > Streptomyces. The sequence continues at coordinate 54,536 of NZ_MSJP01000085.1, forward strand.
ACGAAGGCGGCGACGAGTCCGGCGAGCGGGGCGGTCCGCTGGTCCAGCTCGCGGCGCGCGCCGCGCAGGCTCACGGCGACGGCCCCGGCGGCGAGGACTCCGGCGGCGGCCGAGACGGGCGCGTTGATGAAACCGTCAGGTACATGCACAGTCTGAATGATGAGCGCTGTTGCGAAGGGCTTGCAAGAGCGCATGGGTCACGGAAACGGCGGAGCACGGGCCCCGGGGCTCGGAACGACGGAGCATAGTCGCGCGCATCCGGGGAAGAAGTGGGACATTAGTCGACAAGAGGACAATCCTGAGGAGCCTTCGATGGCCGCCGCAGCCGATCGACCCGTCGAGGACCGGGCCAAGGGCCGCATCATCAGTGACGCGCCGCTCTCCCGCCCCGTACCCGTGTCCCTCCGCTACGACCCCGGCTCCGCCCCCGCCACCGTGCGCTTCGGCTTCCCCGACGCGGTCGAGTGGTCCTTCCCGCGCTCCCTCCTGGAGAAGGGGCTGCGCGCCCCGACCCGGCGCGGTGACATCGAGGTGTGGCCCTGCGGCCGGGTGCAGACGGTGGTGGAGCTGCACACGGCGGACGGGGTCACGGTCGTCCAGTTCGACAGCCAGACCCTGCGGCGCTTCCTGCGGCACACGTACGCCGCCGTCGACACACGGACGCCGCCGGCACGTCGATGACGACGTACCGGCGGCGCGGGTCCCGGCGGACCGGGTGGATCAGGCCTTACGAAGGGCCTTACGAGGTGCCTTGCGAGCAGCTACGCGAGATGCCTGGCGAGGTGCCTCGTGAGGCCGGGGGCCGTGCGGTCAGACCTTCACCAGGTCCGGGTGCGCGGTCTCGTCGGTCGCGGACGTCTTGCTGAGCGCCTCGCCCTCCACGTCGACGTTGGGCAGGGCGCGGTCCAGCCACTTCGGCAGCCACCAGGCCTTGTGGCCCAGGAGCGCGAGGACGGCGGGGACGATCGCCATACGGACCACGAAGGCGTCGAAGAGGACGGCGACGGCCAGGCCGAAGCCGATCATCTTGACCATCTGGTCGCTCATGGTGATGAAGCCCGCGAAGACCGCCATCATGATCACCGCGGCGGCGGTGACCACCCGGGCGCTGTGCCGGAAGCCGGTCACGATCGCCTCGGCGGGCCGCTCCCCGTGGACGTACGCCTCCCGCATGCGGGTGACGAGGAAGACCTCGTAGTCCATCGCGAGGCCGAAGACCACGCCCACCATGAAGATCGGCATCATCGACATGATCGGGCCGGTCTGCTCGACCCCGAAGAGGCTGCCGAGCCAGCCCCACTGGAAGACCGCGACGACCGCGCCGAGGGCCGCGACCACCGAGAGCAGGAAGCCGAGGGCCGCCTTCAGGGGGACGAGGACCGAGCGGAAGACCAGGATCAGCAGGACGAAGGCGAGACCGACGACGAGTGCCAGGTACGGCATCAGGGCGTCGTTCATCTTCTGCGAGAAGTCGATGTTCATCGCGGGGGCGCCGCTGACCATGACCTCGTCGCCGGTGGCGGCGCGGATGTCGTGGACCAGCTGCTCGGTGGCGGCCGAGGACGGGCGGTCCTTCGGGATCACGGTGATCATGGCGGCGTCGCCGGCCTCGTTGGGCGCCGGCGGGGTGACGGCGGCCCAGCCCTTGAGGGACTTGATCGCGGTGACGGCCTTGTCGGCGGTCGCCTTGTCGCCGTCGACGACGACGAGCAGCGGGCCGTTGAAGCCGGGGCCGAAGCCGTCGGACAGGGCGTCGTAGGCGCGGCGCTCGGTGGCCGAGGTCGGCTTGACGCTGTCGTCGGGGAGGCCCATCTTCAGCGAGGTGGCGGGCAGCGCGATCGCGCCGAGGCCGAGGACGCCGACGAGCAGCACCAGGATGGGACGGCGCAGGACGAAGCGGGCCCAGCGGGTGCCGCCGTTGTCCCGGACGGCGGGCGCGTCGGCGGTCCGGGCGCCCTTGGCACCCTCGGTGCCCTTGGCGCCCTTGCGCTGCTTGCGGCCGAGGACCTTGTCACCGGCGAAGCCGAGCAGGGCGGGGACCAGGGTCAGCGCGATCAGTACGGCGATCACGACGGTGCCCGCGGCGGCGAAGCCCATCTTCGTCAGCATCGGGATGTTGACGACGGCCAGGCCGACCAGGGCGATGACGACGGTGAGTCCGGCGAAGACGACGGCGGAACCGGCGGTGCCGGTCGCGCGGGCCGCGGCTTCTTCCTTCTCGCGGCCCTCGGCCAGCTCCGCGCGGTAGCGGGAGACGATGAAGAGGGCGTAGTCGATGCCGACGGCGAGGCCGATCATCATCGCGAGGGTGGAGGTGGTGTTGCCGAGGTCGAGGACCTTGGCGAGCGCGCCGATCGTGGAGACGCCGATGCCGACGCCGATGATCGCGGTGAGCAGCGGCAGACCGGCGGCGACGAGGGAGCCGAAGGTGATGACGAGGACGATGCCGGCGATGACGACGCCGATGGCCTCGCCCGCGCCTCCCTCGGGCATGCTCATGAGGGCGTCGCCGCCGAGTTCGACGGTCAGGCCCTGGCCCCGGGCGTCCTCGCCCGCCTCGGTGAGCGCCTCGCGCGTCGCGTCGGTCAGCTCCATCGCGTTGACCTTGTAGGCGACGGAGATGTAGGCGGTGGAGCCGTTCTGCGAGACGGCGTGCGCGGTGTACGGGTCGGTGACCGAGGCGATCTGGTCCGAGCCGGACTTCAGCGAGGCCACGGTCTGCTCGACGAGGGCCTTGTGCGCCGGGTCGGTGACCTTCCGGCCCTCGGGGGCCTGGAAGACGATCCGGGCGGTGGCGCCGTCGGCGGCACCGCCGGGGAAGCGCTCTTCGAGCAGGTCGAAGGCGCGTTGGGCCTCGGTGCCGGGCATCGAGAAGGAACTGGTGGGCGCTGCGGGGGCGGTGGCGGCGCCGATCCCGGCGACCGCCAGGAGGGCCACCCAGAGGAGGGCGACGAGCCGTCGGCGCCGGAAGGCGAGACGGCCCAGCTTGTAGAGGAACGTGGCCACGGGGGCGTACTCCCGGTGTGGGGTGGGACAGGGCATGGGGAGCCGGCCCGACGTCGTGAGCGGTACGAGTCAGGTGGTGCGGGTGAAACGGGTGGTGCTGTGTGGATCAGACGCCGAGTGAGGGGAGCACGACGGCGTCGACATAGGCTCTGAGGAAAGCGACGTCCAGGGACTTTCCGTCGATCAACGGGCGGGCGACGAACGCGCCGATCAGCAGATGGGGGAAGAAGTCGAGCGCCGGGTTGTCGGCGTCGATCTCACCTCTGCGGACCGCTCGGTCGAGGACCACGCGAAGCTTGGTCAACTCGGGTTCGACGAGCACGTCGCGCAGGGCTTCGAGCAGGTCGGGGTGGGTGTGGACGGCATGGGCGAGGCCCCGCATCAGCGCGGTGTCCCGCTCCATCTCGCAGTCGTCCATCCGGTCCAGCATGGCGGCGAAGTCGCCGCGCAGGCTTCCCGTGTCGATCTCGTCGATCGACACCGGCTTGTCCTGGCGCAGGGCTCCGGCCACGAGCTGCGGCTTGCTCCCCCACTGGCGGTAGAGGGTGGCCTTGCTGGCGTGGGTGCGGGCGGCGACGGCGTCCATGGTGAGAGCGTCGTAGCCGACCTCGCACAGCAGGTCGATCACGGCCCCGTACAGCTCGTTCTCCCGCTCGGGAGTGAGTCTGCTGCGGGCCACGCGAACCTCCGGCGCGAACGAAACGGTTTCGTACACCAGGACTCTACCCGCGGCCAAGAGCGAAACGAAACCGTTTCGTACGTGTCCTGCGCCACAGCGGACGGGGCGCACGGGACCGGAGTCGTACGGAGGGGGTACGGGGGTCCAACGGAGGTCGTACGAGGGCCGTACGGGGGTCGCACGGGGGTCGTACGGGGCGCGGCCGGAGGTTCTACGGGGCGGGGCCGGGTGTCGCCCGGGGCCGGAGCCGGGCGTCGTACCGGACGCGGAGGCCCTCTCGCGGGCGGCCCGTCACCCGTGCCCCGTACGGGGAAAACACACGTACGAGTTGCCCCGCCTCCTCCCCCCGGAAAGCATGAGGAGGTGAGTGACGACGCCGCGTATCTCCGCTTCCCGCATCTCCACGAGGATCTGCTGTGCTTCGCCGCCGAGGACGATCTGTGGATCGCCCCGCTCGTCCCCGAGGGCCACCGCCCGGGACGTGCCTGGCGGCTCACCGTCGACCGGACCCGGGTCGGGCACCCGCGCTTCTCGCCGGACGGACGCCACATCGCGTACACGAGCTGGCACAGCCTCGATCCGGAGATCCATCTCGTCCCCATCGACGGCGGGCCCGCCCGGCGGCTCAGCTACTGGGGCTCCACCGACACCCGGGTCTGCGGCTGGACCCCGCCCGGCGAGGACGGGCACTCCGACATCCTCGCCGTCTCCTCGCACAGTCAGCCCTTCTCGTACTACTCCTGGGCCTACACCGTCCCCACCGACGGCTCCCCCGGCGGCCGCATGCCCTGGGGCCCGGTCTCCGACATCGCCGTCACCGAGCACGGCGGAGAGCGCCGCACCCTGCTGCTCACCGGGAAGCCGCCGCACGAACCGGCCGCCTGGAAGCGCTACCGGGGCGGCGCCACCGGCCGCCTCTGGCTGCACGGCGAGCGGCTGCTGCCCGGCCTCGGCGGCCACATCGACAGTCCCATGGCCGTCGGCGGGCGGGTCGCCTTCCTCTCCGACCACGAGGGCGTCGGCAACCTCTACTCCTGTCTGCCCGACGGCTCCGACCTGCGCCGCCACACCGACCACGACGCCTTCTACGCCCGGCACGCGTCGAGCGACGGGCGCCGGGTCGTCTACCAGTGCGCGGGCGAGCTGTGGATCGTCGACGCGCTGACCCCCGACTCCCGCCCCCGCAGGCTGGAGGTCCGGCTCGGCGGGCAGCGCGTCGGCCGCCGGACCTACCAGGTGCCCACCGCCCACCACGTCGACGCGGTCTCCGTCGACGAGACCGGCCGGGCCAGCGCCGTCTCCGTACGCGGCAGCCTCTACTGGCTCACCCACCGCGACGGCCCCGCCCGCACCATCGTCGACACCCCGGGCGTCCGGGTCAGGCTCCCCGAGATGCTCGGCAGCGGCGGACAGGTCGCGTACGTCACCGACGCGGGCGGCGAGGACGCCGTGGAGGTCGCCTATCTGCCGCGCGCCAGCGGCGACCGCCCCCCGCGCCTCCTGGCCTCCGGCGACCTCGGACGCGTCGAGGAGATGGTCTCCGACCCCTCGGGCGAACGCCTCGCCCTCGCCTCCCACGACGGCCGCCTGCTGCTTGTCGACGCGACGGGGGAGACGGGGGAAACAGGGGAGACGGGGGGTGCGCCGGAGACCCCGGCCGGGGACGGGGCCGGGAGCCCCGCGCCAGGAAGCCCCTCGGCCGGGAGCGACGGAAGCGACGCCGGCCCCGCCACACGGGAACACGCCGGGGCGCCGGGGGCACCGGGAACGCCAGGGACACCGGGAGCAGCAGGAGTGCCAGGAGTCCCGGGAGCACCGGGAGCACCGGGAGCACCAGCCACACCGGACGCACAGGCCGCACTTGCCACATCAGTCACACCAGCCATGCCAACCACGTCAGCCGCATCAGCCACGTCGGCCACACCCACCACACCCGCCACACCCGCCACACCCGCCACACCCGCCACACCAACCGAACCGGACACCCCAGACGCACCGGCGACACCAGGCGTCACCGAGCTGATCCGTTCCCTCAACGGTCCCGTCCGTGACCTCGCCTTCTCTCCCGACGGGGCCTGGCTCACCTGGTCGCACCCCGGGATCGGGCGCTCCCTGCGGTCCATCAAGATGGCGCGGATCTCCGGTCCCGGGCCCCGGACCGTCGTCGACGTCACCAACGGGCGCTTCGAGGACGAGAACCCGGTCTTCACCCGGGACGGGCGCTATCTCGCCTTCCTCTCCTGGCGGGGCTTCGATCCGGTGTACGACGTGCACACCGGGGACCTGTCGTTCCCGCTGGGCTGCCGCCCCTATCTCGTACCGCTCTCCTCCGCGACCCCGTCCCCCTTCGCGCTGCTCCCGGACGGGCGTCCGGCGGCCGGTGGGCTCGATCCGGCGGACGACGACACGGAGGCGGCGGACGGCACGGTGACCGTGGAGATCGAGGGGCTCGCCGAGCGGGTCACGCCCTTCCCGGTCGCCGCCTCCAAGTACTCCGCCCTGCACCCGGTCAGCGGCGGCGGCCTGGTCTGGCTGCGCTGGCCCATCTCGGGCGCGCTCGGCGAGACCTTCGCCAACCCTGCGGACACCTCGGGCCGCCCCACCCTGGAGCACTTCTCCATCACCAAGGCCCGCAAGAGCGAACTGGCCTCCGATCTCGACTGGTTCGCGGTCAGCGGCGACGGCACCCGGCTCGTCGTCGCGGACGAGGGCGAGCTGCGGGCGGTGCCCGCGACCGAGGCGGGGGACGGCGACTCCACCGTCTATCTGGACCTGCGGCGCATCCTCCACGACATCGATCCGGGCGCCGAGTGGCGGCAGGCCTTCGACGAGGCGGGCCGGATCGTCCGGGCCTACTTCTGGGAGCCCGGCATGGGCGGGGTGGACTGGCCGGGCGTCCTCGACCAGTACCGGCCGCTGGTCGAACGGGTCGCCTCCCCCGACGAGTTCGCCGATCTGCTCCGCGAGGTCCTCGGTGAACTCGGCACCTCCCACGCGTACGTCACGCCCGCCCGCCGCAACGAGGGCCCCCCGCACTACCAGCGGCCCATGGGGCTGCTCGGCGCCAATCTGGTGCCGCGCGAGACCGGCTGGACGGTGAAGCGGATCCTGCCGGGCGAGTCGTCCGACTCCAAGGCCCGCTCCCCGCTCGCGGGCACCGGCATCCGGCCGGGCGCCGTCCTCACCCATGTCGACGGGCGGCCGGTGGACCCGGTGGCGGGACCGTATCCGCTGCTCTCCGGGACCGGCGGCACCACCGTCGAGCTGACCTTCACCCCCGCCGAGGGCGAGGGGCGGGCCCGCCGGGTCGCGGTGGTCCCGCTCGTCGACGAGCGTCCGCTGCGCTACCAGGACTGGGTGGCCAAACGGCGTGCGGTGGTACGGGAGCTGAGCGGCGGGCGCTGCGGCTATCTGCACATCCCCGACATGGGCGGCTCGGGCTGGGCGCAGTTCAACCGCGATCTGCGGATGGAGGTCTCCCGGCCCGCGCTCATCGTCGACGTACGGGGCAACGCGGGCGGCAACATCAGCGAGCTGGTCATCGAGAAGCTGACCCGCAAGATTCTGGGCTGGGACCTCACCCGTCACGCGCAGCCCGTCAGTTACGCCTCGAACGCCCCGCGCGGCCCCGTCGTCGCCCTGGCCGACGAGGCCACCTCCTCGGACGGCGACATGATCACCGCCGCGTTCCGGCTGCTGGGGCTCGGCCCGGTGGTCGGCCAGCGGACCTGGGGCGGGGTGGTGGGGATGACCGGCCGCCACCGGCTCGGCGACGGCACGCAGATCACCGTGCCGATGAACGCCGCCTGGTTCCCCGAGTACGGCTGGTCCCTGGAGAACCACGGCGTGGAACCGGACCTGGCGGCCCTGCGGACCCCGCTCGACTGGGCCGAGGGCCGGCACGCGCAGCTCGACGACGCGGTCCACGTGGCCCTCTCGCTCCTCGCGAAGACCCCGGCGGCCCGGCCCCCGGGATACGAGGACCTGCCGGACCGCTCCCGCCCGGAACTGCCGCCGAGACCCTGAGCCCGCCCCTCAAGGGCCCCCGCGCTCCGGGGGCCCCAGGGGGATCCCGTACCGCTCGTCCCCTACGGGATCCCCGTACGGCCCCGCCCTTACGGGATCCTCAGGAGGCCATCCCGTAGGCCACCCCGTACGCCACCCCGAGGTCCAGTTCGTAGGAGGTGCCCGCGCGGCCGTCCAGGGTCACGCTGCCGACCGCGCCGAAACCGGCGCGGCCGAGGACCGCCCTGGAGCCGCCGTTGTCGAGGGTCGTGACGGCGGTCAGCCTGCTCAGTCCGTACGTCTCCCGGGCCAGCAGGCAGACCTGCCGCACCCCGGCGGTCGCCAGGCCCCGCCCCGCGGCCCGCTCGGCCACCCGGTAGCCCAGCTCGGCGCCGCCGTCGGCGACGTCGGCGAGGTTGAACCGTCCCAGGACCTCCCCGTCCTCCCCCAGCAGGACGTGGAAGTGGATCGTGCCGGTCTCCTGCTCGTCGAGCAGCGCCCGGAGCCGCTCCTCGAAGTCGGTGAAGTACGCGTCGCCCCGGTCGGGAACGGACGCGGCGAAGTACGCCCTGTTCTCGCGTTCGAAGGCGAGCAGGGCGGGGGCGTGGTCGGATCGCAGTCGCTCAAGTACGGCCATGGGCGCCACCGTACGAAGATCCGCGCCCGGCTGCGTACCACTTTTCGGCCCGTCACGCGTTCGGCCGGGTGTGGTGACCGGCGCGCCGACACACACGGGGGGCGCACCCGGTGTCCGCACCGGGTGCGCCCTCGGGTCCGGCGCGGGGGCCGGGGTCAGGCGTCGTAGTCCTGGTCGAAGCGGTCCTGGGCCTCCTGCTGGGCCCTCTGGGTCTCGTCCTGGGAGCGGTCGCGGCCCTGGGCGGCGCGCTCGGACGCCTCGTTCTTCGCCTTGCCCTTGGCCTGCCGGGCCTGCTCCTTGAGCTGCTCGGCCTTGTCCTTGAACTGGTCTGCCATGCCCATGAACGTTCCCTCCTGGGAAGGGTGTGGGGAGGGCGGGGCGGCCTGCCCCGCCGGGCCCGACCAGCTTTGCACGGGCGAACACTCCACGCATGTCGACCGGTTACGGACGGCTACCGGGGTCCGGGGGCTCCGGACCTGGCCTCCTCGTCGGCGGCGCCGCCCGCGCCCACCAGGCCCTTCGGGACCGACCCGAGCCTCGGGGCGAAGCGTTTCATCTCGCGCTGTCCGACGGTGGCGAGCAGCCCGGGGAGGTAGCCGCGCACCGACTGCATCCCGCGCAGCCAGCCCTGTGCGTAGACGTGGGCGGAGCGGCGCTCGATGCCCGCGACGATCCGGTCGACGGCCGGGCCGAGGGGGTAGGTGCGGTTGGCGGGCCAGGGCAGTCGCTGTCGCAACTCGCGCATGACGGCGTCCTGGTCGGCGCCCCTGACCATGTCCGTGTCGGTCCAGGAGAGGTAGCCGACGCCGACCTTCACGCCCTGGTGGGCGACCTCGGCGCGCAGGCTGTGCGCGAAGGCCTCGACGCCCGACTTGGAGGCGCAGTAGGCGGTCATCATCGGCGCCGGGGTGAGGGCGGCGAGGGAGGCGATCTGGAGGAAGTACCCCCGGGACTCGGCGAGGACGGGCAGGAACGCCCGGCCGGTCACGGCGCCGCCGATGAGGTTGACCTCGATCACCCGCCGCCAGGCGACCGGGTCGGAGTCGGCGAACGGGCCGCCCGCCGCGACCCCGGCGTTGGCGACGACGATGTCGACCTTCCCGAAACGTTCCTTCACCTCGGCGGCGACCCGGGCCATGGCCTCGTGGTCGGTGACGTCGGCGTGCCACCAGTCGGCCTCGGTGTGCAGCCGTCCCGCGACCTCCTTGAGCCGCTCGGGCTCCAGACCGACGAGCGCGATCCGCGCGCCGCGCGCGGAGAGCTTGCGGGCGAGGAGTTCCCCGACGCCCCGGGCACCTCCGGTGACGACCGCGACCTGTCCTTCCAGACTCACCCGGCTCATGCCTTCTTCTCCGCTCGCAGATAGGTGTCGGTCAGTTCCCGGATCCGTGCGGTGACGGCCTCGGGAGCCTCCACCGGTGTCATATGGCCCATGCCCGGAAGTTCGAGCAGCCCCACACACTGGGGCAGGGTTCGCGCCATGGCCCGCGCGTGGACGGGCGGGGTGAGCCGGTCGGCGGTGCCGACGAGGACGGCGACGGGCAGATCGAGGGCGCGCAGGCCCTCTTCGAGGTCGAGTGCGGCGAGGATCCGGGACCAGCCGACGCGGGCCCCGCGCGGGCAGGCGTGCACGATCCGGGCGCAGGCGTCGACCCGGTCGGGAGCGGAACCCGGGCCCATCGTCGCGTACTTGAGGATCTTCCTGGAGAGGGCGTTGACCGGGCCGAGGGGGGCCTTGGCGCCGATGACGGACCGGGTGAGGCGGGTGCGGCGGGCGCCGGGCCCGCCCGGGATGACGGTGGCCTCGGCGGTGAGCCGGGAGGGGCCGGTGGAGCAGAGCAGCAGGGCGGCCGCGTGGTCCCGCAGGAGGGGCCGGTCCGCCGCCGCCATGAGGGTCATGCCGCCCATGGAGTGTCCGGCGACGACGGCCTTCTCGCCGGGGGCGAGGGTGGCGGCGAGGACCGCTTCGAGGTCGTCGGCGAGCGCCCGGGTGCTGTAGCCGGAGGGTCCCGCGGGGGCGGGGGAGCCGCCGTGGCCGCGCTGGTCGTAGGCGATGACCCGGTGGTCGGCGGAGAGGGACCGTATCTGCTCGGTCCAGAAGGCGATCGAGCAGGTCCAGCCGTGGGCGAGGACGACGGCGGGCGCGCCCTCGGGGCCGTACGTCTCGACGTGGATCCGGGAGCCGTCGGCGGAGACGACGGTGAGCGCGCGGGCGGGGGGTGGCGGGGTCGGGCGCTGCGGGGGCCGGTTCACCGGGCGTTCTCCTTCGGGCGGGAGGGGCCGTCCCCGGTGGCGGGGGCGGGCTTCCTGGGGACGCGCACCACCTCGTACTCGGAGAGGTCGACCTGTCGGGTCTCGCGCCGGAACTCGCCGGTGGTGCCCGGCCAGAGGGTGGTGTTGCGTCCGTTGGCGTCGAGGTACCAGCTGTCGCAGCCGCCGGACTTCCAGACGGTCCGCTCCATCCGGGTCTGGACCTTGCGGTTCCAGGCGTTGACGGCGGAGGGCCGGACGGCGAGGGCGGAGCGTCCGCCGAGGAGGTTCAGCTGGCGCAGGTAGTCCGCCATGTAGTTCAGCTGGGACTCGATCATGAGGATCATGGAGGAGTTCCCGAGGCCCGTGTTGGGGCCGATGACGGTCATGAAGTTGGGGAATCCGGCGGCGGTGGCGCCGCGCAGCGCCCGCATGCCGTCCTTCCAGGACTCGGCGAGGCTCTTCCCTTCGATGCCGAAGACCCGGTCGGCGATGGGCATGTCGGTGACGTGGAAGCCGGTGCCGAAGACGATCGCGTCGACCTCGGTCTCGGTGCCGTCGGCGGCGACGACGGTGGAGCCGCGCACCTCGCGCAGTCCGGCGGCGACGACGTCGACGTTGGGCCGCGTGAGCGCCGGATAGTAGGTGTTGGAGAGGAGGATGCGCTTGCAGCCGATGCGGTACGAGGGTGTCAGCTTGGCCCGCAGGACGGGGTCCCCGACCGCCTTGGCGAGGTTGGCCTTGGCGAGCCGTTCGACGAGTCCGAGTTCGTCGGGGTGCTTGGTGAAGGCGCCGACCTGGAGTTCCCTGATGCCCCAGAGGAGGCCCCTGCGCAGGGTGCCGGTGACGGGCAGGGTGCGGTGGAGCCAGCGTTCGGGGCGGGTGATGGCCCGGTCCATGCGGCGCATGACCCAGGGGGGCGTGCGCTGGAAGACGGTGAGCCGGCCGACCCGGGGCTGGATGGCGGGGACGATCTGGATGGCGGAGGCGCCGGTGCCGACCATGGCGACGCGCTTGCCGGTGAGGTCGTAGTCGTGGTCCCAGCGGGCGGAGTGGAAGACCTTGCCGGGGAAGGCGTCGAGCCCGGGGATGTCGGGGAGCCTGGGGTCGGAGAGGGGTCCGGTGGCGGAGACGACGACGTCGGCGCTGAAGGTGCCCCGGCCGGTCTCGATCTCCCAGCGGAGCGCCTCGGCGTCCCAGGCCATCCGCAGGACCTCGTGGCCGAGCCGCAGATGGGGGCGGATGCCGAAGGTGTCGGTGACGTGTTCGAGGTAGGCCCGGATGTGGGGCTGGCCGGAGAAGGTGCGGGGCCAGTCGGGGTTGGGCGCGAAGGAGAAGGAGTAGAGGTGGGAGGGGACGTCGCAGGCGCAGCCGGGGTAGCTGTTGTCGCGCCAGGTGCCGCCCACGGAGTCGGCCCGTTCGAGGACCACGAAGTCGGTGATGCCCTCGCGGCGGAGCCGGACGGCGGCGCCGATGCCGCCGAATCCCGATCCGATCACCGCCACCCGTACGTGCTCGTGCTGCGCCATGCCGCCTCCCGTACGCCCAGCCGATCGCGCCAGCAATCACTGGCACAGTCGGGACTGTAGAGCAGCGGCCTACCGAGCGGTAGAGGTACGACGAGGGAAAGTTACCGGCGGTACAACATAGGCTGGCGGGCGTGACGGACGGATGGCACGAAGGACCGGACAGGGCGCCGGGAACCCGCACGACGCAGGACGGAGACCCGGCCGGGACACCGGAAAGGAGCCCCGCACCGACGATCGGCACACGCGCGCGTCGCGTCCCCGCGCCGACCGGGGACGTACACGCGGCTGACGGCCCCGCGCCGACCGGGGACGCACGTGCTCACGGCGCTCCCGCACCGGCCGACGACGTACGCGGGCACGGCGGTCCCGTACCGACCGGTGACGCATCCGCGCGTCGCGACCCCGCGCCGGCCGGCGGCGCACGCCAAGACAGCACTCCCGCGCCGACCGGGGACGTACACGCGCATCGCGCCCCCGCGCCGACCGGCCACGCGCGCGAGCACGGCGGTCCCGCACCGACCGGTGGCATACGCGAGTACCGCATGGAGGAGCTGGCCTCCGCCGCCGGGATCACCGTGCGCACCCTGCGTTTCTACCGGGAGCGCGGGCTGATCCCGGCGCCCCGCCGCGAGGGCCGGATCGCCTGGTACGACGAGCGGCATCTGGCCCGGCTGCGGACCATCGCCGCCCTTCTGGAGCGCGGCCACACCCTCAACGGCATCGCCGACCTCACCGCCGCCTTCGAGAGCGGGCGCACCGTCCGCGAGGTCCTCTCCTCCGACGCCCCCGGCGAGGAGGAGCCGGTCCGGCTCACCCCCGAGGAGCTGGCCGACCACTTCGCGGGCGAGGTCACCCCGGAGAACCTGGCCCTCGCCCTCGACCTCGGCTATCTGGCCACCGACGGCGAGGAGATCGTCCACCTCAGCCGTCGGCTGCTCGACGTATCCGCCGCCCTCGTCCGCGAGGGCGTCCCGCTCGCCGAGGTCCTCAAGGCGGGCTCCCGCGTCCGCGAGCACGCCGACGCCCTCGCGGAACTCTTCGCCGGGCTGCTCCGCGCCCACACGGCGGGCGGCGATCCGGCGCGCCTGCGCCCCCTGGCGAAGAGCGTGGTGGACGCGGAACTCTCGATGGCCCTGGACCGACGACTGCGCCCGGAGGAGCCGGACGAGCCGGGGCCTGAACCAAGGGCCTGAGCCGAGGCCCTGAGCCGAGGGCCCGAGCCGGGGCCTGAGCCAAGGGCCCGGCTCAGAGGTCGTACACCGCCGTGACCGGCGCGTGGTCGCTCCACCGCTCCGCGTGGCTCGCGGCCCGCTCGACGTACCCCTTGACCGCCTTGGCGGCGAGACCGGGGGTGGCCATCTGGTAGTCGATGCGCCAGCCGCTGTCGTTGTCGAAGGCCCGGCCCCGGTAGGACCACCAGGAGTAGGGGCCCTCCTGCTCGGGGTGGAGGGCGCGCAGGACGTCGACGTATCCGCCGTCCGCCTCCTCAAGGACCCGGTCGAGCCAGGAGCGCTCCTCGGGCAGGAAGCCCGCGTTCTTCTTGTTGGCCTTCCAGTTCTTCAGGTCGGCCTCGCGGTGGGCGATGTTCCAGTCGCCGCAGACGACGACCTCGCGCCCGTCGGCGGCGGCCCGCTCCCGCAGCTCCTTGAGGTAGGGCAGGAACTCGCCCATGAACCGGTACTTCTCGTCCTGCCGGTCGGTGCCGACCTCGCCGGAGGGCAGATAGAGGCTGGCGACGACGACCCCGGGCAGCTCCGCCTCGACGTACCGGCCGCTGCCGTCGAACTCGTCCGAGCCGAAGCCGACGCGCACCCGGTCGGGCTCGCGGCGGGTGTAGAGGGAGACTCCGGCGCGGCCCTTGGCGGCGGCGGGCGCGTGGACGGTGAACCAGCCCTCGGGCGCCCGCACCTCCGGCGGCAGCTGCGCCTCCTCGGCGCGCACCTCCTGGAGGCAGACGGCATCGGCGGAGGTCCCGCCCAGCCACTCGACGAAGCCCTTCTTGGCGGCGGCACGAAGTCCGTTGACATTCACGGAGGTCACTGTGAGCATCCCGGGAGAATACCGACACCCCCCGGCAGCATACATGTACGATATATCGTATGAATATCCAGCCGACGCCCTACGATCACCCCGACGCCGTCGCACTCGACGCCGAGGTCCAGGCGGAGTACGCCGTCCGCTACGACGACGAGGGCGATGTCACACCCCTGGACGCCGGGATGTTCTCGCCGCCGCGCGGTCTCTACCTCCTCGCCTACGACCCCGAGGGCCGGCCGGTCGCCACCGGCGGCTGGCGCACCCAGGACAAGAACGACGAGGGGTACGAGGACGGCGACGCCGAACTCAAGCGCATGTACGTCGTCCCCGACGCCCGGGGCCTCGGCCTGGCCCGCCGCATCCTGGCCGCCCTGGAGGCCGACGCCCGCGCCGCCGGCCGCACCCGCATGGTCCTGGAGACGGGCACGGCCCAGCCCGAGGCCGTGGCCCTCTACGTCTCCAGCGGCTACGCGTCCTGCGCCAAGTTCGGCCACTACCGCGACTACGACAACAGCCTCTGCTACGCCAAGCCGCTGGCCTGAGCACCGGACGGGACCGGGCGCCCCGGGGCCTGTCCGGCGATTCTCGTCGGGTCCGGGCCGTCAGCGCAGGATGTCCCGCCAGACGTCGATCAGTCCGGCCTCGTCCTTGTAGGTGCGCTTGCCGCCCCGCGCCCGGTGCACCACCTCGTACCGCCCGATCAGCTCCTTGGCCGTCCGCTCGATCACCCCGGGCAGCCGGTCCTCGATCAGCTCCCGCCAGTCGTGCCGGGAACCGGCCTCCACGTGCAGCTCCTCGAAGGGCAGCAGGCCCCGGCACGCCCTCCCCGCGATGAGGTCGGGGGCGTAGTCGATCAGCAGCCCGGCGCCCCGGCGCATCCACCCCGGCAGCTTCCGCAGCGCCTCCCGCGCTCCGGCGTACGCCTCCACCGCGCGCACCACCCCGAGCGGGCTCATCCGGTCGTGGAACACCCCCAGGTAGAGCGGGGCGCCCGCCCCGGCCCAGAGGAGTTCGAGACCCTCGTCGGTGCTCGCCAGGTGTACGGCCTCCAGGCTGGGAAGCGGGGAGAGGCAGGCGAGGCCCCGGGTGACCTCGCGCATCGTGAAGCAGCGCCGGTGCGGCCCGGCGGAGACGCCCCGGCGCGGGTCGAAGAACCCCTCCTTCTCCCAGTCCCCCGCCATCAGCGCCCGCAGGTTCGGGCAGCGGATCAGACCGTCCTGCGCCGTCGTCGCGTTGACCAGCCGGTGCCCGTCGTCGTGCAGCGCCCGTGCCACGTCGCGGAACCGCCCGCAGTGGATCTCCAGGCGTACGGTCGACCGCGCCAGATGCTCCGGTCCCAGCGCGGCGAGCGCCTCGGCCAGGATCCGCAGCCGCTGGAAGCCGTCGATGCACTCCACCCCGAAGATGTGGAGCACGGGGGAGAAGCCGCGCCCGGCGAACTCCGGCAGGTGCACCTCGTCGGCGCCCAGGACGATCCGGTGGGCCCAGCCGAAGGACTCGGGCCGCTCCCTGAGGAGCGCGGCGAGTTCGAGGTTGACCGGGGTCCCGCCGAGGAAGCCCCGGCGCGCGCCGAGGACCCGCGCCGCATCGGGTCCCGCCGCGAGCGAGGCCAGCTCCACCGCCGACACCTCGACGTCCCAGCCGTGCCGGCTCTGGGAGATGTGGCGGGGGTTCAGGACGAGGGCTTCCCTGGCCGAGAAGTCCCAGGGCGCGGAGAGGGATTCGTGAGTCACACCCGGCTAACTCGCCGGGCCCCCGGAAGGTCGCGGCCGAATGGCTCACAGCCGCCGCGGGTTCAGCCCGCCCGGTCCAGGACCCCCTCCACCACCGTGTGCAGATGGCGGCGGAACCGGTCGAGGACGGCCAGGTCGCGGGGGCCGAGGCGGCGGCCCGCCGGGTCGATCACGCCCGCCTGCCCGAAGGAGTGCGCGGTCCACACGATCGTGAAGACCAGCATCTCGACGTCGACCCCGGCGCCGATGTCCGCCCGTTCGAGCACCTCGCGCACGGCGGCGGCGACCTCGGCGACCAGCGGGCCCGCGAACTCGCTCTCGATCTCCGCGAGATCGGCCCGCTCCGAGAGCCAGCGGCGCATCCAGAGCGCCGGGACCTCGGGGTGGTTCAGACAGAAGGAGAGATAGGCGTCGACGAAGCCGAGCAGCGCGGTCCGCGCCTCCCCGGCCGACGTGCCGCAGCCGTGCAGCTGCCCGAGCGCCTCGGTGACCACCTCCCGCTGGGCCAGATGCGCCCGGCGCATCACCGCCCGGTACAACTCGGCCTTCCCGCCGACGTGGTAGGCGACCGTCGCGATGTTGAGCCCGACCGCCTCCCCGATGGCACGGGTGCTGGTGGCGTCGTAGCCACGCTCGGCGAAGAGCCGGGTGGCGGCGGCCAGGATGCGTTCACGACTGGAACCGTCGTCGGGCCGGGAGGTCATGTCTCCGAGGCTACCGGACGTATCCAAGCGGTTCCAATCAGCTGTTGGAGAGCGTTTTCGCAGGTCGGAAAGGATTGCACAGCTCTCCATCATTCGATTGAATGAGGCCTCCCCACGGAAGGGAGGACCCGGTCATGGGCTCGACGGGAGTGGCCGTCATCGGCGCCGGGGCGGCGGGACTCGCCACGGCCAAGGCACTGCTCGACGAAGGACTGGACGTCACCGTCCTGGAGAGGGGCACCCGCCCCGGCGGCCTGTGGGCCGGGGACGACACCGCCGGGGACTCACCGGCGTACGGCAGCCTGCACCTCAACACCAGCAAGGGCCGCACCCAGTTCGCGGACCTCCCCATGCCCGCCGAGTGGCCCGACTTCCCCTCGGCGGCGCTGATCGCCCGCTACCTCGCCCGGTACGCCGACGACTTCGGGATCACCGGCCGCATCCGCTTCGCCACGACGGTCACGGCGGTCCGCCGCGCGGGGACGGGCGGCTCGGGCACGGACTCGGACTCGGACGCCGATACGGGCTCCGAACCGGACACCGGCACCGGCACCGGCACCGGTTCGGGCACCGATGCGGGCTCCGGATCCGGTTGGGAGGTCGAGTCCGTGACCGGGGCCACCACCGTCACCGAGCGCTACGCCGCCGTCGTCGTCGCCAACGGGCACAACCGGGACCCCAAATGGCCGTCCCCCGCCTACCCCGGCACCTTCGACGGCACCCAGATGCACGCCCACGACTACCGCTCCCCCGAGCCGTTCGCCGGGCGCCGGGTCCTCGTCGTCGGCATGGGCAACTCCGCCATGGACATCGCCGTCGACGCCTCGTACGTCTCCACCGGCCCCGTCCTGCTCTCCGCCCGGCACGGCACCCACATCGTCCCCAAGTACCTCTTCGGCCGCCCCTCCGACGCCACCGGCGGCGCCCTCGCCGTGCTGCCCTGGCGGCTGCGCCAGCGGGTCGCCGAGACCGTGCTGCGGCTCGCCGTCGGCACCCCCGAGCGCTACGGCCTCCCCCGCCCCGCCGGCGGCCTCTTCCAGAACCACCCCACCATCAGCGACACCGTCCTGCACCGCCTCACCCACGGCGAGATCGCCGCCCGGCCCGGCATCGCCCGGCTCGACGGACGGCGGGTCCACTTCACCGACGGCACCGCCGAGGACGTCGACGTCCTCGTCTGGGCCACCGGCTACCACGTCACCCTCCCCTTCCTCGACCGCGCCTGGACCGGCGACGACCCCGAGGCCATGCCGCTCTACCAGCGGGTCTTCCACCTCGACGACCCCACGCTCGCCTTCGTCGGCCTGATGCAGTCCACCGGCGCCGCGCTGCCCGTCGTCGAGGCCCAGGCGAAGCTCGTCGCCGCCCATCTCTCCGGCCGCTACGCCCTGCCCGCCCCCGCCGAGCAGCGCACCGCCGTCCGGCGCGCCCACGCCGCCGCCGTCCGGCGCTGGGGCACCAAGCGCCCCATGATGCGCGTCGACTTCGACCAGTACGTCTCCGCCCTGCCCCGCGAGATCCGGGCCGGTGTCCGCCGCGCCGCCCGGGGCGCCACCGTCCCCGTCCCGAAGGCGAAGGCCCGCGCATGACCCTCAACCCCCTCTCCCGGCGCCGCGATCCCCGGGGCCTGCGGGTCCTCGTCACCGGCGCGTCCGGCACCATCGGCCGCGCCCTCGGCGCCCGGCTCGCCGCCGCCGGGGCCCAGGTGATCGGTCTCGACCTGCGGCCCGGCGGCGACGAGCCGTTCACCGTGCTCCGCTGCGACATCACCGACCCCGACAGCGTCACCGAGGCCGTCGCCGACGCCCTCGCTCTCCTCGGCGGCCTCGACCTCCTCGTCAACAACGCCGGGATCGGCGGCCCCGCACCCGCCGAACACGCCCCGGGCGACGAGGTCCGCCGTCAGCTCGACATCAACCTCCTCGGCACCTGGCGGGTCTCCGCCGCCTGCGTCGACGCCCTCGTCGCCGCCCGGGGCCGGGTCGTCGTGGTCACCTCCCGGATGGCCGTCATGCAGCTCCCGCTCGCCGCCGCGTACGGCGCGTCCAAGCGGGCGGTCGTCGCCTACGCCGACGCGCTGCGCCTCGAACTCGCCACCCATGTCACCGTCAGCTGCGTCTACCCCTCGGCCGTCCGCAGCCCCATCCACGACTCCACCAAGGAAGCCGGGCTCTCCCTTGAGGGCATGAGCGTGTACGAGCCGCTGGACGGAGTCGTCGACGCCATCGAGCGGGCCGCCCTGAGCACCCGGCCGCTCCGGGACGTGACCACCACCCGCAAGGGCGCCGTGGAGTTCTTCCTCGCCCGCCATCTGCCCGCGCTCACCGACCGGATCGTGGCCCGCACCTTCGCCGCGCGGGCCGCGTCCGGCGCGTTCGACGGGGCGCCGCTCGCCGCCGGGGCCGTCGACCGGCACCGGAACCGGAACCGGCCGTGACCGCCCCCGACCCCCGGCCCGGCACCCCGCCGCAACCGCCCGCGACCACGCCCGTCCCTCCGCCCGGCTCTCCGCCCGGCGCCCGCCCCGGCGCCACCCGGGGCGCCCTCTCCCTCTACGCCACCGGCTCGGTCGGGATGGGCGTCTGGGTCACCGTCCCGGGGCTGCTGCTGCTCTACTTCCTCACCGACGTCCTCGGCGTCCCCGCCCTCCTCGCCGGACCGGCCCTGCTGCTGCCCAAGGTGGTGGACGTCGTCGTCCATCCGCTGCTCGGCTCCCGCTCGGACCGGGAGGCGCGGCGGCACGGGCACCGCCGCCGGATGATGCGCACCGGGCTGCTGCTCGGCGTGGCCCTGGTCGGCATGTTCAGCGTGCCGTCCGGTCTCACCGGCGCCCCGGCGGCGCTCTGGGTGGCCTGCTGGTTCGTGGCGGGGAACCTGCTCTTCGCCGGTTTCCAGGTGCCGTATCTGACGACCCCTTCGGATCTGCGGGTGGGCTACCACGAGCGGACCCGGGTCTTCATGTTCCGGATGATCCTGCTGACCGTGGGCCTGCTCGGCGCGGGGGTCGCCGCGCCCGCCCTGTCCGCCGCCGGTGGCCGCTCCGACTACACCCGGATGGCGCTGCTGCTCGCCGTCGTGATGGCCGTCTCGGCGGGCGTGGCGCTGACCGGCGTCCGCAGGCTGACCGAGGAGTGCGGCTTCCGCCCGCCCGACGCGGACGCCGGGCACTCCACCCCGGCCGATCTGAAGGTCGCCTGGCGGGACCGGAACTTCCGGGCGCTCGTCCTGTCGTACCTGTTCACCGGCACGACCACGCATCTCTTCCTGGCCGCGCTGCCGTACGTCACCGCGTACGTCTTCGGCGAGACCCGGCTCACCGCCCTCTTCATGGGCCTGTTCCTCGGCCCGGCGCTCTTCGCGGGCCCCGTCTGGTCCCGCTGGTCGCGGAGGTACGGCAAGCAGCGGGGGCTGCTGCTCTCCCAAGGCGCGTTCGCGGCGGGCTCGTTGGCGCTGCTGCCGGGCGCCGCGCTCGGCGGGACGGCGGGGGTCGTGCTCGCCGCCGTCGACGTGATGGTCATGGGCATCGCGTTCTCCGGGCTCCAGCTGTTCGCCTTCTCGATGCTGCCCGACGCGGTCGCGGCGGCGGAGGCGGCGGGCTCCTCGAAGGCGGGGGCGTACACCGGGGTGTGGACGGCGACCGAGGCGACCGGCACGGCCGTCGGCCCCTACCTGTACTCCGCCGTCCTCGCCCTCGGCGGCTTCGTCTCCAGCACGGCCGGGGATCCCGTCACCCAGTCCGGTACGGCGCTCGGCGCGCTGGTCGTCGGCTTCACCGCCGTACCGGCCGTGCTCATGGCGATCGCCCTGTGGTGTCAGCGCCGCTGCGCCCTGGACGCCGCCGCGTGACCACGATGGAGGCGGTGGCGGTGGTCGCCGTGGCCCTGGGCGCGTTCGCGCAGGCGGCCACCGGGATGGGCTTCTCCCTGGTGGCGGCCCCGCCGCTGATCGCCGCCCTCGGCCCGCACCGGGGCGTCCCCACGGTCCTGCTCCTCGCGGTCCTGGCCTCGCTGCTGCCGCTCTCCCGGGGCTGGCGGCACACCCGCGCCCGGGACGCGGGCCGGCTGCTGCTGCCGACGCTGCTCGCCACGCCCGTGGCGGCGTGGCTGCTGGCGCCCGTGGACACCCGGCTCCTCGCGGTGGCGGCCGGGTGCGGGGTCCTCGCCGGGGTGGCGCTGCTGGCCCGGGGCCGCCACTGGCCGTTCCTCGAACGCCCCGGCGGCGCCTGGCTCACCGGTCTGGGCAGCGCGGGCCTGAACGTGATCGGCGGTGTGGGCGGCCCCCCGATCGGCCTGTACGCGGCCCACGCGGGCTGGCCCGCCCGGGAGACCCGCGCGACCCTGCACGCCTTCTTCCTGGTCCAGAACCTGGCCACGGCCGCCGTCCTGGGCCCCGCCCTCCCCCCATGGCCGATGATCGCCGCCCTCGCGGCGGGCGCCGCCACCGGCATGACCCTGGCCCCCCGCCTCTCCCCCGCCGCCACCCGGAGGGGCCTTCTCACGGTCTCGTGCGTGGGGGCGGTGACGCTGATCGCCACGGCGTGGGGGTGAGGCGGTCCGTCAGAGCTGCAACTTGAAGCCCACGTGCGAGCCCGTGAAGCCCAGGCGCTCGTAGAAGCGGTGGGCGTCGGTGCGGGCCGAGTCCGAGGTGAGCTGCACCAGTTGGCAGCCCTGGCGGCGGGACTCGTCGACGGCCCACTCGATGAGCTTGGCGCCGAGGCCGTGACCGCGCTCCGAACCGTGGATCCGTACCCCCTCGATGATCGAGCGGGTCGAGCCCTTGCGGGAGAGCCCCGGAACGATCGTGAGCTGGAGAGTGCCGACCACCACGCCGTCGCGATCGGCGACGACCAGCAGCTGATTCGGGTCGCTTTGCAGTCGCTCATAAGCGAGTTGATAGGGAGTCAGATCGTCCGGGGACTCGCGCGTGGCGCCCAGTGCGTCGTCCGCGAGCATGGCGACGATGTCTGCGATGTCGTCCCGCACGGCGGGACGGATGCCGAGAGTAGTCATACGGCGCATGCTAACCAGACAACCCCCACGAGGGGAGGCTAGTTGACCACATACCAGCCAAACCGCTTTCACCTGGGAAATTCTGCCGACAAGAGGAATCGGAAACTCTTCACCTCCCGTGATCCATCTCACAATGTGAGCCGTTGCGCCCCTGCTCTCCCTCCCGGAGGATCACCCCGGGGCAAGCCGGATGGCTCGATCTCGACCAGACCGTCGAATCGCCAACCGGCCGTAAGAACAACTGAGGATGGGGGAATCCTGTATGTCTACGGCCCTTGATGTTCACACTCGGGAACTTGCTGAGCAGGGGTACACGCTGCTCGAAGGGATCACCACGGACGAGGAGGCGGCCACCGCTGTCGGCGTCTTCGGCGACCTGGTCCCGCAGTACGACGGCTCGCTGCGGTACCAGGTGAAGGCCGCTCCCGGATTCGAGGAGCGCCGCTACTCCAAGAGCGTCAACACGATCCTGGTGCACACCGAGGCACCGGGCTGGAACCCGCCGCCCACGTACCTGGCCCTGCACTGCCGGGTCCAGGCCGCCTGCGGCAGCGGCCACACCGAACTCGCCGACATGCGGCGGTTCGTGGCCTCTCTGCCCGAACACGACCGGGCCACGCTCCACGAGCGGGCCATCGACTGGATCGGCCACAACACCGGGGGCGTCGGCACCGAAGGCGTGCGACGCCCCGTCGTCGAGGTCGCCGACGGCGGCCAGGAGATCCTGCGCTTCAGCTACAACCTGCTGACCACCGGCCAGTACGACCCGCCGGTCGACGCCACCGTCGACCCCGGCCGACTGCCGCTCGGCAGCTTCGGCATCCACCTCGCGGAGCAGGCCGAGGCCTTCTTCCGGGAGAACCGCGTCTCGGTGCTCATCCCCGAGAACCACGTCCTGGTCTGGGACAACCAGCGCATGGTGCACGCCCGTTCCGCCTACACGGACGAGCGTCGCCACCTCACCCGCTACTGGATCGCCGCCCAGCGCTGACCCGTGCGACCGCCGGACGACCGGCATCGCCCCGTACCCCCGTGCGACCGCCGGACAGCCGGCATCGCCCCGTACCCCGTACCCCCGTGCGACCGCCGGACAACCGGCATCGCCCCGTACCGCCGTCGACCGCCGACGCCGCCCCGCGCCGGCCGTCGGCCGACCCCGCGCGCCGTCGCTCCGTCGCGCCCGCGGCGGGCCGCGGAGACCCCGCGGCCCGCGCCGCCACGGCAGTGCTGTCGCCCGTTCACCGACATTGACACCACGTGAGGCCCAGAACCATGGCTGACGACCGGAACACACCGGATCAGAACGAAGAGTTCCCCACCGGACTGCCGGAGGAACTGCGGGGACTGCCCGAGGGCGTACCCCGCCACGACCCCGACGACCGGATCGAGAGCGCCGTCATCCGCCGACTGGTCGGCAACTGGCAGCGCCGCGCCACCGTCAAGCGCGAAGAGCCCGACCTCGACGAGCTGTTCGAACTCGACCGGCCGGACTACCCCGAGCAGATCCTGCCCTTCCGCGACCACCCCACCTTCCAGGCACTGGACCCGGAGAAGAAGACCCGGCTGCTCAGCTGGTCCTGGATCGCGTACAACCGGCACACCATCATGGCCGAGCAGAAGGTGGCCAACCCTGCCTTCGCCCTGGTCATGGAGGGCGAATACCCCCAGCTCCAGGACGAGTCGCTCAACATCTCGCTGGCCCAGGCCATGGTCGACGAGCAGTACCACACGCTGATGCACCTCAACGCCAGCGCCGTCACCCGGCGCAAGCGCGGCTGGGCCATGCCCGACCACGAGCTGCCGATCTCCCACACGGCGCGCGAACACCTACGGCTGCGCGAGAGCGCGGAAGAGCGCTGGGAGGCCTCCCTGACCACCCTCGCCTTCGCGACGGTCTCCGAGATCTCCATCAACGCCTATCTGGACCTGCTCGCCGACGACCCGGACATCCAGCCGATCAACAGCAGCACGGCCCGGCTGCACAACCGGGACGAGTACTGCCACGCCTCGATCTCCGCCGTGCTGGCCGAGGTCGTCCACGACCGCCTCGACGAGAAGAAGCGGCGCTTCTTCCGCGACATGCTCTTCGAGGGCCTGGAGGCCTTCGTCGCCACCGACTACACGACCTGGCACCGGATCATGGACCTCGTCGGCGTCGAGGGCGGGCACGAGATGCTGCACGACTGCCAGGCCGACCGGAACCGCAGCCGCCTCGTCCGCGACTACACCGGCCTGCACACCCTGATCGAGCGCATGGGCGTCCAGGACCTCGTCGAGTTCGACTGGTCCAAGTCCCACGTCGCGCGCTGAGCGGGAATCGAGAATCCTGGTGAAGCACTACGCGAACGAGCGCCTGGCGCGGCTCGCGCGGGACCGCGGCATGCCCGACGAGTACGTCCACGACCTGCGCGTGGTCTCCGGCGTCCTGCCGTTCAAGGTCAACGAGTACGTGGCCGACGAACTGATCGACTGGTCGGCGGCCCCCGACGACCCGATCTTCCGACTCACCTTCCCGCACCGCGACATGCTGCCCCCGCCCGTCTTCGACCGGATGGCGGCACTGCTGGACGCCGGGGCGCCACGCGCCGAGCTGCGCGAGGCCGCCACCGCGGCCCGACGGGACCTCAACCCGCACCCGGGCGACCAGCTTGAGGCGAACGTGCCCACCCTCGACGGCCGCCGCCTCGACGGACTCCAGCACAAGTACGCCGAAACCGTGCTCGTCTTCCCCTCCCAGGGCCAGACCTGCCACTCCTACTGCGGCTACTGCTTCCGCTGGGCGCAGTTCGTCAGCCAGGAAGAGCTGCGCCAGGCGCTGCGCGACCCGGCCGACCTCACGGGCTACCTGTCCGGGCACCCCGAGGTCACCGACGTGCTGTTCACCGGCGGCGACCCGATGATCATGCGGACCGAGGTGATCCGCCGCTGGGTCGAGCCGCTGCTGGCAGGGACCCCGTCGGTGCGCACCCTGCGGTTCGGCACCAAGGCCCTGTCGTACTGGCCGCAGCGGTTCACCACGGGCCCGGACGCCGACGACCTGCTGAGACTGCTCGAACAGTGCGTCGCGCAGGGCCGCCACGTGGCCCTCATGGCGCACTTCTCGCACCCCCGGGAGCTGGAGACGGACCAGGTGCGCGAGGCCATCGCCCGGATCCGCGCCACCGGCGCCGAGATACGGGCGCAGGCACCGCTGGTCGCGCACGTCAACGACGACCCGGCCGCCTGGTCGCGGATGTGGCAGCTCCAGGTCGAACTGGGCGTCATCCCCTACTACATGTTCATGGAGCGCGACACCGGGGCGAACAGCTACTTCGGCCTGCCCCTCGTCCGCGCCCTCGACATCTACCGCGAGGCCGTCCGGGGCGTCTCCGGCCTCGCCCGGACCGCCCGCGGCCCGGTGATGTCGGCCGCACCCGGGAAGGTCATGGTGCACGGCACCACGGAGGTGGCGGGCGAGAAGGCCTTCGTCCTCGGTTTCCTCCAGGCCCGCCGACCCGAGTGGGTCGGGCGGCCGTTCTTCGCGGCGTACGACGAACACGTCCAGTGGTACGACGAACTCAAGCCGGTCTCCTTCGGCCGGACCCTGCCCGCGTACGCGGAGGAGCAGTGGTGAGGCTCCGCGTCCACGAGATCCGCCTCACGGACCACGACGTCTGGCGCAGCGCCCGCGAGGCGATCCCGGTGCAACCGGGCGTCCTGGTCGAGCTGACGGCGGGCGGCCGTTCCGGCTTCGGCGAGGCCTCGGCCTTCATGACCGACCACTACAACTCCTCGCTCGACGCCCTCCACGCCTCGCTGCGCTCCGTCGTCGGCGTCCTGCGGGAGCTGCCCGCCGACGCCCCCGAGGACGCCTGGTCCGCGCTGGCCCCGCTGCTGGCCGACGCGCCGTTCGCGCTGGCCGCGCTGGACGTGGCCGCGCACGACCTGGCGGCCCGGCTGGCCGACGTACCGCTGTGGCGGCGGCTGGGAGCCGACGGGCCCGGGGAGCCCCGCTCCAGCTACAGCATCGGCCTCGACGAGCCCGACGTGATGGTGCGCAAACTCCTCGAACGGCCGGGCTGGCCCGCGTACAAGGTCAAGCTGGCCGCCCCCGGCGACCTGCACGTCCTGAGGGCGCTGCGGGAGCACACCGACGCGCCGTTCCTCGTCGACGGGAACTGCGGCTGGGAGCCGGACGCGACCGCCGCCGCGCTGGACGCCATGGCCGGCCTCGGCGTGACCCTGCTCGAACAGCCCTTCCCGCGCGCGTCCTGGGCGGCGGCCAAGGCCCTCAAGGAGATCTCGCCGATCCCCGTCTACGCCGACGAGAGCATCACGGGACCGCACGATCTCGACGCCTGCGCCGAGGCCTTTCACGGCGTGAACCTCAAGCTCATGAAGGCGGGCGGCATCACACCGGCCCTGCGGATGCTGCGCGCGGCACGGGCCGCGGGCCTCGGCACCATGCTCGGCTGCATGCCGGAGTCCAGCGCGGGCGTCTCCGCGACGGCCCACCTGAGTCCTTTCGTCGATCACCTCGACGCCGACAGCACCGCGCTCCTCGCGGTGGACACCGGCACCGGCCTCCTCCTGGACGACACGGGCCGCATCACGCTGCCCCGGGTGCCCGGCACCGGCTTCGTGCCCGATTTCCGGGGACCGGCCTTCACCGTGCGCCCCGCGGGAGCCGGCCAGGCCGGCTGGGACGGCGACGAGCTGTCCCTGCACCGCGACGGCACGGCCCTGGCCACGGTACGGATCCGGCGCCGGCCGCTGCCCGACCGGCCACCGGCGGACACGGTCCGGCAGCTCGCCATGGAGCCCACGCCGTCCGCCGCCCCGGCGACCACCGGGGAACTGACGGCGCTCGTCCGCGGCGCGGTGACGCGCGCGGTCGCCGACGGGGCCGACACCGTCTGGCTGCGGACCGGACACGACGGCACCCGGAGAGCCTGCCTCGCGACCGGCTTCGACGCCCTGCCGGACCCCGCGGGACAGGACGACGGCAGCGATCCCGTCGGCCGCCGGCCCGGCGACGGCACCCTCCCGGACGGCCGCGGCCCGTCCTCCCTCCTGCTCTGGAAGGCGAACCGACCCGCATGACCCATGTGCACGACGTGCGACACCCCACGGCCGCCGGGGAATCCGACGGCAGCGCGGCCCCGGCCGTGCCCCTGCTCCCGCCCGCCACGGCCGTGGCCCTGGCCAAGACGGCCCTGACCCGCGCCGGGCTGCCCGCCGAGGACGCCGGGGAGGTGGCACGGGCCCTGACCGAGACGTCGCTGCGCGGCATCGACACCCATGGCCTGCGGCTGCTCCCGCAGTACCTCGCCGAGCTGGCCGACGCGATCGCCACCGCCCGCCCGGAGATCCGTACCGTCCGGGACAGCGGCGCTGCCATGATGCTCGACGCCGACGGGGCGCTGGGGGTGGTGGCCGGCCTGGCCGCCGCCCGGATCGCGGCCGAGCGGGCGCGCGTCCACGGCGTGGCCGCCGTCGGCGTCCGCAACTCCAACCACTTCGGCGCGGCCTCCGTCTACAGCCGGTACCTGGCCCGGGAAGGCCTCGTCGGCATCGTCACCACCTCCGCCGCCTCGCGGGTCGCCCCCTTCTCCGGGACCGAACCGCTCTACGGCACCAACCCGCTGAGCTTCGCCGCCGCCGTCGAGGACGACGAGTTCGCCCTCGACATGGCGACGAGCCAAGTCTGCTTCGGCGAGATCAAGGAGCGCCGCAAGCACGGCCGGGCGCTGGACCCCGGCTGGGCGACCGACGCCGAGGGCCGCCCGGCCACCGACCCCGAGCAGGCGTACGCGCTCTCGCCGCTGGGCGGCTACAAGGGGCAGGGCCTGGCCATGGTGGCCACCCTGCTCGGCGCGGTCCTGACCGGTTCGCCCGCCGACTGGGAGCTGGAGCACATCGGCGCGTCCACCCCCGGCCGCAGCCGTGGCATCGGCCATCTGATCGTCTGCCTGGACCCGGCCGCCTTCGCCGGCCGGGAGGATTTCGCGACGGGACTCGCCGGAATGCTCGACACCACGCGCGGCACCCGGCCCGGGGCCGACGCCGAGCAGCCCGTCCAGGTGCCCGGCGACCCGCAACGGCGGATCGCCGCCCGGCGCGCGGAGCTGGGCATCCCGCTGGACCCGCACACCGCCGCGGCGTTCGCGGCGCTCGCCGCGGAGCAGGGCGTGGCCTGGCCGGAGGCGGCGGCGTGATCCTCGTCCTGCTCAGCCCGCGCAACGCGGGCCTGCCGTTCGCCGAGTGGCTGCCCGAGAAGTCGGGTCGGCTGCTGGCCGTCACCGCGCGGGGCGTGACCCCCGGGCCCGGCTTCGCCGAGGTCGAGCGGGTCCCCGACTACACCGACGACGCCGCCGTCCTGGACGCCGCCCGCCGGATGGCCGGCCGGCACCCCGTCACCCGCGTACTGGCCCTGGCCGAGGTGGACGTGGAGCGGGCCGCGACGCTGCGCGCGGAACTCGCCCTGCCCGGCCAGCTCCCCGACAGTGCCCGCGCGTACCGCGACAAAGTCCTGATGAAGCAGCTCGCGGCGGAGGGCGGGGTGGCGGTGCCGCCGTTCGCGGCGGTCGCCGCCGCGGCCGACGTCGAGGCGTTCATGGCCGCCCACCCGGGCCCGGTCGTGGTCAAGCCGCGCGGCGGCTCCGGTTCCACCGGCGTCACGGTGCTGGACGACCCGGCGCGGATCCCGGAGCTGGCCGACCGGCTGACCGCGGGGGACCACGAGGTCGAGGGGTACGTCTCCGGCCGCATGTGCCATGTGGACGCGCTGCACGTCGGCGGGGAGCCGGTGGTGTGCGTCCCGTCCGTCTACACCGACGGAGGCTGCCTTTCGCACTGGACCGACTCCGGCAACGGCAGCTGGACGCTGCCCGCCGACGACCCGCTCCACGCGCGGCTCGTCGAGGAGACCTGGAAGCTGGTCGCCGCGCTGCCCGCCGCCCCCATGCTCTTCGTGCACGCCGAGTTCTTCGTGACGGACGCGGGCGGAATCGTGCTCTGCGAGATCGCGGGCCGGGTGGGCGGCACCCCGATCCCGGCCATGCTGGAGGCCCTGCTCGGGCTGGACCCGCGACACCTGTGGGCCAGGCTCGAATGCGGGCTCCCGGTGGACCTGGACGCCGTACGCGCGCACGCCGCCGCCGCGCCGCTGGTGGCCAACTTCGGCCTGCCGCCGCGCGACGGGCGCGTCGTCCGGCTGCCCGCCGAAGCACCGGACGGAACACGGGAGTTCACCGTCCTCGCCCGGCTCGGCGAGGACTGGGGCAGCGACAGGTACGCGGGCCGCAAGTCCGGCGACTTCATCGCGACCTGGCTGGTCGAGGCGGAGGACGCCGGGGAACTGCTCGCCCTCCTCGACAAGACGGGCGCGGCGGCGGAGGCGGGATTCGGCTGGGAACCGACGGGCGTCGAACCAGCGGGCGTCGAACCGGCGGGCATCGAACCGATGGGCACCGAACCGACAGGCACCGAACCGACAGAGGTCTCCCGGTGAGCGAGCTGACCGCCGAGGTCCTGCACCCCGACCGGCGCCCCACCGCCGCCGAGTTCCCGGCCCTCGCCGCGCCCGAGGTGTTCTGGGAGGACGACCGCTGGTGGCGCTTCACCGAGCGCACCGACCTGCACGAGGTCCGCTACCTCGCCGTACGCGAGGCCGGTGAGCCGGTGGCCCTCGCCCCCCTGCTCGTCACCCGCGACGGCGGCGGGCTGCTCTTCTACGACACCCCGAAGATGACGGGCGAACCCGACGCCTTCGGCGCCCCGGAGCTGCTGGCCCCGGCCGACCGGGTGCGCTGGGACGAGCTGGGCGGCGGCCTGGCCGAGGCCCGCGGCGGCCAGTACCCCTCCGTGGCACTGGGCGTGTTCGGCTCGCACCACGGCATCGTGCACGCCACCGGCCGCGACACCGCCGGCCGGGCGCGGGTCCTCGCCGGGCTGCCCCGTCTCCTCGACGAGGCCGCGGCCGAGCTGGGCTGCCGCAGCAGCTCCCTGCTGTACGCCACCGACGAGCAGGCCGCCGTGCTCGGCCCGGCGGCGGAGGCCCGGGGCCACGTCCCGGCCGTGCTCGGCGCCGAATCCGTCCTGCGCCTCGACGCGCCGGACTGGGACACCTATCTGGCGGGCCTGGTCAGCCGCAAGCGCAGGCGCGCCCACCGGGAGTTGAGCGCGTACGCGGACGCCGGATTCCGCACCGTGGTCCGCGAGGGACCGGACGCGCTCTCGGACTCGGTCGTCGACCTCCAGGTCGCCCTGCGCGCCAAGTACGGGCTGCCCGGCGGACGGGCCCGCGTCCAACGGGACTTCGACGCCCTGCGCGAGACGGTCGGCGACAGCTGTCTCGTCCTGAGCGCCGAACGCGACGGCGAGACCCTCGGCTTCGTCCTGTACCTGCGGGCGGGCCGGGCCCTGTACGGGCGGACGGCGGGCTTCGACGACGACCGGGCCAAGGGCGTCTACTTCGCCCTCACCTACCACGAGACGATCCGCTGGGCACTGGCCCACGGCGTCCGCGAGATCTGGTACGGCCTCGCCGCCTACGACGCGAAGAAGCTGCGCGGCTGCGACCTCGAAGCGCGGCACGGCTGGTTCCGCTTCACCGGCGAGGGCCGCGCCGACCTCGACGAGACCGTACGTCTGCAAGGGACGAGCGAGCACGACCGGCTGCTCGGCCTCGGGCAGGACAGCACCACCTCACAAGGAGACTGAGCAGACATGCCACTGACCCCGACCCCGTTCATCTGGATGGACGGCGAGCTGGTTCCCTGGGACGACGCGAAGGTGCACGTGCTCACGCCGAGCCTGCACTACGGATGGGGTGTCTACGAGGGCATCCGCGCCTACGCCACGGCCTCCGGCCCGGCCGTGTTCCGGCTGCGCGAGCACATCGCACGGCTGCGCGACTCGGCGCGCGTGTACCTGATGGAGCTGCCCTGGACCGACGAGGAGCTGGTCTCCGCGGTGCTCGAACTGGTCCGGATCAACGGCCACGAGTCCTGCTACATCCGCCCCATCGCCTATCTGGGCTACGGCGAGATGGGCGTGGCACCGCAGCTGGACTCGGTGCGGATGTCGATCGCGGTGTGGCCCTGGGGCTCGTACCTCGGCGACAAGGCCGAGACGGAGGGCTGCCGGCTGATCGTCAGCAACTGGCAGCGCAACTCGCACCAGACGGTGCCGCCGCTCGCCAAGGCCACCGGCGCGTACGTCAACAGCGCCCTCGCCAAGGTGGGCGCGCTGCGCGCCGGATACGACGACGCGCTGATGCCGACCGCGACCGGGCACATCGCGGAGGCCTCGGCCGCCAACCTGTTCCTGGTGCGCGGCGGCGCCCTGGTCACGCCGCCCGTCAGCGACGGGATCCTGCCCGGCATCACCCGCGACAGCGTCATCACCATGGCCCGTGACCTGGGCCTGGTGGTGACGGAGCGGAGCGTCCCGCGCAGCGAGGTCTACATCGCGGACGAGGCGTTCCTGACCGGGACCGCCGCCGAGATCGTGCCGGTGGCCTCGGTGGACGAGCGCCCGGTGGGCGCGGGCGGCGTCGGCCCGGTGACCAAGCAGCTGCGGGACCTCTTCCGTGACGTGGTCGGCGGCCGGCACGACGGGTACGCGCACTGGCTGGAGCGCGCGTGAGCTGCCCGGAGGCGACCGGGGCGGCGGAGGCGACCGCCGCCCTGGAGGACGCGACCCGGCGGCTGCGGGCGGTACTGGACGCTCCGGAGGCGGCCGAGACCCGTCCTGCCGGTGCCGGTCCTGCCGGTGCCGACGCCCGGCGGGCCTCGCTGGACGAGGAGCTGTGCGACCGGCTGATCGACCTGGCCGCCGCCCGAGCCTGGGCGGCGGACCGGGCGACCGCGCGGGACCCGGCGGCCGGCGTACTGCGCGGGTGCGCGCTGTGGGCCGTGGCGACGGACACCGCACGCGTCCTGGCCATGACCGGAACGGACCGGCCCGCGAGGGGCGCCACCGTGGCGGCGCACGGCCGGGTGGCGGACCTGGTCACCGCGCTGGCCGGGGCCGAGGTCTACGACGGGGTGCGCGACCGGCTGCGCACCGCGCTGGGCCCGCGCCCGGCCGGGCGGGCCGCCGCCGCCTGGGAGATCGCCGAGTCCGCGCTGTCGGGCCTGGGCACCACCCGGGACGAGTGGGTCGGGGCCGACCCGGCGCACACCGCCGCGGGCGGCTGGGTGCTGGTGGACCGCGTCGGCAGGCTCGCGCTGGGCGCGGCCCTGCTGTCGGCCGCCCCGGCGTACCCGGCCGAACAGGCCGAGACCTGCGTCAACGCGGCCCGCCGGTACACCTGGAACCATCTGCGCCAGCCGCCCCCGGAGGCCGCCACGGCCGTCCACGTACGGCGCACCGCCGACCTGGTCGACTGGATCGCCGGGTCCGCGCCCGTGGAACGGAGCCGCGCGTGAGCGGGCGGTCGAGCACCCCGGAGGAGGGGAAGCCGGTGACGGAGGAGGAGGGGCCCGGGTCCGGCCGGATCGCGGGCCTGCTGCTTGCCATCCTGCCCAGGACACCGGCGGGACGGCGCCTCGCGGCCGGGGCGGCGGTCGACTCGGTCGGCTCGGGCATGTTCCTGGCCGCCTCCACCCTGTACTTCGTCACGGTCGTCGGCCTGCCCGCCTCCCGGGTCGGCCTGGTGCTGTCCCTCGCCGCGGTGGCCGGGCTGCTGAGCCCCGTACCGCTCGGCAGACTGGCCGACCGCGTGGGTCCGGTGCGGGTGTACGTCGCCCTGCTGATGCTGCGCGGCCTCGGCTACGCCGGATTCGCCCTGATCGACGACTTCTGGCCGTACGCCGTGCTCACCTGCGTACTCACGGCCCTGGACCGGGGCTGTTCTCCCCTCCAGCAGGTGGTCGTGGGCATCGTCGAGGGCGGGCGGAACCAGACCCGGACGATGGCCTCCATCCGCTCGGTGCGCAACATCGGTCTGACCGGGGGCTTCCTGCTCGCGGGCGCGGTCCTGGCGATCCAGGAGCGGGCGGCGTTCGTCGCGCTGTTCCTGGCGAACGCCGTGACCTTCTGGGTGATCGCCGTCGTGGTGGAGCAACTGCGCCGCCGTCTCCCGGCCGCGCCTGCGGCGTCCCCCGCGCCCCCGGCGGACGCCGCCGGGCCGGCCGCGTCCGAGCCTCGGCCCACGGCGGTCCGCAGCCCCTTCCGGGACCTGCGGTTCATGCTCTTCACCCTCTCCAACGGCGTGCTGTCCCTGCACGACTCGGTGCTCTTCGTCCTCCTGCCGCTGTGGCTGACCACGGCCACCGACGCGCCGTCCTCGGCGGTCTCGGTCCTGCTCGCGGTCAACACCGTGCTGACCGTGCTGCTCCAGGTGTACGTGGCCCGGTTCGCCGAGACCACCGCGGCAGCCCTGCGGCTCATCCCGGTCGCCCTCGTCCCGCTGCTGGTCTCGTGCGCGGCGTTCGCCGGTGCCGAGCACGTTCCGATGTGGCTCGCGGCGGGCGGGGCGGTGCTCGCCGTGGTGCTGCTGACGGTGGGCGAGAACCTGCACTCGATCGCCGTGTGGAACCTGTCCTACGAGCTGTCGCCCGCCTCGGCCCGGTCCCGCTACCTGGCCACCTTCAGCCTGGGCCTGACCGGCCAGCAGATCGTCGGCCCGGTCCTGATGACCAGCGTGCTGCTGCCGTTGGGCACGGCGGGCTGGGCCCTGCTCGCCGCGGTGTTCGCCCTGGCCGCCGTGGTGGTGAGGGTCACCGGCGCACCCCGCGCGACCCCCGCCCCCGCCCCCGCGCCCTCTGCCTCTTCTTCCTCCTCCTCTTCCGGTTCTCCCAGCGAGGTGACCCCATGACAGAACACGTGCTGATCGTCGGCGGAGGCAGGGAAATCCCCGGCCTGATCCGCGACGCGGGCGGCCCCGACGTCGTCACGACCATCCTGTGCCGGATGGACTTCGTCCCCAAGGTCCGCGAGCCCGGACGGCACGACCGGGTGCTGGCCCTGCGCTCCGACGCCCCCGACGCGGAGTGGATCGCGCTGGCCGCGGCCGTCCACGCGAGGCAGCCCTTCACCCGTGTGGGCACCTTCGGCGAGCGGGACCAGGACCGGGCCGCGGCGGTCGCCGCCGCCCTCGGTCTGCCCTGTCACTCGCCGGAGACCATCGCCCGTGTCCACGACAAGGAGGCGATGCGTCGGCGGCTGGCGGAACTCGGCGTGGACGAGACCCCGGGCGGGCGGGTCGCCGACGTGGCCGAACTGCGGTCCTTCCTGGCCCGGCACGGCACTCCGTGCGTGGTCAAGCCGGTGCGGGGAGCGGGCAGCTTCGGCGTCTCCGTGGTCCGTGACCTCGACGGGGCGGAGGCGGCCTTCGCCCGCGCCTCGGCGGACTTCGAGGTCATCCCGGACGCGGGCGTCCTCGTGGAGCGGTTCCACGAGGGGCCGCAGTTCAGCGTCGAGGCCTTCTCGGAGGACGGCGAGCACGAGATCCTCGCCGTGACGCGGAAGTTCTCCGACCCGGTGGGCTTCGTCGAACTCGGCCACGTCGTGCCCGCCGAGCTGTCCCCCGAGCAGACGGACGCGGTGCACGGGTACGTACGGCGGCTCCTCGACGCCCTCGGCATCGCGTACGGCGTCACCCACACCGAGGTCGTGCTGACGGCGGACGGGCCCCGGGTCATCGAGACCCACGTCCGGCTCGCCGGGGACGAGATCCCCTATCTGGTGCACGATGTCACCGGAGTCGACCTGGTGGACTGCGTGGTGCGGCAGACGCTGGGCCTGCCGGTGCTCGCGGACATCCGCAGGACCCTGGCCGACCCGTCGGTGGACAGGAGCCCGGAGGCGATCTGGTTCGCCGTCCCGCGGGCGCGCGGCACCCTCGCGCGGATCGGCGGCCTGGACGAGGCCGCCGACCGACCCGGCGTGGTGACCGCCGAGGCCCTGCTCGGCGCCGGGGACGTGCTGGGGGACCTGGACAGCTCGGAGTCCCGGGCGGCCTTCGTGCGCGCCCGGGGTGCGGACGCGGCCGAGGCCGTGGAACGCGCCCGGCAGGCCGTGGCGGCGCTGGAGTTCGAGGTGACGGTGTCCGGTGACGGCGCGGCCGGCGGCTCGGGAGACTGGATCTGACATGACGGGCTCACGGGAACCCTCCGGTCCGGCGGGCGTCGGCGTCCGGGCGTCGGAGGAGCTGGCCGAGCGGGCGCGCGGGGTCCTGCCGAGGGCCGCGTACGAGTTCTACTCCGCCGGTTCGGACGAGGAGATCAGCGCGGGCGAGGCGGTGGCGGCCTGGCGCAGCCGACGGCTGCTGCCTCGGGTGCTTCGCGACGTCTCGTCCGTCGGGACGGGCGTCGACCTGCTGGGCACCCGACTCGCCTCGCCGGTGCTCGCCGGTCCGACGGCTTTTCACCGGATGGCGCACGACGAGGGCGAGACGGCCACGGCGGCGGGGGTCGCCGCGGCCGGTTCGCTGCTCGTGCTCTCCTCCCGTGCGACCCGTCACCCGGAGGACGTCGCCGCGGTGGCCGGGCCCTGGTGGTACCAGGTGTACTGGCTGCGGGACGCGGAGATCACCCGCCGTCAGGTCGACCGGGCGGTCGCCGCCGGTGCGCGGGCCCTGGTCCTGACGGTCGACGCCCCGTACGTGCCGCCCCGGGCGACTTCGGGGCTGCCGCTGCCCCTGCCCGACGACGACGAGCTGTGCCGTGCGGTGGGCATCGGCACCCGGTCGCCCGGCTGGGAGCAGGACCCTTCGCTCGGTCTGGACGCCATCGGCGGGCTGCACCGGATGTCCGGGCTTCCGGTCCTGGTCAAGGGGGTGTTGCGGGCCGACGACGCCAGGGCGTGCGTGGCCGCGGGCGCGGCGGGGGTGATCGTCTCGAACCACGGCGGCAGGCAGCTGGACCGTGCGGTGTCCTCGGCGGACGCCCTCCCCGCCGTGGCTGCGGCGGTGGGCGCCGAGGTCCCGGTCCTCGTCGACGGCGGCATCCGCACCGGCACCGACGTGCTGGTGGCCCTCGCCCTGGGCGCTCGGGCCGTCCTGCTCGGCCGCCCCGTCGTCTGGGCCCTGGCCCTCGGCGGCGCCGGGGGCGTCACCGCACTCCTGGACTCGTACCGTGCCCAACTCGCCACGTCGATGGCCCTCGCCGGTTGCGCCCGGCTCGCGGACATCGACGGGGATCTGCTGTACGGAGGGACCTGACCCTTCGGGGGGGGGGAACGGCTCAGGCGTCCTGGAGCCGGCGGCGGATCCCGCCGATCGCGGGGTTCCGGTCCAGCTCCGGACAGCGGGCGCTCAGGTCGTCGACGAGGTCGCGGAGGAACACGACGGCCGCCGCGTGGAACTCACCGTAGGGCACCACACCGCGGGGGCCGCCCTCCTCCCGGATGTGGACCAGGTCCCCTTTCCGGTGGAACGCGTACTCTCCGGCTCCCTCCGCGGCGGAATGCCCCGCACGCGGTAATCGAGCTCGATCACTCCCACGGCCTCCCTCCGGCACGGCCGAACGCCTCAAGGGGTGCCGCCGTCGAAATCGTCCCCGGAACGGCGAAAATCCCGCCCGATCTTTCGATCGGACGGGATTCCCGTTGTCTGTGGACCTGTGGGGATTTGAACCCCAGACCCCCTCGATGCGAACGAGGTGCGCTACCAGACTGCGCCACAGGCCCTTGCGACGTGTGAAACATTAGCACCCCGACCGGCCCAGACAGAAATCCGGGCCTTCGCAGGTCAGCCTGGGGGTGTCACTCGTTGGCCGCGCGGGGGCGGTCGTCGTCCGCGTACTGGTCGAAGAGGGGGGTGCGGCCGCGCCGGGGCGGGGCCTCGCGGCGGCGGGGGGCCGGGGGCGGGGTGGGCGCCGGGTCGGCCGCCGTGGAGGAGCG
>NZ_MSJP01000086.1 GCF_014596525.1 Streptomyces sp. CBMA291
CGGGCGCGCGGCGGGGGCGTGGGCGGACCGGGCGGTTCCTCGGCTCCGTCGCCGTCGTGGTGCTCGCCGTCGGCATCCCCGTGGGAGCGGTGGCCTGGGATTGGCGGCCGGCCGACTCCGGCGACGGGCCCGGCGGCGCCGCGCCCTCCGGGCAGGACAGGACGGAGCTGCGGACCCCCGCGGCGACGACACCCCCGGCGAAGGCTCCCGCGGAGCAGACGACGGCGCCCGAAGCGAAGCGGCTCGATCTGCTGACGCCCGCCGGGGTCCGCACCGCCATCGCCGCCGTGAAGGAGGCCTCGGGCGGGACCAAGGTCACCGGCTTCGTCGTGTACCCGGAGTACGCCGTCGCCGAGGCGCTGGTCAAGGGCAGCACCAAGCGGTTCGACCGGTACCTCTACCGGGGCGGGGAAGCGGTCGTCCGCCAGGGCTCGGGCACCGCCTTCCCCGGCTCGGTCCCCGCCGACCTCTCCTCCGTCGACTGGGACGTCCTGCCCGCGCTCCTGAAGCGCGCCGAGCGGGAACTGGGCGTGGCCGAGCCGACGAGCCGTTACGTCGTCCTCGTCCCCGCCTCGACAATCGCCGGAAACGGCCTCGGCATCATCGTGTACCTGTCCGACTCGTACGGCTCCGCCTCCCTGCACGCCGACGCCAGGGGCCGGGTGACCGCCAGCTACCCCCGCAAGGACTGACCTCCTTCGGCGGCGCCGTCCCGCGCGACGAGCGACGCGAGGGCCGCCCGGGTCTCCACGCCCGTCTTCCGGTAGACCCGGGCGACATGGCTCTCGACCGTACGGGGGCTCAGACAGAGCCGCTCGGCCACGGCCTGGTTGGTCAGGCCCTCGGCCACCAGGACGGAGATCTCCCGTTCGCGCGGGGTGAGCCCGGCGAGGCGGCCACCGGTGGCCGGGTCCGGCGCGTCGGGGCGGGTCCGGTCGGCCAGGTCCACGAGCAGCCGGGCACCGCCCTCGACGGCGAGCCGACGGCCCCTGCGCCACTGGGCCTCGGCACGCGGTCCGTCCCCCGCGGCCCGGGTCCCGGGCGCGGC
>NZ_MSJP01000087.1 GCF_014596525.1 Streptomyces sp. CBMA291
GCTGCCGCCACCCACGCTGCCGCCGCCGACGCTGCCCGCGCCGCCGGTGGAGGCGCCACCGTCAGCGGAGCCCCCGGTGCCGCCGGAGCCGTCCGAGCCGCCCGTGCCGGTGCCGCCGGAGGTCCCGGGCAGCACCGCGTCCTTGTCGAGCGCGACCGTCAGGGTCAGCGGGTCCATCTCGGTACCGGCCGGGTAGCCGCCCTGGCCGCCCGGGGCGGTGAAGGTCGCCGAACCGGCCGCCGTCAGCTTCACGGGGACGTTCGCGAGGGTGACGAGCCCGTCCTTGGCGGTCCAGTCGGCCCGGGAGAGGTCGAGGTCGCCGAAGGCCACGTCACTGGCGGTGCCCTGGGCGGAGGTGACGTCGGCGGTGAGGGTGCCGGTGGTGCCGGAGGCCTTCACCTTGAGGTCGCCGATGGTCCAGTCGATGCCGTGGGAGTCGCAGGAGAAGGCGACCTTCCCGGCGAACGCGGCGTCGAGCTTGCGGGCGTCGGCGTCGAGATCGGCCTTGACGAAGCCGAAGTCGTAGGCGTCGCCGTGGTGCTCGGCGCCGTCGGACGCGGTGATCTTGCCGCCGCAGATCTGGCCGACGTACCGCTGCCAGCTCTCCTTCACACCCCAGGTGAGCTTGGCGTTGACCGGAGCGGGCGTCTCGGTGGCGGTGGGCTCGGTGGTGGGGGTGGTGGAGGGGCCGGTGGTCGGGCCGGTGGTGGGGCCCGTGGTGGGCTCGGTCGTCGGGCCGGTCGTCGGGCCGGTGGTGGGCTCGGTCGTCGGACCGGTCGTCGGCTCCGTCGTCGGACCCGTGGTGGGCTCCGTCGTCGGACCGGTCGTCGGCTCCGTGGTCGGACCCGTGGTGGGCTCCGTGGTCGGGCCGGTCGTCGGCTCCGTCGTCGGACCCGTGGTGGGCTCGGTCGTCGGACCGGTCGTCGGCTCCGTCGTCGGGCCGGTCGTCGGCTCCGTGGTCGGGTCCGGCGTGGGTGCCGTCGTCGGCGGGGTCGTCGGGCGGCCGCCCACCTTCACCGTGAGGGTCGCCGCGTCGAGCGCGTCGCCCTCCTTGTAGAAGCCCGCGAAGGCCGCCGCGCCGTCCTTCGTCAGCTTCGCCGGGATGTCCTTGAACACCATGGCGCCGCCCGCGCCCTGACCGGGCTTGACGCCGGTCATGTCGAGCGCGGCGAAGACGATGTCGTCCCGGGTGCTGTAGGAGCCGTCCTTCTCCCTGGTGACGACGTCGGCGGTGATCTCGCCGGTCGGCGCGGCGGAGCCCTTGGTGGAGAGCCGGACGTCCGAGATGCGGATGTCCAGGGCGCCCTCGTGCGCCTCGAAGCGCACCCCGCCCTTGAAGGAGTTGGCCGTGCCGTGCGTCGTCATGTCGTACGTGCCGGTGCCCTCCACGAAGGTGAAGACGCCGTTGCCGTCGGCCTGCCGGGCGCCGCCCTCCACGGTGGTCTTGCCGTGCGAGAAGGGCTGTGCGAGGTACGAGCGGAACGACTGCTTGATGCCCCAGTCCAGGGTGCCGTCGACCAGCGACATCGGCGGCGTGCTGTCGGCGGCCGCGGCGGGCAGGGCGAGGGCGACGGCGCCCGCGCCCAGAGCGGCGGCCGTGGCGACGGCGGCGGCCAGGGAGACGGAACGGCGCAGGGGGATGGCCATGACGGGTTTCTCCTAGAACGGATGCGGAGCGCGACGGGGGTGCGCGGAAGCGGAAGTGAGGGAGGGTCAGGCGGCGGGGGTTCCGGCGCCGGAACGGCGACGGCGCACGGCGGTGAACACGGCGGCGACGGCGACGAGCAGCACGCCTCCGCCGATCGCGAGGTACGTGCCCGCGGAGGGGCCGGAGTCCTGGGCGGACGCGACCGGGGCCGGGTCCGCGGGGGCGGTCGGCGCGGAGGTGGCGGCCGACGGGGTGGCGGCCGGGGTGGTGGGCGCGCTGCCGAGGTCGGGGAGGGCCGGCAGGGCGGCCTTGGCGTCGACGGCGACGGCGAGGGAGACCGGGTCCATCTCGGTGCCCGCCTTGTACATCCCGCCGAAGGCCTTGGCGCCGCCCTCGGTGAGGGTGGCGGGGGCCTCGGTGACGACGGCGAGGCCGTTCTTCGGGGTGAGGTCGCGGGCGGCGAAGGTGACGAGGGGGACGCCCTTGTCGGTCTTCCCGGCGCTGGTGACGTCGGCGCTGAGGGTGCCGGTGCCGCCGGAGACCTTCACCGCGACCTTGCCGAGGGTGAGGTCGAGATGGGCGCCGGTGAAGCGGACACTGCCCGCGAACGCGGCGTCGAGGGTGCCCTTGGCCGGGTCGTACGCACCCTTGCCCGAGGGGAAGCGGAAGAGCGCGCCGCCGTCCTGGGCGCCGTCGGCGAGGGCCCATTCGCCCTGCGAGACCGCGCCCGTGACGTACTCGCGGAAGGTGCGGCGGACACCCCAGTCGACGACGGCGGTGTGCAGACCGCCGGTGGCCGAGGCGGTCGCGGACGGCTTGGCGGTCGCCGTGGCGTCCGTCGTGGCGGAGGGCTTGGCCGGGGTGGCGGCGGGCGGGGTGGCGGCCGGTGCCTGCCGCGGGGTGTTGACGTCGACGGTGAGGCTGATCGGGTCGAGCGCGGTACCGGCCGGGTAGTAGCCGGCGAAGGCCGTGGCGCCCTGCGCGGTGAGGGTGGCGGGCACGCCGGTGAGGCTGAGGGGGCTGCCGCCGCCGCGCATGTCGATGCCGCCGACGTTCAGGGTGGCGATCGGCACGCCGGAGGTGACGGTCATCCGGCCGCTGCCCTTGGCCTTGCTCGCCATGTCGGCGTAGAGGGTGCCCTGTCCGCCGGAGACGCGGACGCGGGGGCGGCTGACGGTGAGGTCGAGTTCGTTGCCGCCGTCGGCCTTGGGGTGGCCGGTGAAGTGGACGCCGCCGGAGAAGGCGGCCTCGAAGGCTCCGGTGGCGGGGTCGTAGGAGCCCTGCGCGGAGTGGAAGCGGAACTGGCCGCCGCCGACCGTGGCGGCTCCGCCGGTGAGCCCCCAACTTCCCTGGGCGACGGGCCCGGTGACGTAACTCAGGAAGGAGGAGCGGATGCCCCAGTCGAGCCGCCCGCCCTGCACCGTGCGGCTCTCCGCATGGGCGGCGGTGGCCGGGACCAGGGCGGCGAGCAGGGCCGTGAACAGGGTCACGGCGAGCACGCGGGCGGATCTGGGCAGCGGCATGGGACCCCTCCGAGGTATGGATACTCAGGTAAGGCTAACCTAAACTACGTTCGGCTCAAGGGGCGCACCCCCCGGCAGAGCCGATCCCAGGCAGAACGAAGCGGAACGAAGACAGGACGGTGTCCGGTGCGCAGAACTCGCCTCGCGGGAGCACTGACGGCAGTGCTCGCGCTCGCCCTCGCGGCGACCGGCTGCGGTGGAGGGGGCAGCAACGCAAGCGGGGACGGAGCGGGAAACGGAGCCCCCGTGTCCGCCCCGGGGCCCGACCGGATCGAACCGCTCGCCGCCCCGGCCGCGCCCCGACTGCCCGTCACCGTCCCCTCCGCCGACGGGCGCCGGGTCACCGTGACCTCCACCGAGCGGGTCGTCCCGCTCACC
Source organism: Streptomyces sp. CBMA291 (assembly GCF_014596525.1). Taxonomy (GTDB): domain Bacteria; phylum Actinomycetota; class Actinomycetes; order Streptomycetales; family Streptomycetaceae; genus Streptomyces. Next base: position 3,550 of record NZ_MSJP01000087.1, read on the forward strand.
GGTTCCCTCAGCGAGATCGTCTTCACCCTCGGGCTCGGCGACCGGGTCGTCGCCCGGGACGTCACCGCCACCTTCGAACAGGCGGAGAAGCTGCCGGTGGTGACCCGGGCCCACGATGTCTCCGCCGAGAGCGTGCTCTCGCTCCGGCCCACCCTGGTGCTCGCCGAGACCACCACGGGACCGGCCGAGGCCATCGCCCAGATCCGGGACGCGGGCGTCCCGCTCGTCGTGGTCGCCCCGCCCAAGAGCCTCGCGGACGTCGGGCCCCGGATCGGCGCGGTCGCCGCCGCCCTCGGCGTACCCGGCTCCGGGGACGCCCTCGAACGGCGCACCCAGGAGCGGATCGACGCGGTGAAGAAGGGGATCCCGGCGCACGCGGAGAAGCCCCGGGTGGCGTTCCTCTACGTCCGGGGCTCGGCCGCCGTCTATCTGCTCGGCGGGGCCGAGTCCGGCGCGAGTTCCCTCCTGGAGGCGGCCGGAGCCGTCGACGCGGGCAAGGAGTCCGGCCTCACCAAGGACTTCACCCCGATCACCAGCGAAGCCCTGGCGAAAGCCGCGCCCGACGCGATCCTCGTCATGAGCAAGGGACTCGCGTCCGTCGAGGGCGTGGACGGTCTGGTCCGCATCCCCGGTGTCACCGAGACCCCGGCGGGCGCGTCCCGGCGGGTCGTCACCGTCGACGACGGCGTCCTCCTCAACTACGGCCCGCGCACCGACCGGGTACTGAAGTCCCTGGTCGACCAGTTGTACGGGGAGGGCAAGTGACCACGCTCCCCGACGCCCCGCCCACCCCCGCCCCGGCCACCCCCGCCCCGGCCACGCCCGAACCGCCCGCGACCGGACAAGCCCTGCCGGAGACGGCGGAGACGACCGAGACAGCGGAGAAACCGGCACCGGCCGCCCCCGAGCCCCGGCCCGCCCCCCGCCGCACCGGCTTCCTCCTGACCGTCGGCCTCCTCGGCGTCCTGCTGCTGCTCGCCCTCCTCTCCGCCGGGATCGGCGCGTACGAGATCCCGCTCGGCGACGTCCTCGCCTCGGTCCAGCACCGGATCGGGCTCGGCGGGCACGCCCTCGACCGCACGGCCGAGAGCGTCCTGTGGAACATCCGGCTCCCCCGGGTCGTCCTCGCCCTCCTCGTCGGCGCCTCCCTCGGCTGCGCGGGCGCCCTCATGCAAGGCGTCTTCGGCAATCCGCTGGCCGAGCCCGGCGTCATCGGCATCTCCTCCGGCGCCGCCGTGGGCGCGGTCGGCGCCATCGCCCTCGGGCTCACCTTCCTCGGCAACTGGACGGTGCCGTTCTGCGCCTTCGTCGCGGGTCTGGTGACCGTCCTCCTGGTGTACGCGCTCTCCCGCTCCGACGGGCGTACGGAGGTGGTGACGCTGATCCTCACCGGCATCGCCGTCAACGCCTTCGCGGGCGCGCTCATCGGCCTCTTCCTCTTCTTCGCCGACAACGCGCAGGTCACCCAGATCACCTTCTGGCAGCTCGGCTCGCTCGCCCAGGCCACCTGGCCCAAGGTCCTCGCCGTCCTGCCGTGCGCGCTCGCCGGTCTGGCCGTCGCCCCCTTCTACGCCCGCAGGCTCGACCTCCTCGCGCTCGGCGAGCGGCCCGCCCGGCACCTCGGCGTGGACGTGGAGCGGCTGCGGATCGCGCTGATCCTCGTGGTGGCGCTGCTCACTGCGGCGGCGGTCGCGGTGGCGGGCGTCATCACCTTCGTCGGACTGCTCGTCCCGCATCTGCTGCGGATGGCGAACGGCCCCGGCCACCGCTTCCTCATCCCGGGCAGCGCGCTCGGCGGGGCAGTCGTGCTCGCCGGGGGCGACCTCGCGGCCCGGACGATCGCCGCTCCGGCGGAACTTCCCCTGGGCGTCCTCACCGCCCTCATCGGCAGCCCGTTCTTCTTCTGGCTGCTGCGCAGGACCCGTCGCAGGCAAGGTGGTTGGGCATGACATCGGCACTTCTGCGCGCGCTGCTCCCGGACCGGCGCCCGCGCTCGCTCCCCTCCCCCGCCGCGCCCGGCGAGGTGGTCGCCGAGGCCGTCGGGCTCCGGGTGGCCCTCGGGCACCGGACGGTGCTCGACGGGGTCGACGTCCGGGTGCGGGCCGGTGAGGTCCTGGCCCTGGTGGGGCCCAACGGCGCCGGGAAGTCGACGCTGCTGGCCGCGCTCGCCGCCGACCTCGCCCCCACCTCGGGCGAGATACGGATCGGGGGCCGGTCCGTGGACGCCTGGTCGCCCGGTGAACTGGCCCTGCGCCGCTCGGTGCTGCCGCAGGCGGCGGCGCTCGCCTTCCCCTTCCCCGTCGGCGACGTGGTGCGGATGGGCAGGGCGCCGTGGGCGGGCACCGAGCGGGAGGCGGAGGACGAGACGGCCATCGCCGCCGCGATGGCGGCGACCGAGGTCGAGCGGTTCGCCGCACGCCCCTTCTCGGCGCTCTCCGGCGGCGAGCGGGCCCGGGTCGCCCTGGCCCGGGTGCTGGCCCAGCGGACCGGGCTGCTGCTGCTCGACGAGCCGACGGCCGCCCTGGACCTGCGCCATCAGGAGCTGGTGCTGCGGATCTGCCGGGAGCGTGCGGCGGCCGGGGACGCGGTGGTGGTGGTGCTGCACGATCTCGGGCTCGCGGCGGCGTACGCGGACCGGATCGGAGTGCTGCACGGGGGCCGGATCGCGGCCGACGGGCCGCCATCGGAGGTGCTGGACGCGGAGGTTCTCTCCCGGGTCTACCGGCAGCCGGTGGAGGTCTTCCCGCACCCGGCGACGGGCGCGCCCCTGGTCGTACCGAAGCGGGCTCCCCATACATCCGGGCCGAATGAGTCGAATACGGACAAGGAAGAGCAATCCCGCCCTTCTTGACTGGTCCTTGACCATCCCATGGGGACTCCGTGGGAGCTTCGTGATCCCTTCGTATCCGGCCCGCCCGAGCTGAGAGGTGAATCACTGGACGGACGGGTATGGCTCAGGTAAGCCTCGGTTAAGTTAGGTTCGCCTCAGCCGTCCCTCGTTCCTGGAGTCCCCATGCGAGCCGTCCGTCTCTCCGTCGTCACCGCCGCCGCGACCGCGGCGACTCTGGCCGCCGTCACGGGCTGCGCCGAGAAGAGCGACGGCAAGGCGGCCGACGGCACGATCACCGTCATCGCCAAGGACGACTCCTGCGAGGTCTCCGCCAAGGAGTTCCCCGCCGGGCACGTGAAGCTGGCCGTCGAGAACCGCGGCTCCAAGATCACCGAGGTGTACGTCCTCTTCCCGGACGCCCGCATCGTCACCGAGCGCGAGAACATCGGCCCCGGCACCAAGGCCAGCCTGACCGCCGAGATCAAGGCCGGCGACTACGAGATCGCCTGCAAGCCCGGCATGAAGGGCGAGGGCATCCGCCAGCAGGTCAAGGCCACCGGCGCCGCCACCGGCCCCCAGCGCTCCCCCGAGATGGACGCCGCCGTCTCCGCCTACCGCCAGTACGTCGAGGCCCAGGCAGAGGCGACCCTGCCCAAGGTGAAGGTCTTCACCGACGCCGTCCGCGCCGGTGACGTCGAGGCCGCGAAGAAGGCGTACGCCGAGTCCCGGATCGGCTGGGAGCGCACCGAGCCCGTCGCCGAGTCCTTCGGCGACATCGACCCCAAGGTCGACGTCCGCGAGGACGGCCTTGAGGACGGCCAGGACCCGGCCAAGGACTGGACCGGCTGGCACCGCCTGGAGAAGTCCCTCTGGCACGACAAGAAGATCGGCGCCGCCGAGAAGACCCTCGCCGACACCCTCGACAAGGACCTCGCCGACTGGGTGAAGCGGGTCGGCAAGGCCGAGATCACCCCGACCTCCATGGCCAACGGCGCCAAGGAACTCCTGGACGAGGTCGCCAGCGGCAAGGTCACCGGCGAGGAGGAGCGCTACTCGCACACCGACCTCGTCGACTTCAAGGCGAACGTCGAGGGCGCGCAGAAGTCCTTCGACCTGCTCAAGCCGGTCGCCTCGAAGAACGACCCGAAGCTCGTCGCCGAACTCGACAAGCAGTTCGCCGCGCTGAACACCCTTCTCGACAAGTACCGCGCCGACAAGAACGGCTACGTCTTCACCTCGTACGACAAGGTCGGCAAGGCCGAGCGCAAGGAGCTGTCCGACGGCGTCAACGCCCTCGCCGAGCCGCTCTCCAAGCTCGCCGCCGCCGTCGTCAAGTAGTCGCAGCCAAGCAGCCACCGGATCACCAGGGAACGGGATACGGACATGTCCGAGGAGAACCGGCAGAGCCCGGAGGGCGGGGCCGCCTCGCCCTCCCGCCGTACGGTCATGGGCTGGGGCGGCGCCGGGCTCGCGCTCGGTGCCGTCGCGGCGGGCGGGGCCGTCGCCCTGGTCAACGCCGGGGACGACACCCCGGTACCGGTCGCCGACAGCGGCTCCGCCGTCCCGTTCCACGGCCCGCACCAGGCGGGCATCGCCACCGCCGTCCAGGACCGGCTGCACTTCGCCGCCTTCGACGTGACGACGAAGGACCGCGACGAGCTGATCCAGCTCCTCAAGGACTGGACCCGGGCCGCCGAGCGGATCACGGCCGGTGCCGAGGTCGGCGACGGCGCCTACGGCGGCCTTCCGGAGGCGCCGCCGGACGACACCGGCGAGGCCCTCGGCCTCAAGGCCTCCCGGCTCACCCTCACCATCGGCTTCGGCCCCTCGCTCTTCGACGGCCGCTTCGGCCTGAAGGACCGGCGGCCCGACGCGCTGGTCGACCTGCCCCGGTTCCCCGGCGACAACCTCGACCCGGCGCGCAGCGGCGGCGACCTCTGCGTCCAGGCCTGCGCCGACGACCCGCAGGTCGCCGTGCACGCCATCCGCAACCTGGCCAGGATCGGCTTCGGCAAGGTCGCCGTCCGCTGGTCCCAGCTGGGCTTCGGCAAGACGTCCTCGACGACCCCCGACGCCCAGACCCCCCGCAACCTCTTCGGCTTCAAGGACGGCACCCGCAACATCGCGGGCACCGAGACCGACCGCCTCGACCGGCACGTCTGGGTCTCCGGCAAGGACGCCCAGGGCCCGGCCGCCTGGCTGGACGGCGGCTCCTACCTGGTCGCCCGGCGCATCCGGATGCACATCGAGACCTGGGACCGGGCTCCGCTCGCCGAGCAGGAGGACGTCTTCGGCCGCGACAAGCGCGAGGGCGCGGCCCCCGGCAAGGCCAAGGAGCACGACGAGCCGTTCCTGAAGGCGATGAAGCCGGACTCCCACGTCCGGCTCGCGCACCCCGACAGCAACGCCGGGGCGACGATCCTGCGCCGGGGCTACTCCTTCACGGACGGCACCGACGGCCTCGGGCGCCTGGACGCGGGCCTGTTCTTCCTGGCGTACCAGAAGGACGTCAGAACCGGTTTCATCCCCGTGCAGACCTCGCTGGCCCGCGCGGACGCCCTCAACGAATACATCCAGCACGTGGGTTCGGCGCTGTTCGCGATCCCGCCGGGCGTCCGGGACAAGGACGACTGGTGGGGCCGGGCGCTGTTCTCCTGACGGAGCCTGAAGGAGAAGGAGCACCGACGTGTTCGGTAACTATCTGATCGGCCTGCGCGAAGGCCTTGAGGCCAGCCTGGTCGTCTGCATCCTCATCGCGTACCTGGTGAAGACCGGGAACAGGGGCGCCCTGAAGCCGATCTGGATCGGCATCGGCGTGGCCGTCGGTGTCGCCCTCGCCTTCGGCGCGGGTCTGGAGTTCGGCTCCCAGGAGCTGACCTTCGAGGCGCAGGAGCTGCTCGGCGGTTCCCTGTCGATCGTCGCGGTCATCCTGGTGACCTGCATGGTCTTCTGGATGCGGCGCACGGCCCGGCACCTCAAGACGGAGCTGCACGGAAGGCTGGACTCGGCCCTCCAGATGGGCACCGGCGCGCTGGTCGCCACCGCCTTCCTCGCGGTGGGCCGCGAGGGTCTGGAGACGGCGCTCTTCGTGTGGGCCTCGGTCCGGGCGTCCTCGGACGGCACGTACGCCCCGCTGACCGGCGTCCTCCTCGGTCTGCTCACGGCGGTGCTGCTCGGCTGGCTGTTCTACCGGGGCGCGCTCCGGATCAACCTGGCGAAGTTCTTCACCTGGACCGGCGGGATGCTGGTCGTGGTGGCGGCGGGCGTGCTCGCGTACGGCGTCCACGACCTCCAGGAGGCCGGTTTCCTGCCCGGTCTGACGAACAAGGCCTTCGACATCTCGGCGACGATCCCGCCGGACAGCTGGTACGGCACCCTCCTCAAGGGCGTGTTCAACTTCCAGCCGGACCCGACGGTCCTTCAGGTCACGGTGTGGGCGCTGTATCTGGTCCCGACCCTCGCGCTGTTCCTGGCCCCGATAGGGTCGGTTCCGTCCGCGTGGGTGAAGAGGCAGAAGGCGACCGATGAGCAGGCTGAGGCTGAGGTCAGCACCGGTACGAACGCGTAGCCGGGCGTCGGCACGGCGGTCCGCCAGGCTCCTGGGAGCGGCGGCGACCGCCGTCGCCCTGGCACTCACGGCGGGCGGCTGCGTCACCGTCCACGGCGAGCAGGCACTGCTGCCCCCGGCCACGGAGTCGGAGGCGGCGGCGGCGCTCGCCGACTTCACCGCGGCCTACAACCGCGCCGACAAGGCGAACGACCCGGCTCTGGACGCGAGCCGGGTCACCGGTCCGCTCGGGGAGATCAACCAGGCGGGGCTGCGCTCACGGGCCGCCGAGCACCCTGGCGGCAATCCGGCCCACCGGCCCCTCGAACTGACCGACGCGCGGTTCACCCTGCCCCGGAAGGCGGGCTGGCCGCGCTGGTTCCTCGCGGACACCGACCCGAACACGGACACCGGCCAGGGCCCCGGCGACCAGCGCTGGCTGCTGCTCTTCCTGCGGAGCGGGCCCCAGGAGCCGTGGGAGGCGGCGCATCTGGTGATCCTCACCCCCTCCCAGGTGCCCGAGTTCGCCGAGGAGCAGGGGTACGCGGTGCCCGTCGCGGCGGACACCGACACCCTCGCGGTCGCGCCCGGGAAGCTGGGCGAGGAGTACGTCTCGTATCTCAAGGAGGGGCGCCCGGGGCCGTTCGCTGCGGGGCCGCACACCACCCTGTGGCGGGAGCAGCGGCGGAAGGGCGCCAGCCGTCCGGGGCTCGTCACCCAGTACGTGGACCGGGTGACGGACCGGGGCGACTTCGCGCCCTTCGCGCTGCGGACGAGGGACGGCGGCGCGTTCGTCTTCTTCTCCACCCGCTCCTACGAGCGCCAGACGGCGGCGCCGGGCTACCGGCCGAAGGTCGACCCCGGTGTCAAGGCGCTGCTGACCGGCGAGGTGAGGAACACCGTGACCAAGGAGTGGGTCACCGACCAGGTGGCCCTGGTGAAGCCGGCGGGCGCGGACGAGGACGCCGTCACGGTCCTGGCCCGCCTCCAGGGAGTGGTGGCGGCACAGGGCTCGTAGCGGCGCCGGAACGATCCGCCAGAGGCTCGCGGACGGGCACTCGACGGATCGGGGCGGGTGTCGACGGATCCGGGAAGGTCCGGGCTCAGCGGGTCAGCGGGTCAGCGGGTCAGGGGCCAGGCGATCTCGTGGGCCTGGCCGCCGTCGCTCTCCGCCGCGTGCCGGGCGCAGGCGTCCTGGAGGGTCTCCAGGAGGTTCAGCGGGTCGGGCAGTGGATGCTCGGGGCCCCGGACCCAGGAGACGACCGGCTGCGCGTCCTCGTCACCGGGGAGGCGGGCCGGGGGGACGAGCACATAGCTGCCCCGGCAGTGCCAGCGGAGCCCCGGGTGCTCGTCCATGGTCTCCGGGTGGCAGTCCAGCTCGCAGGGCCACCACTCGTCCTCGTCCTCGGGGGTGCCCCGGGTCGCGGTGAAGAAGAGCATCCGGCCGCCGACCGGGTCGATGTCGGCGGACTCGGCGACCGGCCCGACCTCGACGCCTTCGGCGAGCAGCCGTTCCAGGGCGGCCCGTCCCGCGGCGAGCGGCACGTCGAGGACGTCGTGGACCATGCCGGTGGCGGTGATGAAGTTCGCCTCGGGCTCGTTCCTGGCCCAGCGCTCGATCTGGGCGCGGTCGGTGGTCGACTGCGTCTGCCAGGCGAAGGAGACGGGGTGGCGGGCGGGGGTGGGACAGCCGATCCGCTCGCAGGAACAGCTGTAGCCCACGGGGTACGCGGCGGGGGCCAGGGGCAGCCCGGCGGCGGCGACGGCCAGGAGCAGTTTCTCGCGCGCGTTCTCGTCCTCGGCCGCGGTGCGTTTGGGGCGCCTGCGCAGCCATTGTGCGAGTCTGCTCTCCGTGCCGCGATTGCGGCCGATGCCGTCGCCCATCTATCCCCTCACACCTCTATGCTCGCCCGTTCGGCTCTGCCCATGGTCCCACCATCCTGCGCTCCGGGTGACCGGAGTGGGGAACCGGGGTGAGGTGAAACGCGTCAGTGGCCCGTCGCGGGTCCGTTCCTCGTCCCGAGTCCGCGCAGGGCGAGGTCGACGAGGCTGTCGGCGTAGGCGTGGGTCAGCGGCAGGGTGCGGTGGAGCCAGCGGTGGTGGAGCGGGCCGACGAGCAGTTCGCAGGCGGTACGGGGATCGACGCCGGGGTCGATGTCACCGGCGGCCTGCGCGGCCTCGATCCGGCGCACGTAGAAGCCGAGCTGCGGTTCGAGCAGGGCTTCCGTGAAGCGGGCGCCGAGTTCGGGGTCGACGATGCCCTCGGCGGCGAGGGCGCGGGTGGGGCCGTCGAACGTGGGGTCGTTCAGCTCGTCGACGGTGGCGCGCAGGACGTACCGGAGGTCGGCGGCGAGGTCCCCGGTGTCGGGGATCTCGCTGTCGGCGTCGCCGCCGAGGCCCTCATTGGCGCGGGCGGCGAGATCGAGGAAGGCGTCGAGGAGGACGGCCGCCTTGGAGGGCCACCAGCGGTAGATGGTCTGCTTGCCGACGCCCGCGCGGGCGGCGATGCCCTCGATGGTGGTCTTCGCGTAGCCGTTCTCGGTGACGAGACCGAGGGCGGCGTCGAAGATCGCACGCCGGGAGCGCTCACTGCGGCGGGAGGCGTCGGGGGCCTTGGGCTCGGGCATGGCGGCCAATGTAGCAGCGGGCGAGACGAGACGTCTCGCATGGTGGCGACGGCTGGTCCGCGGGGCGCTGCCCGGCGGCTGGTTCTCGGGGCGCTGCGGTGCGGTCTTCCTGACGCTGCGGGGGTGGCCTTCCCGGCGCTACGGAGGGGCTTTACCCGCGCCACGGAGACGGCCTCCCTGGCGCTACGGAGGTGGCCTTGCCGACGTCACGGAGACGGCCTCCCTGACGCTACGGGCGCGACCCCTCCGGCGCTACGGGCGCGGCCTCCCCGGCGCTACAGGGGCCGCCCGGGGCGAACCACCCGAACGGTCCACAGCGCGTCGGGCGTCGAGGGCGGACCATGGGTCCACCACCGCGACGGGGCCCATGTGACGCGGGCCCGTCCGTCCCTCCGTCCGCCCGTGAGGAGCCCTCCTTGCGCACCACTCCGCGCGTGTCCTCGCCCCGTCGCTATCTGATGTGCCCACCCGCGCACTTCTCGGTGACGTACTCCATCAACCCGTGGATGGACCCCACGAAACCGGTCGATCCGCCGCTCGCCCTCGCCCAGTGGGAGGACCTGCGCGACCGCTATCTGGCGCTCGGCCACACCGTCGACCTGCTCACCCCCGATCCCGCGCTGCCGGACATGGTCTTCGCGGCGAACGGCGCCACGGTCGTCGGGGGCCGGGTGCTCGGTGCCCGGTTCGCCCACCCGGAGCGCGCCGAGGAGGCCGCCCGGCACCTGTCCTGGTTCCGCGCGAACGGCTGGGCGGACGAGGCCGTACGGGCACCGGAGCACGTCAACGAGGGCGAGGGGGACTTCGCCGTCACCGCCTCCTGGATCCTGGCCGGGCGCGGCTTCCGGTCCAGCCCGCTCGCCCGCGACGAGGCGCAGGAGTTCTTCCGGCGTCCGGTGATCGGCCTGGAGCTGGTGGACCCGCGCTACTACCACCTGGACACGGCGCTGTGCGTCCTGGACGACGCGGCGGACGAGATCATGTACTACCCGGACGCGTTCTCGCCGGAGAGCCGCGCGGTGCTCGCGAGGCTGTTCCCCGACGCGCTGCTCGCGGGCGCCGGGGACGCGGCGGCCCTCGGGCTCAACGCGGTGAGCGACGGCCGTCACGTCCTGCTGCCGCAGACGGCGGTGGGTCTCTTCGAGCCGCTGCGGCGGCGTGGTTTCGAGCCCCTCGGCATGGACCTGGGCGAACTCCTCAAGGGCGGCGGCAGTGTGAAGTGCTGCACCCAGGAGCTGCGCCCGTAGGCCCCGTCTAGGCCGTCTCCTCCGGCGGCCAGGCATCGCCCCACTCGGCGTCACGGGCCTGCTTGTAGAGGGGGCCGTGGCGCTTGGTGACCGTCTCGCGGGCGAGGCCGTCCGGGCCGCACAGGTCGAACTGGACCAGGCCCTTGCGGATCTGCGGCCTGCGGGTGATCCGGGAGGCGGCGGGCGTCACGGGGAGGCGGGTCGCGGCCACGTAGGCGTACTTCTCGTCCTCGTACGGCAGGGAGCCGCCCTTGACCTTCCGGTGCAGCGAGGAGCGGCTCACCCGGGCCGCGAAGTGGCACCAGTCGGCGCCGGGCTCGATGGGGCAGGTCCCGCTGTGCGGGCAGGGCGCGGCGACGGTGAACCCGGCGTCGACGAGGAGGGTCCGGGCCGCGATGATCCGCTCGTAGCCGTCGGGGGTGCCGGGCTCGACGACCACGACCGTCCCGGCGGCCCGCGCCGCCTCGGCGACCAGGGCGGTCCGGTCGGCGGGGGTCAGCTCCTTGAGGACGTACGAGACGGTGACGAGGTCGGTGTCCGCGAGCCGGAGGGCACCGCCGATCCTGGCCGTGCGCCACTCGGCGTCCAGGGTCCCGGCGGCGAGTTCGCGGCCGAGGGCGAGGGCGGGCTCGGCCCAGTCGAGGACGGTGGTGCGGGGCGGTCGCTCCCCCCAGGCCTCGGCGACGGCCCAGCTCGCCGCGCCGGTGCCGCCGCCGACGTCGGTGTGGGTACGGGGCTCCCAGTCGGGCGCCGCCGCGCGCAGGGCGCGGAGGGCGCCGCGTACCGCCTCGAAGGTCGCCGGCATCCGGTAGGCGGCGTACGCGGCGACGTCGGAGCGGTCGCGGAGCACGGGGGCGTCCGTCGGGGTGGTGCCCCGGTAGTTGGCGATCAGCCGCTCGACGGCCTGGGTGGCCCGCTGGGGCGGAAGGCCGTCGAGGAGCCCGGCGAGGGCGGCGCGCAGGGAGTCGGCGGAGGCGGGTGAGACGTTCACCGAGACAGTCTAGGTCGTGGGTCTCACCGGGGCTCCCGGCCGGAGTGGACCGAGCGCCAGGCCGCGAAGGAGCGGTCCCACTGGTCGCCGGTGAGTTCCGTGAGGGAGGCCGGGAAGAGGCCGTCCTCCTCCTTGGCGATGTGCTCGTGCAGTTCGTCGACGGCGCGGACGAAGGCGTCCCGCTGCGTCTCCTGGTCGAGATCGAGGGCGTCGAGGAAGGCGGCGAGTTCCCGGTGTTCGCGCACCAGGGCGTCGACGTACGCCGTGTACTCCTCGTTCTCGCCCATGACCGCGAAAAGGCCCCGCTCCTCCCCCGCCCAGTGCGACCGCAGTTCGACGGTCATACGGGCGGCGAGGGTCCGGGCGCGGTCGCGGTCACCGGCCCGCAGGGCGCGCACGGCGTCCCCCGCGAGGTCGGTGACCGTCTCGTGCTCGGCGATGAACTCCTTGATCAGCGGGATCTCACGGCACCCGCAGTAGTGGCACACATCCGGTCCTCTCGCCGTCCGTTCGTCCGTCCGTCCGTGCCACGGATCGTGACACCGGGGACGCGGCGGGACCGGGAGGACACGGCCTAGAGGCCGGTCTTCGTCCGGTTCGCCTGCCAGGGGCGGCACAGGCCGAGGAAGGCGGCGAGGGCGAGGGCGGCGCAGGAGAGCTGGACGACGGCCATCGGGACGGCGGTCTGCTCGCCCGCGATGCCGACGAGCGGCGAGGCGACCGCGCCGACGAGGAAGGAGGTGGTGCCGAGCAGGGCCGAGGCCGATCCGGCGGCGTGCGGGGTGCGCATCAGGGCCTGGGCGTTGGTGTTGGGCATGGCGAGGCCCATCGCCGACATGAGGACGAAGAGCCCGGCGGCGATCGGCACGAGCCCGAGGTCGCCGAAGACGCCGCTGGTCATCAGGTACAGGGCGAAGGCGGCGAGCAGGATGACGCCGAGGCCGACGCCGAGCACCTTGTCCAGGCTGACGCGTCCGACGAGCAGTTTGCCGTTGATCTGGCCGACGGCGACGAGACCGATGGAGTTGAGGCCGAAGAGGAGACTGAAGGTCTGCGGGGAGGCTCCGTAGATCTCCTGTACGACGAACGGCGAGGCCGAGATGTAGGCGAAGAGCGCCGCGAAGGCGAGGCCGCCGGTCAGCGTGTAGCCGGTGAAGACGCGGTCGCCGAGGAGGCCCTTCATGGTGCGCAGGGCCTGGCCCACGCCGCCCTCGTGCCTGCGGTCGGCGGGCAGTGTCTCGCCGAGGAAGCGCCAGACGACCACGGTGAGGAGGATGCCGATCACGGTGAGGACGTGGAAGACGCCCCGCCAGTCGGTGATCCGCAGGATCTGCCCGCCGATGAGGGGGGCGACGACCGGGGCGACACCGGAGATCAGCATGAGGGTGGAGAAGAACCGGGCCATCTCCACGCCGTCGTAGAGGTCGCGGACGACGGCGCGGGCGATGACGATGCCGGCGGCGCCCGCGAGGCCCTGGAGGAGCCGGAAGCCGATGAGGAGTCCGGCGGTGGGCGCGAGGGCGCAGAAGGCGGTGGCGAGGACGTAGACGATCATGCCGATGAGCAGCGGGCGGCGGCGCCCCCACTTGTCGCTCATGGGGCCGACGACGAGCTGGCCGAGTGCCATGCCCGCGAGGCAGGCGGTGAGGGTGAGCTGGATGGTGGTGGCGGGGGCGCTCAGGGCTCCGGTGACCTCCGGCAGGGCCGGGAGGTACATGTCCATGGAGAGCGGGGGGAGGGCGGTGAGCCCGCCCAGGACGAGGGTGACGAGCAGCCCGGTCCGCCGGGCTGCGGGTCCGCCGGTCGGGGTGGCGCCGCCGCCTGCCGGGGTGGCGGGGTCTCCGCTGCCCGGGGTGGTGTCGCGGCCGGCCGGGGCGGGGTCGCTCCGGGGTGCCGCAGGGGTGTCACTCCCCGTGACCGGGGAGGTGGTTATGTGTCCTGACGTGGCCTTCCGGCCGCTCTCCGGCATCGACAACTCCATCTCGTTGAATCCTTGCCTATGCTCTCAGCTCGACCGGGATGGTCGGGAACTCTGTGGAACGGGTGGGGTACATGGGGAAGAAGGTGCGCTGGGGAATCCTGGCGACGGGTGGCATCGCGGAGCGGTTCACCACCGACCTGCTGACGCTGGACGAAGCGGAGGTCGTCGCCGTGGCCTCCCGCGGCGAGGCGTCGGCGCGGTCCTTCGCCGACCGGTTCGGCATCCCCCGGGCGTACGGCGGCTGGGACGGGCTCTTCGCGGACGAGGACGTCGACGTCGTCTACGTGGCCACCCCGCATCACGCGCACCGGGAGGCGGCGGGCCGCGCCCTGGAGGCGGGCAAGGCCGTGCTGTGCGAGAAGGCTCTCACGCTCGACGCCCGCGAGGCGGCGGAGCTGGTCGCGCTCGCCCGGGACCGGGGCCTCTTCCTGATGGAGGCCATGTGGATGTACTGCCATCCGCTGATCCGCCGCATCGCGGAGCTGGTGCGCGGCGGGGCGATCGGCGAGATCAGGACCGTCCAGGCGGACTTCGGGCTCGCGGGTCCCTTCGCGCCGGACCACCGGCTCCGGGACCCGGCGATGGGCGGCGGGGCGCTGCTCGACCTCGGGGTGTACCCGGTGTCGTTCGCGCAGCTGCTCCTGGGAGAGCCGGACACGGTCCACGCGCACGCGCTGCTCTCCCCCGAGGGCGTCGACTTGAACACGGGCATGCTGCTGGGCTGGACGGAGAGCGGCGCGTCGGCGCTGCTCTCCTGCTCGATCGTGGCCGACACCCCGCAGACGGCCTCGGTGACGGGCACCCGGGGCCGGATCGACGTGCCGCGTGGGTTCTTCTACCCGGAGCGCTTCACCTTGCACCGGGACGGCCACGAGCCGGAGGAGTACGCGTCGGACGTCGACCCGCACTCCCTCCGGCACGAGGCGGTCGAGGTGATGCGCTGTCTGCGGGCGGGAGCCGCCGAGTCCCCGCTCGTCCCGCTCGAAGGATCGCTCGCGGTGATGCGGACGCTCGACGCGGTACGGGACCGCGTCGGCGTCCGCTACCCGGGGGAGGACCGGGTCACGCGGGCTTGAGACCCGGCCGGCCCGCCTCCGTGACGTAGGACGCGACCGTGGTCACGGGGGCGCCCGGGGTCGTCACGTACGGCACCGTACGGAAGTCGGCGCGGGCCGAGTTCTCGCCGAGGGCGACCGTCACATAGCCGCGCCGTCCGTTGTAGAACTTCAGGTGCGGGTTGGCCTCCATGATCCGGGCGTAGTTGGAGGGGTGGTCGGAGCCGTTCTTGCCGCTGGTGATCGAGGTGGTGACGATCTCGGTGCCGACGGTCCGTGAGCCGGGGTCGCGGAAGTCGGCCTTGAGGTCGATGGCGTAGCTGACGTGGACGTCCCCGGTGAGCACCATCAGGTTCTTCACCCCGGCCGACCGGGCGCCGTCGAGGATCCGCTGTCGGGAGGCCGGGTAGCCGTCCCAGGAGTCCATGGAGAGCGTGAAGTCGGCGGTGGGGCGGTCCCGGCGCTCGGCGAAGACGACCTGCTGGGGCAGGACGTTCCAGCGGGCCCGCGAGTGCCGCCAGCCGTCGATCAGCCAGCGCTCCTGGGCGGCGCCGGTCAGGGTGCGCGACGGGTCCTCCGACTCGGGGCCAGGGACCTGCCAGCCGTCGCCGTACGCCTGGTCGGAGCGGTACTGGCGGGTGTCGAGGATGTCGAACTGGGCGAGCCGTCCGAAGGTCAGCCGCCGGTAGAGCTTCATGTCGGGGCCGGTGGGCCGCTGGGGGGCGCGCAGCGGCTGGTGTTCCCAGTAGGCGCGGTAGGCGGCGGCGCGGCGGAGCAGGAACTCCTCCGGCGGGACGTCGTTCTCGGGGATGTCGCCCGCGTAGTTGTTCTCGGTCTCGTGGTCGTCCCAGGTGACGACGAAGGGGTGTGCGGCGTGCGCGGCGCGCAGGTCGGGGTCCGACTTGTAGAGGGCGTAGCGCAGCCGGTAGTCCTCCAGAGTGACCGTCTCGCGGTTGAGGACGGCGGGGAGGGTGCGGTCGGTGTAGGCGCGGGCGCCGCCGGTGGCGTTGACGGCGTACTCGTAGAGGTAGTCGCCGAGGTGGAAGACGACGTCGACGTCCTCCTGGGCGAGGTGGCGGTAGGCCGTGAAGTAGCCCTCGTAGTAGGCCTGGCAGGAGACGGCGGCGAGCTTCAGGGCGCTGGTGCGGGCCTGTGCGGCGGGGGCGGTGCGGGTGCGGCCGACCGGACTGGTCCAGTCTCCGACACGGAAGCGGTAGTAGAACACGTGGCCGGGGTCGAGGTGTTGCACCTCGACGTGGACCGTGTGCCGGAACTCCGGGTGCGCGGTGGCGGTTCCGCGCCGGACGTTCCGGGTGAACCGCTCGTCGCGGGCGAGTTCCCACTGGACGGTGACCCGGTTGGCGGGGAGCCCGCCGTCGGGCTCGAAGAGGCGGGGTGCGAGCCGGGTCCAGAGCAGTACGGAGCCGGGCAGCGGGTCGCCGGAGGCCACGCCGAGGGTGAACGGGTTCTCGGCGACGCGGCGTCCGTCGAGTTCGGCCGCCGCGGCGGCGCCGGACGCGGGCAGTTGGGTGGCGAAGGCGAGCGCCGCGGCGGCTCCGGTGCCGGTGAGGAACCGGCGGCGGGCGAAGTGCCGGGCGGCGGCGCGGAGTTCCTCGGAGTGCGCGGATGTGTCGTGTGCCTGGGTCATGTAACCCTCCCCGATGCGGATGCTGTCCATCCATCATTCGAGGGGGACGGGGCGACTTCTCGCTTTCGGGAATAGAACATCCACGTGGCGGAACAATGAGTTCATCGGACTAAGCGTTCGCGTACGCTGCGCGCCCATGGACATCGCAGTGGTGACGGGAGCGGGTTCGGGGATCGGCCGGAGCGTGGCACTGGCCCTGGCCTCGGCGGGTTGGTCGGTGGCGCTCGCGGGGCGCCGGGCCGAGGCCCTGGAGGAGACGGCCTCGGCGGCTCCTGACGGCGACTTCCTGGTGGTGCCGACGGACGTGACCTCGCCGGAGCGGGTCGCGGCGCTCTTCGCGGCGGTACGGGGCCGGTTCGGGCGCGTGGACCTCCTCTTCAACAACGCCGGTACGTTCGCGGGCGGCGGGGTCCCCGTCGAGGACCTCGCCCCGGAGACCTGGCGGGCGGCCGTCGACGTCAACCTGACGGGCGCGTTCCTCTGCGCCCAGGCCGCCTTCCGCGCCATGAAGGAACAGGACCCGCAGGGCGGCCGGATCATCAACAACGGCTCGGTCTCGGCGCACGCGCCGCGCCCGCACTCGGTCGCGTACACGGCGACGAAGCACGCGCTCACGGGCCTCACCAAGTCCCTGTCGCTGGACGGGCGTCCGTACCGGATCGCCTGCGGCCAGCTGGACATCGGCAACGCGGCGACGGAGATGACGGCCCGGATGGGCACCGGCATCCGCCAGGCGGACGGCCGTCTGGCGGCGGAGCCCCTGATGGACGCGGCGGACGTGGCGAGGACGGTGGTGCACATGGCGTCCCTGCCGCTGGAGGCGAACGTGCAGTTCGCGACGGTGATGGCTACGGGGATGCCGTATATCGGGCGGGGGTAGGCAGGTGGCGGGGGTGGGAGACGGGCCGCCTGCCCCTCCCCTCCCCCCCCCCCCCCCCCCC
>NZ_MSJP01000088.1 GCF_014596525.1 Streptomyces sp. CBMA291
CCCCCCCCCCCCCCCCCCCCCCCGCTCACGGGCGGATACACCCCCACCGGCTCAGGACCTGTCGGCTCAGGACCAGTCGCAGGCCTTGCCGTCGTTGTCGCGGTCCAGGCCCGAGCGGTAGCCGGGCTGGCCCCGGTAGATGGGACCCTTGCCGGCGGCCCGGACGGCGTCGCAGTTCTTGTAGTAGGCGAGCCCGCCGGACCCTGAGCCTGAACCCGGACCGGACCCTGAGCCCGACCCCGTACCCGTACCCGAGCCGTGGCGGTTCCGGTCGGGGGCGGGATCAGGGTCGGGGTCGGGGTGCAGTCGGGCGTACTCGCCGGTGGGGCAGGACAGGCCCGGCCGGGCCAGGGAGAGGTCCACGGAGAGGGAGGCGGGGCGTTCGACGTCGGTGCCGGACTTCGGGTCCTGGAAGCAGATCCGCCAGTCCTCGTGACGGGAGGAGAGGTCCACGTCCGTGTAGACGCTCCGGCCCCTGATCTCCGTGAGGCCGACCTCGCGCAGGGTGGCCGAGCCCTTGGCGAAGGTCATGCCGACGACGTCGGGCATCTTCGGGAAGACCACGGCGAGCCCGTCCCGCGCCGGGCAGGGGCTGCTCTTCTCGACGACGGCGAACTCGATGGAGCTGCGCCGTCCTTGTTCGGCGGTGGCCGTCTCCCCGGCGGCGGGCTCCTGGAAACAGACCTTCCAGTTGCCGTCGACGTACTGCCTCTTGTCGCCCTCCGTCGCGTCGTGCGACCGCGCCCGGAACCCGGCTTCGTACGCGGCGAGGGAGGCGGTCTCCAGGTTCTGGCCGGTGTAGTCGGCCACGGTCCGCCGCACGGTGGGGCGCGGGGTGGGGGTGGGCGGGGTGTACGGGGCGAAAGCCGTAGGAAGGGGCCT
The DNA here is from genome assembly GCF_014596525.1 of Streptomyces sp. CBMA291. Lineage (GTDB taxonomy): Bacteria > Actinomycetota > Actinomycetes > Streptomycetales > Streptomycetaceae > Streptomyces. Next base: position 883 of record NZ_MSJP01000088.1, read on the forward strand.
GGTCACGGGCGCGGCGTCGGCGACCACGGGCCGACCGCTCTGCGAGCCGCTGGTGCCGACGGCCACGAACCAGATCCCGGAGAGGAGCGTCGCGAGCACCTTCCGGCCGGGCGACCAGCGGGTCCGCCAGGCCAGCACCATGCCGGCGGGGGGCATGAGAAAGAGACAGAAGACGACGAACCCGGGCCGCCGCCACCAGCGGTCACCGGGGGGAGGGGAGACGGCGGAGGCGGAGGCGGTGGAGGTGGAGGCGGCCCCTGGACCTGACCGGACGTCCACGCTCGGGCCCGCGCCCCGGCCCGCGCTCGGGGCCGCACTACGGCCCGCGCCGGAGCCCGCACCCCGGCCCGCACTCCGGCCCGCACCCCGGTCCGCACTCGGGCCCGCCCCCTTGCGCAGGGAAACGCGCCCGTCGGCCCCGGGTCCCCGCCCCCGGCCCTGCCCCTTGTTCCTGCTCCCACCCTGCTCCACGGCGCGCGGACCCTTCCCCTCCCCTGACGACTTCTCAGCGCCACACAGCCTATGACCTGCGTGTTCCCCGGCCCCTGACAGGGTCGTGGGGGGCAGGGTCCGGGTAAGGCCCTGACAACCCCAGGAGGAGAGATGCCGAAGATCGGCGCGATCGTCAAGCTGTACGTACGGGAGGCCCCTGTCGGGGTCGACGGCGGAGCCCTGGTGGCCTTTCCGCACGATCCGACGCGGGCGGTGGAGTGGCTGGTGACCCCGGAGGACGAGGGATTCCGCCTCACGGCGAAGGGAACGGAGGAGAGCATCGTGGCGACGGGCACCGAGCGCGCCCCGGTCGAGGTGCGCGCCGATGCCACCGCCGCCTCGGTGTGGCGCCTCCAGCGGGTCGACGACGAGGGCGCCACGACGGTCGCCTCGACCGACGACCTCGTGGACGGTACGTACACGATCGACCGGAACGGTCTGGCGCTCGGCAGGGACCTGTTCGAGGACCGGTCCCTGCTGCCGAAGCGGATCTTCATCCGCACGGACGACCGTGACGCCCGGTGGCGGCTGGAGGTCCTCGTCTGAGGGAACCCCCGGGGGCGCCGGGTCAGTCGAGACAGAATTCGTTGCCCTCGGGATCGGCGAGGACGAGAAATCCGGCGCTCAACGGGGGCTCGGGGTCGAAGCGGCGCAGCCGGGTGGCGCCCAGCGCGACGAGCCGGGCGCACTCGGCTTCGAGCGCCGCCATCCGCTCGTCCCCGGCGAGCCCGGGGGCCACGCGGAGGTCGAGGTGGACCCGGTTCTTGGCGGCCTTGCCCTCGGGGACCCGCTGGAAGAAGACCCGGGGGCCGTCGCCGTCCGGGTCTTCGAGGGCGGAGCGGCTGTTCCACTGGTCGGCCGGCACCCCGATCCGGCCGAGGAACTCGTCCCAGGCGGCCAGCGGGTCGGCGCCCTCGGGCAGTTCGACACCGGGCGGCCCGGGGTGGACGTACCCGAGGGCGTCGCGCCAGAAGACGGAGAGGGCCCGGGGGTCGTGGGCGTCGAAGGTGACTTGGAAGGTCCGGCTCATGGGGTGGCTCCGTTCGCGGCGGGGGCGGCCTCGGGGATCGCCCTGACAGCACCCTGACAGAGGCCTGTGACAACGCGGCCCGCGTGCCACGACACAGGAGGACGACAGGGGCGGAGGCGGGGCGGGCACGCGAAGCCGTACGCCCCGGCGATGGGCGCCCGAGCGCGACGTCCGAATGACGCCAGCGGGCGCGGCGGGAGGACGGGACCCTGAGGACATGAGCACTGAGACGACCTCGACGACCGTCTACACGGCCCGCCCGATCGAGCCCGGCACCCTCGCCGAACTGCGGGTGACCGACGACGCGGGCCGCGCCTGTACGCCGTACTCCACATCCGAGGGCGGGGAGCCGCTGCGCTGCTGCCACCGCCACGCGAAGCCGGGCGACCTGATCGCGCTCGTCTCGTACGCGCCGCTGCGCCGCTGGGCGACCCGTACGGGTGCGAAGCCGGGGGCGTACGACGAGCAGGGCCCTGTCTTCATCCACACCGAGCCGTGCGAGGGGCCGAGCCCCTCGGACACCTACCCCTTCGCCCGCTCGGGGGCGCTCCGCACGGTCCGCCGCTACAACGCCGAGGGCCGGATCATCGGCGGCCGCCTCCTGGAGATCCCGCCCGCCTCCTCCGAGGGCTTCGACCAGGCCTTCGAGGAGGCCTTCGCGGACCCCGAGGTCGCCCTGGTCCATGTCAGGGCAGTCGAATACGGCTGCCTCCACTTCGAGGTCCGCCGCCCCTGACCCCACCCGGCCCCGTGTCCCGGGGATCACCCTTACGCCACCGCCCAAGCCGATGTGATGCGGCTTGGGCGGTTCCCCCACATCGACGTAATGACACCTTGTGGGTATCATTACGTCATGCTGTACGAAACACCTCGCCTCTCCAGCGCCGACCAGCACGTACTGACCGAGATCCACTCCCTGCGCGCATCCCTCCGTGACGCCGTGCAGCAAGCCCCGGCCAAGTGGACCCTCGACCTGCGCCGTCACCTGACCGCTTCGGCCATCGCCGCGTCCAACACCATCGAGGGATACGAAGTCGACGCCCTCGACGTCGCCGACCTCATGGACGACGCGCAGGAGAAAGTGGACGTCACCGAAGCGAACCGCGCGGAGACGGTCGCCTACCAGCGGGCCATGACCTATATCCAGTCACTCCACGACGCCCCCGACTTCGAGTACAGCAAGGGTCTCCTCAACGCACTGCACTGGATGCTGCAGGGCCATCACCCGCGTAAGCTCGCCGGCCAGTGGCGGCGGAAGCCGATCTTCATCACCGCCGCAGGCGACCCGCACGCCACGGAATACGAAGGCCCACACGAAGACGACGTGCCGGAATTGATGGGCGAATTGATCGACTGGCTCAATACAGGCGATCTCGACTCCGATCCACTGATTCGCGCCGCGATGGCCCATTTCAACCTCGTCAAGATCCATCCGTGGGTCGACGGCAACGGCCGTATGTCCCGCTCCCTGCAAACCCTCCTGATCGCCCGGGAAGGAGTCCTCGCCCCTGAGTTCTCCTCCATCGAGGCGTGGCTGGGCATGCCGGGCCACACCTGGGACTACTACAAGGTGCTGCGCGAGGTCGGAGGGCCCGTCTACAGTCCGATGCGAGACACCGCCCGGTGGGTGCGGTTCAATCTGCGCGCCTATCACGAGCAGACCCAGAGCGTCCGACACCGTGTGAACCGATCCAACAATTGCTGGATCCGACTGGCCGAGCAATGCGAGACGCTCGGCGTCACGGAACGCCAGATCACAGCCCTGCACGAGGTCGCCATCACCGGCCGGGTCCGCCGCTCCCGATACGAGAGGGCGGAGGGAATCAGCGAGCAGCAGGCCCAGCGCGATATGCAGCACCTGATGCGCAAGGAATTGCTGACCCCGGTCGGCAACACGAAGGGCCGCTATTACGTACCGGGCTCCCGCTATCCGCGAGATGTTCTGGCCACGGCCGCCGCCCGCCACACGATCCGGGACCCCTACGAGGGCACCGGCTGAAGCGGCAGACGAGTCGGGCTGTACGCCGGGTTCTGTCCCCCGGGACCTCGCGGTCGTCGGGGTGACGGCCATCCATCTAGGACCGGCGTTGCCACCGGCCTCCTGCGGTCTACCCGCGGACTCGGGCGAGCAGCCCTCGAACATCCGCGCAGGGACACCGGGGTGTCCCCATCTTGACCTTGCTCCGAGTGGGGTTTACCTAGCCGCCTGAGTCACCTCAGGCGCTGGTGGTCTCTTACACCACCGTTTCACCCTTACCGAGGACCGAGGTCCCCGGCGGTCTGTTTTCTGTGGCACTGTCCCGCGGGTCACCCCGGGTGGCCGTTAGCCACCACCCTGCTCTGTGGAGCCCGGACGTTCCTCGGGAAGACCCGAAGGTCTCCACGCGGCCGCCCGCCCGGCTCGTCTGCCGTGCTGGTCATGTTACCCGCCGACGGCCCCCGGCCCGTACGGGGCGCTCTCGGGGGCGCTCACGCCGGGGCGAACAGGACCTTCGCCGTGCCCGGGTCCGCCTCGGTGAGTCTGACGCGGAGCCATTCGCCGAGCGGGAGGCGGGAGCCGGTGCCGCCTCGGATGCGGGCGACGACCGCCGGGTCGTCCAGATGGACGGTGCCGATGGCCGGTTCGCGTTCCTTCACGTCGATCACGTACGCGTCGAAGACCTCGCCGACCCGGCCCCGCAGCAGGGCCGCCTCGACGATGTCGACGCTCTCCCGCTCGACGGTGTTGGCACGCCGGGCGCCCGAGGCCATCGCGTCGGGGAGGGCGGGCAGGGCGGCCCGTACCCACTCGGGCGGTTCGTCGCCCGCCACGGCGGCCACGCACAGCTCGCCCGCGTACCGGTCGACAAGCCGCCGCAGCGGCGCCGTGCAGTGCGTGTACTCGTCGGCCACGGCGGCGTGCACGGCCGGGGTCGGCACCCGCCCGTCGGTGAAGACCGTGTACCCGGCGCCGCGCAGCAGGGTGGTGCACTCCTGGAGGAAGGCGGCGTGGCGCGGGTTCTCCGGGTCGGCCGAGCGGACCACCTCGGCGTACGGCACGTGGTGCGGCCAGTCGACGCCGAGGGCCCGCGCGGAGCGGCGCAGCCGGGCCACGGCTCCGTCGGGGGCGGCGGGGAGGGTGCGCAGGATGCCGGTGCCCGCCGCCGTCATGAGGTCGGCGGCGGCCATGCCGGTGAGCAGGGAGAGCTGTGCGTTCCAGCCGTCGGCGGGCAGCGGGGCCCGGTAGGCCAGGGTGTACGTGTGGTCCCGTTCGACGATCTCCTGCTCGGGGACGCGCAGCGAGATCCCGCCCCGTTCGGCTTCGAGCGCTTCGCGCAGCCGCCCGATCTCGCGGAGCAGGGCCACGGGTTCCTCGGCCGTACCGGTGTCGATACGGCGCTGCACCTCGGCGTAGTCGAACCTGGCGCGGCTGCGGACGAGCGCGCGGCGCACGTCGGTGGCGACCCGGCGCCCCGCCGCGTCGAGGTCGATCCGCCAGAGCAGGGCGGGGCGCGGTTCGCCGGGGAGGAGGCTGGCCGCGCCCTCGGAGAGCACGGTGGGGTGGAGCGACACCCTGCCGTCCGGGAAGTAGAGGGTGAGGACGCGCCGGTGGGCCTCGGCGTCCAGGGCCGATCCCGGTGCGACGAACGCGGCGACGTCGGCGATGGCGTAGTGGACGCGGTAGCCGCCGTCGGCCCTGCGCGCCAGGTGCACCGCCTGGTCGAGATCGGTGGAGCCGGGCGGGTCCACCGTGAAGAACGGCAGGTCCGTGGCGTCGTGCGCGGGAAGCCTGGGGGCCTTCGCGGCGGCCTCCGCCTCGGCGAGGACGGCGGGCGGGAAGCCGTCGGGTATCCCCAGCTCGGCCCGGAATGCGCGCAGGGCGGCCCGCAGCGGAGCCTCGGCTGCGCCGGTCACGTGAATGTGGCGGCGGGGCATGGACCCGAGCGTAGGGGGAGGGGGGATACGGGGCATCCCGGGGAGCGGCATCCCTTAGGGGCGGGGCATCCCGGAGAGGGGCATCCCGTAGGGACGCGGCATCCAGAGAGGGGCATCCCCTGGGGCAGTGCTCCCCCGGGCCCCGGAGGGCGGGGCCACCCCGTAAGGGCGGGGCCACCCCGTAGGGGCAGGCGCATCCCGTAGGGGCCCAGAGCCTTCCCGTAAGGCCGGGTCTCCCCGTGGAAGCCGGGGCGGCCCCCTGAAGAGCCGTCCCCTGACAGGGCGACCCCGTACAGGGGGTCCTCCGTACCTCGTACGCTGGGCTTCGGGGCCGCCGCGCCTCTCCCCCACCCCGTACCGACGAAGGAGAACCACCGTGCTCGTGCTGCTGCCGCCCTCCGAGGGCAAGGCATCCTCGGGGTCCGGGGCGCCGCTCAAGCCCGAGGCGCTGTCCCTGCCGGGGCTCACGGAGGCGCGGGCGGCGGTTCTGGACGAGCTGGTCGAGCTGTGCGTGGCCGACGAGGAGAAGGCGCGCGAGGTGCTGGGGCTGAGCGAGGGGCTTCGCGGCGAGATCGCGAAGAACGCGGAGCTGCGGACGGCCGGCGCGCGGCCCGCCGGGGAGATCTACACGGGTGTCCTGTACGACGCGCTGGGGCTCGCGACCCTGGACGCGGCGGCCCGGAAGCGCGCCGGGCGGTCCCTGCTCGTGTTCTCCGGGCTGTGGGGCGCGGTGCGGGTGACCGACCGGATTCCGTCGTACCGCTGCTCGATGGGGGTGAAGCTGCCGGGGCTCGGTTCGCTGGCCGCCCACTGGCGGACGGCGATGGCGCCGGTGCTGCCCGAGGCGGCCGGTGACGGGCTCGTCCTGGACCTGCGGTCGTCGGCGTACGCCTCGGCGTGGAAGCCGAAGGGCGAGCCGGCCGCGCGGACGGCGACGGTGCGGGTGCTGCACGCGCCGACGCGGAAGGTGGTCAGCCACTTCAACAAGGCGACGAAGGGCCGGATCGTACGGAGCCTCCTTGAGGCGGGAGCGGAGCCCGCGTCGCCGGTGGAACTCGCGGGGACGCTGCGGGAGCTGGGGTACGTGGTGGAGGAGGGCGGGAAGCCGGGCGCGCTGGACGTCCTGGTGGACGAGGTCCACTGACCTCCTCGTCCGGGCCGCACCCGCCGAAGGGTTGATTGCGCAGGACGCAACGCGCATTGCGCATATCGCTGCCCCTCGGCAGGATGAGCCCCATGACAACCGTGTTCGATCTTGCCCCGGAAGCCCCCGTCGTCCCCGTGGTCGTGATCGAGGACGCCGCCGACGCCGTACCCCTCGCCCGTGCCCTGGTGGCCGGTGGGCTGCCGCTCGTCGAGGTCACCCTGCGCACTCCGGCCGCGCTCGAAGCCGTGCGGGCGATCTCCGCCGAGGTGCCGGACGCGATCGTCGGCGTGGGGACGGTCGTCTCGGCCGAGGCGGTCGCGGACGCGGTGTCCGCCGGGGCCCGCTTCCTGGTGAGCCCCGGATGGACCGGGCGGCTGCTCGGCGCCCTGCGCGAGTCGGGGCTGCCGTTCCTGCCGGGCGTGTCGACGGTCTCCGAGGTCGTCGCGCTGCTCGAACAGGGCGTGGAGACGATGAAGTTCTTCCCGGCCGAGGCGGCGGGCGGCGTCCCGTATCTGAAGTCCCTCGCGGGGCCGCTCCCCCAGGCCCGCTTCTGCCCGACGGGCGGGGTCTCCGCCGCCTCCGCCCCGAGCTATCTCGCCCTGCGGAACGTCGGCTGCGTCGGCGGTACGTGGATGCTGCCGCCCGACGCGCTCGCCGCCCGCGACTGGGCCCGCGTGGAAACCCTGGCGCGCGAGGCGGCGGCACTGCGGGGGCCTGTCGGGTGACGTGGGGCCTCAGGTCCGCCTAGGGGATCTCAGGGTGACTCAGGGCGTAGGCCCGTGTCTTCAAATGATCACGGTTGGCGGATCATGGAGGCGCGATGCGTCGCCATGAACTGCCCGGTGTCCAGTGAGAGTTCGTCCAGCCGTTGCTTCCCCATGTCGTCGCGGGGGGGGAAGCGGCTGGATGACCGAAGGATCTTGAACGGGATCGTGTGGAAGTTCCGCACCGGCACGGCCTGGCGGGATGTGCCCGAGCGCTCCGACCCGTGGGCGACGCTGCACACGCGTTTCCGCAGGTGCGCAGCGGACGGAACGTTCGACCGGATGCCGCAGGCCGCCCAGGCGAAGGCCGACGCGGCGGGGGGCATCGAGTGGCTGGTGTCGGTGGACTCCACGGTCGTCCGTGCCCACCAGCACGCGGCCGGGGCCGAAAAGGGGCTCCGCGACCCGGCCTTCGGCCGGTCCCGTGGCGGGCCGGCCGGTAACGTCCGCCTGGCCAGCGACAACAGGCTGCCGATACTGTGCGCAATCATGCCGTGCGGCTCCCGGGCGAACCGGATCCCTTCGGCGGCAACTGCCTGGGCGGCGGCCCGCGAGCGCAGCACCGCAGGTGACGGCTCCGTGTGCCGACGGGCAACGTGGCTGCCCACGTTTCTGCCCCTGCGGACCTGGCGATGGACCGGCGGAGAAATTCCCATGGTGCCTGTCCACTCACTCGTCCGCTCGAAAGGTGCTTCCGGTGTCGCACGAACGCGTACCTGGTCAGGACACTGACAGCCAGTCACTGGTCACTCGGAAGCAGGACCAGGTCGACCAGACGAAACTGCTGGCTCTCCAGCGGAGCGCGGGGAACGCCGCCGTGCTGGCCATGCTTCAGCGGGCCGGGCACCCCTACGCGGTGGCGCAGGAGCAGCACCAGCACAACGCGGACTGCGGGCACCAGCGCCCCGAGCGGCCCGCGGTGCAGCGGTCGGCCGTCCATGACGTCCTCTCCGGCAGTGGCCGTCCGCTGGACACACCCCTTCGCACGGAGATGGAGTCCCGTCTCGGCGCCGACTTCTCCGACGTCCGCGTCCACGACGACGGCGCCGCTCGCGCCTCGTCCAGCGAGATCGGCGCCCGCGCCTACACCTCGGGAAGCCACGTCGTCCTCGGAGCCAACGGTGGGGACAAGCACACGCTCGCCCACGAACTGACCCACGTGATCCAACAGCGCCGGGGCCCGGTCGCCGGAACCGACCAGGGCGACGGGCTCCAGGTCTCGGACCCGGCCGACCGCTTCGAACGGGAAGCGGAGGCCAACGCGGCCCGGGTGATGCAGGGACCGGCCCCGAAGGCGGCAGCGGCGCACGAACCCCCCGGCCCCGGGACTCCGGGGGCGGCCGCCGTCGGTCCGTCGGCACCTGCCCCGGTCCAGCGCTCGGGCGAGGACGGAGGAACTTCCCGTTCAGCGCAGCCGGACAAAGGAAAAGGGCGCCGGACGGAGCAGGACTTGAGAAGGGAGGAAAGGGAACAGGAGGAACTGGAAAGACTGCGGGAAATCCAGGACGAGTTGAACCGCGAGGATTCGAAGAAGGGGGAGGAAAAGCAGCAGGACGAGTCGAAGACGGCCCTGCTGAACAAGGCACACAACCTGGTGAAGAGCAAGGACGTCCAGAGCTACGGATCCGGCTACCTGGGACGGATCACCGACGACGTCCGCGCCCGGTTCCCCCGCTCCAAAGAGGACGAGCGCTCCTCCCAGACACTGACCCACCTCTCGCTCGCGATGTACGACGCCATGGAAGCCGCCCAGGACGCGCGAGCGGATGACGTACCGCCGGTGGACAACCGTGAAGTCCAGGGCATGCTGATCAACGGGCGCCTGTTCTTCGCCGCGAACTTCGACGAGTCCGTCGACGCGATGGAGACGGCAGACCCCGCGACGCTGCGACAGATGCTGGATCGTCAACAGGACGATCAGGAGCGCGATGCCGGTCTGGATCCTCAGACGGCCTTCGAGAACCGCGCGCGGATCGGCAGAGCCCGCGCCAAGCTGCGGGAAATCGAGAACGGGCGACGGGACGGGGAAGGTCAGGACCACACGGCGAACGCGCTACGGGAGGCCCTGGACACCCCCGTCATCATGGTCGACTCGACGGACGAGAATCTTCACACATACCTGACCGCCGACCAGTACATGGGGCAGGCCTTCCTCGTACGTGTGCGCGCCGAACAGGGAAGGTCGGGGACACCCGCCTCGCTGCACGCGGAACAGAAGCTCCTGCTGCTGCTCCACAACGCCGGGATCCACCCCCACGAGGCCGGCGGTCCGCTGCTGATCCAGGGCAGATACCGGCCCTGCGTGGGCTGTTCGGCGGCGCTGAGACACTACGGGCGGAAGTTCCCGAACCTCCAGTACAACCCCCGTCACGGGTTCTACTGGTACTCCTCGCTGCGCAACCTGTCCCAGCACCTGGAGCATGTGCTCAGAGGACCGGAATTCCTCGGCGACATCGACGAAATGACCGGCGACGCGACCGGGGGCGGCCTCATGAGCACGTCCACGGGCTCGACGACGGCGCTGCCCGACGGGCACCAGGCGGACGGCGATCCGGAGATGCGGATCGAGGCGCGGCATGCGGAGAAGCGCGGCTGGGTGACCGCCTCCGACTCCGAGGTCGACTCCGACACCGGCAGGAGCAGGAAGCGCGACCGGAAGCCGTTCAATCCGGCGGACGCCACCCGCGGAGTCGGCAAGGGCAAGGACACCGGCACCGCCAAGCGTTACGCCACGAAGAAGGACACGGAGGAACTCCTCAAGGCGGCGAAATCCCGGTCCAGGAGGACCATGCAGGAGGTCTACAGCCGATTCACCACGGAGGGTGGAGAGCTGGGCTTTCCGCTCAACCAGACGGAGATCGGCGAGGTCGTCGGAATTTCGGGTGGTCACGTCGGACGGATCATCGGTGGACTGACCGGACACGAGCGCCGCGACGAGCAGGTCCCCGAAAGTCAGAAGCGGAAGCGGAAGCTGTATTCCACCGAGTCCTCCGCTCCTGGAAGGGGCAAGAAGACACGACCGGTGAACAAGCCGCATGCCCCTCTTGAGCGAGAGGAAAGCCAGCCCCTCGTCCGGGACATGGAGGCCATGACGATCGATGAGAGGCCTTCGGCATCGACCGGGGCGGAGCCCCTGCCACGGGCTGAGACCGTCCTGACGTTGCTTCGCATGCTCCTGGGCGGCGAGGCGGGTCTCCATGCATTCATCGAAAGATCCGACGTGATCGCCCAGGAGACGACGCAAGAGGACAGGGAAACGGCTGCACGCGTCCGGAGCATATTGGACACTCACCCGGACGAAGTATTCGACGCAATACTCGTACTGCTGGAGGCGGAGGCCGGCCGGATCCACGGCGCTCCGGTCCCGTTCTACGCTGAATTGTTCCGCGAAGACTGGCGGCCGGCCCCCACGCCCGAATCCACATCCGAAGAGGAGCTGACCAGCGACGGCAGTACGGCCATGGGCGACTACGGGGGCCACTGGTCCGACGACGGTGACGACTTCGAGTACGACACCAGTTTGTGACGGGGTCCACCGGGCGCCGAGTGGGCGGCGTTCCCCGTGCGCAGCGGCGACACCGGATCGACGAGCCGGTGTCCTCCTGACTGCCTCCGAGTGCCACGAATTCGTCAACTCTCTCCCGCTGCGACGAGTACGGGAAGCGCCCGGTCAAGCGGCGGGAACCAGAGCCCTCCTCTGTTCGGAACGCGTTTCGAACGCGTTCCGAACAGAGATTGCCTTGGAGACCGGCCCCGCACAGCAGCAGACTCGTGCATCGAGTCCACTCGGGTCCCGATCCCAATGAGAGGAGGGGGATATGCGCATCCGTGGTGCTCTTGCGACCGCGGCCGTCGGTACTGCGGTCGCGCTGGGAGTTTCGGCCGTGCCGTCGTCGGCCGCGTCCCAGAGCGATGACGTCTTCTTCACCACACAGGCGACGAAGCAGTACACCTGCGCCAAGACGACCTGCCAGGTGAAGAGGAACCTCTTTTCGGGGCAGCCGCTCTCGATCTCCTGCTACTACGTCGGGCAGTCGGTCGGAGGAAACACCATCTGGTACTACACGACGACGTGGCAGTTCGAGGTCTGGGTCGACGGGTACACCCCGGGCCAGCACATCAACACCGGAGCCGACCCAAGGCCCGGCGTACCGCGCTGCTGAACAAAGCGTCCACATCGGTTTCGAATCCCGGAACCGCGATCCCCTGCGTCCGTGAGGGTCGATAGTTCGCTCCGCGGTCCACGCAGGGGCCAATCAGGGGAGGAATACATGTTCAAGCGTTCGTTGGCGGCTCTCGGAACGGCCGCCGGACTCGCGGTGGCCGCACTCGCCATCGCCCCCGCCGCGCAGGCGGCCCCGGCCGGATGTGCTTCCGGAGGACTGTGCGCCTACTACACCTCCGGCTACACCGGAAATGTTCAGACGGTGTTCCAGGACAACGCCGACCTCACCATGTACGCGAACTTCTACAACATCCAGGGAGGCTCGCTGTACAACAACGGACAGTCCTGCAGCGTCAGGGTGTACACCGGAAAGGGCGGTACGGGAGCGGGCTACGCGCTCAACCGCGGTACGGGCTGGTCGACCATCGGCTCCAACCTGCCTCATATCTCCTCCAACTACTGGTGCTGACGTCAGGAGCACCATCACTATGCGGCAGCGAACCACGGGGGTCCTGTTAGGGGTGCTGCTGGGGATTCTGGTTGCTGCCGGCTGTTCTACAGCCGGCAGCACCGCCTCGCACGAGCCCGCACCCATGCGCCCATTCGGGGGCGTGCTCACCTACACCCCGGCACAGCGCGCCGCCCTGCACGCGGCCGAGGAAAACCTTGTATCCGTGTGCATGCGCCGACGAGGCTTCGACTACGACCCCGAGGGGTTGGCAACGGGCGGCACCGATCCCGATGACCGCAGCCCCTACGGGCTGCTCACCACAAGCCAGGCACTCCAGGACGGTTACGGCATCACCAGTGCCGCGCTTCTCACGCATCGGCCGAAGGACCCGAACCGTGTCCGAAGTCGTCAGAAGGGCTGGCAGGAGGCATTGCTGGGAACTCCCGCCCACAAGGTGACCGTGTCGCTTCCGGGTGGCCAGAAGTACTTCTACAACTCCGACTCGTGCGTCAGCTCGGCCCGCGGCCATCTCTACGGGTCCGGCTACGAGCGTCTGTACAACCTGTTCCAGGTATTGGCCAACGACGTGATCAGCACGGTCAGAACCGATGCCGACTATCAGCGCGTCCAAGGACGATGGGCCGCCTGCATGGCCGGGGCAGGAGAGCGTGTCGCGGTGCTCGACGATCCGCGCGACCAGGTGGACCGTCGGCTGCGTACCGCTCTCCAGGCGCACCAAGACCTGCGCCCCGTGGCCGAGTTCGAACTCGAACTCTCCCGACGAGACGCCCGCTGCCAGCGGACGGTGCGCCTCGATGCCGCCGTCAAGGGCGCACAGCAACGTGCCGAGCGGACGAAAGACGGTACATACCATGACGACCTGAGCAGGCTGCGCGCGATGCGTGCCGAGGCCCTGCGCCGTTCGCAGAAACCCAGCTCGTCGTCGGCGACCATCGCCCGGCCCTCCGACACCCCTGCTGTCCCGTCTTCCGCAGCCCCCTCGGACCAGCCACGTAGCCCCCTGAGAACCTTCAGCGCACCTCTCGTCTGAAATCCGGGGCGGCTACGCGGGCGGGATCGGTTCGATCAGAAACTCCTGGTCGGTGGCGCCGGAACACCGGCCTTGGACGATTTCCGTGCCGCTTTCGGTTCCTTCGTCGCGCAGGCTCAGACACTGACCGGTGCTGACAGGGCGAATGCGGAAGTGGCCGGCAGCGGAAGGGCCGAAAAGGTCGAGACGGAACTGCTGGGCCCTGTTGTCGTCGGCACAGTCATTGCGCGGTTCAAGCAGGTCGTGACCCGGGCCCGCGGAGAGGACGGTGAGACAGCCGATGCTGTACTTCGGATGGTGCCACTGGATCTGCACGATGTCCTTGCCCAGCGGTTCGAGGAAGACACGGGGCAGGACAGCCTTCGTGCAGGATTGCTGGGCGGCGACCGCGGATTCGTAGCGGCCGGTGTGGTCCCTTCCTTCGGTGAGGCAGAACTGCGGTGTCCGGGCGGGGTGGATACGAGCCCAACTGCCCACAGCCAGGACGTGCAACCCGGTCACCGGCATCGCAGGCGTGCCGGCCGGTGAATCCGAGCCACTGAACAGGCTGCTCAGCCCGAGTGCACCAGCAGCTCCCAGGATCACGGCTGCGACCAGGACAGATACTCGGCGCCACTGTGGGTGCCCCACCGGATGGTGCTCGACGGGAGCGGGAACAAAGCCGTCGCTTTCACCGGCGGGTGCCTTCTTCTCGGTGGCGATGCGCTGGCGGACGCCGAGCCACCGGCGCACGTCTTCCTCGCCCAGGCCACACGCCCGGGTGTAGGCGTCGACAAACCGCTCCCGGGGTAGTGCGGCGCGACCGAGGGTGGTCGCGATCGTACTTGCGGGGAGCGTGTCCCTGTGCGCGGTCGCCTTCCCCTCAAGCTGGCGGTACGTCAATCCGGACCAGGCCCGCAACGCGCGGAGAGACACGGTGAACTCGGCTGAGGTGCGGGCCTGCTCCGGCTCAGGTGCTTCCGCTGACGGCTTGGCTAAGCCGTCCTCCATCTGGCTCATGGCCGCAGCATGGCCCACCGGCGGCGATCAGGCAACGACATGAGACGGCCAACCCGCTCCCTCCACGGGCGTGTCCGAAACACGAGAGGTGCTGTTCCAGACACGTTCGAACGAAGGCTCTCGGCGAACCGCTCGGCGCCGCCCAGGAGAGTGAGCACGGTGGTGTTGCGCGCGGGCTCCCCCGCGCCACCCCATTACCCGCCCTCGCGCCGCCCCGATACCCGCCCCCGCGGCCCCTGTCGTACGGGCTACCGCAGGTGAGAGGTGTCGTTGAGCAGGCGTACGGAGGCGTTGCCGTCCCCGTAGTAGGCCACGGCGGAGATCGAGGCGGCCGACAGCTCCATGCGGAACAGCGACTCCGGCGGGGCCCCGAGCGCCAGTCTGACCAGGGTCTTGATCGGGGTCACATGGGTGACGAGCAGGACCGTGCGGCCCGCGTGGGTGGCGGTCAGCCGGTCCCGGGTCGCGGCCACCCGGCGCGCGACGGTCGCGAAGCTCTCGCCCCCGCCGGTCGGCGCGGCCTTCGGGGAGGCCAGCCAGGCGTCCAGGTCCTCCGGGTACCGCTCGCGCACCTCGCCGAAGGTCAGTCCCTCCCACGCACCGAAGTCGGTCTCCCGCAGCCCCTGCTCGACCCGGACGTCGAGTCCGAGGCGGGCGGCGACGGCGGCGGCGGTCTGGCGGCAGCGGGTGAGCGGCGAGCTGATGATCTCCTGCACGGTGCCGCGCGCGGCGAGCGCCTGCGCGACGGCCTCGGCCTGCCGGAGCCCGGCCGCCGAAAGCTCCGGATCGGTACCGCCGCTCCCCGAGAACCGCTTCTCGGGCGTCAGCGCGGTCTCCCCGTGCCGCAGCAGTACGAAGGTGGCGGGCGCCCCCATGTCGGGGCCGCCGGACCAGCCTTGCCGGGGGGCGGGGGTCGTGACCTGGGCGGACACCGTTTCCTGTGTCTGGATCGCCGCCGGGGCGGGGGTGGCCGCCGGGGCCGAGGTCGCCGCCAGCGCCTCCGCCTCGAAGTCGCCCGAGTCCGTGAGCACCGCTTCGGCGGCGAACAGGCCGCCGTCCGCCGTCCGGTCGGGACCGGTCACCGGCCAGGCACCCGCGCCGGGGCCGGGGCCGGGGCCGGTGCCGACACCCGTACCCGTACTCGTAGCAAAGGCAGGGCTCGTACCCACGCCAAACGTGGCATCCGTGCCCCCGCCCCGTACGGAAGCGCCGCCTCGTGGCGGACCGGCCGTCAGGGCCGCTCGGGCCTTCGCCGCGCCTGCCGCCTGGTCGCCGGGCGGGCCCGACGGGGGCGGTGCGGCGGTGTTGCGGGCCGCCTGGGCGTCGCTGGAGGACGGGCTCCACTGTTCGCCGCGCTTGCCCGCGTCCATCGCCTCGTTCGCGAGGCGGTCCGCGTGCTTGTTGCGCTCGCGGGGGATCCACTCGTAGCGGACCCGGGCCGCCGGGAAGACCCGGGCCGCCTCGGCGGCGAGCGGCTTCATGTCCGGGTGCTTGATCTTCCAGCGGCCGGACATCTGCTCGACGACCAGCTTGGAGTCCATCCGGACGTGCACCTCGGCGTCCGGGAACAGTGCCCTGGCCGCCTTCAGGCCCGCGATCAGGCCCTTGTACTCGGCGACGTTGTTCGTCGCCACGCCGATGTACTCGGCCGCCTCCGCGAGCGTCTCGCCCGTGGCCGGGTCGAGGACGACGGCGCCGTAACCGGCGGGCCCGGGGTTGCCCCGCGAGCCGCCGTCCGCCTCGACCACGACACGCATTACAGGCCGGACTCCGAGGTGCGGACGAGGATGCGGCGGCAGTTCTCGCAGCGGAGGACCGTGTCCTTGGCGGCGGCGCGGACCTCGTTCACCTCGGTGATGTTCAGCTCGATGTGGCAGCCCTCGCACTTGCGCTGGTAGAGCCGGGCCGCGCCGACGCCGCCCTGCTGCTCGCGCAGCTTCTCGTACAGCTTGAGGAGGTCGGCCGGGACGGCCTCCGCGACGACGGCGCGCTCCTTGGTGACGGTGGCGACCTCGGCGTCGAGGTCGGTCTGGGCGGTGTCGCGGCGGGCGGTGGCGTCGTCCACCTTGGCCTGGACGGCGGAGACCCGGTCGGTCAGCTCGGCGAGGCGCTCCTGCGTGGACTCGCGGCGCTCCATGACCTCCAGGACGATCTCCTCCAGGTCGCCCTGGCGCTTGGCGAGGGAGACGATCTCGCGCTGGAGGTTCTCCAGGTCCTTCGGGGAGGAGACGGCGCCGGAGTCCAGGCGCTGCTGGTCGCGGGCGGCGCGCTGGCGGACCTGGTCGACGTCCTGTTCGGCCTTGGTCTGCTCACGGCCGCAGTCGCTCTCCTCGGTCTGCGCGGCGACGAGCAGGTCGCGCAGCTGGGTGAGGTCCTTGTTCAGCGACTCGATCTCGGCGTGCTCGGGCAGCGAGCGGCGCTTGTGGGCGAGCTGCTGGAGGCGTACGTCCAGGCCCTGGACGTCGAGAAGGCGGATCTGGTCGGCGGGCGCGGCGTTCAGTTGGGGGCTCCAGGAGAGGTGTGGTGGGAGGACCAGGGGTCGGTGACCGTCTTCGAGACGTGGACGCGCAGGTCCCAGCCGTGACGGTCGGAGATCGCGTCGAGCTGGGCGGCGGCCTGCTCGCACCAGGGCCACTCGGTGGCCCAGTGCGCGGCGTCGACCAGGCCCAGCGGAGAGTGCTGGGTGGCTTCGGAGACGGGGTGGTGGCGCAGGTCGGCGGTGAGGAAGGCGTCCACGCCCGCGGCCCGTACGGCGTCGAAGAGGCTGTCGCCCGAGCCGCCGCTGACGGCGACCCGGCGCACGGTCATGGCGGGGTCGCCCGCGACCCGGATGCCCTGCGCGGTGGCGGGCAGCCGCTTGGCGGCGCGGGCGGCGAACTCGGCGAGGGTCTCGGGGTGGTCGAGCTCGCAGATCCGGCCGAGGTTGTTCTCCGGCACGAGGGGGCCGGTGACCCGGAGGTCGAGGGCGCCCGCGAGGGCGTCGGAGACGCCGGGGTCCGCGGTGTCGGCGTTGGTGTGGGCGACGTGCAGGGCGATGTCGTGCTTGATCAGGGTGTGCACGACCCGGCCCTTGAAGTGGTCGGCCGCGACCGTGGTCGTCCCGCGCAGATAGAGCGGGTGGTGGGTGACGACGAGGTCGGCGCCGAGGGCGATGGCCTCGTCGGCGATCTCCTGGACGGGGTCGACGGCGAAGAGGACACGGCCGATCCGGGCGTCGGGTTCACCGCAGACGGTCCCGACGGCGTCCCACGACTCGGCCCGCTCGGGGGGCCAGAGGGCGTCGAGCGCGGCGATGACTTCAGACAGACGGGGCACGAGGAAAGGCTACCTGCCCTCGATGCCCCGCCGTCCGGGCGTACCCTGCGCGCCGCCCTTCCGGGGGGTGCGGGCGGCGTCCCGGCGTACCCGGCTCGCCGCCCCTCCGGAAGGTACGGGCGTGCCCCCGCGCCTGCTTCTCCACGGGGTCCACGCGCGCCCGCGCGTACCGCCTGCGTGCGGGACGGTACGGGCGAGGCGGGCGGGGCGGTGCGGGCGAGGCAGTGCGGGCGGCCTCCACGCGAGGCCGACGCGGGCCGCCTCTTCGCAAGGCCCGCGCGGGGTTACTTCTTCACGAGGTCCGCGCGCAGGTCGTCGAGGACGCTGTTCGCGGCGGTGACGCCGAGGCCGAGGTACCAGGTCTCGTCCGGTACGTCCTTGGCCTGGCCCGCCTTGACGGCCTTGAGGTTCTTCCAGAGCGGATTGGCCTGGGCGGTGTCCTTCTTGGTGGCCTTGGCCTCGCCGTACACGCCGGTGAAGATCCAGTCGGCGTCGGCCTCGTCGATCTTCTCGGGACTGATCTCGGCCGCCAGCTCGTCGATCTGCTGGTTCTTCGGCCGGGGCAGGCCGGTGTCCTCCAGGATGGTGCCGATGAAGGAGGCCTTGGCGTAGAGGCGGATCTTGCCGGGGAGGTAGCGGACCATGGAGATGGTCGGCTTGTTCGGGCCGATGTCCGTGCCGAGCTGCCGGGCCTTGGTCTCGTAGGCGGCGAGCTTGGTCTTCGCCTCGGCGGTCTTGTCGAGCGCGGCGGCGTTGAGCAGGTAGTTCTCCTTCCAGGTGAAGCCCGGACGGATGGAGAACACGGTCGGCGCGATCTTCGACAGTTCGTCGTACTTGTCGGCGGCGCGCAGCTGGCTGCCGAGGATCAGATCGGGCTGGAGGTTGGCGATGGCCTCCAGGTTCAGGTTGTTGATGGTGCCGACGGACTTCGGGGCGCCCGCGTCCTTGGCGAGGTAGCCGGGGATGCCCTCGTCGCCTTCGGAGGGGGCGTAGCCGACGGGCTGGACGCCGAGGGAGACGACGTTGTCGAGTTCGCCGACGTCGAGGACGACGACCCGCTTGGGCGCGGCCTTGATCTCGGTCTTGCCGAGGGCGTGGGTGAGGGTGCGCGGGAACTGTCCGGCAGGGGCGTCGGTGCCCAGGGCGGCGGTCTTCGCGGCGGCGTCGCCGAAGTCCTTGCCTCCGGTGGCGACGTCCTTCTTCTTCGCCGTGTCGGGCTTCTCGGCGGCGCCGTCGCCCCCGTCGCCTCCTCCGCAGGCCGCGAGGGAGAGCGCGGCTGCGAGGGCGACGACGGTGGCGGTGCCTCGGCGGCGGAGGGACATGAGGGGGCTCCTGTACGGGTCCTGGCGGAAGGGGACGCGACCGGGCGGCAGTCGGCGGGCCCGCCGACCGGTGGATCAGGGGTCGGCCAAGGACGGAACCGCAGACTCCGCTTAGGTTCGCCTTACCTTACTAGCCCTCGGGTACTCCAGCACAAGTGCCCCTTTCTGCCCGGTTGAACCGCCGTACGTCCACCCGTATGTGTGAAGTCCACCCTCACGTGTTGTTCGGCTGGAAGTGCGAAAACTAGCTTCGTCGCCGGAGGTGACGAGTCGATGACAGCGGGTGCCATCGAGACCACGGCCGAGAGCGGCCATCGCCACGGGGCCCGAGCCCCGGGCGCGGGCCGGGCTGGCGGGGCGGGCGGAGCAGGCGGAGCAGGCGGGTTCACGATCACGGCGAACGGCGCGTACGCGGCGCGGCTCGCGGGCGACGGCGAGGCCCTGTACGCGGAGCGGTGGACGCTCGACGGGCCGGAGCCGTACGCCGTGCCGCTGCCCCTGACGCAGCCGGAGGAGCCCGGCACCCCGCTGGTGCCGCTCGCCGACGGACGGGTCCTGGTGGCCCGTCGGGTGGACGGGCGGCGGAACGCGTTCTCGCTGCTCTATCCGACCGGCCCCACCACCGGTGAGCTGCGGCTCGGCTCGGTCGACACGCCCGGCTCCGAGCGGCTCGTCCTGCTGCCGCCCTCGACCGACGGCAGCCGCGCGTACGCCATGTGCGTCGGCCCGGTGACGACGACGCTGTGGCAGGTCGCGGGCGGCACCCGGGGTCCCGAACGGGTGGCGGAGATCCGGGGCCACTGCTCGGGCGGGGTCTGGCTCGACCGCTCGGGGCGGATACTGGCGCTCGACCGGCGGCTCGACGACGGCCCGGTGAAAGCGGTCACGGTCGATCTGGGACGCGATGGCGAGGTCACGCCACTGCTCCAGATCGCCGAGGAGAGCGACGACCGGCTCCTCCTCGCGGACCCGGACAGCGGGCTGCTCCTGCTCGGCTCCGACGCGCCGTCGCCGGGCCGCGAACGCCTGGGCTGGGGAGTGCTCGGCAGCCTGCTTCCGGTGCGCTTCCCCGACTGCCTGCGGCTCGACGACGCGACAGTGACGCCGTTCGCCGTGCAGCCGGGGCAGGTCCTGATGCCGGAGAGCTGCGCGGTGGCGCTGCGGATCGACGCGGGCGGCGGAAGCTGGGTGGGCACCTGGCGGCCCGACTCCCGCCATCTCGGCCAGCTGGCCGCGCCCTCGGGCTGGCTGGCGGGCGCGGGGCTCTGGACGGCGGGACGCGTGCTGCGACTGCCGTACGCCACGCCCGGGGCGCCCTGCGGATTGGCGGACCTGGAGGCGCCCCCGGAGACGGCGCCCGAGACGGACCCGCCGCCCGCCGGCACCCCGGCGGCCAGGGCCGAGGCCGGACCGGACGGGTTGGTTCCCGGCCAGCGGGAGGCCTACCGGCCGGTACCGCTCCAGCAAGCACCGCTCACGGACGGCAGGCCCGCTGGCTAGAATCTCGGGCTGCACAGCACGACCGATGTCAACGGGGTGAGTTCGACCATGTCGGAAAACAGCACGGACGGGCAGGAGCCGAACGGCTCCGGCAAGCACCGGGGCGACGCCGCGCCCACGGAGGACTCCGCGTCCTCCCCGCACGGCCGTCACCGCCGCGAACCCGAGTCGCAGACCCGCTGAGGCGATACGCGACGACGGGGGCCGGGCGAGCGGTACCGGGAGCCTGGCGAGCGGTACGGGGTCGCCCGGTGAGCGATTCGGGAGCCCGGTAAGCGGTACGGGTGCCCGGTAAGTGGTACGGCGGAGGGCCCTGGGGGTGACCCCGGGGCCCTTCGTCATGCCCGTACACCGGCCGTCCCGCCGGTTTCCGGTCCTCTTCCGATCTTTTCCAGCCCTTCCGGACGGCCCCTCCCGGAGCCTGCGGAGGTCTGCTTCAGTGCCTTCCCCAAGGCCCCGTTCCGGCCGCCCCGGTGAGGTCTCGGTCCCGCCTCTCAGCCCTTCTTCAGGCCGAGCACCTCCGTCGCCGCGAAGGTCTCGCCCGGGGGACGGGCCGCGTAGTGCGGGGTCAGCAGGGCGTCCAGTTCCCCGTAGGTGAACGCCTCCCCCGCCGTGTCGAATTTGGCCGATACGCGCGGCCGGTCGACGACCGCGACCATGCCGCCGTGCACGACGAGCACCTGTCCGTTGACCCCGGCGGCGGAAGGCGAGGCCAGATAGCCGACCAACGGGGCCACATGGTCCGGTGACAGCGGGTCCATCTCCCCCGCGTCCGGCTCGCCGAAACCGGCGAAGACGTCCTCGGTCATCCGGGTCCTCGCCCGGGGGCAGATCGCGTTGACGGTCACCCCGTACCGGGCGAGCGCCGAAGCCGACGAGGTGGTCAGGCCGACGATGCCGCCCTTGGCCGCCGCGTAGTTGGGCTGGCCCGCCGAACCGGCGAGAAAGGCCTCCGACGAGGTGTTGACGATCCGGCCGTAGACGCCGCTCTCCCCCGCCTTGGCCCGGCCCCGCCAGTGCGCTGCGGCGAAGTGGGTGGTGTTGAAGTGGCCCTTGAGGTGGACGCGTACCACCGTGTCCCACTCGTCCTCGGTCATCGAGAAGACCATCCGGTCCCGCAGGATGCCCGCGTTGTTGACGAGGACGTCCAGGCGTCCGAACTCGGTGACGGCCAGGTCGACCAGGGCCCGCGCGGTCTCGAAGTCGGCGATGTCGCCGAGGTGCGCGACCGCCCGGCCGCCCGCCCCCCGGATCTCCGCCGCGACCTCCTCGGCGGGCGCGGCGGAGGCGGCGCCCGAGCCGTCGCGGCCGGGCTGCCCGTAGTCGTTGACGACGACGGAGGCGCCGAGCCGGGCCAGTTCCAGGGCCTCGGCGCGGCCGAGCCCCCGGCCCGCGCCGGTGACGATCGCGGCGAGTCCCGCCAGCGGAAGCGCGCTCATCCCGGCCCCCTCAGATCTCGACGCAGGTACGGAGCGCGGCGCCGGTCCGCATCTGCTCCAGGGCCTCGTTGACGCCCGAGAGCGGGACGCGGTGGGTGATGAGCGACTCCAGGTCGATCCGGCCGGCCCGCCAGAGCGCGATGGTCCGCTCGTACGACCGGAGCACGTCCCCGCCGCCGTACATGGAGGGCAGGATGCGCTTCTCGTCGAAGAACAGCTCGAACATGCTGAGCTTCAGGTGGTCGTCGAGGGCTCCGGCGCCGACGACGCAGAGGGTGCCGCCGCGCCGGGTGGTCTCGTAGGCGGTGCGGGCGGTGGCGGACTTGCCGACGACCTCGAAGACGTAGTCGAAGCCCTCGCCGCCGGTGATCCGCTGCTTGGCGTCGGCGAGCGCCTCGGGGGCGACCGCCTCGCTCGCGCCGAAGCGGAGCGCGGCCTCGCGGCGGGACTCGACGGGGTCGACGGCGACGATCCGGGCCGCGCCCTGGAGCCTGGCGCCCTGGACGGCGGAGATGCCGACGCCGCCGCAGCCGATCACGGCGACCGAGGAACCGGCCTCCACCTTGGCGGTGTTGAGGGCGGCGCCGAGACCGGTGGTGACGCCGCAGCCGATGAGGGCGGCGATGTCGAAGGGCACGTCGTCGGGGATGGGGACCGCGCAGCCCGCGTCGACGACGACCTCCTCGGCGAAGGTGCCGGTCCCGGCGAAGCCGAAGACGTCGCCGCCGGGGCGCCGGAAGTTGGGGGTGCCCGCGTTCATGAACCCGGCCAGGCACAGCTGGCTCTGGCCCCGCTTGCAGGAGGGACAGGCGCCGCAGGCGGGCAGCCAGCAGACGAGGACCCGGTCGCCGGGGGCGAGTCCGGTGACGCCGTCGCCGACCTCCAGGATCTCGCCCGCGCCCTCGTGGCCGGGGACGAAGGGGGCGGGCTGCGGGAGGACCCCGCTCATGGCGGAGACGTCGGAGTGGCACAGTCCGGTGGCCCGGACCCGGATCCGGACCTTGCCGGGGCCGAAGCCCACCGCCTCGACGTCGTCGAGGACTTCCAGTTTGTCCTGGCCGATCTCGTGCAGTACGGCTGCGCGCATGGCGCGGCTCCCCTCGGTCGAGGTGGTGGGCGGGCGGGGCTGCGCGGGTCAGACGTGTTCGACGACGGTGTCCGCGAGGACGGGGGCGTCGTCCCGTTCCACGGCGGTGACGGTGGCCTGGACGCGCCCCTCGTCGGCCCACATGCGGATGCGCAGGGTCTCGCCGGGGAAGACGATCCCGGCGAAGCGGGTGCGGTACGCGCGGACCCGGGCGACGTCGCCGCCGAGGAGGGTGTCCACGACCGCCTTCAGGGTCATCCCGTAGGAGCAGAGCCCGTGCAGGATGGGCCGGTCGAAACCGGCGAGCTTGGCGAAATCGGGGTCGGCGTGGAGCGGGTTCCAGTCGCCGGAGAGCCGGTAGAGCAGGGCCTGTTCCTCGCGGATCGGACGCTCGACGGTGGCGTCGGGGGCACGGTCGGGGACCGCGAGGCGCTCGGAGGGGCCCCGGTCGCCGCCCCAGCCGCCCTCGCCCCTGACGAAGATCTGGGCGTCGCTGGTCCACAGCGGCCCTTCGGCGTCGGCGACCTCGGAGCGCAGGACGAGGACGGCGGCCTTGCCCTTGTCGTGGACGGCGGCCACGCGCGCGGTGGAGACGGCGCGCCCGGCGACGGGGACCGGGCGGTGAAGGGTGATCGACTGGCCGCCGTGCAGGACGGCGGTGAGGTCGATGTCGATGCCGGGGGCGGCGAGTCCGCCGACGACGCCCATGCCCGCGCCCGCGACGGTGGCGAAGCTGGGCAGGACGTGGAGGCGGGATTCCAGGGTGTAGCGGAGTTCCTCGGGGTCGGTGGCCGGGGCTCCGGCTCCCAGGCCCAGGTGGTAGAGCTGGACGTCCTTGTGGTCCCAGGTGATCTCGGTGTCCCGGGGTTCCGCGGCGACGGCCTTTGCGGGGTCGATGGGCATCGGGCTGCTGCTCCTCGTGGCGGTGAAGACCCCGGCGCGGCCGTCCGCACCGTCGGCCGCACCGAGGCCGTGCGGGAACCGTCCCGTACGCGCCCGTTCTAGAACGCGTTCTAGGTCGGTGGACCCCATGTATAGCCCAGGGGGCGGGGGGTTGGGAACCCTCGCGGAACCCGCAAGCTGACGACATGTCAGGCGTACGTGCTACCCAGGGCGGTCGCAGCGAACGGGGCCGGGCCGGGCCTCCCGTCTCGCCGGTCCTGCCCGTCGGTCCTGCTCGTCGACCCCACCCGCCGGTCCTGCTCGTCGGCTCCTCTCGTCGGCGCCCTCGCCCGCTCCTCTCGTCGGCGCCCGGGACATTTGTCACCGTCAGGTCCGTACGCGGGCGCCTGTCGGGGCGCTCCCCCGCTCCGTAGCGTCGTTGTCATGAAGACGGACCCCAGGCAGGACCCCGCAACCGGCCCCACGACCGGCCTCGCGACCAGGCCGACGGCCCGGCCCGCGACCGGCCCCACCGCCACTCCCGGCGACGCCCCCACCGCCACTCCCGCCGACGCCCCCGCCGTCGACTTCCGGGCCGCGACCAAGACCTTCGGTGCCGTCCGTGCCGTCGACGGGCTCGACCTCTCCGTCCGGCGCGGCGAGACGGTGGCGCTGCTCGGCCGCAACGGCGCCGGGAAGTCCACCGCCATCAACCTCCTCCTCGGCCTGGACGAGGCCGACAGCGGGCGGGTCGAGCTGTTCGGCGGCGCCCCCGGCACCGCCGTGGCGGCCGGCCGGGTCGGCGCGATGCTCCAGGAAGGCCGTCCGGTCCCCCGGGTCACCGTCCGGGAGCTGGTCTCCTTCGTCGCCCGCACCTACCCGGCGCCGATGCCGGTCGCCGACGCCCTGGCGCTCGCCGGGCTCACCGACCTCGCGGACCGCAGGGCCGACCGGCTCTCCGGCGGCCAGGCCCAGCGGGTCCGGTTCGCCGTCGCGCTGGTGGGGAACCCGGAGCTGATCGTGCTCGACGAGCCGACGGCCGCCCTCGACGTGGAGGCCAGAGAGCAGTTCTGGGCCTCCATGCGCGGCTACGCGCGCCGGGGCAACACCGTTCTGTTCTCCACCCACTACCTGGAGGAGGCCGACGCCCACGCCGACCGGATCGTGGTCGTCGACTCCGGGCGGCTGCTCGCCTCGGGCACCAGCGAGGAGCTGAAGCGGGCGGCGGGCGGCAGCCTGGTCTCCTTCGACCTCGGCGGCGGCCCCACCGACTGGCTCTCCGGACTGCCCGGAGTCACCGCGTACGAGGTCAGGGGCGACCGCGCCCGGCTGCGCACCGGCGACTCCGACGGCACGGTCCGCGCCCTCGCCGAGCGGGACGCGATACGGGCCCTGGAGGTCGCCCCGATCTCCCTGAACGACGCCTTCCTGACCCTCACCCGGCAGCCGGAGGGGCCGGGGGCCGCCACCCGGCGGGCCACCCCCGGACCGTCCGCCGCCCCGACCCTGGAGACACCCCGATGATCACCGCGTATGTACGTCTCGAAGTGCGCCGCACCCTGCGCGACACCGGATTCGTGATCTCCACGGTCGGCGTGCCCGTGATGATGTACCTCCTCTTCACCAACCTCGGCACCGACGACGACACCTTCAAGAAGGCCGCGATGATCGGCATGGCCGCGTACGGGGCGCTCGGCGCCGCCCTGTCGCTCGGCACGGGGGTCGCCGAGGACAAGTCGACCGGCTGGCTGCGGCAGCTGCGGATCACCCCGATGACACCCCGGCAGGTCGTCACGGGCCGCGCCCTGACCGGCTCGGTGGTCGTCCTCCCCGGCATCCTGGGCGTCCTCCTCGCGGGCGGACTGGCCAACGGGGTGCGGATGGAGCCCTGGCAGTGGGCGGTCACCGCGCTCACCCTCTGGCTCGGCTCGCTCCCCTTCACCCTCCTGGGTCTCGGCAACGGCTACCGGTTCAGCGCCCAGACCACCGGCACCGTCAATCTCGCCGTCAACCTGGGCCTGGCCGTCGTCGGCGGCCTCTGGTTCCCCGTCACCCTCTTCCCCGGCTGGCTCCGCTCGCTCTCCGAACTGACGCCGACGAACCGCTTCGCCGAGCTGGGCGTATCGGTGGCGGACGGCACGCTGCCGGGTGTGACCACCCTGACGCTGCTTGCGGGCTGGGCCCTCCTGTTCGGCGCCTACGCGGCGGCCTCGTACCGCCGCTCGGCGAGAACGGTGTAGGACATGTTCATGAAGGTCAGCAGCAGACAGCGCGTCCTGACGGCACGGCAGAGGCGGCGGAGGCGGCGCGCGGAGCGCGGTCCGAGCGGGCTCAGCCTGCTGCCGTGGCTCCTGATGGGGCTCGGCGCCCTGTCCCACCTGATCAGCGGGGACGCCCCGAACCCCTGGGTCGGCGGCCTGGGTCTGCTCGCCTTCAACTCCCTGTACATCGCGATCGTCTTCCGCGCCTTCGACGAACGGGCCCGCGAGTCCAGGACCACCTGGGTCCTCCTCGGCCTGCTCGGGGCCGTGACCTTCGGGCTCGCCATCGCCTACGGGCGCGAGTGGCTGCTGCTCTTCCCACTCCTCGGTCTCGCGCTCGGCTCGGTGGTGCGGCGCGGGAGGAACCTCGTCCGGATCACCGTGCCGCTGGTCGTCGCGGTCGGCGTGGTGACCATCTGGAAGGACACCTGGGACTCCTTCGGCATCGTCTACGGCACCTTCGTCTCCACCCTGGTGACGGCGGCGATCCTCGCCCTGGACGAGACGGTCCGGAAGCTGCGGGCCACCCAGGAGGAGCTGGCCAGGTCGGCGGTCGAGAAGGAACGGCTGCGGTTCTCCCGGGACCTGCACGATCTGCTCGGCCACACGCTCTCCGTGATCGTGGTCAAGTCGGAGGTGGTCCGCAGACTGGCGCCGCGCGATCTCGACGCGGCCCTGGCGCAGGTCGCGGACATCGAGTCCGTCGGCCGGCAGGCGCTCACCGAGATCCGCGAGGCCGTCACCGGCTACCGGGAGGGAAGCCTCGCCACCGAGCTGGACCGGGCGCGCGACGCGCTCTCCTCCGCGGGCATCGAGCCGGTCGTACGCCGCTCGGGTCCGCTCCTCGAACCGGCCACGGAAGCCCTGCTGAGCTGGGTGGTGCGGGAGTCCGCCACGAACGCGGTACGGCACAGCGGCGCCACCCGCTGCGAGATCTCCGTCGACGGCACCGTCGACCGGGTGCGTCTCACCGTCGCCGACGACGGGCGCGGCCCGGCCCCGGGGCCGCCGGGCAGCGGGCTGCGGGGGCTGCGCGAGCGGCTGGCGGCGGCAGGCGGCACTCTTGACTCGGGACCGGGCCCCGAGGGCGGGTTCCGAGTCACCGCGGAGCTGCCCGTGGAGACCTCCGACCCGTACGAGGGGGAGCAGAGGAAATGATCAGAGTCCTGCTGGCCGAGGACCAGGGCATGATGCGCGGGGCGCTCGCCCTGCTGCTCGGCATGGAACCGGACATCGAGGTCGTGGCCCAGGTCGAGCGGGGGGACGCGATCATCGACGCGGCACTGGCGTCCCGGCCCGACGTGGCTCTCCTCGACATCGAACTCCCGGGCCGTTCGGGCCTGGACGCGGCGGCGGAGCTGCGGAGCCAGGCCCCGGAGTGCCGGGTCCTGATCCTGACGACCTTCGGCCGCCCCGGCTACCTCCGGCGGGCGATGGAGGCGGGGGCGACGGGTTTCCTGGTGAAGGACGGCCCCGTGGAGGAGCTGGCCGAGGCGATCCGCCGGGTCCTGCGCGGCGAGACGGTCATCGATCCGGCCCTCGCGGCAGCGGCGCTCAGCGCGGGCCCGAACCCCCTGACGGCCCGTGAACGCGACGCACTGGCCGCCTCGGTGGACGGCGCGACGATCGCGGACATCGCGGCGACCCTGCACCTGTCGGAGTCGACGGTCCGCAACTACCTGTCCTCGGCCATCGGCAAGACGGGCACCCGCAACCGCATGGAGGCGGTGCGGGCGGCTCGACAGCAGGGGTGGCTCTGAACCAAACGACCCGTCGCCGGACGGCCCACGGCCTAGCGACCCGAGGCCGCGCGGCCCGAGGTCGTGCGGCCCGGCAGCCAGAAGGACATCAGGATCGCCGCCGAGACCAGGATCGCCGTGGAGACGCGGAAGCCCGCCGCGTAACCGGGGACCAGGGAGCCGTCGAGCGGGGTGGCCGCCGCCGCGACCGTGGAGAGGGTGGCGAGACCGAGGGCGCCGCCCATCGTCCGGGAGGTGTTGACCAGGCCGGAGACGAGACCCGCGTCGGACGGGGAGGCACTGGACGTGGCGAGGGTGGCCAGCGGGGTGGTGGCCAGGCCGATGCCGGCCATCATCAGGATGCCGGGGCCCAGGATCGTACCGAGGAAGGTGCCGTCCGCCGTGAGCGTCGACTGCCAGGCGAAGCCGCCCGCCGCGAGGAGCGCGCCCGCGACCGCGAGGTTCCGCTCCCCGACCAGCGGCATCAGCCGGGGCGCCGCCTTGGAGCCCAGGACGACGCTGAGGGAGCTGGGGACCAGGGCCAGCCCCGCCTGGAGCGGGGTGTAGCCGAGGACGCTCTGCGCGTACGTGGTCATGAAGAACCACATGCCGAAGGAGCTGAAACCGCAGAGCAGGATCCCCACGTTGGCCGCCGCCACCGCACGCGTACGGAAGATCTTCAGCGGCATCAGCGGGGCCGCCGTGCGTGCCTCCACCACGAGGAAGACCACGAGCAGCAGCAGCCCGCCGAGGAGCGGAAGCAGGGTCGCGGGGGCGGTCCAGCCCTCCTGTTCGGTCTGCGCGATGCCGTAGGCGAGGGTGGCGAGCCCGGCGGTGACGAGGAGGGCGCCCGGCAGGTCGAGGCGGCGCCCGGTGCCGGTGCGGGACTCACCGAGCCAGAGCAGCGCGCCCACCAGGACCAGGGCGCCGATGGGGATGTTGATCAGGAGGACCCAGCGCCAGGAGAGCAGGTCGACGAGGAGACCTCCGACGAAGCCGCCCGCCGCGCCACCGGCCGCGCCCACCGCCGTCCAGGTGCCGATGGCCCGGGTGCGGGCGGCACCGGCGGGGACGGCGTCGGTGACCAGGGTGAGGGTGGCGGGCGCGAGGACGGCGGCGCCGAGGCCCTGCGCCGCGCGGGCGCCGATCAGATAGGGGCCCTCGGGGGCGAGTCCGCCGACGGCGGAGGCGACCGTGAAGAGGCCGAGACCGAGGAGGAACATCGTCTTCCGGCCGTAGAGGTCGGCGGCGCGTCCGCCCAGCAGCATGAACCCGGCGAAGGCGATGGCGTACGCGTTCAGGACCCACTGGAGTCCGATGGCGGAGAGCCCGAGGTCCGTCCGCATGGACGGCAGTGCCACGTTGACGACGGAGACGTCGAGGACGACGAGGAACTGGCCCGCACAGGCGATCAGGACGACCGCCCAGGAGCGGGCCCGGGGTATGGAGGGGAGGGAGGACGTGCTGGTGGCGGAGTCGGTCTGCGGCATGAGCGTCATGGTCGCAGACCCATTCCACCCCGTACATGGGGTTTCCCCGTGGGGGCCTCACCCGCTCCCGGGCGCGTACGCGGGCGGCTGGTTCAAGGACTTCACGCCCCGGCGCGCGCCACCTCTCCTCACCCCGGCGCGCGCCCCCTCCCTGCTCCTCCCTCCCCCTCCCCACTACCTCCGCTCCCCTCCTGACCCGCTCCCCCGCTACCCCCTGCGCAGCAGCGTCACCACCGCCGCCCCGCCGAGGCCGATGTTGTGGGCGAGGCCGACGCGGGCTCCCTCCACCTGGCGGGGGCCCGCCTCGCCCCGGAGTTGACGGACGAGTTCGGTGGTCTGGGCGAGGCCGGTGGCGCCCAGGGGGTGGCCCTTGGAGATGAGGCCGCCGGAGGGGTTCACCACCCAGCGCCCGCCGTACGTCGTGGCGCCGGAGGCGACGAGGGGGCCGGAGGCGCCGTCCTCGCACAGGCCGAGCGCCTCGTAGGTGAGGAGTTCGTTGATGGAGAAGCAGTCGTGGAGTTCGATCACGTCGACGTCCTCGATGCCGAGCCCGGACCGCTCGTACGCCTGGCGGGCGGCGGCCCGGGACAGGGGGCGGCCGACGGCGTCGATGCAGGAACCGGAGTCGAAGGACTCCCCCGTGTCGGTGGTCATCGCCTGCCCGGCGATCTCCACGGCCCGGTCCCGCAGCCCGTGCGCGTCGACGAAGCGTTCGGAGACGACGAGGGCGGCCGCCGCGCCGTCCGAGGTGGGCGAGCACTGGAGCCTGGTGAGCGGCCGGTGCACGGTCTTGGCGGCGAGGATCTCGTCGACGGTGTAGACGTCCCGGAACTGGGCGTCGGGGTTGTGCGCCGAGTGCCGGTGGTTCTTGGCGCCGACGGCCGCGAGCTGTGCCTCCGTGGTGCCGTACCGGTCCATGTGCTCACGGGCCGCGTTGCCGAAGATCTGCGCGGTGGGCGGGGCGGCCTCGAAGCCGTGGGCCTTGGCCATGATCCCGTAGTGGCGGGCGACGGGCGAGGTGGCGAAGTCGCCCGCGCCCGCGCCGCCGCCGAGCGAGCCCCGGCTCATCTTCTCGAAGCCGAGGGCGAGTACGCAGTCGGCGGCGCCGCCCTCGACGAACTGGCGGGCGGTCATGAGGGCGGTGGAGCCGGTGGCGCAGTTGTTGTTGAGGTTGTAGACGGGGATGCCGGTGAGGCCCAGTTCGTAGACGGCGCGCTGGCCCGCCGTGGAGGCCTGGAAGCAGTAGCCGACGGCGGCCTGTTCGACGCGCGCGTAGGGGACGCCCGCGTCGGCGAGGGCGGCGGTGCCCGCTTCCCTGGCCATGTCCCAGTACTGCCAGTCCCGGGTCTCCGGCTTCTCGAACTTCGTCATGCCGACGCCGACGACGTACGCCTTCATCGCGTGCCCTCTCAGTCCCTGGGGAGGCCGAGCAGCCGCTCGGCGACGACGTTGAGCTGTACTTGGGTGGTGCCGCCCGCGATGGTGAGGCAGCGGGACATGAGCAGTCCGTGGACGGCCCGTTCGCCGGGGCCCTCGCGCACGGCGCCTGCGGGGCCGAGGAGTTCGAGGCCGAGTTCGGCGACTTTCTGCTGGTGGAGGGTCTGGACGAGTTTGCGGACGCTGGCGCCCGCGCCGGGTTCGCTGCCGGAGACCTGGAGGAGGGTGGTGCGCAGGCCGATGCAGGCGAGGGCGTGCGCTTCGGCGAGGAGGGCCCCGATCCGTACGCGTACGGAGGCGTCGGCGGTCGCGGACTGTCCGATGAGCGCTTCGAGTCCGGTGTCGAAGGCGACCTGGTCGGCCATGTGGACGCGTTCGTTGCCGAGGGTGTGCCGGGCGACCCGCCAGCCGTCGTTCACCTCGCCGACGACGGCGTCGGCGGGGAGGAGGGCGTCGTCGAACCAGACCTCGTTGAACAGGGAGTCGCCGGTGATCTCCTTGAGGGGCCGTACGTCGATGCCGGGGGTGCCGCGCATGTCGACGAGGAAGTAGGTGAGGCCCTGGTGCCGGGGGGCGTCCGGGTCGGTGCGGGCGAGCAGGATGCCGTGGTGGGCCCCTTGGGCGGCGCTCGTCCACACCTTCTGGCCGTTGATCCGCCAGCGTCCGTCCTCGGTGCGTTCGGCGCGGGTGCGCAGGGACGCGAGGTCGGAGCCCGCGCCGGGCTCGGAGAAGAGCTGGCACCAGCGACGTTCGCCGAGCAGGGTGGGGCCGAGGTGTTCGGCCTGCTGGGCGGGGGTGCCGTGGGCGAGCAGGGAGGGCACGACCCAGGTCGCGATGCCGAGCCCGGAGAGGCTGATCCCGGCTTCGTCGAGGGCGCGTTGGACGGCGAGCTGCTGGAGGGGCCCGGCGCCGAGGCCGTACGGCGGGGGGAGGTGCGGGGCGGCGTGGCCGGTGGGGGCGAGGGCGCGGCGGGCGGCGGCCGGGTCGAGCCCGGCGGCGGGA
>NZ_MSJP01000089.1 GCF_014596525.1 Streptomyces sp. CBMA291
TCGGGCGCGACGGCGGCCCGCGCGCGTCCGCTCCCGGCCCTGGCCCTGGCCCGCCGTCCGGGTCCGCCGGGTCCGCCGGGTCCCGAGCCTCCGACCCGTCGGGACCGTCTGATCCTTCGGCACCGCCCGGTGCGTCGGGACCACCCGGCCCGTCCACCGCGCCGAGCGCTTCCGCGTCCGCGATCGGCGCCGCGCCCAGCACCGCCGCCCGGTGCAGACAACGCGGCGCCAGCAGACACGTACAGACCGCCTGCCCGGGGGCGGCGACCGCCCCCGAAGGGCCTGGACGCAGGGAGACCACCGCGTCCTCGCCGAAGGACACCTCGAAGGCTCCGCCGGCGGCGGGGCCGACAGCGGCCGGACACCCCTCGATCGCGGCGTCGAGCTTCTTGCGCAGACGGGCGCTCAAGTGCTCCACGGCCTCGGCGAGGACCTCGGGAGCGACGGGCGGCAGGACGACGGTGCTCAACGGGCTTCTCCACGGAGGCGGTCGCCCACCCAGCGGGCGAGGGCGAGCGGACTGAGGGCGGCCACCGGCATGCCGGCGGCGACGAGCCGACGCGCGGTCGGCACCGAGTAGCGGGGCGTCCCGGTGTCGTCGAGCGCCGCGCACCCCAGCAGATGGGCGCCGGACGCCGCGAGCGCGCGGACCTCGCCCAGCAGCCCGGCCGGCGGCGCGCCCTCCTCGAAGTCGCTGACCACGACGACGAGGGTGCGGCTGGGCACGGTGATGAGCGTACGGGCGTGCGCGAGCCCCGCCGCGATGTGCGTCCCGCCGCCGACCCGCACCTGGAGGAGAAGCGACAAGGGGTCCTCCACCCGGTCGGTCAGGTCCACGACCTGCGTCGAGAAGGCGAGGAAGTGGGTGGAGAGCGTCGGTACGCCGCCCAGCACGGCGGCGGTCAGCGCCGACCAGATCACC
Source organism: Streptomyces sp. CBMA291 (assembly GCF_014596525.1). Taxonomy (GTDB): domain Bacteria; phylum Actinomycetota; class Actinomycetes; order Streptomycetales; family Streptomycetaceae; genus Streptomyces. Next base: position 923 of record NZ_MSJP01000089.1, read on the forward strand.
GATGCCTCCATCGAGCCGGAGACGTCGACGACCAGGATCAGCCGCCAGTCCGCCTCCTTGCCCGCCCGCGTCCGGAACACCGGCCGCTCGGGCACGACCACGATCCGCCCGTCGTCCGTGCGCCGGGTGTGCGCGAGATTGGCGTGCAGCGTACGGGCGAGATCGAGGCGACCGCCGGGCCTGCGGGTCGGCCGGGGCGTGGAAAGCCCCGACAGCGCGGGCCGAAGCCGGGTGGCCAGCTCCCGGGCCAGCTCGTCGACGAGCCGCTTCACCAGGGGACGCAACCTGGCGAGTTGCGCCTCCGGCATGCCACCGGCCAGCGCCAGCACCGAACTCAGCAGCTCGACCGAAGGCCGCACCGCCGCCGGGTCCAGCTGGGTGAGCACATCGGAGCGCCCGGACTCCGCGGCCTCCGCGAGGACCTCCTCACGCACATCCGCCCCGAACAGCGCCTCCAGCTCGGCCGACCACTCCCGGGCGGTGGGGAAGGAAGCCTCCTGCCCACCGCCCTGCCCGGAACCGACGTCCAGATCTTCGGACCCCTCACCGCGCCCCCGGCCGTACAACTCGTCGAGCGCGTGGGCGTACCGCCGCGCCCCGGCGGCCAGCCGATCGTGATGCCGCCCCAGCAGAAGCCGCCACCGGTCGGCGGACGCGAGTGACCTCCCGGAGCCGGGCTCCGGACGGGGGCTTGACCCGTCGGCGGGCCCGGAGCCGTGCTCCGCGACGAAGGCGGGGCAGGGGCCCGGTCCGCATCCGGGGCGGAGACCTGTTCCGTGCCCAGGGCAGGCGTCTGGTCAGGCTTCAGGACGGAGACCTGGTCCGCATCCGGGGCGGACGCCCGGTCCGGGGCCACCGCAGAATCCGGCGCGTCCGTCCCCGGCAGCAGTCCCGGAGCCTTCAGCGCGGCGAGTCCGGCCGCGTCGGCCGCCGCCCACAGGGCGAGCAGTGCGGGCGGTGCGTCGAGGGAGAGGTCGAGCCGGTCGCCGAGCCGCTCGGTCACGGCGTGGAGCAGCCGCTCGCGGGCGGCGGGCGCCAGCACGTCGAAGCCGCCCCGCAGGGCGGGGAGCCGGTCGAGGAACTCCTGGTCGGGCAGCGACTCCACCCGGTCGAGCAGCGGGGCCAGCGCATCCGGGGATGCCTGGAGCAGCGGCCCGGCAGCCGCGAGCAGTCCGGTGAGCCGCTTCGTCAGGGCCCGCCGCGCCGAGGGAACGGTCGCGCCGTCGACCCAGTCGGCGACCCGCTCGCCGAGCCCGGCCGCCGGTTCCAGATCCAGGGCCACCCGTACGGCCAGCGCCGCACCTTGCATCAACGGGGCCCCGTCCGAGGCGAGTTCGGCCAGCGCCCGCTCCAGCCGGAGTCCCAAGTGCCGGGAGGCCGACCGGTCGGCCAGGGCCACCAGGGACTTGGCGTCGGCGGGGTCGTCGCTTCCGGCGAGACCGGGCAGCGACCGGACGGCGGCGTCCAGCAGCTCGCCCGAGAGGGCGTCGGCCGTGGCACGGGCCTCCGGCGTGGTGCCGGGATGGTGCCCGCGTCGCATCCCCTCCAGGAGATCCAGGGCTTCGAGGAGTTCGGGCAGCTCGGCCCCTTCGGGCAGCTCCTCGCGTGCCTCGCGGAGCCGTACGTCCACGAGTTCGGGCAGGTCGCAGCGGACGGCGGCGGTCAGCCCTGCCACGATCTGCGCCGGGGTGGGGCCGCCCTCGGCCGCCTCGCGGCGCGCGGTCTCGCCGAGCGCCCCGGCCGCCGCCTGGGCCGGGGTGACCCCGCGTACCCCGGCGAGGTCGAGACGCGCGGCCACCGAAGGCGTCCACCGCAGGCGCCACTTCGTACCGAGCGCGGTGCCGTCGCCCGTGGCGGCCACCGACAGGGGTTCACCGTAGGAGGCACCGATGACGAGCAGCCGCCGCAGCAGCACCTCACGGCGCCCGTCGAGCGGGGACCGGAGCGGATCGAGCCGCACCTCACGGGGGTCGGGGTCGCCCGCGCCGGGCAGCCGCAGCCGGGCGAGTTCGTCCTCGACGGCAGGCCCCAGACCGGAGCGGGGGGCACGCGGGCCGACCCTGCCCCGCGCGGTCCCCACGAACACGGCCTCCAGGGCACGGGCGAGCGCCAGACCACGCCCGAGGGGTTCACCCTGCCCGAGCACGGTGGTGATGGCCTCCAGGAGTTCACCGCGTCCGGGCGCGGGCAGCCCGCGCAGAGTCGCCAGGTCGCAGGCGAGGCGCAACGTCTCGACGGCCTCGCCGGTACCCGCGGTGTGCCCCGCGCGGCGCAGCTCCCGGCACACACCGGTCAGGGCGGTGGACGCCGCGACCCGCAGCCGGTCCGCGTCACCGGCCGCGTCGAGCACGGCCTGCTGCCAGAGCGGGTCGCGGATCCCGGCGGGATAACCGGACCGGGAGTCGAGCAGATCGAACGAATAGGGCACCAGCGAGGTCACGGCGATGCCGGTGCCCTTGCCCGCTCCCACGCCGGTACGTGCTCCGGTGCCGGTACGCGCTCCGGCGTCGGTACGGCTACCGGCGTCGGTACGGGCACCAGGACCCGCGCCCTGCCCGGCACCCGGGGCCCGCGCGACCCCGGCCGCACCAGCGGCACCGGCATCCTCGGCCGTACCAGAGTCCCCGGCGGCAACGGTGTTCCCGGCCGAATCAGCGGCACCAGCGTCCCCGGCCGTACCGGCGTCCCCGGCGGCATCAGCGTCCCTAGCCGTACTAGCGTCCCCGGCCGCACCAACGCTCCCGGCAGCACCAGCCGCACCGATACCCCCACCTCCGCCCCCACCGACACCCTCAACCGTCCCGCGTGCCTCACCCGGTTGAGAGCAGGGCGAGGCCACAAGGGCGGGGGCGTGGAACGCGCCGACCACGGCCGCGACCCGACGGCCCCCCTCCGAGGCAGCCGCGATCACCTGCCGCATCCGGGCCTCACGGGCCAGGTCGGTGGCGGGCACGGCGGCATCGGAGCGCAGGGCCCAGCCCACGCCCAGGGCGGCGCGGCGCACGGCCTCCGGGGCGCATCCGGGAGCCAGCACCTCCACCGCGCGGTCCCACATGTCCTCGCCGTCCCGGCCCGTCCCGGCGGCCGAGAGCGCGGCGGCGTAGGAACGGCGCACCTCCCCGCCCGCACCCGCACCGGAGTCGGCGTCCCCGCCGTCGGCGGAGCCCGTACCCCCGGGGTCGTCCTCCCGTCCCCAGCCGGGGTCGGACAACGGCAGGTCGCAGCAGAGCACCTCGGCCCCCCGCTCCCTGGCCCACCGGACGGCCGCCAGCTCCGGCGAGAAGTCCGCGAACGGGTAGAACGAGAGCCGTCCGCCCTCGCCCGCCCCGGCCAGCGCCACCGGGGCGACGGTCTCGGGGTCGGCCAGATGCTCAAGCCACGGCTGGAAATCGGCCGGAAGCTCCACGCAGACGACCTCGGCGCCCATCTCGTCCAGGAGGGCGGGCACCACCGTGGCCAGCGCCGGACTGTGGTGGCGCACCCCCAGCAGATAGGGCGCGCGCGACGCGGCGAGCGCGTCCACGGCAGCCCGGGGATCGAGGGGCGTCACCGCAGGCTCCCGCGCAGGTCCCAGAGCCGGCGCCACATCGCGGAGCCGCCCTCGGCGCGCCTGCGGACCGGGCCGTCCCAGTACCCCAGGAGCCGCGCGTGGTCGGCCGGGTCGTCCTTGCGTACGACTCCGAGCAGATGACCCGGCAGCAGGTCGAGGACGTCCCCGCCCGGCAGATAGGCGGCCGCGACCCCCAGCGAGGCCGCCACCTGCACGGCTTCGGCGGTCGACATCACCGTGCCCGGCCGCTCCACGTCCCAGCCCTCGGTGGAGCGCCCGGAGCGCAGGTCCCGGAAGACGGTGACGAGGGCGTCCAGGACGGCGTCGTCGACGCCGAAGGACGCGCCCGCCCGCTGTACCGCCGCGACGGCCTGTCGGCGGATCAGGACAGCCTCGGCGTCGGCGTCGGCGATGGGGCCCACGGTCTCGAAGTTGAACCGGCGCTTGAGCGCGGCGGACATCTCGGAGACGCCCCGGTCCCGCAGGTTGGCGGTCGCGATGACGGTGAACCCGGGGGCGGCGGAGACCACCGCGTCCTCGGTGGCGGTGAGTTCGGGCACGGTGATCCGGCGGTCCGACAGCAGGGACACCAGGGCGTCCTGCACCTCGGGCAGACAGCGGGTGATCTCCTCCACGCGCACCGCGCGCCCGGTGCGCATGGCGGCGAGCACGGGGGAGTCGACGAGTGCCTGCGGGGTGGGACCCTGGGCGAGCAGGAGGGCGTAGTTCCAGCCGTAGCGGAACGCGTCTTCCGTCGTGCCCGCCGTACCCTGCACGGTCAGGGCGCTGGTTCCGCTGACGGCGGCCGCGAGCAGCTCCGACAGCATCGACTTGGCCGTACCGGGCTCGCCGGTGAGCAGCAGCCCGCGCTCCCCGGCGAGGGTGACCACACAGCGCTCCACCAGCGCGCGCTCGCCGACGAACTTGGGCATGATCTCCAGCTTCGACGGCAGCCCGGCGCGCCGTGCGGGCAGCGCGAGCTCCACCCCTTCGCTGCCGCAGACGAACGTGACCACCGCACGCGGGGTCAGCACCCAGCCGGGCGGACGCGGCCCCGGGTCCTGGGCGGCGAGAAAGGCGAGTTCGGCGGCGTACCGCTCCTCGGCGGGCTGGACCTGCCGCGCGGGGGCGGACGATGCGGTGACGGTCATACGGAGTTCCTTCGGAGGTACGGATACGAGCGGGGGCCCGGGGCGGACGGGCAGGGGACGAAGGGGTACGGGGAAGGTACCGGGCCGACCGGGGACGGCGACCCCCGGCCCGGCGGACCCGAGACCGACGGCGCGAAACCACCGCCGACCACGGGCCCGCCGACCGAACGTCACCGGCCTTGACCGGGACCGGCCTCGACCAGGCCCGGTCGCAGTGAGGGCCCAGCCGTGGTCAGGCCCAACCGTGGCCAAGGCCGGTCTCGGTCAGGCCCGGTCTCGGTCAGGCCCGGTCCCGGCCGGTCACGGGGCGGGGCGAACCCCGGCCCGTGACCGGCGGTGGGCCGGTCAGCGGCGGCGTCTGGTCTTCCGGACCTTCAGCTCCTCGAAGCGCGGCAGGTCGCCGTCGAGGATCCGCTGCCACGCACGCGCGTACAGCTCCGCGACGGGTTCGACCGGCAGCAGTGAGCCGAGGACCGGTCGGGTGTCCGCCACCGGGCCGTACATCGGCAGTTTCCACTGCTCGACCGGCAGCACGGGGGACGACTGCTCCACCCAGGCGCCCGGCAGGAACAGGGAGCGCCCGGCCCTCGCCCGTACCGCCTCGACGACCAGGTCGCCCGCCGCCAGTCCGGCGCGGGCCGCCTTGAGCCGCGCGGGCTTCCAGCCGGTCCACCGGGCCGTGTTCCGGTCGGTCGGATCGGGCATCGCGAGCAGCATCAGGTACAGCACGGCCGCGTCCTCGCCGAGACCGTGGGCCGAGGCGACCTCGGCCACGAGCGCGGGCACCGAACGCGACGGATCCTGCGGCCACCACAGGCCCTCCGCGTCCGTCTCGCCCCCGGCGGGAGCGCCCGGATCGGTCAGCAGCCGGGCGAACACCGGGTCGTACGCGCGCCGTAGCGCCGCCTCCAGCTCCGTCGGATGCTGGTTCTGCCCCCGCAGCGCCGCCAGATACGGGTCGGAGCCGGTGGAGTCGAGCAGTGACGGCCGCAGCGCGGGCTGCGGCTGGAGGTCGTGCGTGGCCATGAGCACCGCCCCGTACCGCTCGTGGTCCGGCGCCGTCTCGGTCGGCGCGCCCGCCACGGACCGGAAGTCCCCGAGGTACGTGAAGCGCTTGTCGGCCAGCAGCAGCGAAGGCGAGGCGAGCCGCTGCCGGACGGCGTCGAGCGCGCCGGGCAGCGCCGCCCGGAGCGGGTCGCCGGAAGGCAGCCGGTGGGCGAGCCAGGCCATCAGGCTCAGCGAACCGGTCAGCACCGCCGAGGTGAACGGCGCGTCGGTCGCGACCACGGGCACCGCCCGGTCGTTCTGGATGTGCCACTCGACATCGACGCTCAACTCGGGCGAAGAGGCCGGATCGAGCAGCGAGGGCAGCGCCCGGAGCGCGGGCCACTCGCTGCGCGCCCCCCGCGCCGCCTCGGCCGACAGCCAGTCGGGCACCTGCGCCCGACGTCCGACCAGCTGGTTCCACACGGCCGCCGCCGAGGCCACGTCGGGCCCCTCGGTCCACAGCAGCGCCGGATCCGAGGGCAGCAGCGCCGCCACCACGGCCCGCCGCACCTCCTCCGAGAGCGCCCGCAGTTCGTCACGGCCCTGCGCAGCCTCGGCCACCTTCAGACCGAGGGTCTTGCGCAGTTCCCCGGGCAGGTAGTTGTTCTCCCAGCTGTCCACGCCGGGGACGCCGGCGATCACGAGCCGGGCCACCGGACCGGGGGCACCGGTCAGCCGTCCGAACTCCTCCGCCGCCTCGGGCCGGAACGGGACCTCGCCACGCTCCCGCGCCTCCCGCAGGAAACCGGCCAGCCACTCCGCACCGCGCGCCGGATCGCCGACCCGCTCGCTGTCGTGCGCCGGGCCGCCGACCCGCTCGCTGCCGCGCGCGGTGTACGGGCCGGGCACCGCGAAGCGCCCCTCCGGGTCGTACAGCAGGGCCCCGAACAGTTGTCCGTCACTCACGTTCTCGTGGTGCTCGGTGATCCCGAGCACGGCTCCGCCGCCGAGCGGCAGGACGGCCCGGTGCCACGACGCGTACTCGGAGCCGTCGGGGGCGTGCAGGTGCGCGGGGCCGAGGTGCAGCAGCACCCGCCGCCAGTGCGCGGCCGAGGCGGCGGTGGAGGCCAGCCCCAGCGTCTCGATCCGGTCGAGGACCCCGAGCAGTACCTCCCGGTGCTCCTCGCCGCCGGGCGCCACCGCGCGGTAGGCGAGCGTCGCGGGGGTGTCGAGGAGCGGGGTGAAGGGAAGGCCCGAGGGCGGCAGCGAGGGCAGGTCGAAGTGGGTCAGACCCGGTCGCACGGTGGCGTCGGTGTCGCTCCGGGCCGCCGCGAGCCCCTCCAGGAAGAGATGGAGGACGTCCTGGTCGGAGCCCCGGGTGTAGTAGCCGGACTCGACGAGTCCGCCCAGGGCCTCGCTGATCTGCCGGTCGCTCGGTCCCGGGACACGGGTCTGCGGACGCTCGGCGGACGGGTCGATCCGGGTGGCGACCTCGTCCAGGGCCTTCTGCTGCCGGACCGCGAAGCCCAGCACCTTCACCACGCCCGCGACGATCTCGGGCGAGGTGACCTCCGGCAGTACGGTGCCCACCAGCTCCGGCAGGTCCGACGCGCGCTCGGCGGCGGTCGCCGCCTTCAGCAGGGTGCCGGCCGTGGCGCCGTCCACGGCGCGCAGCACCGCCGAGGCCCGAGCGTCCCGGGAGCGCAGCGCGTACAGATGGGAGAGCGGCGGCAGTGCCCCGGCGGCCGTGCCGAAGACCTCGCGCCGGTCGCTGTCGGAGGTCGTGGTGACGATGCCGTCCGGGTCGCTGAGCGACAGCGTCCGCCACCGCTGGGTCACGGCCCTCGGCCGGTCGTCGCCGGGGAACGTCAGGGCCGCGACCGGCTTGTCGGAGCCCTCGGGCAGGGTGACCCGGCGCCCCGCCGTGTCCTCGGCGTGCCAGCCGTTGTCCGGCAGGCGCACGACGCGCCAGCCGAGCAGCCCGCCCGCCGGGGTGCCGAGCGCCGAACCGGGCACCGTCGGCGCGGGGCGCACCCACGAGGAGAGCGCGGCCAGTTCGGCCCCGGTGCCATGGGCGCGCGTCGCGTCGGAGAGGAAGCCGGGCTGGGAACGGCGTCCGTGCGTGCCGGTCGCCGGGTCGTACTCGGTCCAGCCGCCTTCGTCGCCGTGCCGGTCGCTCGACTGCCACACCCAGTACGAGGTGCCGTCGGAGAGGATCTGGCGCTCGGCGGGCAGCTTGGTGTCGCCCCGGTGCAGCACCCCGGTGCCGGTGGCACGGCCGCCGCCGGGCAGGGGCAGTGTGGGGTGGGAGGAGCGCATGGCCCAGTAGCTGAACTCGCCCTCCACGTCGAAGACCCGGTCGGGGGAGGTGTGCCAGTAACCCTGGGACACCCTGCCCCGGTCGAAGGTGTTCCAGAAGACCAGCAGTTCGCCGTCGACGTAGTGGAAGCTCCTCCGGACCGAGTGCCCCGTGGGCACGCGCAGGTCGTGGACGAGCACGGTCGAGTCGGCGTCGACGACCCGCACCTGGGCGGCGTTCGCCACGATCAGATACGGCCAGGCCTCGACGATGGTCAGGTCGTCGAGTTGGCCGCGCGAGGGCGCCAGCTCGGCGAGCGCCTCCTCCCAGGCGGGCCAGCGCAGTTCCTCGAAGAGACCGCCCCGCAGGGTGCGGGCCAGGGTCTCGCCGAGGTCGGCGGCGACCGCCTCGGCGACCTCCTCGGGCGCCAGCGCGAGCGCCTCGGCGGGCAGCCAGGACAGACGGGCGATCGCCTCGGGGACGGCGGGCAGTCCGGCCGCGCCCGAGTTCCGGGCGACTTCGGCGACCCACTCGGCGAGCATCGGGCGGCCACCGGCCGCCGCGGCGAGGCGGCGCATCACGTCCGTGCCGGAGCCGCCGTCGTGGTAGCCGTCGGCTCCGTTGCGGAAGGCGGTGCGGAAGCGGGGATCGGCGGCGAGCGCGACCAGCTCCCGGGGATCGTCCCCGCGTGCCCAGTCCGACAGGTTCAGGGCCACATGGCTCCTGCGTCGTTCGTCCGGGGTGGGGTCGGCGACGGGGATGCCGTGGGAGAGGAGCAGGTCGAGGAGGTCGAGGTCTTCGACGCCGATGTTCAGGAAGCCCTCGCCCTCGGGGCGGGCGGCCACTTCGGCGCGCAGCGGTCCGGCCGCCCGCTCGACGAGGGCGAGCAGCCGTGCCGGGGTGGGCCGGGGGCCCCAGCCCCGGTGCCGTGCGGCGTGGAAGCGCTCCAGCCAGCCTGCCGTGCCGTCGGGACAGCGCTCCTGCGGCGGGGTGTCCGGGTCGACGAGCCCGGCGTCCGCGCCGGACTCCACCAGGAGGTCGAGCCACAGGTCGCTCAGGGCGCCGTCGTCCACCGGCGGGGTCATCGCGAGGAGCGTGCCGCGTGTGGCGGGTTCGCGGCGGGCCAGGGCGACGATCGCGGTCCGGTGCGACTTCCACCAGCCCGCGGGGGCCCGGACGGTGGCCGGGAGGGGCAGCAGCTCGGCGAGGTAGGACTGCTCCTCGGCGGGGCCGGAGAGGCCCGCCGCGCGGGCGAGCCGCCGCAGCTCGGTGGCGGCCTGCGCGGACGGGGCGAGCCCGCCGGAGGTCCGGCGGACGCACAGGCTCCGGAAGCGCTGGTAGGCCTCGGCGGGCGTCAGACGGGCCGAAAGCTCCTTGCCGTAGCCGGTGAGTACCTTGACGGGCAGCGCTCCGGCCAGCGCGAATTCCAGGAAGACGGCGTCGATCCGGTCCGCGTCGACGGTCAGGCCGTGCTGGGCCTCGGCCGTGCGGGCGCGGCCGAACAGCCGGCCCGCGTAGGCGGTGTTCTCGACGTCGAGGAAGATCCGTGCGGCCTGCTCGTAGAAGACGGGCAGGAAGTGGGGGACGGCGGAGGAGAGCCGTCCGGCCAGTTCGAGGCAGGCGTCGAGGGCTGCGCCGGGCTTGGTCTTCGCCTGCCGGGCCAGCCGGTCCAGCTCGGGGACGACCGCGAGGGCGTGGTGTCCGTCCTCGGGGTGGTGGACGAGGACCCATTCGGGGAAGCCCAGCTCCTGGCGCTGGCCGAGGCCCACGACGACCGGGGCGCCCTGCGGTTCGAGTCCGAGGAATCCGGCGGCGAGGTCTTCGGCGGGGCCGAGTTCGGCGGTGGCCAGCCGGATGACGACCCGGTCCTCGCCGAGCGCCGGGTGGCGGTAGGCCCGTGCCGTCAGGTCGGCCGCAGCGGCGCCCGCCCCCTCGGTGCCGGCCGGGAGCACCGCTCCGGCCTTGAGCAGGTCCATGCTGTCGGAAGCGGTCGTGCCGGTCACGCGTCCCCACCCTTTTCGATCGTGCGGCCGGCGTAGAGCGCGGCGGCCATGCGCATTCCCTCGGACCAGGCCACCGGCCCGACCTCGCTCAGCCGCACCGCGCGGCCGTCCTCGTCACGCCAGCCGAGACCGCCGGTCTCCGACTCGCCGTCCCAGTAGGGCTCTCCGATCCACACGGACGCCTCCGTGCTCAGGCCGCCGTCGCGGACCTTGCACGTGGCGTAGCCGCCGGAGACGCGGTAGCCGAGGGCGGTGGCCCGTCCGGCGATCCCGAAGCGGGAGGGGAACTTCCCGCCCGCGTAGTCCCGTATCTCCGTGGCCGACGCGGCGAGACCGGTGGCCGGCCTGGTCCAGGTGGGCCGGTGGATCTGCTCCACCCGCTGGGTGATGCCGAGTTCGGCCGCGAAGTCCCGTACGTCCTCCAGGTCGGGCAGGAGCACGGGGTGGGGGAGGGTCACGGTGCGCGGGGAGAGCCGTACGGTCTCGCCGTCGAGGTCGACCACCTTCAGTTCGCCGTCCTCGGTGACGTCGCGCAGGAAGCCGACCTCGTCCGGGTCGTCGCCGACGACGGCCATGTCACGGAGGGCGGACTGCCAGGCCTCGTCCGGCCACACCCGTGCGATCAGTGCGGTGGGCACCGGGAGCGAGGACACCATCCAGGTGTCCACCTGGGCCACGCACGCGGCCAGGTGCCGGTCGAGCCATTCGGAGAGCCGCCGGAGCCGGTCGGTCTCCGGATGGTCGCGCAACGCCTTCGGCAGTGTCTTCAACTGCCGCCCCTCGGAGCGTCGTGCGACCACCCGCCCGTCATCGAGGGTGATCTCGTACCCCTCACCCACTGCAAGCCACGCCATGAGCCGTGCCCCTCCGCCTGTGCCGTCGGAATCCACGCAGCCCGAACAAGGGGGACGAAGCCCCCGAACTGCGGTATGCGGGGAGACTATCCAGGCCCACTGACAACGGCCTCCCGGGTGGTGGAGGGAGCGTCAGATGCCGCAGCCGGAGGCGGACCAGAACCGTGCGGGACGGTGGTCGACGTGGGCGTGGTCGCCGTGGTCGGGGTATCCCGGGCCGAGGATGCCGTTGAAGCCGTGGTTGCGGGCCTGCTGGGCGAGGAGGCAGAGCGTGTGGGGGCCCGCGCCGAGGTCGGCGGCGTCCCCGTACAGATGGCGGCTCGACGCGGCGCCGCCGACGGCGTTGTTGCAGGCCGTGCTGCGGAAACCGCTGGTCACGCGGATGCTCTGGTCGCCGAGGGCGTGTCGCAGGGCCTCCAGTTTCCACATGGTGCGCAGGGCGTTCGACTTGGCGGTCGCCGCGCTCACCGCGCCTCCGGCCCAGGTGGAGTTGCAGGTGTTGAGTTCGGCGTACGAAAAGTGGGCGGGCGTGCAGTCGTCGTCCTGGAGCGCGTAGATCTTGGCGAAGGTCGCGGGACCCGCGACACCGTCGGCGGCCAGTCCGTAGGCGCTCTGGAAGCGTTTGACGGCGGCGGCTGTGGCGGGGCCGTAGGAGCCGTCGACGGCGAGCACCGCGCCGTAGCCCGGATATCCGGCGACCCGGATCTGTAGCGCGGTCACATCGGCGCCGGAGGCGCCCTGGGAGAGGGTGCGGGACCAGGTGGTGCAGCCGTCGGCCTGGGCGGTGCCCGCGGTGGCCACCACCCCGCCGGAGAATGCAGTCATGAGCATGACAAGCGAGAGCAGCAGGCGCAAGGGCGGCGACTGCGGGGAGCGTCGGAGCATCGGTCCTCCAAGACGTCACGAGTCCGGACGGCCCACGGATGTGGGTTCCCCCGAGACTGACGGCCCGGTCGACGCGCGTCAACCATCCGCCCCTGCCCACCGCCGCGCCCCTCAGGGGGCGAACGAGACCCGTGCGACGACGGGAAGATGATCGCTGCCGGTGGCGGGCAGCGTCAGGATCGACGGCACCACCGCGCCCCGCGCCAGGACCTGGTCGATACGGGCCACCGGAAGTCCCGCCGGGAAACTGAACGCGAAACCCCGCAGGGGAGCACCGAGCACCGAGGTCAGGGGCGACAGACCGCGGTCGTCGACGGTGCCGTTGAGATCGCCCGCGAGGATCACCCTCCCCGCCGGCTCGCCCGCGAGCACCCGCCCGAGCAGGACGGCGCTCTCGTCGCGCCGGGCGGAGGCGAGACCGCCGGACCCCACCCGTACGGACGGCAGATGGGCGACGTACACGGCGACGTCCCCGTACGGCGTGCGCGCCACGGTCCGCAGCGCACGGTTCCAGGGCTCCGTGACGTCCCGGGGCCTGATGTCCAGCGGCCGGACCCCGGTGAGCGGATGACGGGACCACAGCCCGACCGTGCCGTGCGTCGCGCGGTACGGGAACCGCGCGGCAAGCTCCGCCTCGTACACCGCCGACGCCGGGGGCACCAGCTCCTGGAGCGCGATCAGATCGGCCCCGGCGGCGGCCAAGGCCCGCGCGGTCCCCGCCGGATCGGGGTTCTCGTCGCTCACGTTGTGCTGTACGACGACGAGTTCACGCCCGCCCGGCGGAGCCGAGGGCAGCAACAGCCCGCCGTACGAGAACCCCCAGACGACGGCGGGAACGAGCAGCGCCACCAGCGCCGGGGCCGAGCGCCGAAGCAGGGCGACGACGGCGAGGAGCGGCACGGGCAGACCCAGCCACGGCAGGAAGGACTCCAGCAGACTGCCCAGTCTGCCCGGCGTGCCGGGGACCACCGAGGGGAAGGCGAGCAGCAACGCCGTCACACCGCCGAGCCCGGCGACGACAAGGCCGGACCGAGGCCGGCGCCCCCGTGCTCCCGCCCCTTCCCCTGCCCCCGCCCGTGCACCGTCCGCCGTTCCCACCCCGGCTCCTTCCCTCGGCGTCGAAGATCGGATTCGAGGATCAGGACGAGCGGGGGGAAGGGCCGGGTTCCCGGACCTGGTCAGCAGGCGAGGGTGCCCCTGCGCAGGGCGTGGCCGCCGGTGTTGCCGTCGTCGGACCAGTAGACGGGCTTGACGCCCCCGACGCACTCCGCGGCACCGCTCACGGCGAAGCCCTCGTTGTTGAGGTCGGCCATGCCGGAGGGGCGCTTGTAGACGCCGCTCACCGCGAAGGACCCGGACGCGTCCACCCGCAGGGTCCGGTGCTGCCCACCGCATGTGTCGTCGCAGACCACCCAGAGCCGCTCGGCGCCCGGCTCCCACTGCACCTCCATGACCCCGCTCATCCCGCTGCTCACCGTGGCGACCCGGGTGAAGGACCCGGAATCGGCGAGGACGTAGCCGTAGACCGTGCCGGTGCCCTCGACGCCGAGGAAGAAGACCCCGCCGGTGTGGGCGCCGTAGCGCGCCGGGTCGTAGGCGGCGCCGGTCGACGCGTCCTTGAACCCGGCCCCGGTCAGCGCCGCGTCGGGCACCCAGGCGATCCCCTCGAAGCCCAGATTGGACCCCACGGGCGGCAGATCGGAGGTCAGGTTCCACTCCTTGGCCGCGATCAGCGTGCTCGTCGTGCCCGCGGGGGCGTACCGGAGCACGGACAGCCGACTGGTGCCGGAGGCGTCGCCGTTCCGCTCGCTCGCCACGAACACCCCGCCCGCCGAGCCCGCCCCGGTGAGCGTCACGCCCTCGCTGTCGGGGCTGCCGGAACCGGTGGGAAAGCGCAGGGCCTTGCCGCCGGACCAGCCGTTCGCCGTGTCCGGCTTCCAGCCGCCCGAGCCGTCGGCGACCAGCCGCCACAGCTTGCCGGAGTTCTGGGCGGCCCACAGGACGCCGCCCTCCTGGCTCAGACCGCTCAGGTCCTCCCCGAAGACGTTGGACGCGTCGGCGGTGGCCACCGTGCTCCCGCCGGGCCAGGCCACCGGATCGGTCGCACCGCCGCCGGAACCGCCACAGGCGTTGGGCGCGCCCAGGGTGACGGCCGCCGACGTGAACGCGCCCGTGCCGTCCGGACACCGCGACCAGGAAGGCGCCGCATGCTGGTTCCACGTGAAACTGTCCACCAGCGTGCTGCCGTCCGGCAGATACAGCCGCGCCTTGTCGGCGGAGCCGAGGCCGAACGACCCGTGCACGTCGAAGGCCCGGAACGCACCGGGAGCCAGCGTCGTCCCGGCCGGGATCTTGTACTTCGAGCCGTCGTTGTCGTCCTTGAGGATCCAGCCGGAGACGTCGACGCTCGCCGCGCCCTTGTTGTACAGCTCGACGGAGTCCTCGACGGACCCGGTCGTCAGGACTTCGTTGATACGGATGTCGTCGGCCGGAGCCGCGTGCGCGGGTGCCGCCTGGAACAAACCGGCGGCCAGGAGAGGAGCGGTCAAGGCGAGGCGAAGGCCCCGGCCTCGTGTGCGTACGGTCACGATGTCCGTCCAGGGAAGCGTTCCGACAGGGCGGCACGAGGCTCCCGGCCCGGACCGAACGAGCGGCCTCCGACGGCTGAGCGTTCCGTGAACGGTGGACGAACCGCCCGCCGCCGGTCCCCTCGGTCGAAGGAGTCCGCATCGGTCCGCGTGCCTCCTGCCTTCACGGGGGAGTGTTCCCCGGTCGGGAAGACCTCACGGACCGAGAACGAGGTGATCACTGGTGCGTAGGACGCCGGGACAGGGGACGGCCCTGGAGACGGTTCCCCGGCTGGCCGGGGAACCGCTGGTCGCCGCGGTCGCCGAGGTGGCCGCCACCGTGCTCGGGCCGGTCGCGGAACGGACCGCCGTGACCGGCGTCCCCGTCACCCACTTGGAAGCACTCGCGGGGTGCGGGGCGTACGGCCTCGTCGGGTACGAGCCGCCCGAGGGGAGCGGGCTCACCCATGGCGAGGTGGTGCGCGAGGTCCACGAACTGCTCTCGGCCGCCGACCCCTCCACCTGGTTCGTCCACGTCCAGCACTTCGCGCTCGTGAAGGCACTCGTCAAGAGCCCCCATACCGCCCTGCGCGACCGCTGGCTGCCCGAGCTGGCCACCGGTCGGAAACGGTCCACCGCCGGCTTCGCCTACCTCCGGCAGCCCGAACCGCCGGTCTCCGCCCGGGAGACCGACGGCGGCTGGCGGCTGGACGGCCGGGTGCCCTGGATGACCGGGTGGGGCCTCGCCGACATGGCCGTCCTCGGCGCCGTCGCCCCCGGCGACCGGGCCCTCTTCGTCCGGGCCGACTGCGGCCCCCGGGCCCGTGACGGCCTCGTCGCGGTGGACTCCGCGCCGCTCTGGGCGATGGACGGCACCCACACCTCGGCCGTGGAGATCCGCGACCTCTTCGTCCCCCACGAGGACGTGATCTCCCTGGAGCCCCGGACGGAATGGGCCCACGGCTACGACCTGGAGAACGCCAACGCCCAGCCGGCCGTCTTCGGCCATCTGCGGGCCGCCGTCGACCTGCTGCTCGCCACCGCCCCGCGCGCCGGAGCCGCCTACGAGACGCTCGCCCTCCGGCTGGCCGAACAGGCCGCCCGGCTGCGCACCGAGGCCTACGCCCTGCGCGACGAGCAGCCGCCGGAGAAGGAGGTGGCGGCCCGGACCGGGATCCGGGCCGCCGCCCTCGACCTCGGGGTCCGGGCCGCCACCGCCTGCGTCGCCGCGACCGGGGGCCGGGCCGTCCGGTACGGCGACACGGCGGGCCGACTCGCCCGGGAGGCCCTGTTCCACCTGGTCCAGGCCCAGACCCCCGGCCTCCGCGAGGCCACCGCCGACGTCACGCTCAGGGGCGTCCGGCCCGGGAGAACCCCTGGGGGAAGAGACATCGGCCACCGGAGCACCACCTGAGACCTCGCCGGAGCACCATCGCGGGAAGGCCCGCCGGGGCGCCGCAGCAGGTCCCGCGGTTCCCGGACGTAGGCTTCGGACTCCCGCGAGGGATGTACGGGGCCATCAGGGCGCACGGACGGCGCGGCACGGACAGGAGGCCGAAGTGGCCGGGACGACGGTGGCCGCGGCGAGGGCCGAGGTGATGGCCGAGCTGGCCGGGCTCGAAGACCCGAGGACACGCGCGGTCAACGAGCGCCACGGCGACGACCACGGCGTGAACCTCGGCAAGCTGCGCGCCCTCGCGAAGAGGCGGGGAACCGATCAGGACCTCGCCGTCGCCCTCTGGCGCACGGGCGACTCCGCCGCCCGTCTGGTCGCCCTGCTGATCTGCCGCCCGAAGGCCTTCACGCGCGACGAGCTGGACACCATGGTCCGCGAGGCGCGCACGCCCAAGGAGCGGGACTGGCTCCTTGCCTACGTGGTGAAGAAGAGCCCGCACGCCGAGGAACTCCGGGTGGCCTGGTTCGCCGACCCCGAGCCGGACGTCGCGGCGGCGGGGTGGACACTGACCGCCGAACGCGTGACGAAGAGTGCCGGGGACCTCGACCTCACGGGTCTGCTCGACGTCATCGAGGCCGGGATGAAGGAGGCGCCCGACCGCCTCCAGTGGGCCATGAACCACTGTCTGGCCCGGATCGGCATCGACCATCCCGGGCACCGTGCCCGCGCCCTCGCCATCGGCGAACGCCTCGAAGTGCTCAAGGACCATCCGACGTCCCCCGGCTGCACCTCGCCGTTCGCCCCCCTCTGGATCACCGAGATGGTCCGCAGACAAGAGGAGAGCGCGAAGAGCTGACCCCGGCCGTACCCACGCCGGGCCACAGTGGGACAAGGGCCCCGGCCGTCCGCGCGCGGTCCCGCTCCCCCTTCCGGGGCGGCCCCGCGCGCGGACGGACTCAGAAGGTGTGGCCCACGTGGGCGAGTGCCTGCTTCAGGAGCATGGCGTGGCCCCCCGGCATCTCGCCCTGCACCGAGGGGGAGGCCGCCTCCTGAGGACTGAACCACACCAGGTCCAGAGCGTCCTGACGAGGACGGCAGTCACCGGTCACCGGCACGATGTAGGCGAGGGAGACCGCGTGCTGACGCGGGTCGTGATACGGGGTGATGCCCGCCGTGGGGAAGTACTCGGCGACGGTGAAGGGCTGCATGGAGGCGGGGACCCGAGGGAGGGCCATCGGGCCGAGGTCCTTCTCCAGGTGGCGCAGGAGCGCGTCGCGGACCCGCTCGTGGTGCATGACGCGGCCGGAGACCAAGGTCCTGCTCATGGTCCCGTCCGCGCCGATCCGCAGGAGCACTCCGATGCTGGTGACTTCGCCGCTGTCGTCCACGCGCACGGGCACGGCCTCGACGTACAGGATCGGCATCCGGGCTCTGGCGACGTCCAACTCGTCTACGGTCAGCCAGCCGGGTGTGGTCTCGGTCATATCAGACATCGCCTCATCATACTTTCCGGGGTGAGAGTCGGCCTGGGTGACGCGTCGTCCGGTGGGAAAAGTGATCGACTTGACGATCGAGAAACTTCCCGGAGAGACGGATATCCCCATGCGCGTGAAAGCTTTTGACCATCTGGTGCCCCATGTGACCCATGTCGAAAAGGCACTTGAGTTCTATATCGGAGCCCTGGGACTCTCCCTCGAAAGGGCCGAGGAGTGGCGGGCCGGAGAGGTGCCTTTGCCTTCCGTGCGGATCGACGAGAACACGGTCATCGACCTGTTCCCGCGTGAGCGGGGGGAGTCCAACGTCGACCACATCTGTCTGGTCGTAGACCCTCTCGACTGGCAGGAAGTCGTCGACTCCGGCGTGTCCGGAAGCGTCGAGGACCCCGTCCCGCGCTGGGGTGCCCGGGGCTCGGCCCGGTCCGTCCATGCCCGGGATCCGGACGACGACGAGGTCGAACCGCGCTGGTACCCCCAGGACGCGAGGGTGTAGTTCCAGCCGTCCGCGTCATGAGTCCGGCCCGGGTGCGGGAGGCCCCCGCCCCCGGGCCTGGGAGCCGTGATGTGCGTGTGCCGCTTGGGACGCGGGTGCTTGCGGGGATCCGATTCAGAAGGGAGACGGTCCTCCTCCGGCGCCCAGCCGCTCGAACCGCTGCTGCATGTTGGCTGAAAATGCACGAGGATCGGCCACTGTGGCGGCGTTCATGGCGACGGTGAGGATGCCGCTGATCGGCGCTCCCGGAGAGGTCCGGACCGGAGTGCACAGGAAGTCGAACTCCTGGAAGCCGCCGTGGTCGGTGGTGGGCAGCGAAGCCCGATGGGTGATCGGCTGGCCGTCGCGGAAGGCCATGTCCATCGCCCCGAAGACCCCGGCCGCGTGCAGTCCGGGCAGCTCCGCGGCGCCCGGCTGATACTGGCGGGCCCTGCCGAACACCTCCGCCTGGCGCCCGTTGGCGTAGCGCATCACATGGGTCGGGCCCTCGGTGAGCATGATCGGGAACGGTGCCCCGTCGAAGACCGCGAAGAGCTCCTGCTGCTGGGCGAGGAGGCTGTCCCGGAGCCTGAACTCGGAGACCAGGGTCTGCGCGAGGTCCTGCATCAGTTCCTTGGTCTGCGCGTCCCACGTGCGGGGAGACGTGTCGGCCACGCAGAGGGTGCCCAGGATCATGCCGTTGTTGTCGCGCAGCGGGGTGCCCAGGTAGGAACGCACACCCATGTCATTGACGAGAGGGTTGCCCGCGAAGCGCGGATAGTCGAGGACGTCGTCGAGCGCCAGCTGCGCTCCCTGCGCCACGACGTGGGGGCAGAAGCCGTAGTCGCCGGGGGCGTCCCGCGCCACGGTGTTGCTCAGGTCGAAGGTGATGCCGTCGCCCACGCCCGCACGCTCGTCGGACGAGGCGTCGGGGGCCCGGGGGACGTACATGCCCCGGAACATCTGGGTCTGGTCGTTGATGAAGTTGACCATGGCCAGGGGTGATCCGGTCACGGTCGCCGCCACCTTGGCCACTCGGTCGAAGGTGGCCTCGGCCTCGGCCGAGTTCAGGCCAAGGGCCTGCAATCGCCGGCGTCGGGCCTCGCCGCTTGTCTGGGGGTCCATGAGATCACATGAAAGCAGATTCGCCGCCCCTGGTGGGCCGTCACCTTTGCGCCCCCTCGCCGTGGTTGACGGCCCGGGGGCTCGGACCTCCGGGACCGTGGGGGACAGGCCCGCCCTACCTCGCCTGAGTGACGATAAAGTGGCAAATTTTATCGTAAAAAAACATATGTTTCAACCACCCCCGACTAGTTCACGCCAACTGGTTGACGAGGGGCGAGGGAAAGTGGCAAGGCATATGACAATCGTGCGGGGGTTGATCTAGAAGGCGGGGATGATCGGGGTGGGGTGGGGAAGAGATGTCGGGCATTGCCACGACGGGATCGGGACACATGTCCGGCCACGTTCCACCCGGCGCACGTGAACGTCGCCGCGGTGAAGCTCGGTCGGTCCCTGAACAGGCCCTTTCCCGAGCAGCGCGGGTCCAGGCCCGCCGTGCCACCCGGCCGCGACCCAGTGGTGGGTGCTGCTCGAAATCGTACGTGCTGAGGCGCGGCATTGAGGGAGTTTTCGAATGAACCAGACGAACGTTGACGCGCGCTCGGTGGCCGTGGTGGGAATGGCCTGCCGTTTCCCGGGAGCCGGGGACGTGGACGCATTCTGGAAATTGCTCTGCGACCAGGCGGACGCCACCGGGGATTCCCCGCCGGAACGCTACGACGCCGACTCCCTGTACTCCCCGAAGGCCGAACCCGGCACCCTGGGCAGCCGCCGCGCCGGATACGTCGAGGGAATGGCGGACTTCGACGCCGATTTCTTCGGCATGTCCAGCAGTGAGGCCGCCGAACTCGACCCCCAGCAGCGACTGCTGCTCATGGCCTCGTGGGAAGCCCTGGAAGAGGCCGGGCTGCGTCCCGACCGGCTCGCGGGCACCCGGACCGGCGTCTTCGTCGGGGCGACCCGGGCGGACTTCGTCGAGCGCGCCTTCCGCAACGGCCCCCACGCCATGACCGCCGCGCAGTACCTCAACTTCCGCTCGGTCATCCCCGCCCAGGTCTCGTACGCCTTCGACTTCCGGGGCCCGAGCATGCTCATAGACACGGCCTGCGCGTCCTCGCTGCACGCCGTGCACAGCGCGGTGCAGAGCCTGCGCGCGGGCGAGAGTTCCCTGGCACTCGCGGCGGGCGTGAACCTGGTGCTGCGCCCCGACGAGGGCATCATGATGACGCACGCCGGGACCATGTCGGCGGACGGACGCAGCCGGTTCGGCGACGCGCGGGCCGACGGCCACGCCCCCAGCGACGGCGTCGGCGTCGTCGTCCTCAAGCGCCTGGCCGAAGCCGTCGCCGACGGCGACCGCGTCCTCGCCGTCGTCGCGGGCAGCGCCGTCGGAACGGACGGCCGCACGACGGACCAGCTCCTGAACCCCTCCCTCACCGGCCAGCTCGACGTGCTCCGCTGGGCCTACGAGGACGCCGGCGTCGACCCCGCCGAAGTCGACTACGTGGAAGCCCACGGCACCGGAAGCCCACTGCTCGACCCGCTGGAACTGCGCGCGCTCGGCGAGATCCTGGGCGAGGGCCGACCGGCCGACCGGCCCCTCCTGGTCGGCTCGGTCAAGTCCAACATCGGGCACGCGGAGGCCGCTGGCGGCATGGCCGGACTGATCAAGACGGTCCTGTGCCTGCGCAACGGCCAGGTCCCCGCGAGCCTCCACGTCGAGGAACCGACCCCCCTGGTGGACTGGGACCGGCTGCCGGTACGGATCCCCGGCACGCTCCAGGACATCCGCTCCGAGCACCGGCCGGCCGTCGCCGGAGTCTCCGGACAGGGCGTGTCCGCGCTCAACGCGCACGTGGTGCTGCGCCAGGCGGCGCCCGCGGAGCCCCGGCCCGCCCGCGCAACCTCGCCGGACGCCCCCTACGTCCTGACCCTGTCCGCGCGCAGCCCCCAGGCCCTGCTCGACCTCGCCGCCGCCTACACCGCCTACCTCGGCGAGGACGGCGCGGGCGCCGCGTACGACCTCTGGGACATCTGCCACAGCGCGACCACCCGCCGCACCCACCACCTCCACCGCATGGTCGTCACCGGAACCGGCCGGGCGGAACTCGCCCGCGCCCTCGCGGGCGCCCCCGCTCCGGAAGGTGCCGGTACGGAGGTGCCCGCGCCGCTCGCCGAGGCCGTCCGGCGCTACCGCGCGGGGGAGGACGTGGACTGGGAGGCGCTGCTCGGCGCGGAGGGGACGATGGTGTCGCTGCCCCGCTACCCCTGGCAGACGCGCAGGTACTGGCCCGGAGAAGAGCGGGGGAGCGGCGCGGAGAGCGCGGCGGACTGGCTGCTGCGCGAGCACGCCCGCACCACCTTCGACGACGAGTCCAGGCTCTCCGACATAGGGATCGACTCGCTGGCCAGGCTCCAGCTCGTCGTGGAACTGAGCCAGCAGACCGGACGGCAGATCGACCCCGAGGAGGTCGGCCGGCTCGGCACCGTACGCGAACTGAGGGTCTGGACCGGCGCCCTGGAGGCGGGTGCGCGATGAGCGAACCGCGCGATGTGTACGGCTGGTTCGCCCGCTCCGCCGCCCGCTACGGCGACGAGCGGACCGCCCTCGAAATCGGCGGGGAGACCCTGACCTACCGGGAACTCGACGCCCTGGCCGGACGGATCGCGGGCCGGATCCTGGAGCGCACCGGCCCCAAGCCCGGTCGCGTCGGTCTCTTCGCGGGACGCTCGGCCGCCGCCTACGCCGGCTATCTGGCCGTCCTGCGGACCGGCGCCACCGTGGTCCCCCTCAACCCCGAACACCCCGCCGCCCGCACCGCGGCCATCGTCGAAGCCGCCGGTCTCGACCTCCTGGTGACCGACGTCCCCGGCGCCCCCGTCCCGCCGGGCGTCCCGGAACTCGCGCTCGACGCCGCACTCCGCGACGGGAACGGAGCGGACGCACCCCCGGAGGCCCGGGAGGCCGCCCCGGACGACATCGCCTACATCGTCTTCACCTCCGGATCCACCGGCAGCCCCAAGGGCGTCCCGGTCCTGCACCGGAACCTGGGCGCGTACCTGACCACGATGGCCGGCCGGTACGGGATCGACGCGGACAGCCGTATGTCCTCCGCCTTCGACCTGACGTTCGACGGTTCCGTGCACGACCTCTTCGTCGCCTGGGCCGAAGGCGCGACCCTGGTCGTCCCCAGCGGCGCGCAGCTCCTCTCCCCGGTGGCCACCGTCAACAACCTGCGCCTCACCCACTGGTTCTCGGTGCCCTCGCTCATCTCCTTCGCGCAGCGGCTCGGCACCCTCAAGCCGGGGAGCATGCCCACCCTGCGGTGGAGCGTCTTCGGCGGCGAGGCCCTTCCGCTCGCCGCCGCCCGCGCCTGGAAGACCGCCGCGCCGCACAGCGCGATCGAGGTCCTCTACGGGCCGACCGAGCTGACCATCTCCTGCACGGGACACCGCCTCCCCGACGCCCCCGAAGCGTGGCCCGCCACACCGAACGGCATCGTGCCCATCGGCGCGTGCCACCCGGGCGCGGAACACCTGATCCTCGACGAGGACGGACACCCCTGCGACCAGGGCGAACTCCTGGTGCGAGGCCCCCAGCGCTTCCCCGGCTACCTCGACCCGGCGCACGACGCGGGCCGCTTCCACCCGCCCCTTGAGGACGGCGGAGCGGGCGTGACCGAGGAGCACTGGTACCGCACCGGGGACCGCGTCGCCCGGCAGGACGGCGTCCTGCTGCACCTTGGCCGCACCGACCACCAGGTCAAGGTGCGCGGCCACCGCATCGAACTCGGCGAGGTGACCGCCGTCCTGCGGGACCTCGCGGGAGTGCGCGAGGCCTATGTGCTCGCGGTGCCCGACGCCCACGGCTCGCCCGAACTCCACGCGGTGGTCAGCGGCAGCGACTGCGACCCCCGGCGACTCTCCGCACAGCTCACCGACCGCCTTCCCCTTTATATGAGGCCCCGACGGATATCAGTCCTCGACAGTTTGCCGTTGAACGCCAACGGAAAGATCGACCATGGAGCACTGCTGGCGGAACTGTCCCCCTGACCCGAACGAAACCGCGCGAACCCGACCGTACCGGGACGGATTCCGCACAGATGTGGCTCACCCATCACCGCACTCCTGACGAGGCAACACCCATGTTCGATGCCATCGTGGTCGGCGCCCGTGTCGCCGGCTCCGCCACAGCCCTGATGCTGGCCCGGACGGGTCACCGGGTCCTGGTCCTCGACCGCGCGACCTTCCCCTCCGACACCCTCTCCACCCACCTCATCCACCAGCCGGGGGTCGCCGCCCTCGCCCGCTGGGGCCTCCTGGACGAGCTGCGCCGCACCGGCTGCCCGCCCCTCGACCACGTGGTCTACGAGGTCGCCGGCATCCGCGTCGAGGGATGCGGCCGAGGAGTCGAGGGCCAGCGGGCCGCCTACGCGCCCCGCCGCCACGTCCTCGACCACCTGATGCTCGAAGCCGCCGCGAGGGCCGGAGCCGAGATACGCCAGGGCTGCCGCGTGACGGCGCTGACGTACGACGACACCGGACGCGTCAACGGCGTGGAAGGCACCCACGCCGGAAAAGCCTTCCGGGCCGCCTCCCGCCTGGTCATCGGCGCGGACGGCATGCGCTCGACCGTCGCCGAACTCGTCCGTGCCCCCTTCACCGCCCAGCACCCCCGCCTGACCTGCGCCTACTACTCGTACTGGCAGGACCTGCCCGCGAGCCTCGAACTGCACGAGGCCCCCGCCCGCTGGGTCGCCGCCGTCGCCACCCACGACGCCACCCTGGTGCTCACCTACTTCCCCCAATCCCGGTTCGACGAGGTCAGGGCCGACGCGGAACGCCACCACCTCCGACAGGTAAGGGAGACCGCCCCCGAGCTGTACGAGAGACTCCAAAGCGCTACGCGCGTCGAGCGACTGCGCGGCACGGGCGACCAGCAGAACTACTTCCGGCAGGCCTCGGGACCGGGCTGGGCGCTCGTCGGCGACGCGGGCCACCACAAGGACTCCATCACCGCGCGCGGCATCAGCGACGCCTACCTCCAGGCGGAACTGCTCGTCCGGCACGTCCAGGGACGGCTCGACGCGGACCCCGCCCTCCTCGACCAGGCCCTCACCGGCTACGGGGAGGAACGGGACGCCGCCCTGCTGCCCGGCTACGAGGCGACCCTCGCCGTCGGCCGCCTCGACGAACAGCACCCCCAGCGCCTGGCCCTGCTCCGGGCGATCCGCAAGGACCCCGAGCTCACCTCGATCTATTTCGACATGGTCGCAGGCGCCGCGACCATCGGAGATCTCTACACCCCGAAACTTCTCGCTCTCCTATGACCGAATTCGACGCAAACGGTCATCAACTCACGTACCACCCGAACCTGTTGACGGGCCCGCGAGGCGCTCTTCAGGGCCGCCCCCCCAGGCGGACTCCTGATACGGTGCGGCTTGATCACCGGCGTGGCGACACCCCCCACCGACAAACGCCACGTCACAGGCCGGTCCGGGCCTCTGAGCATCAACTTCACCGTCGTCAGCTCGCCACGAGGATTCCATTCAGATGTCAGGCACCAGCGACCCGAAGCCGCGCCACAGGCTCGCCCCGCGCAGGTCTCTCCGCACGCAGCTGATCACGCCGATCGTCGCCCCCGTCATCGCCCTCACCGGTCTGTGGGGCTACACCGCCGTCGGCCTGGCCGGCGAACAGGCCCAGCTGAGAAACGACGCCGAGAACATCGGAACCACCGGCGGCAGAGCCCTGAGCGTCGTCTCCCGGCTCCAGCAGGAGAGACGACTGACGGCCCTGTGGCAGGGCAGCCGGTCGGAGGCCGCGCGCGGCGCCCTGGACCAGGCGCGCACCGGCACCGACAGGGCCGTCGACGAGTTCCGGGCCGCACTGACCGGCGTCGACCCCGCCCTCGGCGGGGCGGCCCACACCTTCGAGGCGTCCCTCGACACCCTCGACACCCGCCGCCAGGCCATCGACACCCGGACCGCCACCCCCGACGAGGCCTTCGGCGACCTCACCGGCATCATCGAGACCGGCACCCATCTGATCGGCTCGGCCGTACGCAGCGAGGACGGACCGCTGGCACGCGGCGGCAGCTCCACCGCCGCCCTGGTCAGACTCGTCGAGATGCTCTCCCGCGAGGACGCCCTGCTGTCCGCCGCCGTCCCCGAGGGCGGCCTCTCCGCCGCGGCCCACCACCGCTTCGTCCAGTACCTGAGCGTCCAGCGCGACCTTCGTTCCTCCCTTTCCGCCGACGACCTGCCGTCCGAAGCACGCGCCCGCTACGCCCGGATCACCGGCACCCCACAGGCCGCCTCCGTCGCCACCACCGAGGACGCCGTCGTCGTGGCCTCCGGTTCCCGCCTGCCCTCGTCGGCCAAGAACTGGAACGACGACGCCGCGGCCCTCCTCGCCGACCTCCAGGGACTCGCCGCCGGTTCGCTCGGCGAACTGTCCGGCACCGCCTCCGACCGGGCCGCCAACCTCCTCGTCGGCCTCCTCGCCGGCACCACGCTCACCGGCGCCCTCCTCGCCGCGGGCGCCGTCCTCGGCTTCCGCACCCGCCGCTCCACCCTCAAGGGACTCGCCGAGCTCCAGCGCCGCACCGAGGAGATGGCCCGCCAGTGGCCGCAGGCCCTCGCCCAGGCCGAGCGCGGCGAAGCACTCACGCCCTTCCCCGAGTCGCCGCACCTCAGGACGGCCGGCGAACTCGAACTCCTCGGCGCCGCCATCGACCGCCTCCGGTACACGGCCGCCGACACCCTGGTCAGCCAGTCCCGGGGACACGCCGGTGTCGAGAAGGTCCTCGGCCAGCTCACCCGCCGCACCCAGACCCTGATCCACCGTCTCATCGCGCTCCTCGACGACCTGGAACGCAAGCACGGCGACTCCGACCTGCTCAAGGACATCTTCAAGGTCGACCACCTCGCCACCCGCGTCCGACGGCACGCCGAGAACCTCGTCATCCTCGGCGACACGCCCCCCAGCCGCCGTATGACCGAGCCCGTCACCATCACGGACGTCATGCGCAGCGCCGTGGCCGAGACCGAGCACTACACCCGCGTCAAGGTCGAGAACCTGCCCCCGAGCAAGCGCCTCGCCCTCGCGGGCCGCGCCGTCGCGGACGTCACCCACCTGCTCGCCGAACTCGTCGAGAACGCCACCAACTTCTCCCCGCCCTACACCCAGGTCATCGTCAGCGCCCTCCAGGTCGCCGAAGGGGTCGTCCTGCACGTCGAGGACCACGGCCTCGGCATGCCCGCCGAGCACCTCGCCCAGGCCAACCACCTCCTCGCCCACCCGCAGAAGCCCGACATGGCGGCCCTCGGCGCGGACCCGCGACTCGGCCACTTCGTCGTCGCCCGCCTGGCCCAGCGCCACCGGATCCGGGTCGAACTGCGCCCCTCCGTCTACGGCGGCACCCTCGCCATCGTGTTCCTTCCGGCCCGGATGCTGGAGGAACTCGACTCCCCGGTCATGGACCAGCTCAGGGCCGCCGCCGCCCAGGCCACCGGCGCCGCGCTCGACGCCGACCCGACCCACCAGCACCAGGTCGCGGCCCCCTACGAGTCCCTGACCTCCGACCTCTCCGACCCGGCACCGCGCCCCCGCCCGGTGGACGCGCGGCCCGTCACCGCCGAGGTCTCCGGAAGCGGCCAGGGGGCCGTCGTCAGCGGCCAGGTCGTCGGCGAGAGCGAGGCGGCCGACCCCTGGGAGACCCACAGCAGGGTCCCCGACTACAGCGGATTCCCCACGTACGGAGGTGCCGGACTCGTGTCGCCCGACCACCCGGAGACGCCCGAACCCGTCGACGTACCGCCCCAACCCGTCGACGTGCCGCCCCACCGGCCGACGGTCCCCGAACCCCCGCACGCCGCCCCCGAACCCCCGCGCACGCCTCCGCGCATGCCCACGCGTACGCCGGAGCCCCCGCGCACGCCCGAGCCCTCCGCCCCGGCGCCCGCCGCGTCCCGGCAGGGGTTCGAGCCGCCCGTCGCTCCCGTCCGCAACGGCTACGCGGGCCCCGAGGGCGACACCCCGTCGCTGCGGCAGCCCGCATCGCTGCCGCAGCGCACCCGCGGATCCAGCCTCGCCGTACAGCTGCGCAGGGAGCGCGCGGAGGCGAGCAGCGAATTCGGCACCGACGGGGGAGGGTCGCGGTCTCCCGAGGCCTCGGCCCGGATAGTCGCCGCGATCCGGCGGGGGATGGACCAGGCCACCGGAACCCATGTCACGCCGGGCACAGACGGCCGGCCGTCAGAATGAACACGACAGGGGATCCGACGAACCGTGAAGGAACACAATGACTGACGTGCCTACCAGCAGGCAGCTGGACTGGGTTTTGGACGATCTCGTGGGCCGCATCCCCGAGATCCGTTGCGCCATCGTGCTCTCAGGGGACGGTCTTCTGATCGGCAAGTCGCAGGGCCTGGTCCGCGACGACGCGGAGCGGCTCTCGGCGGTGGCGTCCGGGATGCACAGCCTGGCCCGGGGTACCGCGCAGTACTTCAGAGGCGGGGCGGTCCAGCAGACCGTCATCCAGATGGAACACGCGTTCCTGTTCATCACCGCCGCCGGATCCGGCGCCCGGCTGGCCGCGCTCGCCTCGCAGGACGTGGACGCCGGGATGATGGCCTTCGAGATGGGGACGTTGGTGAAGCAGGTTGGAACGTACCTCAGTGCCGCACCTCGGATTACCGACGGCCACGCAGCACACCGCCAGGATGCCTGAGGCACACGGGCTCGACGGACCGGCCACCGGACGCCATCTCCGGCCCTACACCATCACCGGTGGCCGGACCCGCCATAATCACTACCACTTCACGCTGATCACTCTGGTGGTGACGCGCTCGCCCGACGCCGGGCCCGCGCACGAGACCCCGGAGGCCGCGCAGATCCTCGAACTGTGCCGGCACCGGGCCGTGGCGATCGCGGAGATCGCCGCTCACCTCGATCTGCCCGTGAGCGTCGTCAAGGTCCTCTGCGGCGATCTGCTGGTCGACGAGAAGATCATCGTGCAGGCTCCACCTCCACAGTCCGACAAACCGAGCGTGGACCTCATCGAAAGGGTTATCGATGGCATCCGCCAGCTCTGAACCGATCGCGCTCCCCACGGCGGTGAAGATCCTCGTCGCGGGAGGCTTCGGCGTCGGCAAGACCACCATGGTCGGCTCGGTGAGCGAGATCCCTCCGCTGGAGACGGAGGAGCGCCTCACCCAGGCAGGCCAGAACATCGACAGTCTCGCCGGGGTCGAGGGCAAGACGTCCACCACGGTCGCCATGGACTTCGGCCGCATCACCATCAGCCCGGAACTCGTGCTGTACCTGTTCGGCACCCCGGGGCAGGAGCGCTTCTGGTTCATGTGGGACGAGATCGCCCACGGCACCCTGGGGGCGCTGGTCCTGGCGGACACCCGCCGACTGGAAGCCTCCTTCGGCTCCATCGACTTCTTCGAGGAACGGGGCATCCCCTTCGCCATCGGCGTCAACTGCTTCAACGGGGAGCGCGCCTGGACCACGGACCAGGTCCGTGCCGCGCTCGACCTGGACTCCGCCGTCCCGGTGGTGCTGTGCGACGTCCGCGCCCGCGAGTCCAGCAAGGAACTGCTCCTCGCCGTCCTGGAAGCGGCCCACCGCAAGGTGTCCCGCCAGTGCGCGTGACGCGTCTCGCGGCCCGGTCCCCGTCGTGGGGGGTGGGGCCGGACATGAGGGAAGAGCCTGTGCAGGGCGGCTGTCCTGCACAGGCTCTCGGTTTGGTGCGGCCACTCGCGGGGGTGCGGTCGGGCGCGGGGGCGGCGGGTCAGCTGGGCGTGCCGTAGGCCTGGACGACGGTCGCGCCGAGATCGCACCAGACCGTGGAGGTGCCGCCGGACGGCACCCGGTTGCCGAAGTGCCGGTACGTGTAGCCGTTGTCGGTCCGACGGCAGTCGATGACCCCGGTGAACGAGGATCCGGTACAGGTGATGTTGGCGCCCCGGTGGCCGCCGCTGCCGGTGATCAGCTGCGCCGAGCAGTTGAGGGCGGACGGGGCCGCGGCGGACGCGGAGGCCGGGGACGTGGTGGTCAGCATTCCCCCTGCCGCGAGGCCGAGCGCGAGGACGGTCCTCACCACGCATTGACGGATACGCATGGAAACCTCCCGGTATCTGACGAGGTGACGGCACCTGTCACCGTAAGGAACCTATGTCACGGGAGTTCGGCCCACTAGCGGACCCGGGGAAGTTGGCGAGTAGGCGCCACACGGAGACGCCCCGACCCGGTGTCGGGTCGGGGCGCTCGGTCCGGGGCGGAGTCCGCCCCGCGGGGGTGCGTCAGCTCGCGCAGACGCCGAGGTCCTCCCAGACGCCCCACTCGCCGGTGGTGCCGGGCTGGTCGCCCGTCACCCACCACTTGGCGCGCCAGGTGTGCCCGTTGAAGGAGACCGTGTCGCTGCCGTTGTAGACACGGCTGGAGCTCCACGCGGCGACGGCGCAGGAGCCGGTGCCGCCCGTTCCGCCCGTGGTCCCGCCGGTCGTCCCACCAGTGGTTCCGCCCGTGGTGCCGCCGGTCGTTCCGCCGGTCGTCCCACCAGTGGTACCGCCCGTGGTGCCGCCGGTCGTCCCACCGGTCGTCCCGCCCGTGGTCCCACCAGTGGTGCCGCCCGTGGTCCCACCGGTCGTCCCACCCGTGGTGCCGCCCGTACCGCCGATGTTGACGTCGATGCAGGAGTAGAAGGCGTTGCCCGTGTCGGAGACGTTCCAGACGGCGAGGACCTTCTGGCGGCCGGTGATGCCGCCGAAGTTCACCGAGTGGCTGACGTCGGCGGCCGGCTGCTGGCCCTTGCCGTCGAAGGTGGCGATCATGCGGTCGCCGATGAAGTACTGCCACGAGGCGGTGGAGTGCCGCGCGGTGTGGTGCCAGTTGAAGGTGTACGTGGAGCCGACCGGCGTCACCTTCCAGGGCTTGCTGTCGTCGTCGAGCTCCGCGTACGGCGCGTTGCCGCCGCTGCAACTGCGCAGCCCCTTCGGTCCCTCGACGCTCTGGGGCTCGTACTTGATCTCACCGCAGGAGACGGTGCCCGTGGAGCACTGGTCCTGTCGGCTGCTGGGAGAGGTGACCCAGCCGTGCGCGCTGGCCGAGGTGGCCGGAAGCGTGAGGGCCAGCGCGGGGGCGATCATTGCTCCGACGAGCAGGGACGTTCGCCTTTTCATGCCCATGACATTTCGCTCTCTGTGATGTCGTCCAGTCGGCTCGCCGGGGTATACGGTCGGCCCCGGCGGCCACGATGACGAGAATGGGAAACGGCGCCGAAACGGCGTCGGACCGCTTGCGCGGCAGGGATCCCGACGTCGCGAACGGGCACCGTTGCCCATGCGCCTCAGCACTCGGCCGATGTTCCGGCCGAGCGCCACACCCTCTTAGGTCTAGACCTTATCCACGCACCCGTTTCGGTCAAGGGGTTGAGCGCCTGGATCCGTAACCGAACCCTCCGTCTACGGCCGATTGCCGCGAATCCACCAGGCAACACTCCGTGGTTCAGACCATTTTGGATTTTTTTCAGCCATGCGAATTGACAGCATGGCGACCCTGCCCTGTCCTGACGGACAGTCTGGGGCGAAGTCCGGGCGTCACACTGCTGGAGGCGGAAGCCTCCGTCGGGAGGGGTCATGAGCGATTCGGCGCGGTCCGGGGCACCCTGGGAGGAGTTCGGACGCGGCCTGCGGTCCTGGCGCAGGCGATCCGGCCTGACCCAACGCCAGTTGGGACTGATCGTGGGATACCACCACAGTCAGATAAGCCGCCTGGAGGCGGGGCTGCGCGAGCCCCCGCCCGGCCTCGTCCACCGGCTCGACGCGGTCCTCGGCGCCGGGGGCGAGCTGGCCTCGCTCGCCGCCGCCTCCCACGGACCCGGCGGGGGAGCCCCCCACGAGCCTCGCCGCATCCCCCTCGACCAGGGCCTGTTCACCACTCCGCCGGGCGACGAGGCAGACGACGCCCGCGCCGTCTGGGACGGCCTGCCCTGGCCCGCGGCGCTCCCCGCCGAAGGGCTCGTCTGCCCCCTGCACGACAATGCGGGTTGTACGACGCCCGACCGCGCCGCCGCACCGGAGCTGCTCGCCCGACTGACGGCCGCCGCCCCCGGCCACGACGAACTGACCGCCATGGAACCCGAGGTGCTGCACGCCCTCACGGGCTTCCTCGCCTGTGTCATCCGGGGCGCGCTGCACCTGAGCGCCCTGGACGGCACGGCCGCGACCGAGCGCCTGCTGCGCGGGGTGGTCCGCTGGGCCGACTCCGTCCACACGACCGGGCGCACCCCCTACGGCCAGCTGCGGATCGCCGCGCAGTACGCCCAGGTGGCGGGCAGGCTGCGGATGCGGCGCGGCCAGAGCGCCGTCGGCATGGCCTGGTTCGGCCACGGGCTGCGCTGGGCGGACGCCGTCCATGACCTGCCCGCCCGCGCCACCCTCCTCAGCGACATCTGCGCCCTGGTCCGGCTCGACGACGACCCCGGACCGACCCTCGGATACGCCGAGGCCATCGGCGCCGTCGACACCCGCAGGCGCTGGATCGCCACCCTCTCGCACCTCTATCAGGCGCGGGGGTACGCGCTGCGCCGGGACGGGGTCGAGTGCCGGCGCCACATCTCCTCCGCCCGGCGCGCCTTCGCCAGGCTGGGCCGGGACGACGGTCTGGAAGCCCCCTGGCTCACCGGGGCCGAGGGCGAGATGCGGGTGGAGTCGGCGATCGGCGGGGCGCTGCGGGATCTCGCGGCGGCCACCGGGGACCGCGCGACGGCCCGCCGTGCGGTCGAGGCCGTCGCCCGCTCCCGGGCGCAGCTCTCGCCCCTCATGCGCGACACCCATCTCCTGCTCACGCTCCGGCTCGCCGACGGCTGGGCCTGTGCGGGGGACCCGGAGGCGGCCGTGGCGCTCGCGTCGCCCGTGCTCGACGAGGCGGCGGGCACGGACGAACTCCTCGTCCGCGCGGAGCTGGACGGGCTGCACGCCAGACTCGGGCGGGACTGGGGCGCTGTCTCCCAAGTCGTCGACTACCAGGATCAGTTGGTCGATCTCGGGGTGCGGGGAGCGGGGCGAGGCTTGCCGGAATTTGCCAGCCGCGCACAGCGCCTCCGGACGCGTTGACCGGAGCACGGCCGGATGTGAGGGTTCGGCCAGCCCGGCGACGCGACGCGCCGGACGTACCGGTGACTCCCCGACGGAGCCAACCGTGCGCGCATCGCTGTTGGTCGGAGCCACGACATCAGCCGGGCGGCTTCATCACCTCTCACAAGGAGCCATGATGCTGAGAAAGTTGGCGGTGGCCGGGATATCCCTGGTCGTGACACTCGGAGTGGTGGTGCCGACCTCGGTCGCCGCGGCCGCACCGGTCGCCGCACCCCCCACGAGCAAGCCCCAGCCCCCCTCCGCCGCCAGGGCCGTCGCCGCCGCAGACCTGGCGGCCGCCAGCGGCCTCGACGCCCTCTCCAAGGGCGCCGACGAGCAGTACGACCGGCACCAGGTCATTCCCTGGACCCAGGGTCTGTACGCCGTCGCCTACGAGCGCACCTACCGCGGTCTGCCCGTCGTGGGCGGCGACGCGGTGGTCCTCGCCGACGGCGAGGGCAAGGTCCGCTCGGTCCAGTCCGCCGCGGAGAACCCCGTCTCCGTGTCCACCACCGCCAAGGTGTCCGCCGCGAAGGCCGAACGGACCAGCCGGGGACGCCTGGCCGAGGTCGACAAGGCCGACGCCGCGCGTCTGGTGGTCCGCGTCAAGGACGACCACGCCACCCTCGCCTGGGAGACCGTGCTGACCGGCCGTACGGCCGAGGGCAAGCCCAGCAAGCTGCACGTCTTCGTCGACGCGCGGACCGGCGGGGTCGTCGACTCCTTCGACGACGTCCGGGCCGGCACCGGCCGCAGCGAGTGGAACGGGCCGAGCCCGCTCGCCATCGACACCTCGCGCTCGGGCACCTCGTACGTCCTGCGCGACACCACCCGCCCCGGCCTCCAGTGCTCCGACTACAACGGCGGGCTGTTCACCAAGGCCACCGACGACTGGGGCACGGGCAGCGCCACCAGCCGCGAGACCGGCTGTGTCGACGTCATGTACGCGGCGCAGAAGCAGTCGGACATGCTCCGGGACTGGCTCGGCCGCAACGGGCACAACGGCAGCGGCGGCAGCTGGCCCGCCCGCGTCGGCCTCAACGAGCTGAACGCCTACTGGGACGGCTCGACCATCACCATCGGCCACAACAGCGCCAACAAGTGGATCGCGGGCGTGGACGTCGTCGCCCACGAGTACGGGCACGGCCTGGACTCCAACACCCCCGGCGGCGCCAACCACGAGAGCGGACTCGGCGAGGCCACCGGCGACATCATGGGCGCCCTCACCGAGGCGTACGCCAACCAGCCGGCGCCGTACGACACCCCCGACTACACCGTCGGCGAGATGATCGACCTCCAGGGCCGGGGCCCGATCCGCAACATGTACAACCCGGCCGCGCTCGGCGACCCCGCGTGTTACTCCGCCTCGATCCCCAACACCGAGGAGCACGCCGCCGCGGGCCCGCTCAACCACTGGTTCTACCTGCTCGCCGAGGGCTCCAACCCCGGCGGCGGCAAGCCCTCCAGCTCCACCTGCAACAGCTCCACCGTCACCGGCGTCGGCATCAAGGACGCCGGACGGATCTTCTACGGCGCCATGCTGCTCAAGACCAGCGGCATGAC
This sequence comes from Streptomyces sp. CBMA291, assembly GCF_014596525.1. Taxonomy (GTDB): domain Bacteria; phylum Actinomycetota; class Actinomycetes; order Streptomycetales; family Streptomycetaceae; genus Streptomyces. The sequence continues at coordinate 34,356 of NZ_MSJP01000089.1, forward strand.
CTACAAGCGCTACCGCACCGCCACGCTGACCACGGCGAAGAACCTCGACGCCAGCTGTGGCCTGTTCAACACCACCAAGGCCGCCTGGGACGCGATCAGCGTGACCGCGCAGACCGGCGACCCGACCTGCACCTCGCAGCAGGCGGACTTCTCCCTGGCGCTCACCCCCGGCTCCGGTGACGTACAGGCCGGCTCCACCGCCACCGCCACGGTCGCCACCACGACCACGGTCGGCAGCGCCCAGCAGGTGTCCCTGAGCGCCAGCGGCGCGCCCGCCGGGGCGACCGTCACCTTCAACCCGTCCACGGTCACCTCCGGCGGCTCCGCGACCATGAGCGTCGCGACCACCTCGGGCACCGCCGCGGGCACCTACCCGATCACCGTCACGGGTCGCGCCGGTGTCAACACCCACACCGCGCAGTACACCCTGAAGGTCGGCGGCGGAGGCACCCCGACCACTCCGCCGGACGTCGACGTGGCGGCCGTCCAGGCCCACCTGTCGCAGCTGTCCACCATCGCCTCGCAGAACGGCGGCAACCGCCGCTCCACCACCGCCGGTTACCGCTCTTCCCTCGCCTACGTCAAGGGCCTGCTCCAGACCGCCGGATACACGGTGACCGAGCAGACCTGCACCTCCGGCTGCACGGCGGGGGCGGGCAACAACCTGATCGCCGAGTGGCCCAAGGGCGACGCGAACAGCGTCTACATGTTCGGCGCCCACCTCGACGGCGTGTCCGCCGGGCCCGGCATCAACGACAACGGCTCCGGTTCCGCCGCCCTCCTGGAGGCCGCGCTCACCCTGGCCAAGTCCAACCCGACCATGAAGAACCGGGTCCGCTTCGCCTGGTGGACCGACGAGGAGCAGGGCCTCAACGGCTCCTCCTTCTACGCCCGCACGCTCGCCACCACCGAGCGGAGCCGGATCAAGGCGTACTACAACTTCGACATGATCGCCTCGGTCAACGGCGGCTACTTCATCAACAACCTGAACTCGGCCGCCTCCGCGCCGATGAAGGCGTACTGGGACTCGCTCGGTCTCGCCCCCCAGGAGAACATCGAGGGGCAGGGCCGCTCGGACGACTACTCCTTCCAGCAGATCGGCATCCCGACCTCCGGCTACGCGACCGGCGCGTCGGCGATCAAGTCCGCCACCGAGGCGGCCAAGTGGGGCGGCACGGCCGGCCGGGGCTACGACCCCTGCTACCACTCCGCCTGCGACACCACCGCCAACATCAGCGCCACCGCGCTGAACCGCAGCGCCGACGGCATCGTGTACACCCTCTGGAAGACCGCCGTCGGGGAGTCCACGACCCCGGCCAACGACTTCTCGATCGGTGCTTCGCCCGCCGCCGGTACGGTCGCCCCCGGCTCGTCCGCCTCGGTCACCGTGACGACGGCCACCACCAGCGGCAACGCCCAGAGCGTGCAGCTCTCGGCCTCGGGCCTGCCGACCGGTGTGACCGTGTCGTTCAGCCCCGCCTCGGTCACCTCGGGCCAGTCCTCGACGGCCACGGTGTCGGTCGCCGCGGGCACCGCTGCGGGTACGTACACCCTCGGTCTCTCGGGTGCGGGCGAGGTCAGCCACCAGACCACGTACACCCTCACCGTCTCCGGCGGTGGCGGCGGCGAGACCACCTGGCAGCTGGGCGCCACCTACGCCGCCGGTGACATCGTGACCTACAGCGGCGTCCGCTACCGCTGCCTCCAGGGCCACACCGCCTACCAGGGCTGGGAGCCCCCGAACGTCCCCGCCCTCTGGCAGCGCCTCTGACCAACTGACCGGTCGCCCCGCGCGACCCCACCTCCGGCCGGCCCCCGTGACGACGGGGAGCCGGCCGGTCCGGTTCCCATCGCTTTTCCGCCACACGGCGGGACCATCCGGTGCCAAGGGCATACGCCGGAGGAATGCGCACGCCACGGCCCGAAGAATCGTTGCCCCATGCATGGACGTGCACGCACGGGCGTGCGAGACAAGCGGGGCCCCGCACGTCGCCCGGGTCCCGAGGGAGAGGAAGAAACAGCAGGTCAGAGGCGAGTTAACCCCTTCTTGAGCGCTCTGCGGCGATGGAAGAGTGAGGCCCGAAACCGGACCGCCCATCGTGAACCGGGCCGCCCTCCGGTCGCAGCAACACAGAGGGGAACCACCATGTCAGCGCGTAAGACCCTGGCGATCCTGACCGCCGCAGCGGCCCTCATCGCGGGGCCCGTCCTGTCGGCCCACGCCTCGACCACCCCGACCGCGACCTACGCCGAGCAGGCGCGCGCCGCCGGACTCTCCGAGCAGCAGGCCGGTGAACTCCAGCGCCAGGTCGACGCCGTCCTCGCGCGGTCTCCGCAGGCCCGCCAGACCTCGGCGAACACCGTCGACATCCCCGGCGGAACCGCCACCGTCGCCCTCCCCGGCAGCGCCGAGGCCCGCGCGCAGGCCGACCCCGAGGCCTACCCGTCCTGCGCCGACGGTCACCTGTGCATCCTCGACGGACGCAACGTCAGGTACGACTACTACCGCTGCGGCTACTACGACTTCGACGGCATCGGCGACGGCACCTTCAACAACAACCAGACCTCGGGCACCCGCGCCCGCTTCTACAACCAGAACGGCAGCGAGCGCTGGTCGAGCGTGGCCAAGGCCGTCGGCACCGCCAACTGGACGCCGGTGTACCACATCCGCCCCTGTTGAGAGCCTCCTTCCCCGCGCCGCCCCCGCCCCCGCTCAGGGGCCGGGGGCGGCCCCGTCGTGCCCCGATGACCGGCATCCGGGACACGCCTGTCCACATCATGGGACATGGTTGTCGGTGGGCGGACATCGCCGCCAGGATGCGGGCATGCGCCCCGACCTCATCCGCCGCCGACACGTGGACCTCATGCGTGTCGCCGGGATGCTGTGTCGGCCCCGCACCCGTGCCGCCGCCCGTCACTGAACCCGTCCGTCCCGGACCCTGACCCGCCCGCGCGGAAGGGGCCCCGACGGCTCTGCCACGAGCGGCCCCGACGCCTCCCGACGCGTCGGCCACCGGCACCGCCCTCCCCTCCGCCGCTCCGTCGCGGCCGTACGCCGACCTCCCGGCGCCCCGTTCCCGGACCCGCCCGTCCGGCCCCGTGGCCCGCCGTGCCGGTGTCCCACCGCGCCCCCGTACCCCCGAGGTGTCCTCCGCATGTCACCGACCGACCTTCCCGTCCTGCACTGGTTCCTGCCCACCGGCGGCGACGGCCGCGACCCGGGCGGCGTCACCGCCGTCCAGGGCCGCACCGCCGCCGCCACCCGGCGCCCGGCCGACCTCGACTACCTCGTCCAGGTCGCACGGGCCGCCGACCGGGCCGGCTTCGCCAAGCTGCTCACCCCCGTCGGACTCGGCTGCGTCGACCCCTGGGTCCTCACCCCCGCCGTGGCGGCCCGCACCGAACGCGTCGGCTTCCTCGTCGCCTTCCGCGCCGGACTCGCCCAGCCCACCCTCGTCGCCCAGCAGGCCGACACCTTCCGGCGCCTCTTCGGCGACCGGATCGCGCTCAACGTCGTCACCGGCGGCGACCCCGCCGAACAGCGCGCCTACGGCGACCACCTCCCGAAGGACGAGCGCTACGCACGCAGCGGCGAACTCATGCACGTCGTACGGGAACTGCTCGCCGGACACCGGGTCGACACCGAGGGCCCGCACATCCGGGTCGAGGACGCGCGCCTCCACGAACCGACCCTCGCCGCGCCCGTCCCCCTCTACTTCGGCGGCGCCTCACCCGCCGCCGAGACCGTCGCCGCCCGCCACGCCGACGTCCAACTGCTCTGGGGCGAGCCCCCGGCGGCCGTCGCCGAACGCGTCGCCCGACTGCGCGCCAAGGCCGCCGCGCACGGCCGGGACCCGCGCTTCGGACTGCGCCTCCACGTCATCAGCCGCGACACCGCCGACGAGGCCTGGCGCGAGGCCGACCGCATTCTGGCCGGACTCGACCCCGAGGCCGTACGCGCCTCGCAGGAACGCTTCTCCCGGATGGACTCCACCGGCCAGGCCCGCATGACCGCCCTGCACGGCGGCTCAGCCGCCCGCCTCACCGTCGCCCCCAACCTCTGGGCCGGCATCGGACTCGTCCGCGAAGGAGCCGGGACCGCCCTGGTCGGCTCGCACGACGAGGTCGCCGCCCGCCTCCGGGAGTACCACCTGCTGGGCATCGACGAGTTCGTCCTCTCCGGCTACCCGCACCTGGAGGAGGCCTACCGGGTCGGCGAGGAGGTCGCACCCCGGCTGCGGGCGCTCGTCGAGAGCGCCGCAGGGCCCACGACCGAGAGCGCCGCCGCGCCCGAGACCGCCACCGCGTCCGCCGCCGAGGGGGTGACGGTGTGACGCTCCTCGACGGCGCACCCGGGACGGCCGCCCCCGCCGGGCACGGATCCGGCGGCGCGCCCGCGCGGACCGCCGCAGGGGCCCGCCCCTGGGCGCGGTTCCTCCAGTGGACCGCGCTACGGCTCCTCGCCCTCGCGGTCCTGGTCGCCGTCTGGCAGACCGTGGTCGCGGCGGGCGTCTGGCCCCGCGTCCTCGTCCCCGCCCCCGCCGACGTCTGGCGGGCCCTCGTCCGCGCCTCCACCGTCCACGACGGAACCCGAGGCGTCAGTGGGCACCTGCTCGTCGAACACCTCGCGGTCTCCCTGCGCCGCATCGCCCTCGGCACCGGGTACGCGACGCTCGTCGGAGTCCCCCTCGGGCTGCTGATCGGGGTGGTCCGCCCGCTCGCCGTCGTCCTCGAACCGGCCGTCACCTTCCTGCGCACCCTGCCCCCGCTCGCCTACCTCTCCCTGCTCGTCATCTGGTTCGGCATCGACGAGTCGCCCAAGATCTGGCTGCTCGTCATCGCCGCCCTCCCGCCGATCACCGCCGCCACCGCGGCGGCGGTCCGGGGCGTCCCGGGCGATCTGGTCGAGGCGGCCCGCGCGCTCGGTGCCGGACCCCTCTCCGTCCTGCTGTCGGTACGGCTTCCGGCCGCGCTGCCCGAGATCCTCACCGGCGTACGGATCGCCGTCGGCATCGCCTACACCTCGGTCGTCGCCGCCGAGACCATCAACGGGGTCCCCGGCATCGGCGGCATGATCCGCGACGCCCAGCGCTACAACCAGACCGATCTCGTCATCGCCGGACTCCTGGCCATCGGCCTCTCCGGCATCCTCCTCGACGCCCTGTTCAGGGGAGTGGAGAAGGCCGCCGTGCCCTGGCGCGGCCGAGCCTGACCGGGCCGCCGCTCCCGTCCCCCCCCCGTACAGCGCTTCCGTCTCCCGTACGCCCCTTCTCCTCGCCCCGTACCCCCCCGGCCCGCAGCGCGCGGCCCCCAGCCAAGGAAGCCCCATGTCTCCGTACCCCCGCCGCACCGTCCTCACCGCCGGCGCCGCCGCGCTGCTCGCCCTGGCCGCGACCGCCTGCGGCGGAGCCGCCACGAACGACGGAGAGGAATCGGGCAGGACCCGGGTGCGCATCGCCTACCAGGCGATACCCAACGCCGATCTGGTCGTCAAGAACCAGCGGCTCCTGGAGAAAGCCCTGCCCGACGCCGACGTCCGCTGGGTGAAGTTCGACTCGGGCGGCGACGTCAACACGGCCGTGATCGCCGGAGCCGTCGACCTGGGCCTGATCGGCTCCAGCCCCGTCACCAAGGGACTGTCGGCGCCGCTGGACATCCCGTACAAGGTGCTGTGGATCCATGACCTCATCGGCGACAACGAGGCCCTCGTCGCCAAGAAGGAGATCGCCTCCGTGGCCGCCCTGAAGGGGCGCAAGGTGGCCGCCCCGTTCGGGTCCACCGCCCACTACTCGCTGCTCGCCGCCCTGGAGTCGGCCGGGCTCACCGCCTCCGACGTGTCGCTCGTCGACCTCCAGCCGCAGGACGCACTCGCCGCCTGGCAGCGCGGCGACATCGACGCCGCCTACGTCTGGACCCCGAGCCTCACCGAACTCCGCGAGACCGGGAAGGTCCTCGTCACCAGCCGGCAGATCGGGGCCGCCGGGAAGCCGACCGCCGACCTCGGCGTCGTCACCGACGCGTTCGCCGCCGCACACCCCGAGATCGTCGACGCCTGGCTGTCCGCCGAGGACCAGGCCGTCAAGCTCGCCAAGAGCGACCCGGCGAAGGCGGCGGCCGCGATCGGGACCGAGCTGAACCTGACCCCCGACCAGGCCCGCGCCCAACTCGCGGAACTCGTCCTGCTCACCGCGGCGGAACAGCGGGCCCCCGCCTACCTGGGGACGCCCGGCAAGCCCGGCGCGCTCGCGGGGCACCTGCGGGACGCCGCCGTCTTCCTGCACGGACAGAAGGCGATCGACACCGTCCCCGAACGCGCGGTCTTCGAGAAGGCCCTCGCGGTGGAGGAGCTGTCCCGTGGCACCCGCTGACCGCCGCCCGGGTGACACCGGACCCTCCGGCCCCCGCCCCGCGCCTGCCGGGCCGGACATCGCACTCGACGGTGTCAGCGTCCGTTACGGTCCCGCCCGGAACCCCGTCACGGCGGTGGGAGACGTCTCGCTCACGGTCGCGCCCGGCGAGTTCGTCGTCCTCGTCGGCCCCTCGGGCTGCGGCAAGACCACCCTGCTGCGTCTGATGGCGGGTTTCGAACGCCCGGCGGCGGGCACGGTCGGCGTCCACCGCAAGACGGGCGTGGTCTTCCAGCAGCCGCGGCTCTTCCCCTGGCGGACCGTCGCGGGAAACCTCGCCTTCGCGCTCGCCCGGCACGGCGTCCCCCGTACGGGGCGGGCCACACGCATCGAGGAGCTTCTGCGCCTGGTCGGGCTTCCCGGCATGGGCGGTCGCCGCACCTGGGAACTGTCGGGCGGGCAGCGGCAGCGCGTGGCGATCGCCCGCGCGCTCGCCGCCGAACCGCAGATCCTGCTCATGGACGAGCCGTTCGCCGCGCTCGACGCCCTCACCCGCGAACGGCTCCAGGAAGAGGTGCGGACTCTGGCGGCCACCACCGGCACGACCGTCGTCTTCGTCACCCATTCGGCGGAAGAAGCGGTGCTGCTCGGTTCCCGGGTCCTGGTGATGGCGGCCGCCCCGGGCCGCATCGTCGAAGAGGTCGCCGTCCCCCTGCCCAGGGACCCGGACACGGATGTCGCCGCCCTGCGCGGAGCGGCCCCCGTCGCGAGCCTGCGAGCGGAACTGGCCCGCGCGACCCGCGAGGCGGCCCTGACCTCCTGACCTTCCGGCCTCCAGGTCTCCCGACCTCCTGGCCTGCTGGCCTTCTGGGTTTCCCGGCCGGTGCCCGTGGCGCCCCCGTGCTTCCTCCGGGGGCGCCACGGGGCGCGAGCGGCCGGTCCCGCGTCAGCGCGTACAGGCCTGGACGACGAAGTAGACGATGACGCAGAGGACGATCAGGCCGAAGCACCCGCTGCCCTCGTCGCCGTCGACCGCGCGCCGTATCCGGTCCCGTTCCTCCTCGCGCCCCCGCTCGTACGCTTGTCGCTTCTCCCAGTCGTCGTAGTACACGGCCATCCCCCGTATCACCGCATGAACAGGCGTCACACCCCGGCCGCTCAGGAACGCTCGAAGCCGGGGCTTGCATCGTGCCGTCGGGCGGACGCACCGGGATGTGGACGGGCGCGTGGTCGCTTGTGCTCCCGTGCGGAGGTCCGGGAGCCGCCCGTCTCGGCGCGGTACTCGCCCGGAGACATCCCGTACGCGGCACGGAAGGAGCGGCTGAACTCGGCGGGGACGAGCAGCCCCCAGCGGGCCGCGAGCGCGGCGATCGACCGGTGACGCAGCCGGGGGTCCGCGAGATCGAGGCGGCAGCGCTCCAGCCGCCGCCGCCGGATGGTCGCCGCCACGGTGGCCGGTTCGAGGCGGAACAAGGAGTGGAGGGAGCGCAGGGACAGGTGATGGTGGGCGGCGATGGCCGCGGGGCCGAGAGCGGGGTCGCCGAGATGCTCGTTGATGAAGGCGTTGATCTCGGCGCGCAGCACGGTGGTGCGCGACTCCCAGGGCAGCAGCCCCGACGCGTCGAGCCGGTCGGCCAGGAACGAGGCGACGAGATCGCCGGTGACGGTACCCAGACGGTGGGCCTCGGCGGGCCCCACCTCGGCCGCGTGGTCGAGCAGGGCGCCCAGATGCCGCCGCAGCAGCATCCCGCTCACCCCGCCGGGAGCGAGCCGCAGCGAGAGGAGACGGTCGGTGTGCGTGGCGGGCAGGGGCAGCGCGCTCCTCGCGATCCGCAGCACCACCACCTCGGCCCTGCCCCCCTCCTCCGGCACCCCGGCTTCCAGGGGATGCGAGGTGTCGAAGAGCACCATGTCGTCCGGACCGGCCAGGGCGTGGCCGCGCAGCTGACCGACCCGCATCGAACTGCGCCGTATCCATCCCAGCTGGTAGGTCTCCGGATCGTCACGCCGGATGTGCCGGGCCGTCCGCGCCGCGTGCAGCGGCGGGAAGGAGAAGTGCGCGAGCTGCGCCGTCCCCAGGCGGAGCGCGGAGACCCGGGACGGGAAGTCCTCGGTGTACGGGGTCGAGAGCGCGAGCGGAAAGATGTGCCGGCGGACCTGATCGGCGTACCACTCGAAGCGGTCCTCGGCCCGCACGGACTCGCTCGACAAGGTGGTCAGCAGCGCGTCGTGGCGACGGGCACCCCCCGGGGCGGGGCGCGGGTCGGCGGGCTCCTCGGGATTCACGGGGGACACGCCCCATCGTGGGGACCGCACCGGGATACCGGCAGTCTCTTTCCGGCCAAGGCGGAACGGCTCTCGGGTGGTGGCTTCGGACGAGTGCGCCCAGGCTGGGAGGTGCGTGTGCGGCGGGCCGACCGCCGCTCCGTTCCGGCGCGCGTCCGAGGGGCCGGGGCCACCGCAGGGCACGACGAAAGGCAGACGTACCGATGACCGAGAGCCGTCCCGCCACCACGTCCGACTCCGGCGCTCCGGTGGAGAGCGACGAACACTCGCTCACCGTGGGTCCCGGCGGACCGATCCTGCTCCAGGACTCCTATCTGATCGAACAGATGGCGCAGTTCAACCGTGAACGGATTCCGGAGCGCCAGCCCCACGCCAAGGGCAGCGGCGCGTTCGGCCACTTCGAGGTCACCCATGACGTCAGCCGCTTCACCAAGGCGGCCCTCTTCCAGCCGGGCACCCGCACCGATCTGGTCATCCGCTTCTCCACCGTCGCGGGGGAGCGCGGCAGCCCGGACACCTGGCGCGACCCGCGCGGCTTCGCGGTGAAGTTCTACACCAGCGAGGGCAACTACGACATGGTCGGCAACAACACGCCGGTCTTCTTCATCAAGGACCCGATGAAGTTCCAGCACTTCATCCGCTCCCAGAAGCGCCGTGCCGACAACAACCTGCGCGACCACGACATGCAGTGGGACTTCTGGACCCTCTCGCCGGAATCCGCCCACCAGGTCGCCTGGCTGATGGGGGACCGGGGCATCCCGCGCACCTGGCGCCACATGAACGGCTACACGTCCCACACGTATATGTGGATCAACGCCTCCGGTGAACGGTTCTGGGTGAAGTACCACTTCAAGACGGACCAGGGCATCGATTTCTTCACCCAGCACGAGGCCGACCAGATGGCGGCCGTCGACACGGACTACCACACCCGGGACCTCTTCGAGCACATCAGGGACGGCGACTTCCCCTCGTGGACCCTGCACGTCCAGGTCATGCCGTACGCGGAGGCGGCGACGTACCGGTTCAACCCGTTCGACCTCACCAAGGTGTGGCCGCACGGCGACTACCCGCTGATCCCGGTCGGCCGGATGACCCTCGACCGCAACCCCACCGACAACCACGCCGAGATCGAGCAGGCGGCCTTCCAGCCGAACAACCTGGTCCCCGGCATCGGCCCGAGCCCGGACCGCATGCTCCTCGGCCGCCTGTTCTCCTACGCGGACGCCCACCGCCACCGCATCGGCGGCAACTACCAGCAGCTCCCCGTGAACGCCCCCGTCGTCGACGTCCACACGTACTCCAAGGACGGGGCGATGGCCTACCGGAAGACGACCGACCCGGTCTACGCCCCCAACTCCAAGGGCGGTCCCGCCGCCGACACCGAGCACCACGGCAAGCCGCCCAGCTGGACGGCGGACGGCGAGATCACCCGGGCGGCCTATGTCTCGCACGCGGAGGACGACGACTGGGGCCAGCCCGGGACCCTCGTGCGCGAGGTCCTGGACGACGCGGCCCGCGACCGGCTCGTCGACAACGTGGTCGGTCATCTCCTCAACGGGGTCGGCGAGCCTGTCCTGGAGCGCGCGTTCACGTACTGGAAGAACATCGACAAGGCCCTCGGCGACCGCATCGCCCGGGGAGTCCGGACCAAGGCCGAGGAGACCGACCCCAAGGCGGCCCGGCAGGACAACCCCGCACGCGAGTCCATGCGGCGCAAGGCGTGAACCTGCCCTGCCCGTGACGGAGCAAACGGCGGAGGCCGGGGCGATCGTGCCGCCCCGGCCTCCGCCGCAGGTCCGTCCGGGTCCGTCCGGGTCCGTTCGGTCGCGTCCGGGTCAGTCCTGCTCGTCGTCCTCCGGGATGCTGACGAGCCAGCGGGTCTCCTGACGGGGCCGCAGGTAGAGCGCCCAGTAGAGGGTGGCGACGGCGGTGATGCCACCGGTCCACAGGAGGTACTCGGTCTCCTGCATGTACAGGACGTACGCGAGGACGCCGATGAGCAGGACCGGGACGGCCGGCCACAGCGGCATGCGCCAGGCCTGGCCCTGGCCGTGCACCCCGCGACGGCTGAACAGGGCGGCGATCGCGACCAGCAGGTACATTCCGGTGACCGAGACTCCGGTGACGCCGTACAGGGTGTCCAGGTTGACGAAGCAGAGGGCCGCGCCGGGCACGCCCACGAGGAGGGTGGCGACCCACGGCGAGCCGAAGCGGCCGAGGCGGGACAGGGCGTTGTTGACCGGCTCGGGCCAGGCCTTGTCACGGGCGGAGGCGAACAGCACGCGGGAGTTCTGGATGACCATCACGATGCCGGCGTTGATGATGGCGAGCGCGACGCAGAGACTGATGAAGGTGCCGACGGCCGAGTTGGACCAGGCGGTGATCATGCCGCTGATGTCACCGGCGGTGAGGGCTTCCAGGTCGTCGGCGCCGAGGGTGATGGCGACGACGGGCACGAGGATGACGGCGCTGGAGATGCCGAGCGTGGCCAGCACGGTCCGGGCGACGTTGCGGCGCGGGTTCTCCAGCTCCTCGGAGAGGTAGACGGCCGTCGAGAAGCCCTGGGTGACGAAGAGGGCGATGGCGAGGCCGGAGACGACGAGCGCGCCGGTGACGAGCGAGTGGGTGCCGCCCTCGCCCGCGACCTGTCCGTGCACCAGGGCCCCGGCGCCGCGCTGGGTGTGGGCGAAGCCCAGGATCGCGACGATGCCGGCGGCGACGACCTCAAGGACGAGGAAGATGCCGGTGATCCAGGCGTTGGCGCGCAGGTCGAGCAGACCGGCGAGGGTCGCCAGGAGCATGACCCCGGCGCCCGCGAGCGGAGCCGGGATGTGCACGATCGGTTCCAGGTAGTCGGCGGTGCCCATGGAGATCACCGGTGGCACGATCATCACGACGAGCAGGGAGAGTACGAAGACCAGCCAGCCGGCGAGACGGCCCGCGAGGGTGGAGACGATCGCGTACTCGCCGCCCGCGCTGGGGATGAGGGTGCCCAGCTCGGAGTAGACGAAGGCCACGCCGATGCAGAGCAGGGAGCCGATGGCGATGGTGAGGGTGGTGAAGGTGCCGACGCTGCCGAAGAGGTCGGGGACGACCACGAAGAGGGTCGAGGCGGGGGTGACGCACGAGAGCGTCAGGAGGGTGCCGCCGACGACACCGATGGAACGCTTGAGCTTCTGCGGCGTGGGCCCGGTCTGAGGGGCCAGGGCGTGTGGTGCGCTGAGGGTGTCGGTCATCAGACGGTTCCGATCGATGCGTGCGGTGATTCTGCGCGGGAGCGGTATCGCCTCCGAGGCGGCCGGTGATGTGAGGGGGTCCGTTGCTCCCGGCTGAATGGAAGCCCGCACGGAACCGCAGGTCAATGGTCGGCAGACTGCGAAATCCGTCGTCGAGGAGCGAGGCGACGGCTCTTTCGGGGGTTAAGAACGCGATAAGACGGCGCGAACGCTCCGTGTGGGAACCGCAGCACCCCCTTGAGGACTTTTCCTGCGCTTTACCTTCCCGCCCCTGCCGCACCCCTCGCTTCCCGGGCCCCACGCCTCCCGGGCCCCTTGAGCCTCCTGGCCTCCGGGGCGCAGGAAGCGTGGGCGGGCGGGGCGGCTACCCCTCTTCGAGGAGTACGGCCGGCAGGACCCCGTCGACGATCGGCTCCCGGGGGAGCGAGATCCCGAAGAACTCCTCCCCGACCCCGACCCCGACCCCGAGCGCGACGTGGTACGCCTCGCCGGGGCCGGTCCCGTCCCGGGCGGCCCGGCTTCCCGTTCGTCTCCTCGTACTCCAGGAGACAGACGCGGGCGCCGCCCTCCGACACCGTCCCGAGAGACCCGAACACCCCGGGCCGACCGCCGGACGCCTCTGACAACGAGTCCGATTCGGCCGCCCGCCGGTCGCGGCGCCGCCGCGAACGCCAAGTTCACACCCATCGGAGGGCGGCCTGTCCGGCGGCGGAAAACCGCTTGCCCCCACCGCACCCGTCGCGGACGATCGCCAGCCGTGACGCATACGCATACGCATACGAGCCGGAATACGAACGAGGAACAGAGCCCCGCCGGGCCCCGGCCGTTGGCGCTGGTGACCGGTGTCGGGCGCACGGTCGGCATCGGCGCCGCCATCGCCCGTCGACTCGCGGCGGCGGGCTGGGACATCGCCTTCACCTATTGGACCCCCTATGACCGGCGCATGGAGTGGGGAATCGAGGAAGGGGCGGCAGAGACGATCGGCCGGGAACTCGCGGAGCACGGCGCGAAATCCCTGCCCGTCGAGGCCGATCTGATGGACCCGCAGGCGCCCGCCCGCGTCTTCGACGAGGTCGAACGCCGACTCGGCGGGGTCACCGCCCTGGTGATGTGTCACTGTGAATCGGTGGATTCCGGTCTGCTCGACACCACGGTCGAGAGCTTCGACCGGCATTTCGCCGTCAACGCGCGCGCCACCTGGCTGCTGATCCGCGAGTTCGGCCGGCGCTTCACCGGAATTCCCGGGAACGGACGGATCGTCAGCCTCACCAGCGACCACACCGTGGGCAATCTCCCCTATGGCGCGAGCAAGGGAGCACTCGACCGCATCACCCTGGCCGCCGCCCACGAACTCGCCCCGCTCGGCGTCACCGCCAATGTCGTCAACCCGGGTCCGGTGGACACCGGCTGGATGACCGAGGAAGTACGGGAACACATTCTCCGGCGGACACCGCTCAACCGCCCGGGAACTCCGCAGGACGCCGGAAACCTCGTGGAATTCCTCTGCTCTCCGCAAGGACAGTGGGTCAACGGACAACTGCTGACGAGCGACGGCGGATTCTCCTCGTCGGGAAGCGCGTGACCGCCCCACCGGGCCGATCCCGCCCCGCCGGAGGGCGCGCGGGCGGCGGCCCGTGTCCGGCCCCCGGCGGCAGGCGCGCTCACCCGCTCCGGTGCGAGCCGCCGAGGAAGCGGATGTGGGGGCGCCCGTCCGGGCCGGGATGGGTCACCGAGGCGCGGACGCCGTACACCTCCGCCACCAGCCGCTCCGTGAGGACGTCGGTCACCGGGCCCGCCGCCACCACCCGCCCCTCGCGCAGCACCACCAGATGGTCGCAGTGCATCGCCGCGAGATTGAGATCGTGCAGGGCCATGACACAGGTGAGACGCAGCCCCGAGACCAGGGCCATGAGGTCCAGCTGATGCTGGATGTCGAGATGGTTCGTCGGCTCGTCGAGCAGCAGCTCGCGCGGCTCCTGGGCCAGCGCGCGGGCGATCTGCACCCGCTGCCGCTCCCCTCCCGAGAGCGTGCGCCAGCCACGGTCGGCCCGGTCGGCGAGACCCGTACGGGCCAGCGCGGACCGGACGGCCTCCTCGTCGGCGCCCGTCGCGGGCGACCACGCCCGCCGGTGCGGGATACGGCCGAGACGTACCGCGTCGGCCACGGTCAGCTCGACCTGCGTGTCGGCGTGCTGCTCCACGACGGCGACCCGCCGGGCGAGCGCCCGTCGCGGAACGGAGCCCAGCGGGTCCCCGTCCAGCGTCACCACCCCGCCGTCCGGCGCGAGGACACCGGCCAGGACGCGCAGCAGGGTCGACTTCCCCGAACCGTTCGGGCCGAGCAGCCCGGTGAGCGTGCCGGGGCGGGGCGCGATCGTCACCCCGTCCAGGACGAGCGCGCCCCCCGCCGTACGGGAGACGCGGTCGGCCCGCAGCCCCTGACCGCCGGTCACCGGCCGGTCCTGGTGCGGTAGAGCACGAGGACGAACGCGGGGACGCCGATGAGCGAGGTCACCACGCCGACCGGGACTTCCCGGGGATCGAGGACCGTACGGGCGAGGGTGTCGGCCCACACCAGGAAGACCGCCCCGGCCAGCGCGGACAGCGGCAGCAGCCGGGCGTGACCGGGCCCCGTGAGGGCGCGGACCGCGTGCGGCAGGACCAGACCGACGAAGCCGATCGCCCCCGCGGAGGACACCAGGACGGCCGTGAGCAGCGCGGTGACCGAGAGGAGTACGAGCCGGGTCCGGGCCACGGAGACGCCGAGCGCCGCCGCCGCGTCCTCGCCGAAGGCGAAGGCGTCGAGCGTACGGGCGTGCCCACCGCAGACGAGGAGCACCACCGCCAGGACGGCGGCGCACACCCCGACCTCCGGCCACCCCGCCCCCGAGAGCGAGCCGAGCAGCCAGAAGAGCACGCCCCGGGTGGTCTCGGCGTCGGCACCGGTCATCACCACGAACGAGGTGAGGGCGGAGAAGAGCTGCATCGCCGCCACCCCCGCGAGGACGACCCGGTCGGTCGAACCGCCCAGCGTGTGGCTCAGCAGCAGGACGAGCGCGAAGGAGCAGAGCGCGCCGAGGAAGGCGCCCCCGGTGACGGACACCGCCCCGCCGCCCACCCCGAGCACGATCACCGCGACCGCCCCGGTCGAGGCGCCGGAGGAGACGCCCAGGACGAAGGGATCGGCGAGCGGATTGCGCAGCAGGGACTGCATCACCACCCCGCAGACCGCGAGTCCGGCCCCGCAGACCGCCGCGAGGAGGGTCCGGGGCAGCCGCAGGTCCCAGACGATGCCGTCCCGGATCGCGCTCAGCCCGGAGGGTTCGCCGCCGAGATGCGAGGCGACGGCGGACCAGACGTCCGCGACCCGGATGTCGGCGGGCCCGATGGTGAGGGCGAGGGCGACGGATGCGCACAGCAGGACGATTCCGGTCGCGACGGCGAAGGGTGGAAGCGCCCGGGAGACACGCCGTCCGGAACGGCTCGCGGCCCCGCTCCGGAGGGAGAGACCCACCGCCCCCGCGCCACCCACCGCCCCCGCGCGACCCGCGGCATCCCCTGCACGGTCCACGGCGTCCTCCACACGAGCCGGGGCGTCGCCCGTACGGCCCGCGACCTTCGTGAGGTCGTCGCCGCCCGAACCGCCCGAACCGCCCGAACCGTTTGCGGGTGCTTCGTCCGTGCCCGGCGTCCCCCGGCCGGGGCGGGTCACTTCGCGAGCCCGTACGTCCGCAGTGCGGCGGCCACCTTCTCGATGCCCTCGACGGTGCGGATCGTGGGGTTCAGGGCCTGGCCGCTGAGGATCACGTACCGCTTCTTCCGCACCGCCGTCATGTTCCGGGTGACGGGGTGGGACTCCAGGAACTCGATCTTCTTCGCGGCGCTCTCGGCCGACTGGGTCTCGCGGGTCAGGTCGCCGATCACCAGGACGTCGGGGTCGCGGTCGACGACGGTCTCCCAGTTGATCTGCGGCCACTCCTCCTTGGTGTCGTCGAAGACGTTCCGCACCCCGAGCGCCCCGCTGACGATGCCGGGCGCGCCACAGCATCCGGCCATGTAGGGGCCCTGGGAGTCGGAGTACCAGTAGAGGACGGACGCGTCGGCGAAGTCGGCGCCCGCCTTGGCCTTCGCCACCCGGGCGCGGAGTTCGCCGACGAGCTTCTCGCCGCGCTCGGGCACGTCGAAGATCCGGGAGAGGTCGCGGATCTCGCCGTACACGACGTCCATGGTCAGCGGCCGGTTCCGGATGCCGTCGCCGTCGCCGCTGTTGTCCTTGCCGACGCAGTCGGTGGGGGAGAGGTACGTGGGCACGCCGAGCTTGGCGAACCGGTCCCGGGGCGCCACACCGCCCTTGCCCAGGGTGTAGAGGAAGGTGGCGCTGACGAAGTCGGGTTCGGTGTCCAGGACCGTCTCGAACGACGGGTACTGGTCGGAGAGCCGGGGGACCGCGGCGTTCGCCTTCTCAAGGCCCTTGAGGACCGGGTCGGTCCAGGTGCCGGTGCCCACCATGCGGTCGGCGAGACCGAGCGAGAGCAGGATCTCGGCCGATCCCTGGTCGAGGGCGACGGCACGCCGGGGCGGGTGCGCGACCTCGACCCGCTGTCCGCAGTTGGCGTCGAGCCGGACGGGGAAACCGGCGGAGGCCGTCCCCTTCGCCTCGGGCGCGGCGGGCGTGCTGCCGGAGCCGCAGCCGGCCACGAGTACGGCACCGGCCACGAGCAGTACGGCGGAACGGAGGGAACGGACGAACGGCACGGAAGAAGTCCTCTGGCGTCATGGCCCATGCGCGGAGCCTGTCGTACGGTGCTCCCCGGGCGACGGCGTACGTCACCCGGGCCGCCAGCAAGGTCTTCGGACTCGGGGTCGTTCGGACGGAGCGCCTTCCCAGGCCCCCTCGGGGCCCAGTGGCCGATGCTCCGCCCGTCACCCTCACCGCTGCGCGTCAGCTCCGGATTCCCACCGGATTCCCTGACCCGTGCACATACCGTGTCGATACGTACACAGGTGCGACTGGCCTGGGCAAGCTACCACAGGCGGATTCCGTGCCCGGGTGGCCGCCCGTCAGAAGGAAGTCCAGGTGAAAGCCACCTCGTCGCCGTTCCCTATCGCGAACTGGCAGCCGCCGACCGGGGTCGACGTACCGTTCACCGCGATGTTCCAGTAGGCCGAGGCACCGCCGTCGACCCCCTTGACCGTGTTCACGAAGTAGTCGTCGAAGGAGGCGTACCAGGCGCCGTCCCACGTGAAGCCGTTGCGCTTGGCCGCGTGGTCGAGGGCGGCGGTCGGGGTCGGGACCTTGGAGGCGTGGGCGCCGCCGTTGGTGCCGTCGCACTTGTGGGTGCCGCCCGTGGCGGCGGTCACGTCATGGCCCCAGGTGAGGATCTTCTTCCGGAACAGCAGCCCGTCGGGACCCTGGACGGTGACGGTGACCCGGACCGGGGCGTTGGTGAACGCGACGGCGTCGCTCTGGGCCGTGACCGGGGCGGCGGTGGCGAAGAGCGTGCCGAGGACGGCGGCGGAGACGGTGGCACGGCGCAGCAGGGCGCGGGACATGGGCGTTCCTCTCGGGTGCGGGTGGTGGGGTTCAGCCGTCGCGGCGCGTGAAGCGGACCGGAGCCTGGAAACGGGCCCGGCGGGCGGCGCGGCGGAAGACGGTGAGCACGGCGGGGCCGGCCAGGGTGAGGGCGACGAGATTGGTGACGGCGCGGCCGGTGTCCCAGCCGAGCGAGGTCGCCAGGTCGAAGGCGAGATAGCGCTGGAACTGCTCGGTGAACGGCAGCCCCGGCAGATACGCGATCGAGCTGTTCGGATCGAGGGAGAAGGGCCAGAAGGAGAGGTTCAGCAGGAAGCCGAAGAGATAGCCGGAGAGGGAACCGTAGACCGCGAGCAGCAGGACCTCGCGGCGCCCGGTCGCCTTCGGCAGGAACCCCGCGAGCATGCCGACGAATGCGCAGCCGAACATCTGGTACGGCATCCACGGCCCGACCCCGCCCGTGATCAGTGCGGAGGCGAAGAGGGAGGTGCAGCCGAGACTGAAGCCGAACCCTGGCCCGTACACCCGCCCGGCGAGCACCAGCAGGAAGAAGACCGACTCGATGCCCGCCGTGCCCGCGCCCAGCGGACGGATCGCGGCGTTGACCGCCGACAGGACCCCGAGCATCGCGAGCGCCTTGGAGTCGATCCCGCCCTCGGCGATCTCGGAGATCACCACGCACAGCACGACCGCGAGCAGGACGCCGAAGATCAGCGGCGGCGCGTAGTTCGAACCGAAGGTCCCCGGCGCCACCACGAACGGCCAGAAGAACGCGACGAGGCCGAGGAGGGCGGCCATCGCGATCACGATCCGCGCCCGGGGACCGATCCGGATGGCCGGATCGCTTCGGCGTCCCTCCCCGGAAGAGCCCTTCCTCTTGGAGGGCGTCACGGGCAGGACGCCGTCGTCCGAGGCGTGCCCGCTCATGCCGTCCCTTCCCGCCCGGCGGCGGACGTACCGGCGGCGGACGTACCGGTAGTGCGCGTCCCGGTAGTGGGCGTACCGGCGGTGGTCGCTCCGGAGGCGGCCGTGAGACCCGCCGTCGCCTGGGCGACGGTGAGATACGGAAGCGGCGCGAGGATCTTGGCCGTCTGCGGGGCGAACACCGGCGAGGCGACGATGACCTCCGCCGTCGGCCCGTCCGCGACGATGTCCCCCTCCGCCATGACGACGACCCGGTCGGCGGCTCGGGCCACGAACTCGACGTCGTGGGTGGCGATCACCACGGACCGCCCCTCGGCCGCCAGTTCGCCCACGATCCGTTCGAGCTGCTCCTTGGCCCGGTAGTCGAGCCCCCGGGTCGGCTCGTCGAGGAACATCACCACCGGCGCGGCGGCCAGCTGGATGGCCAGCACGAGGGCGAGCTTCTGCCCTTCCGACAGATCACGGGGATGCAGGTCGTCGGCGATCCCCGGCGCGAGCCGGTCCAGCAGGGTCCGCGCGGTCGTCCCCGTCGCCGCCGTACCGGACTCGCTGTCCGCCTGGTCCAGTTCCTGCCGCACCGACTCCAGATAGAGCAGATCGGTGGGCGTCTGCGGCACCAGACCCACCAGCCCCCGGGCCTCCGACGCGGACAGGTCACGCGGATCGGCCGCGCCCGCCGCCCCCGGCCGCAGGACCCGCACCGAGCCCGCCGAGCGCGCCCCCGCCCCCTGGAGCGCCCACAGCAAGGACGACTTGCCGGAACCGTTGCGCCCCATCAGGGCCGTGATCTCGTCCCCGGCCAGCCGCAGATCGACCTCGCGCACGGCGGGCACGCCCCGGTAGGAGACGGTGACCCCGCGCGCCGTGAGCAGCTCGGGGCGTTCGGCGGGCGGTACGGGCCGGGCCGGTACGGGTGTCGTCCCGGCCAGCCGGGACCGCAGCGGCGCGGCGGCCCGGCGCGCGTCCCGTACGGACAGGGGCAGCGGCGCCCATCCGGCCGCCCGGCCGAGTTCGACGATCGGCGGGGCGACCGACGTCGTACGGAACACCTCGGCGGGCGGGCCGTCCACCACGCGCCCGTCCCCGGGCAGATACAGCACCCGGTCCGCGTACTGCACCACCCGCTCAAGGCGGTGCTCGGCGAGGAGCACGGTGACCCCGAGATCGTGGACGAGCCGGGTCACCGCCGACAGGACCTCCTCTGCGGCGGTCGGATCCAGCGCGGAGGTGGGCTCGTCGAGGACGAGGACCCGGGGGTGGGCGGTCAGCACCGAGCCGATCGCGACGCGCTGCTGCTGCCCGCCGGACAGCTCGTGCAGGGCCCGGTGACGCAAGTCGGCCAGACCGAGCAGATCGAGGGTCTCCTCCACCCGCTTGCGCATGGTGGCCGGGGGAACGGCCAACTGCTCCATGCCGTAGGCCAGTTCCTCCTCGACGGTGTCGGTGACGAACCCGTCGATCGGGTCCTGCCCCACGACGCCGACGACGTCCGCGAGTTCACGCGGCGGATGCGTGGCGGTGTCCCGCCCGTCGACCACGACCCGGCCGTGGAGCGTGCCGCCGGTGAAGTGCGGCACCAGGCCGTTGACCGCGCCGAGCAGCGTGGACTTCCCCACGCCCGTATGGCCGACGACCAGGCACAGTTCCCCCTCCTCGACGGTGAGGTCGACGTCCCTCAGCACGGGTGCGGCGGCGTCCTCGTACCGGACGGAGACCTGCTCGAAGGTGATCACGGGGCTTCCTCGGGGCGTGGTGCGGGAGTACGGGACGCCGGGGCGGCGGTCGCGCGCGGCGGCTGCCCCGGCGGCGGGGCGAGGAACCCGGCGGCCCCCGCCAGGAGGATCGCCGCGGCCGGGACGAGCGGCAGCGTCGGCCAGCTCAGCGGATGGATCGACGGGTTGAGTTCGGCCGCGTCGAAGCCCGCGTTCGCGAACAGCAGCACGGCCGACAGCACCCCGCACCCCGCGACCGCCCACTCCGCGAACCGCCAGGGATCGGGCCGGTAGGCGGTACGGGTCACCCGCCTGCCGCCCAGCCGCAGCCCAGCCCCGCACAACAGCGCGCCCACTCCCATGGCGGGCAGCCCGAGCGCCTTCGGCGCGGTCGCGTCGAGCAGGCCGTACGCCCCCGTGCACAGACCGCACATGCCGAGCAGCATCAGGGCGCCGGTGGCGCGGCGCGAGGCACGGGTGGCCGTCCCGGCCCGGCCGTAACCGCGCGAGTCCATGGCGGCGGCGAGCCGCAGGGAACGCTCCAGGGCGTCCTCCAGTACGGGGACGACGATGCCCCGCAGCGCGCGCAGGCCCTTGGCGCGGCCCGAGCGCAGCTTCCGCGCGCGGTGCACCCGCTGGACGCTCTGGACCAGTTGGGGCGCGACGCTGATCGACACGGTGACGGCGACGCCGAGTTCGTACAGGGCGCCGGGGAGTACCCGAAGGGCCCGCTTGGGGTTGGCGAGCGTGTTGGCGGCGCCGACGCAGCAGAGCATGCAGGCGAGGCGGAGCCCGTCCGTCGCGGCGGAGAGCAGGGCTTCCAGGGAGACGGGGCCGCCGATCCGGATGCCCGCGTACCAGTCGGGGGTGGGGAGGGTGGGCAGGGCGAAGAGGAAGTGGTCGTGCGGGGTGATGCCGGTGGCGAAGACCGCCCGGAAGACCACGCGGATCGCCACCACCGTCAGCGCCAGATACAGGTAGTACGCGAAGCCCCGGGCCCAGGGGGCCTCGGTGCGGCGCATGGTGATGACGTATCCGAGGACCGCGAGGACCAGGAAGAGCAGCAGCGGGTTGTCGGTCCTGCTGACCGCGGTGGCCAGGGCGAGGGCCCAGATCCACCAGGCGACCGGGTGCAGGGTGCGGGGCAGCCTCCGGCCGCCCGCGTCCGCCCGGACGGGGGACGGGGACGGGCCCGCGGGCGGCGTGCCGGTGTCGGTCCTGGCCACCCGGCTACTCCGTGCGGCGGCGCTTGGCCGCGTACCAGGCCCCGCCGCCGATCAGCAGGACGAGACCGCCGGTCGCGACGACCGGCGTGAACGAGCCCGCGTCGTGCGGGGCGTCGGCGGCGGGCGCCGCGTCGACGACCCGGGGCGCCCCGGAATCCGTCGCCGTGACGGTAGGGGCGGTAGGGGCGGTCGGGACGGGCGCGGACGACGTGGCACTCGGCGGCGGGGTCGGCGTCGGCGTGGTCGGTGTCGGGGTGGCCGGGGTGGGCGTCGGGCTCGCGGGCGGCGGGGCGGTGGTCGGTACCGGCGGGGCGGTCCGGGGCGTGGTCGGCGCGGGCCGGTCGGGTGCCGGGCCGGTGTCCGTGCCCGGCGGCGGAGCGGCGGTCCGGGTGTCCTTCGGTGCGGGCGAACCGCCCCCGGTGGGCGTGGAGTTGTGCGCGCGGAGCTGGTCCGGGGTGAGCGCCGGACGGCCCTGAGTGCCCCCGATGTCGGTGCCGCCGAAGATCCACAGGTCGACGCTGCCGGGCTTCGGCTTGTAGAGCATCGCGCCGAGCCGGCTGTACTCCCAGTCGTTCGCGCCCGGGTCGGCGTGCCAGTACGACCAGTAGGCGGACGCCGGGGGAGTGAGGACGCAGTCCTCCTGGGCCGGGGTGGGGTACTGCTTCCCGCCCTGGTGGCCGCTGTAGCCGATGCGGCAGATGAAGGCCGGACCGTCGTGGCCGGTCCCGGTGGTGCGCCAGCCGCCCTGGTTGAGGAGTTCGTAGCCGGTGGTGGGGGTGGTCCCGCAGGAGCGGTAGACGGGGCCGCCCCAGTGACTGAAGTCCACGGCCAGGACCACGCCGGAACCGGTCGTGCACCGGCCCATGGGCTGGGGGGCGGCCGAGGCCGGGCTCGTGGTGGCGGCGCCCGCCGCCACCACGAGCCCGAGGGCGGCCGCGGTCCGCACGAGCGCGGCCACCGTACGGGAGAGGGTCATCGGGTGCCCCCGGGCGCGGTCCGGTGGCGCCGGGAGGCACGGGTCACGGCGTAGCCGCCGAGGGCGAGCAGCGCCGCCGCCGCGCCGAGCCACAGGGTGCGCAGACCGGTCGCGGCGAGGTGTCCGCCCTCGCCCTGGCCGCCGCCGGACCGGCCGGTGGCCGTGCCGTCGACGGTGCCGGTCCCACCGGCCGCCGTGCCGCCGGTCCCGCCGCCCGTGCCGCCGTCCTCGCCCGGGGTGATGATCACCGGGGCGGTCGCGGAGGAGGACGGGTGCGGGGTGCCGGTCGGCGTGGGCCGGGGGGCGGCGCCGTCGAGGTCGCGGTCGAGGACGGCGAAGGAGACTCCGTCGGTGCCGCCCAGCGCCTGCACGGACGCCCGGACGTCCGAGCCCTGGGTGTCGCCCGCGACGGTGTCGAAGCCGCCGTCGGCGTTCTGCCGCGCGCGCAGGAAGGCACGGGCCTTCGCGATCTGCGCCTGGTACCGGGGGGCGTCCAGGGCCAGCCCCTGGAGGGCGAGGGCGGTGGAGTTCACCGAGTTGCCGGAGGCGCCGGGGAAGCCGCCGTCCGCGTACTGCCGTCCGGCCAGCCAGACGAGTGCCTTGTCCACGGCCGCCTGGGAGGCGGCGTCCGGCAGCAGGTCGACGGCCATCGCGGCCATCGCGGTGGAGTCCACCTCGTCGCCGCTCCGGACGGCGAGCAGGCTTCCCCAGGCTCCCGAGGGGCGCTGGAGGCTCTTCAGATAGGCGGTGGGAACGCTCGCGGCGTCCGTCTCGCCCGCCCGGAGCTGGGCGATGACGCCCAGGGACTGGTCGAAGACGGAACTCGCGTTGGTGTAGGCGCCCTTGGCGGCGCAGGGGCGGCCCGACTCCGGGGTCCTGGCGGCGCAGGTCTCCTCGGCGAGGGCCCGGATCAGGTCCTGGCCGCCGAAGTCGCGGGCGTCGCGTCCGACGGACTGCGCGGCCAGCGCCGTCTTGCCGAGGGCGCCGCCCACCGGGTGCGTGGTGCCCGCCCCGGTGTAGTCGCCGATCGTCCGCCCGGCGGCGTCCTCGCCCCGGCCGTCCAGGAAGTCGACGACTCCGCGCAGGGTGGCGTCGTCGGTGCCGGTGGCGGCGAGCGCGTAGACGAGGTCGATGGTCATGCCGAAGTCGGCCCGCCCGGTGGGGTCGGAGGCGTAGTAGTGGCCCTGGAGCAGCCGGGCGGGATCCGTCAGATACGCGGTCGCCTTGGCCAGGTCGGGGGCCGGTCCCGAGGGCATGACCGGGCCGGTCGGGGTCGGCTTCGGCGTGGTGGCCGTCGGCTTCGGCGTGGTCGGCCTCGGGGTGCCGGGCGTCGGGGTGGGCGTGGGGAACGTCGGCGGTGTCGTCTCCTCGGCGGTCAGCCGCAGCAGGTCGGTGCGGGCGCCCGCGACGGTGGCCGGGACGGTGGAGACGATCCGGGCCGTGGCGTCCTCCTCCTCGAAGGAGAAGCCGCCTTCCGGCAGCTGCTGCCCGGAGAGCCAGGAGACGGCGGCGTCGGCCCGCTCCGTGTCGCCGAGCGCCCGCAGCGCCTGCGCGGCCAGCCCGGTGGCGTACGGGCTGCTCACCATGGCGTAGTACACGGCGGGCAGGCCGCCGCTCGCCATGTCCGACTGGGCCTTGCGCAGGTAGTCCCGCCCGTCGGCGACCGCCTGGGGGTGGCCGCCCGCGCGCAGCAGCGCCATCACTGCGAGGCCGGTGGCGCCCGCCTCGCTCTCGCAGGACTCGCCGGGCCGGATGAGCATGCTGGTGAAGCCGCCGTCGTCGCACTGGAGTTCGGTGAGGCGGCGGACGGCCTCGGCGGGCGGGGTGACGCCGCGGCCGGTCAGGGCGATGACGGCCAGGGCCTGGCCCTCCGCCTTTCCGGCGGCGCGGCCGGAGACGGGGAAGTCGCCGGGGGTGGAGCAGTTCGGCGTCGTCGGGCCGGTGGCGCAGACGTTCCCGGCCAGGTCGGCGAGCAGGTCGCGGCCGCCGAAGGAGCGCGGGTCGCCGCCGGTCGCCTCGGCGACCAGGGCGAGCCGGGCCGCGGCCGTGGAGTTGGGCGCCCTGTCCGTGCCGTCCGGGTAGGCGTACGCGCCGAGGTGCTCGGGCCGGGCGAGCACGCCCGCGACCGTGGCGGCGGTGGCGTCGGCGCCGGTGGCGGCCAGGGCGAGGGCGTCCTCCGCGGTCGCCTGGTAGCTCAGATAGGCGTCGATCTCGTCGACGACCCGCTCGCCGTCCTTGAGACGGCCGGTGAGCCAGCGGGTGGCGGCGGGCAGGTCGACCTCGGCGCGCGGGATCTGTGGGACCGGCGGGCCCGAGGGCTCCGGCGCGGGACCGGAGCCACCGGCCCGGACCTGGTCGGGGGTGAAGTCGGGCCCGCCGTTGCCGCCGCCGATGTCGGTCGCGCCGAACACCCAGGCGTCCACGTCGCCGGGCTTCAACTGACGCGCCATGGCGCCGTAGTTGCTGTACTTCCACTTCTTCTGGCCGGGCGAGGCCGTCCAGTACGACCAGTAGGCGGTGGCCTGCGGGGTGACGTCGCACGGCTCCGTGGCCGGGGTCGGGAACCGCGTACCACCGGCGAATCCGGCGTTGCCGATCCGGCAGAGGAAGCCGGGGCCGTCGTGGACGGTCCCCGCCGTGGTGAAGCCGCTCGACCAGAGCAGTTCGTAGCCGGTGGTGGGGGTGGTGTCGCAGCCGCGCTCGATCCCGCCGCCGAAGGGGCCGAAGTCGACGGCGACGACGGCGCCCGTGGTGGCCGTGCACCGCTCGACGGGGTCGGCCTTCGCGACCGGTGCCGAGGCGAGGAAGGCCACCCCGGTGCCGGTGGCGAGGAGGGCGGCCGTCGTCAGGGCGAGGAGACGCCCCTTCGTCCCCGCTCTCGCTCGCGTCGCCTGTCCGCTGTGCACGGCCCCTCGTCTCTGCCGTACGGACGCGGGCGCGCGGCGCGGACGCCCCCCGGAGGCGATGCCGAAGGGGGCGGGGACGGCCACGCCGTAGTCCACGACGGCGTTGGTGCTCGATGGTTCGAATTTCCCGGGCCACAGGTATTCCGGCTCGCCCGGACGGTGCCGGGCCTACGGTTGCGGGTCAGCTCCGGCGTCGAACCGGATTCCCCTGAGGCTGAGTGCGTATCAGCCGCACATGGAACAGGGATTCGGCTACGGAGTCAAGACCTGCCCCCTTCCTGCGAGTTCACGGGCTCACGGACAGTGGCGGACCTCGCCGGGCTGAGGTAGCGTCCCGAATCGCCAGAGGGGGGAACCCGGTGGGAATCCGGGGCTGACGCGCAGCGGTGTGGGACGGCTTCGTGCCGTGCCGAGCCCGAATGCCCCGACGGCACGGAACCAACAGAGAGCCGTACCACGCGCATGCGGACGGCGGCCCCCTGGCCCTGCCGTCCCGGCGCCCCTCGGCGCGCGGCTCGCACGGGCCGGAGCGGTCGGCGTCCGCCGACTCCAGGAGCAGCCCGTGCCCCTTTCCCGAACCTCCCGACGCCTCGCGCTCGCGACCCCGGCGGCGCTCGGCGCGCTCGCGCTGGGCGTCCTGCCCGCCTTCGCCACCTCGACCCCGGCGCAGATCGCGACGTCCAGGACCAACGGCGTCGCCTACCTCAAGACCCTCCAGGGGGCGGACGGTTCCTACGCCGGATCGGGCCTCTCCAACGAGTGGGCGTTCAGTGCCTTCGCCGCCGCCGGAACGGCCGTCGTCGACGTCGCCCCCGGCGGCGACACGACGAAGAACGCGCGCACCGTCTACCGCACCCTCCTGTCGGGCTCCACCTGGCCCTCCGCCTCCCCGGTCGTCACCGACTACGAGCGCGGCACGCTCAACGCGTACGCGGCGGGCATCGACCCGGCCCGCGTCTCCGCCTCCCGCAATCTGATCGCCGACATCTACGGCTACTGGCAGACCGCCGAGCCCGGCTACTTCGGCCCCTCCGCCAACTTCAACGGCACCGTCTTCGCCGCCCTCGCCCTCGGCGGCGCGAAGACCCAGGCGGGCGGCGGGCGCGTCCCGCAGGCCCTCACCGACGCGCTCGTGGCCAGGCTCCGCGCCAACCAGCACGACGACGGCGGCTGGACCTACCAGAAGGTCGAGGGCAGCCCCACGGGTCTCGGCTCCGCGAGCGACATCGACATGACGGGCGCGGCCATGGCCGCCCTCTGCGTCTCGGGCGTGCCGAACACCGACACCGACATCGTCCAGGCCAAGGCCTTCCTCAAGGACAAGCTGGTCGACGGCACCGGCGCCTTCAACTCCCTGTACGGGGTCAACACCAGCTCCAACGGCTGGGGCATATCGGGGCTCGAAGCCTGCGGCATCGACCCGCAGTCCACCGACTTCACCACCCCCAGCGGCAAGACCCCGGTCGACTTCCTCCTCGCCAACCAGTACAAACCGGCCGGTGGCTTCAAGTACAAGCCCACCGACACCGGCGCCTCCGCCTACGCGTCCCTCGACGCCCTGCGGGCCGTCGCGGGCGGCGGCTTCACCTCCGCCCCGCCGGTCCCGGTCACCTCCGGCGCCACCCGGTGGGTCGCCCAGTCCTCCTTCGCCTCCGGCACCGCCACCAGGCTGGCCCTCACCGTCGACGACGGCGCGGGCGGCCTGAAGGTCTGCTCCGTCTCCTTCACGCCCACCGGTACGACGACCACGCTGGGCGCGGTCCTCGACGCCGCCGTCACGGCGGGCGCGCCCGCCGGGTGTGTCACGGGACTCACGCCGTCCTCCGGCACGGGCACGATCACCACGGTGAACGGCAAGGCCAACAGCGGCTCCGGGACCTGGAAGGCGAGCGTCGACGGCTCCGCGTTCACGGCGGCCACCCGCGAGAAGTCCATCGGCGTCGGCGACACGATCGCGCTGCGCTGGGGCGTCTGACAGCCGGTCCTGCCAGGGCGGACCCGCCCCGGCAGGACCGGGCTCTCACACCGGCGCGGGCAGGCTCGCGGCGAGCGCGGGGACCGGGCGCGGGGCCCCTTCGGTGTCGATGGCCACGAAGGTCAGGAACGCGGTGGCGACCTCGGTCGCCGGACCGGAGTGGTTCCACCGCTCGGCGGTCACCCGGACCCCGACCGTCATGGAGGTCCGCCCGGCCCGTTCCAGTCCCGCCTCGACGCTGAGCAGGTCCCCGGCCCGTACGGGGGCGAGGAAGGTCATCCGGTCGACCGAGACGGTGACGGCCGGGCCTCCGGCGTGCCGTCCGGCGGCGGCGGCCGCGGCGTCGTCGATCAGCTTCATCATCACACCGCCGTGGATGGTGCCGTACAGATTGGTGTCGTGCTCGCTCATGATGTGCGCGAGCACCACCCGTGAGTCGTCCGGCGTCTTGACCTGACGGGTGACGGGCGTCGTCGCGGCGGGGGCGGTGGGGCCAGGGGGGGTGACGGTGGGATCGGCCACGTCAGCTCTCCTTCATCTCGGTGGGGTGCCGCCCGCGCGTCCGGATCGCGGAGGCGCGGGCGGCGACGGTCCCGGACGGATGGCCGGAGGCGGGGCGGCCCGTGGACCGCTCCGCCTCCGGCCGCCGGGACCGGTGGGGTCTCGTCAGGACGCGGACAGTTCGCCCCGGACGGTCCGGGCCGCCGCGACGAGGTTCTCCAGGGAGGCCCGGGTCTCCTCCCAGCCACGGGTCTTCAGACCGCAGTCGGGGTTGACCCAGAGCCGCTCGGCGGGAATCGCCCGGAGCCCTTCGCGGAGCAGGGCCGTGGCCTCCTCGGCGGAGGGCACGCGCGGCGAGTGGATGTCCCAGACGCCGGGCCCGGCCTCGCGCGGGTAGCCGTGGGCGGCGAGCTCGCGGGCGACCTGCATGTGGGAGCGGGCGGCCTCCAGGCTGATGACGTCGGCGTCGAGGTCGTCGATGGCCTGCACGATGTCGCCGAACTCGGCGTAGCACATGTGGGTGTGGATCTGGGTCTCCGGCCGCACCCCGGCGGTGGTGAGCCGGAACGCCTCGGTCGCCCAGGCGAGGTACGCGGCGTGGTCGGCCTCCCGCAGCGGAAGCGTCTCGCGCAGCGCGGGCTCGTCGACCTGGATGACGGCGGTGCCCGCGGCCTCCAGGTCGGCCACCTCGTCGCGCAGGGCGAGGGCCACCTGACGAGCGGTCTCGCCGAGGGGCTGGTCGTCGCGGACGAAGGACCAGGCGAGCATGGTGACGGGCCCGGTGAGCATGCCCTTGACCGGCTTGCCGGTGAGGGACTGGGCGTACGTCGTCCAGCGGACGGTCATCGGCTCCGGGCGCGAGATGTCACCGGCGAGGATCGGGGGCCGGACGTAGCGGGTGCCGTAGGACTGGACCCAGCCGTGCCGGGTGGCGAGGTAGCCGGTGAGCCGCTCGGCGAAGTACTGCACCATGTCGTTGCGCTCGGGCTCGCCGTGCACGAGGACGTCGAGGCCGGTCTTCTCCTGGAAGGCCACGACCTCCCGGATCTCCGCGCGGACGCGCTCCTCGTATCCGGCGGTGTCGGTCCGCCCGGCGCGCAGGTCGGCGCGGGCGACGCGCAGGGCGTCGGTCTGCGGGAAGGAGCCGATGGTGGTGGTCGGCAGCGGCGGCAGGGCGAGGTGGGCCCGCTGGGCGGCGGCGCGTTCCCGGTAGGGAAGGGAGCGGCGGCCGTCCCCGTCGGCGACGGCCGAGGTCCTGGCGCGTACGGCGGGATCACGGGTGATCGGGGAGCCGGCGCGGGAGGCGAGCGCGGCGCGGTTGGCGGCCAGCTCGCCGGCGATGGCGCCGGTGCCCCGGCTGAGGCCGGTGGCGAGGGTGACGATCTCGGCGGTCTTCTGGCGGGCGAAGGAGAGCCAGCGCAGGATCAGCGGGTCGATGTCCTTCTCGGCCGCCGCGTCGAGGGGGACGTGGAGCAGCGAGCAGGAGGCGGAGACGTCGACGCGGTCGGCGAGACCGAGCAGGGTGCCGAGGGTGGCCAGGGACTTCTCCAGGTCGGCGGCCCAGATGTTGCGGCCGTCGACGACGCCCGCGACCAGCCGCTTGCCGGGCAGCCCGCCGACGGCGGCGAGGGCGTCCAGGTTGGCGGCGGCAGGCCCGGTGAAGTCGAGGGCGAGACCTTCGACGGGCGCCTTGGCGAGGACGGGCAGGGCGTCGCCGAGCCGGTCGAAATAGGAGGCCACGAGGAGCCGCGGCCGGTCCTCGACGGCGCCGAGGTCGCGCAAGGCGCGGGCGGCGGCGCTCAGTTCGGCCGGGGTGCGGTCCTGCACCAGGGCGGGCTCGTCGAGCTGCACCCACTCGGCGCCGGCCGCCCGCAGGTCGGCGAGGACTTCGGCGTACACGGGCAGCAGCCGGTCGAGCAGGGTCAGCGGGTCGAAGTCCGCCGCCACCCCGGGGGCGGGCTTGGCGAGCAGCAGATAGGTGACGGGCCCGACGAGGACGGGCCGGGGCGAGAGCCCCAGCGCGAGGGCCTCCTCCAGCTGGGCCACCTGCCGTGAGGAGTCGGCGGCGAAGACCGTGCCGGGACCCAACTCGGGGACGAGGTAGTGGTAATTGGTGTCGAACCACTTGGTCATCTCCAGCGGGGCGACGTCCCGCGTGCCCCGGGCCATGGCGAAGTAGCCGTCCAGCGGGTCGGCGGCCACCGCCTCCCGGTGCCGGGCGGGGAGGGCGCCCACCATCACCGTGGTGTCGAGGACGTGGTCGTAGTACGAGAAGTCGCCGGTCGGCACGTCGGTGACGCCCGCATCGGCGAGCTGCCGCCAGTGGGCGCGGCGCAGTCCGGCGGCGGTGGCGTGGAGGTCGTCGGCGGAGACCCGGCCCTTCCAGTACCCCTCGATCGCCTTCTTCAGTTCCCGGTCGCCACCCTGACGGGGGTAGCCGTACACGGTGGCCCGTGTCGCCGCGGCTGCGGACTTCGTGGTCACGGAGATCTCCTTCGCGAGATGAATCCCTGAGGTCCCGGCGACGGGACGAGAGACGCGAAGGGGCGACGAGCCGGGCGGGGAACGCGTGCGCGGTGGGCACACTGCTCCGCCTGGTGTGTACGCCGACCCGCCCTCGAGGTCACCGGGATGTCCGCGCGCGGAATCGTCCGCGTGCGGGCAACGGGCAGGTCTTCGGACTCGCGGGCACGCCCTCCTCGTGGAGGACTCCTACTGGCCGTCGCTTCCCGGACCCGTCCCGGATCCAGTGCGTATGACGGCGGTCGTTCCCGCTCACCGCTGCGGGGCAGTCCCGGATTCCCACCGGGTTCCCTCTTGCGACGCCTCCCGTCTGGCGGACGGGGCGAACCAGCTGCACGCGCCACCCTACGGCGCGAGGAGGCCGCACGAGGCCCCGTATCCACGATGCGGACCGTGACGTGAGACACGGCGCGCGGCCGTACGGGAAAAGAGCCCGGACGGGCGGCCTTCCGACCGCCCGTCCGGGCCCGGTGCGCGGCCCGGTCCCCACCGGGCCACTCGCTCTTTCTCCCTGTGCTGCCGTCCCTTCGCTCCGGGCCGGTTACTTCAGTCCGCTGTCCAGCGCGTTCATCAGCAGACCGCTCGGAGTGTCACCGGACATCTCCCAGACGAAGCCGCCCAGCAGACCCTTGGACTTGATCCAGGCGGTCTTCTTGCCGATCGACCAGGTGTCGTCGAAGGACCACCACTGGCCGTTGGCCCCGGTGTAGCCGTACGTCGAGATCGACTGCTCGTCGTGCCGGACGACCATGCCCGGGTAGCTGGTGATCAGGTTGTTGTAGCCCCTGACCCCGGCCTCGGTGTCGAACTGACCGGGCGCGGCGCCGCCCGCTGCCTGCCATTCACCGTTCACGCCACCGTCGGTGACGCCCTGCCAGCCGCGCCCGTAGAACGGGAAGCCCACGGTCAGCTTGCGCGGGTTGACCCCGGCGTCGAGGTAGGCGTTGATGGCGTTCTCGATGCTGAAGTGGAACGAGTACGGGTCCTGCGTGTCGGTGTAGAGGTTGGACGAGTGGCCGACCCGGTTGGGCTCCCAGGAGTTGTCGCTGCCCGCGCCGTGGAAGTCGTACCCCTGCACGTTGGCGTAGTCGAGGGAGTCGAAGATCTTGGTGAGGTCCCAGCCCGCGGCGATCTTCGCCGGGTCGGCCGGGGTGAACGCGGTGAGCAGCTTGTGCTCGCCGCCGAGCGCGTCGAGCTGCTTGCGGAACTCGGCGAGCAGGGCGGTCAGGTTGTCCTTGTCCTGCGGCCCGTAGTGGTTGCCCGGGTGGCCGTCGGAGCCGGGCCACTCCCAGTCGATGTCGATGCCGTCGAAGATGCCGGCTCCGGTGCCCGGACCGCCCGCGCCGTTGTAGGCGGGCAGATCACCCTTGATCCACACGTCGAGGCAGGACTTGACGAACTTCTCCCGGGACTGCTGCGTGGCGGCGGCGTCCGAGAAGAACTTCGAGTACGTCCAGCCGCCGAGCGACACGACGACCTTCAGCTTGGGGTACTTGGCCTTCAGCTTCTTCAGCTGGTTGAAGTTGCCGCGCAGCTTGCCCCAGCCGTCGTCGGCGACGCCGTCCACGGACTGGGCGGAGGACATGGGCCGGGCGTAGTCGGCGTCCGCGTCACCGGCTCCCGTTCCCTCGTCCGGGTCCTGCGGGTTGGCGGAGACGCCCTTGGTCACACCCGCCTGGCAGGTGAGGTTCTTGGGGTCGATGTTCTCGAAGGAGTAGTTGATGACGTCCAGCTTGGCGGCGGCGCCGCTGGTGTCGAGGTTCTTCACGAAGTACTGGCGTCCGTAGATGCCCCACTGCGCGTAGTAGCCGACCTTCAGCTGCTTGCCCGCGCCCGCGACGTCGTCGGTGGTCACGGTCAGCGCGCTGGAGGCGGCCGAGGAGTTGTCGGCGGTGTCCCGCGCCTTGACGGTGAAGGCGTACGGAGTGGCGGGGGAGAGCCCCTCCACGGTGGCGGCCAGGGTGTTCGCGCCGACCGTCTTGACCAGCGTGGACCCCCGGTAGACGTCGTAGGCGGCCACGGCGACGTTGTCGGTGGACTTGTCCCACGCCAGGGCGACGGTGGAGGCGGTCTTGCCGGTGGAACGGAGGTTGCCCGGCGCCGTCGGCGGCGTCGGGTCGGTCGCCGGGTCCACCGTCTTCAGGGTGAGCGGGGGACCGGCCGGTCCGGTGTTGCCCCGGACGTCCTTGGCCCTGACGGTGAAGGTGTACTGCGTGGCGGGCGTGAGGCCGTTGACGGTCGCGGAGGTGCCGGTCGCGACGGCGGCGACGGTCGAGCCGTTGAGCACCTCGTAGGAGGTCACCGGGTAGTCGCCACCGGTGGCGGCGGGCCAGCTCAGGGCGACCGTGCGCGAGGTGACCGCGGTGGCCGTCGGCGCTCCGGGGGCGGTCGGCGGCACGTCGGGGCTGCCGTCGCACTTGTCGCCGTTGACGGTGCAGCCGGTCGGGGCGCCGGGGGTGCCGTTCGCCGTGAACCAGTAGCTGTACGGCTCGGTGCTGCCGCCCGCGGGGACGTTGGCGTTGTAGAAGGCGTTCTTCACGGTCACATGGCGGCCCGAGACGGTGACCTCGCCGTTGTAGTTGCCGGAGACGGTCACTCCGGCGGGCAGGTCGAACTCCAGGGTCCAGCCGTTGACCGGGGCCGTACCGGTGTTGCGGACGATGTACGTCCCCTTCCACCAGGAGCCGTTGTCCTGGGTGCTGAAGGAGGCGGTCAGGGTTCCGGCGGCCTGGGCGGGTGCGGCGAGAGCGGTGAGCCCCGCGAGCGGCAGCAGCAGGGTGACACCGGCCGCGGCGACCCGCCGCCGCAGCCGTCGGGTGCCGCCGGTGCCGGGGGAGGATGCCGTCGCCGTGGTGCCGGTCCGTGCCGATCTGCCGACGATGCCGGAAAGTGGTCTGCGCCTGTGGAACATGGTTCTCCCTGCGATCGTGGGGTGGTACAGGGGTGAGGTGAACCGTGCGCGTACGTCTGCGTGACCCGGTGGAAGGCAGGCCGGAGAGCGAGGCGGAACCGGTGCGCGGACCGGACGCCACCTTCGGTCGGGACGCCCCACAACGTAGAAGGTCTGGACCAATGCGTCAACAGGTCTGGACCGCGAAGGAGCCCGCGGTGAATGGGGGACGAGGGAGAGGAGGGGGAGCCGCTCCCCGCCTCCCCTCGCCGCACGGTGTGGCCGCGCCCCGACCGACTCCTGACCACTCCGTCCGCTCCTGCCCCGGTATGGCACGATGCCCGGATACGGGTACGGGTACGGGTACGGGGCGAAGGCGGGGCGGACATGGACCGGCAGGAGAGGATCCGGGCCGCCGCGATCCGATGGGGCGTCCTGGTGACCGGACTGCTGTTGCTCCTCGTGGGTATCGGGTACGCGCTGCCGGGCTGGTCCGTGGCGCGCGGCGCGGGCACACCGGGCGTGTTCACGGTGGTCCGGCAGGCCGACGAGTGCCCCCGCTGCGTGCTCCGGGGCACCTTCACCCCGGACGACCCCGCCGAACCCGCCCTCGACGACACCGAGGCGAGGGGACGTCTGCCGGTCGCCCTCAAGGGCGAGCGGACCAGGGGCGTCGGCCACGAGGGCGCGGTGTATCCGCCCGGCGGCGGAGGAGCCTGGCGGACCGGCACGCTCGTCGCGGGCGGCGGCGCGGTCGTGCTCCTCGGCTGGCTCTGGACGGCACGCGCCCATCGGCGGCGCCGCCGACGCCACGAGACGGCGCCTGCGAGCTGACGGGCCCGCCGCGGGCAGGAGCCGATGCCGATGCCGACGCGACGGAGTGACGGCCTGACGACGCCCGCGAGCTGACAGGCTCGCCGACGCCGGGTGCCTCACCGGCGCCGACGCCGACGGGATGACGCCCGCGAGCCGATGGATCCGCCGACGCTGACACCGATGGCATGACGCCCGCGAGCCGACCGGCCCACCCCACCTGGGGGAACGCCTGTCCGGGCGTCAACCGGACAGCGTCGGCGGGGTTCTCGCCATCGTCCGCCGACCGGCTGCGCCCCGGGCGCGCGGTCGGCTGCACTGGTCCGGGGCCGCCCCGAAGCGGCCCGGGAGGCGCGCCAGGGCGCGTGGGCGAGGGGAAAGCGGGTCGCGCATGACGACGATCGACGGGGCGGCGCCGAGCCCGCCCCTTCAGGCGATCCGGTGGCGGAACGGGGTGGTGCCTCTCCGGCCTCTCTGGTCCCTCTGGTCTCTCTGGTCCCTCCGACCCCTCCAGCCTCACCCGCTCCTCCGATCCCGCCCACCCCTCCCGGCGGCCCGACCCCGCCGTGACGCCTCCGACGGGACAGGCACCCCGGGGGCCGTCTCGTGAGCGGACGGCCCCGGCCCGGCGCCCGCCGCCCTCCCGCCGCGCGCCGCCCCCGTACGACCCGGCCCCCGCGCCGTACCCCCGCGCCCCGGCGCCGTACGGCATCCCGGCGGCCGAAGCAGGCGTACGGCTGGGAGCGGATCGTCCCGCTGGTCCTGGCCGCCGCCGTGGTGTGGAGCCTGGTCCTGGCCACCCTGCGCTGGCTGGCAGCGCACCCCTGGGTGCCGGTCGTCCTGCTGCTGATCGCGGCGGCGGCCGTCGGATGGTGGGCGCACCGGCGCCGGGAGGCCGCCCGCCGGGACCGGATCCGGGAGCGGGGACTGCGGTACGTGCTGCCGCAGATCGACGCCCTGCACCACTCGCAGTTCGAGGAAGCCGTACGGGATCTGATGCGCCGTGACGGCTGCCCGGGTGCGGTCCGGGTCGGCGGCGCCGGGGACAACGGCGCCGACGTGAAGGCCACCGACCCCTTCGGGCGGCTGTGGGTCATCCAGTGCAAACACCGCAGGGCCGGTCTGGGCGGAGCCGCCGTCGGGACCCCGGACCTGCACGTCCTCAACGGCACCGGACGGCCCGTGCACCACGGCGATGTCGTCGTCCTGGTCACCAACGGGCGCTTCACGGGCAAGGCCGTCGACTTCGCCCGCGACCAGCGGCTCCACCTGGTGGACCGTCATCTCCTCGCCCGGTGGGCCGCGGGCTCCACACCGCTCTGGGAACTCCTGGGGGCGCTCCCCGCGCCCCGCCGCCCCTCGGCCGGTTCCTGAGCGCGGCACCCGAAGCGGAACCGGTGGGCGGTCCGCCGCTTCGGCCGGGAAGCCGTGGCCATGGGCGGGGGACCGGGCCGCCAGCGGGACATGAGCGGAACGTTAGCGGTGACGTGGACAGTGGGCTTCGACATATCGGCCGAAAGGCCCAGCCTTCCGAAGGAGCCCCTTCCATGTACAAGAGAGATCGCCCCGTCGGGCGGTCGGTCCGTGCGATCGTCGGCGCGGTCGTCCTCGCGCTGTCGGCGCTCGCGCTGCCCGGCGTGACCGGCGTCGCCCACGCGGCGGAGAGACCGCCCAACCGCCTCGGACCGGTCCAGATCCAGAACGTGGCGAACGGTTTCGCCGTGGACGCCGAGAACGGTGACATGGCGGAGGGCCGGAAGATCCTCCAGCGCTCCTACAAAGCGGAGAAGCGCAGCCAGTGGTGGTTCGAGGCGGCCGGCTCGGCGTACCACATCAAGAGCAACGTGAACGGGGCCTACTGTGTGGCCGCCGTCGGTGCGAACGTCGTCCTGAAGAGCTGCGGGGCGGAGGGCACCACCTGGGTCTTCGACGAGGTGGACGCCGACACCTATCTGCTGAAGTCCACCTGGACGGGGAAGTACCTGCTCGCGGCCACGGAGCAGGGCGGTGACGACAACAGCGAGAAGCAGCTCGGTCTCGGCGACCTGGCCCAGACGGCGAGCCTCGGGCGCTGGTACCTGACCGATCTGGCGCTTGAGGAGTACACCCCGCCGGCCGACCCCCGGCTCGACGAGGCGACCTTCCTCACCGCGCACAACGCCTTCAACAGCACCGCCTACAACCCGCTGTCCCTCTTCCCCAACCAGTCGCACACCATGTCGAAGCAACTGGACGAGGGCGTACGCGGGCTGATGCTCGACGTCTACGAGGAGCAGGGCGCCCTCGTGCTCTGCCACGGACCCTGCTGGATCAACGGCCAAATCCCGCTCGCGAACGCACTCCAGGAGGTCAAGCAGCATCTCCAGAAGGACGCGGACGCGATCGTCACGCTCTTCCTCGAAGACTACGTCAGCGACCGGGCCGCCCTTCGGCAGGCGTTCGTGACGGCGGGGCTCGACGGGCTGATCTTCGACCCGGAGGCGCAGGGCGTACGGACGACGGGCTGGCCCCGGCTGTCCGAGATGCGGCAGGAGGGCAAGCGGCTCCTCGTCTTCACCGACGGCCAGGCGATCCCCGACATCGGCGTGGCCCGGGGCTACGACTGGACGGTCGAGAACTACTGGAGCATCGGCGCGACGCGCAACAAGTGGCAGTGCTTCAGCCGCTGGGGTGACCGTCCTCTCACCCACCAGGAGCCCGGCTTCACCCCGCTGTTCGTCATGAACCAGTTCAGGGACGCCGCCACGACCGTCACGGCCCGCGCGGACAACGGCGACGACCTGGCCGACCGGGCGCTGAACATCTGCGGGCCCGCCGCCCGCAAGAAGCCCAACTACGTGGCCCTCGACTTCTACCATCTGCCCGAGGACGGCAGCAGCCGTCAGGCGATCGACACCATCAACCGGCACCACTACTCCGCGAAGCCGTCCTCCCAGGACCTCGGCACGCAGAACCGCCGGGGCCCGCTGCCCGGTCTGCCGAACTGGACGGGTGCGGGCTACCGCAGCGGCGCCGCCCTTCCCGGCAGCGAGAAGTTCAACCGGAACACGTCCTGCCGGATCACCCCCCAGCGTCTCGCCGCCGACTTCCAGGTCAGGCCCGACGACAATCTGGACGACTCGGTCGGACTCCAGCAGGCCATCGACCACATCCGCACCCAGTGCAGCCCCACGGCCAACTTCGACCGGCTCTCCCTGATCGAACTGCCCGCCGGACGCATCGACATCACCCGGCAGATCGCCATGGACGCCGACTACCTCGTCCTGCGCGGCCAGGGCGGCGGCACGGGCGGCACGAGGATCGTCTTCGCGCCCGACGCGGACACCCGCTACGACACCCTGACCAAGGACGGCGGTCGCTGGGACCAGGACGCCATGACCTACGAGTCGGGCGCCGACACCGCCAAGGGCGGCTGGATCTGGCCGGGACGGGGACTCTTCCGCGTCCAGACCCGCGACGTCGCCCCGCGCTACGCCGACGAATGGGCCGCCGCCCCCGCCAACCGCAAGGACCTCTACGAGGGCTCCGTCAACCAGCACTGGGCCTCCGGAGTGAAGCTGCGCGGCGCGATCGGCGACTCCGCCTACTCGGCCCGTGAGGGCGGCCAGATCGTCCACCTCGTCTCGAACGCCGACATGACCAAGTTCCGCGTCGGCGGACACCTGTGGGTGGGCGCCGCCAACAGCCGCAAGTTCTACGAGCGGCAGGGCGCCACGGACACGAGCCAGTACGAGGACCTGCACATGCGCCAGCAGGTCTTCCGCATCAGCGTCGTGGACACGGTCGACCGCACCCTCAAGCTCGACAAGCCGCTGGAGTTCGACCTGCCCGTCGACTCCACATCCGACGGCTCCTCGCCGATCGGCTCCACCCCCTACGTCAGCAAGGTGACCCCGCTGAAGATGGTGGTCGGCGTCGGGTTCGAGAACTTCTCCTTCACCCAGGACGTGCCCGGACTGACCCGGCAGCAGGCGGACCACAATTACGGCAACCTGGCGCCCGCCGCCGCCATGCATGGCCTCGTCTTCAAGTGGGCCGCGGACTCCTGGGCGCGCGGCGTCAGCTCCGACATGTCCGGCTCCCACCCGGTCGTCACCGAGGTCGCCAAGAACCTCCAGTTCGAGAAGAACCACCTCGACGGCGCCTGGAACAAGGGCAAGGGAGGCAACGGCTACTTCCGTGGCAGCCGCGTCTGGGACTCGCTGTACGCGAACAACACCACGCGCAACCTGCGTCACTTCACCCTCCAGTGGTCCTCCTCCGACAACGTCGTCTACGGCAACGACTTCGACTCGGACCTGAACCTCCACGGAGGCTGGGAGCGCAGGAACCTCTTCGAGAAGAACACCGTGCGCGTGCCGTACGAGCACGCCCCCGGCAGCTGCACCACCCACTGCGGCGGCGAGGGCGGCGGCGTCGAGACCGGCACCTGGTACCCGATCTGGTGGGCCGCAGGGGCGAAGGCGGCGAAGTGGGCCGGCTCCTCGGGAGCGCAGAACGTCTTCCACGACAACGTCCTCGCCAAGCAGCTCACACCCGGCGGGCCGTACGTGGAGTACGGACCGTACGCGCGCAGCGGTACCGGACCCCAGCCGGTCTTCCAGTTCGGCTCCGCCGCCGACGACCCGGGCCGCTTCCTCCATCTGACCCGGAACGGTTCGCCGATCGCGGACTGGAACGGAAACGAGACGGCGGACTTCTCCGGCGCCGGAGGAGTCAACAGCACCCACACCGCGCCGATCGCCTCGGTGTTCCTCAACGGCACCGGATGATCAGCCGATGAT
The DNA here is from genome assembly GCF_014596525.1 of Streptomyces sp. CBMA291. Classification (GTDB taxonomy): domain Bacteria; phylum Actinomycetota; class Actinomycetes; order Streptomycetales; family Streptomycetaceae; genus Streptomyces. The sequence continues at coordinate 72,988 of NZ_MSJP01000089.1, forward strand.
CGGAGGCCCGGATCACCCGCGAGAGTGACGGCGGGGGTCCGGGCCGCGAGGTTGTCCACAGGTCCGGCCGGGGGATCGGTGCCCAGGGTTAGCCTCGGGACATGGCGAATTCTTCGTATCTCTGTTCCTCCGACGAGGCTTCCCTCTACCCCTCGGGTTTCGTCGAGGGCTTCGACCCGGCCACCGGTGTCGTCGCCCACGACGTGTCCGGCATCCCGCTGCTCTGGCTGGCGATGTTCCGTCCGGCGGACCTGGTGACGGGGACGTTCACGGTGGACCCCGACGACACCGACGACGGGGAGGGCGTCGTGGTCGCCACGGCGCCGCTTGCGGCGAAGGACCGCGCGCTGACCCGGCTGGACGCCGCGCTTCCCGTACTGAACCGGCTCTTCGCCGCCGAGGGCGCGGTGGACGCGCACGCCGCCCTGCTGCGGCAGGCGATCGAGAAGGCACCGGGCGCCCATGTGACGATCGAACTGGAGGAGATAGAGGGGCTGTGGGAGGAGGGCGCCTTCCAGCCCGCGCTCCGTGCCGCGCTGGCCTGCCTCGACGGCGAGACCGACCCGGCGGCGGACCGCGCCCGGCTGATCTCCCTGTCGGGACTGCGACCCGGCCGGCCGTTCCCCTCGGCCCGGCTGCTCGTCGACGACCTCGAAGCGGAAGACGACGACTACTGGAACCTCGTACGGCTCCTCGGCGCGAGCCTGGTGGCCGAGGTGCCATGGGAGACGGCGGCGCCGACCGGCTGAGCCGGCGCCGCCGGGCGGGTCCCCCACCGGAGCATCGGGGCCGCGGCCGGATCGGGCCGCCGCCCCGACGCGGGCGGGCGGTGCGTCAGGCCGCCGGGACCGTGTCCTCGAAGGTGCGCCCCGCCGCGCGGTAGGCGGCGACCCGGTCGGCGATCTGGGCCGGGGTCAGCACCTGGTCCTGGACGTGCAGGACGTAGTCCACCTCCTGCTCGTAGACACGGGCCGTGGTGGTGTCCGGCTGCCCGGCGAGATCGGTGAGCCACTGGTTGAAGGCGATCAGCATGCCCCGCTCGGGCAGATAGGCGGCGCCGTGGGTGGCGAAGAGCCGGCCGTCGACGTAGTAGCGGATGTCGCTGTCGTCGATGGTGACGGCGAGGTCGTGCCAGCCTGCGTAGCTCGCCCGGTCGGCGGTGTGCGTGTTCACCGGAGGCTCCACGCCGGTCGAGTCGTAGGTGTCCCAGGAGGTGGTGAAGAGCGTGCTGCCGGTCTCGCCCCAGCCGCCGTTGGGCAGGTACTCGAAGTCGTACTCGGCGTAGTCGTCCGCCATCGGCGCCTTGAGGTCGTTGATGGTGAAGAAGGTCTGGATGACGTGGTCGCCGTCGGGTCCGGACACGGGGGCGTCGCTGAACTTGATCCGGCTCGCGTAGGTCCCCTTGCGGAACTTCATCGTCGTGGTGGAGATCTCCGCCTGACGGGTGGTCGCCGCGGTGCCCGAGGTCTCGGTGCGCAGCTTCATCACCGAAGCGCCGTCGTCGGTGCCGAAGGACACGTTCCCCGGCGCCCAGGTCGCCCCCGGGACCCCGGGACCGCCGCCCCAGCTCCGCACCATCCAGCCGTGGGCGCCCAGCCGGGGATCGTCGTGGGAGGTGTACGAGAAGTCGTCGAACAGGGCCCGAGCGGGCGGCGGCTCCACCGGTCCGCCCGGCACGGAACCCCAGACGGTGACACCCGCGTGATGGGCGGTCACCTTGGTCCAGTCGGCGTACGAGGTGCGGTCGGGGGAGAACGAGTGGTCGTCGCTCTGCCGCAGCTGGCTCCAGTCGGAACGGTTGAAGCGCAGTTGCAGGTCACCGCTGCTCGCGCCGGGCACCAGGGAACCGGCCCCTTCGGTGAAGCCGATCTCCAGATAGCGGTCGGCGGTGGCCGTGCCGGGGGAGAGCGTGCCGAAGGTCCCGGTGACGTTGGCGCAGCCGCGCACGGCCCAGTCGCAGGCGAAGCGGTACGCGGCGGAGGCGGTGTCGGCGCTGAAGTAGTAGCGGAGCTTGACGTCGGCGAGCCGCACCGGGACGGAACCGGTGTTGCGGACGGTCAGCCAGGGCGCGGACTGCCCCGCGACGGCTTCGGTGATCCCGGTGCGGTACTGCACCGAGAGCGCGGGCTCGGCCGCGCTCGCGGTGGCCGGAAGAGCGCCGAGACCGAGCGCGGCGAGACCGGTGGCGAGGACTCCGACGACTGCGGCACGCAGCCGTCGGTGGGGGGTTCTTCGCATGGTGCTGACTCTCCTGAACGGTAGTCCTGTGGGGGTGAACGGTGGCACGGGAGCGAGTACGGCGAACCACAGGTGTAGACCTGTTGAACACGGCAGAACCTACTGAACCCACAGGATTTTCAACAGATGATTCGATCAAGTCTTCGGAAAGTGGGGTGAGTTGAGGCGCCGACCCGGTAACTCGCAGCCCTGGGCGCGAAATCTCCGAACTTCCGGAGGGGAGGGCTCGTCAAGGAGCGGTCCGGCCATTCGTCCCCGCCCGGCAACTCGCGGGTGGGGGAGGGGAGCGGAGGACCGGAGCCGCTTTCACCGGTTCACCTGTTTACGGCAGCCCCCTCGGCATGCTGTGCTGCTCTCATGGACCAGACCAATGAGCTGAGCGGGATATCCGCCGCTGAGCCCACCTATCCCACCGTTCCCCACCGGCCGATGACCGTACCGGTCGAGGAGGCAGAGGAGCGGGCCCGTCACTTCCACGAGGTGATGGACCGTCGGCGCACCGTGCGCGACTTCTCCGACCGCCCGCTGCCCGAGGGCGTGCTGGAGTGGGCGATCCGCACCGCCGCCACCGCGCCCAGCGGAGCGCACGTCCAGCCGTGGCGCTTCGTCGTCCTCACCGACCCCGAGCGCAAGCGCCTGCTGCGCGAGGCGGCGGAGACGGAGGAGCGCGAGTTCTACAGCCGCCGCGCCTCCGCCGAATGGCTGGAGGCCCTTGCGCCGATCGGCACCGACTGGAACAAGCCGTTCCTGGAGATCGCGCCCGCGGTGATCGTGGTCTTCGAAGTCCACAAGGGACCGGACTCGCCGCGCCCTTACTACACCAAGGAGTCGGTCGGCATCGCCGTCGGCCTGCTCCTCGCCACCCTCCACCAGGCGGGTCTGGCGACCCTCACCCACACCCCGAGCCCGATGCGCTTCCTCAACGAGGTCTGCGACCGCCCCGCGGAGGAACGAGCCGCCTACGTCATCCCGGTCGGCTACCCCGCCGAGGGCGCACGCGTCCCCGACCTCCACCGCAAGTCCCTGGACCAGGTGATGGTCCGCATCTGACCCGAACCGGCTCGTCACGCCGATCGGATCGCTTCGTCTCCGGGTGGCGTCGCGCGTACGGGGGACACCCCCGCCACGACGGCGCCACCCGGAACACCCGCCGCCCCCGCACCCGCGAAGGCGCGCCGCGACTCCTTCCGCCCCGCACCCGCGAAGGCACCCCGCAGCCCCCTCCCGCCCCGCCGACGTCCCCCATCCCGACCTGCGCGATGTCACAACCGCCCTCCCTTCACGCACTGGTAGGCAGCGCCATGTGTGGAGGCGCGCCCGTCGTCCGGCGTCGGAGGGAGACAGTCGAGTGGATCCGGTCGTGGCAGGAGCGGTGGCCACCGTTCTTGTCAGTGTCGTGAGCGGTACGGTCAAGATCGCTTGCCATAGGCTCAGCGCAGAGGTGGAGTTGGCCCGCATCGCGGACGCCGGTGTCACGGAACGTGTCCGTCACACCGTCCCGTGGGGCACGCTCCAGGAGCACGCGAAGGAAAGGCACGTACGAGCGGCTTCCCACCGGAGCGGGGGTGGCCGTGATGGACGACGCCGCCGGCGCTGAACTCGTCACCGCACTCCCACGGGATTCCGCCGCCGCCTTACCCGGACGCAAATGGGCCGAGGAACTGCACCAGGAGCAGTACCCCGCTCTGGTCCGTTTCCTCCTCCTCAACGGAGCCTCCTGGGCAGCCGCCCAGGACGCGGCACAAGACGCCTTCACCCAGATGTGCGCTCCGGGCCTCTCCATCGCCTATCCGAGAGCCTGGCTGCGGAAAGTCGCCTGGCGCTCATGGGTGAAACAGACGATCGCACCCGAGGAACTCTGCTCGGAACCACCCGAACCGCATGAACTGACGATGCGCTGGCAGACCCCCGCCCAAGCGGCGGAACTCGACGAGGAGATCCGTACCGTCATCTCCCTGCTGCTGGGGCTTCCCGCGAAACAACGCGCCGCCATGGCATGGAACCTCGACGGATTCACCACGGAGGAAAGCGCGCGGGCCATGGGCACCACCCCCGCGGCCGTTCGGCAGAACCTCGCCAGAGCCCGCGCCGCCCTGAAGGCCGGACTCGGTCTGAACGGCGGCACGCGAGAGACGACGAAAGAGGGAGGACGATGAGTGACCCGGCACCCGCCTCGAACGGGCAGTGCTCCGAACGGACTCTGGAGGACGTCCTCGCCCTCGCGCACGGCGCCCTCCGTGTCGCCGTGCGCGACCGGCTGTCCGCGCAGGGCGGCCTCCCCGAACTGCGCGATCCCGACCTCGCCCTCAGCCGGACGCTCGCCCGTATGCACCGGGCACTCGGCACCTCGGTGTCCCCGCGACTGACCCGCCCCCCGGGACCGGACCGGGAAGGAGCACCCGCCGGGCACCTGGAATCCGGACTGCTGTCCCTCTCCCATCCCCTCGCGGACAGGCTCGCGCCCGTACGCATCAAATACCGCCACCACGCCCTGCAAACCGCTCTCTCCTACGGCATCACCGACCTCATGCCCACCCTGGCCGGCGCCCGCCGCATCACCGAAAACGTCATCGGACTGCTGGAGTTCGAGGACAACGACCTCCAGGTGAGGGCCTCGGTGCAACGCCTGGAAAAGCTCCTCGAACAGGTCGAGAACCTCGTGGAAGAACCGCCCGCGACCACGAAACCGACCCCGCCGGACTACCTCTCCGCCGTACGGCAGTCCCTGGAGGTCCACGCCAGACCCCTGCTGCGCGCCGTCCACGACGCCCACCGCCTCCTGCGGGAGGAACTCGTACCGATGCTCGCGGAACCCGACAGCGCGATGGATTCGGAGATGCTCACCCGCGACCTCTCCGATGACCTCGATCAGGCATGGGCCAAGGCCCATGACCTCTCAGGGGCCGTCAAGGCCGTCCAGAAGGCGAGCAACGACTTCGTCGGACAGGACCTGAGACAGGCGAATCTCGAAGGAGCCCGCCTCGCCGGTGTCCGATGGGACGCCTCCACCACCTGGCCCGAGGAATGGGAACCACTCATCCGCCGCGCGTCGGCTCCCGTCGATGAGGAGCCCGGGGTCCTGGTCATCGCCGCGGAACCGAGCACGACCCGGGTGCCGGCCGACACCTGACCGGCACCGACGCGGTCGCCTTCACGCGGGGCAGACGTCCTCGCCCCTCGCGAACAGCCGCCAGGCGCTCACCCCGGGGCTGGGCGAAGGCTCCGCGCACACGGCGCCGTTCCGCTTCGGCCGACCCGCACCCGCCCCGCGGGCGCTGTGGCCCCCGGGACCTCCCGGGGGCCACAGCGCGTGTGCCGTCCCGGCCGCCAGGGCCCTCAGCGCGAAGCCTGTATCCCCTCGCCCAACGCCACCAGGGCATCGGTCAGTTGGTCCATCCACTCCGAGACCGGCCTCCCGTCGTCGGACTGGAGCGCGACGAACGCCCCGTCGTAGCCGGCCATGCCGAAGGGGGCCAGGGTCACCGCGATCCGGTCGGCCGTCTCCTCGCCCGCGCTCTCGAAGGACGAGCGGATCATATGGGCCATGTAGGCGCGCCCGTCGTCGCGCACGCCGATCACCGTCTGCATCGCCTCCGGTGCCTCCGCCGCCTCGCGGCTCATCACCAGGACGAAGAGCAGGCGCAGGAACTCCTCGCCGTCCTCCATGACCTCGCCGGTCCGGCGCAGGTACCAGCGGAGCCGCTCGCGGGGGGCTCCGCCCTCCGGGGGTTCGGCGTGGGCCGCCCGCATGGCGTCGAAGAAGCGGTGCGCGCCCTGCTCCATGACGGCCGAGAGCAGTCCCGCCTTCGACGAGAAGTGATGGTAGAAGGCGCTTTTCGGCAGGCCCGCCTCTTTCGCGAGCGTCGACATGGACGTTCCGGCGTAGCCGCGCACGGACATCACGCGGGCGGCCGCGTCCAGGATCTCCTGGCGTGACCGGCGGCCGCGGCGGTTGGTACGGGCTTCCGACGCGGGCGTCTTGATCGTCTCCACTGTCCGCAGTCTAGGCGACGCCCGGACGGACCTCCCCGGCGGCGTCACGTCCGCTTCCGGCCTGCTCCCAGGCTGCGGCGAGGCCGCGTCCGGCTCGCGGCGAGGCCGCGTCCGGGTCGCCGTGAGGCCGTGGCGAGGTCGTGTACGCGGCCGTGCCCGGGGTGTGCACGGGGTGTGTACGGGGCCTGGACGGACCGGGTCCGGACCGTGGCCGGGCCGCCTCAGGCTCGTCGGCGTGCCCGGGAAATCGGCGCCGGGAATCTCTTGACGGCTCACGGAGGGGCGCTGTTACCTTCACTTCATACCGACCGATCGGTCCAAAACTTCCCCCAGCTTCACCTCGGCTTCACCCCCTGCTTCACCTCCCTTTCCCCTTTCCTCGTGTGCGAGCCTGACCACGGAGCCAGCGCATGACCACAGAATTCGACGCGGATGTCGCGATCGTCGGCTACGGCCCGACCGGTGTGATCGCCGCGCTCACCCTCGCCACCTACGGCATCTCGGCCGTCGCCTTCGAACGGGACCGGGACCTCTACTCCCGGGCCCGCGCCGTGACGGTCAACGACTGGACGATGCGGATCTTCCAGGACCTCGGCATCGACGAGCGGGTCGAGAGGGTGATCGACCCGCAGCGGGCCCTGCGCTGGATGACGTACGACCGCACCGAGATCATGCGGATCGAGCACCCGCCGTCCACCCTGGGCCGCACCCCGCGCTTCTACAACATCTACCAGCCCACCATGGAGGCCGAACTCCGCGCGGCCGTCCGGGAGCGGTACGACGACCTGGTCACCGTCCACTACGGCGGCGAGGTCACCGGCATCGAGCAGGACGCCGACGGCGTCACCGTCACCTCGGCCTCCGAAGGCGCCACCCGCACGGTCCGCACCCGGTACGTGATCGGCGCCGACGGCGGCAGCAGCGCCACCCGGGGCCGGATCGGCTGCAAGCTGCTCGGCGACACCGACGACGTCACCTGGGTGGTCGTCGACTGCCATGTGAAGCGCTGGTGGCCCGACCGCGACTTCCTGACCTTCTGGTCCGACCGGGAACGCCCGGTCGTCGACATCGCCCTCTCCGCGGGCAACCACCGGTGGGAGATCCCGCTCAAGCCCGACGAGACCCCGGCGGACTACCCGACGAGCGCCGAGATCTGGCCCCTCCTGAAGGCGCTCGGCGTCTCCGAGGACGACGTCGAGATCCATCAGCACGCCTTCTACCAGCACCACGTCCGGATCACCGACACCTTCCGCAAGGGGCGGGTGTTCCTCGCCGGAGACGCCGCCCATCTGATGCCGCCGTGGGCCGGCGCCGGCATGCAGACCGGTATGCGCGACGCCCACGACCTGGGCTGGAAGCTCGCCGGAGTCCTCAAGGGCGAACTGCCCGAGAGCTGGCTCGACACCTACGAGGCGGAGCGGCGCCCCAACGCGGCCTTCTACACCGGCCTGGCCGTCGGACTCGGCCGGGTGATCAAGCAGGAGGCGTCCGAGGAGGAGCGGGCCGCGATGAACGCGGTGCCCGAGAACACGGTCACCCCCTTCGAGCCGCCGCTCACCGCCCCGCCGGTCCTCGCGGGCGGCTGGGTCCGCGGCGAGACCGGCGACGCCAGCGTCATCGGCCGGATGGTCCCGCAGCCGGTCACCGGCGACACCGCCGGCCGGATGGCCCGCCTCGACACCCACCTCGGCCACCACTTCGTCCTGCTCGGCGACGACGTCGACCCGGCGACCCTCCTCTCGGCCGAGGAGAAGGCCGGCTGGGACGCGCTCGGCGCCCACTACCGCGCGGTACGCCCGAAGACCGCGCACACCCAGGGCCCGGACGAGCTGGTCGACCTGGACGAGGTCCTGCTGCCCTGGATGCGCCGGTACGGGGCCCGGGTCGTCGCGGTCCGCCCCGACCGGTTCGTCGCCGCCGCCGACACCCACGGCCTCGCCGTACCCGCCGTCTGATCCCGGGCCGCACCCGCGGCCCGTTTCCGACCCCCGTACGTCCCGCGGAAGCGAACCCCGGAAACGAACCCGGCACACCGCCCCCTCCGGAGATCACCCCCGCACCCCCCCCCGCAAACCCCGCCCCTCAGAACCACCCCCGGCTCAACCCCGCGAAGTAGGGAGAATGACTTGTCCGGTGTCAAGGAACTCGGCTACGTCGTCTACGAGGTGAGCAGCCTCGCCGACTGGGAGCACTTCGGCGTCAATCTGCTCGGCATGCGGCTCGGCGAGAGGACCGGGAACGGCTTCACCCTGCGTACCGACGAGAAGGCACACCGCTGGGTCGTCACCGAAGGCCCGGCCGACGATCTGGTGGCCACCGGATACGAGGTGGAGAGCGCGGAGGCGCTCGACGCCCTGGTCGGCAGGCTGCGTACGGCCGGGGTCGAGGTCGCCGAGGGCGACGCGGCACTCGCCGCCGCCCGCAAGGTGGACCGCCTCTTCGTCACCGCCGACCCGATGGGCAACCGGATCGAACTGGTCCACGGTCTCGCCGACGCCGAGACCCCGTTCGCGTCGGCCTCGCTGCTCGGCGGCTTCGTCACTGGCGCGGGCGGCGCGGGCCACCAGGTCCTGCTGTCCCACGGCGTCTCCCGGGAGACCTACCTGGGCTTCTACATCGATCTGCTCGGTTTCAGGATCAGCGACATCATCGTCGAGGAGCTGGCCCCGGGCATCGTCGCCGACCTGATCTTCCTGCACTGCAACGGCCGCCACCACACCGTCGCCTTCGGCGACATGCCGTCGCCGAAGAGGACCCACCACTTCATGGTCGAGGTCGACGACATCAGGGACGTCGGTCTCGCCTACGACCGGTGCATGGACGCCAAGCAGCCCTTCGAGATGACCCTGGGCATGCACCCGAACGACCACATGTTCAGCTTCTACGTCTTCACACCGTCCGGCTTCAGCATCGAGTACGGCTGGGGCGGTCTGATCATCGACGACGAGACCTGGGAGGTGAAGACGCTCGACCGGCTGCACAGCTGGGGCCACCGCCCTCCGGGCGTCGTCGCCGGCCTGCTCGCCGCCGCGCCGAACCCGATGGAAGAGAACCACTGATGACTCTGAACCCGCAGGACATCGCCCGCACCGTCGAGACCGCCGACTGGACGCTCCGCTACTACGAGGCGGGCTCCGGCCACCCGGTCATCCTGCTGCACGGCAGTGGTCCCGGGGCCACCGGCTGGAGCAACTTCGCCGGCAACATCGAGGCGCTGGCCGAGCACTTCCACGTGTACGCCGTCGACATGCCCGGCTGGGGCGAGTCGGACGCCGCCACCGTCGACCGGCTCGACCACGTTGAGGCGGCGATCCAGTTCATGGACGCGCTCGCCCTCGACAAGGCGGCCTTCGTCGGCAACTCGATGGGCGGCCAGACCTCGCTCCGCCTCGCCACCGAGCACCCCGAGCGGATCTCCCACCTGATCACCATGGGCCCGCCCGTCGGCCGGATCCCCACCCTCTTCGGCGCGGGCGACGGCCCCTCCGAGGGCCTGAAGGTCCTGATCGAGGCCTACCGCGACGCGAGCCCGGAGAACATGCGCCGACTCGTCGAGATCATGGTCTACGACAAGGCCCGGTTCGCCACCCCCGAACTGTGCCAGGCCCGCTCCGACGCCGCGCTCGGCCGCCCGGAGCACCTGCGCAACTACGTGGACGGCCTGCCCCAGGGCGCCCCGCTGCCGAAGTGGGTCAAGCCGGAACTGCTGCCGACGATCCAGGTCCCGACCCTGCTGATCCACGGCCGTGACGACCGCGTCGTCTCCTTCGAGACCTCGCTCTACCTCCTGGCGAACATCTCCGACAGCCGCCTGGTGGTCCTCAACCACTGCGGCCACTGGGCGATGATCGAGCACGCCGACGAGTTCAACCGCCTGGTCGTCGACTTCATCGCCCACAACTGACCCCGAGGCGCCACCGCCCCCCGGGGGGGCGACACCCCGTAAGGGCCCGTACGACACCGCCATCACGGCGGAGCCGTACGGGCCCTTCGGCGGATCAGGCGCCCTCCTCGGCGAGGTCCCGCTCCAGGGCGTGCGCCGCCGCCTCCAGGGTGGCCACCAGGGACCGCAGCCGGACCGGGTCGTATCGCACGCTCGGCAGCGACACCGAAAGACCGGCGAGCAGCCCCCCGTCCCGGTCGCGCACCGGCACGCCGACGGCGGTCAGACCGCGCTCGGAGCGCCCCCGGTTCACCGCGAACCCGTTCGCCCGCAGCCTGCGCAGCTCCACCCGCAGCCCTTCGGCGTCCGGGCGCTCGGCCGGCCGGTCCCGGTAGCGCTCGGCCGCGTACACCTCGTCCAGCTCCTCGTCCGACAGGTCGGCGAGGAGCAGCAGCCCTGCGGTGGTCCGGTGGGCCGGGAAGACCATGCCCTCACGGGAGCCGACCCGCAGGGCCTGCCCGCACTCGACGCTGGCGAGGAACCGCACGGTGTCCCCGGTGCGCACGCTCAGGTTCGCGGTCTCGTCGAGGAGGTCGACGACCCGCTGGAGATGGGGCAGGGCGGCCGTCCGCAGCCTGGAGACCAGGGACTGGGAGTGCGAGGCCACTTCGAGGACCGGGCCCGCGCGGTAGAGCCGGTCCTCGCCCTGCACGGCGAAGTCCCGGTAGACCAGCATCGCCAGGATCCGGTGCGCGGTCGACCGGGCCACCCCCAGCCGCTCGGCGATCCGCGACACGCTCGCCCCGCCCTCCAGCTGGAGGATGGCCGCGGCCCGCAGCGCGTGGTCGACGCTGGCGATCGGGTAGGGAGGCGGTGTCTTGAGCGGCTTGTCCACGAAGCGTCCCGTCACGGCCGGGGCAGCCCCCGACCTCGTCGTCGATCATCCAACTGTTCTGCTCTCCAGAATCTACATGTTCTTCAGGAAGGAACGAACCATCCTGGGCTCGTGACTGACTCCCCCCTCTCCCACGACCTCGCCCCGAGTTCCCCGGTACGGCTGCGGGCCGTCGCCGCGAAGGGGCAGCCCGAGGTCACCCCGGCCCTGGAAGACCTCTACCGGGGCTTCGAGGACGAACTGCTCGTCCCCCTGTGGACCGAGATCGGCGACCTGATGCCGGCCCACCCGCACTCGCGCGCCACCCCGCACCTGTGGCGCTGGCAGCGGCTGCGGGAACTCGCCGCCCGCGCCGGCGACCTCGTCCCGGTGGGCCGGGGCGGCGAACGCCGCGCCATCGCCCTGGCCAACCCCGCCCTCGGCGGACGCCCCTTCGCCACCCCGACGCTCTGGGCGGCCATCCAGTACCTGATGCCCGGCGAGGACGCCCCCGAGCACCGCCACACCCAGCACGCCTTCCGCTTCGTCGTCGAGGGCTCGGGCGTCTGGACGGTCGTCGGCGGAGACCCGGTCCCGATGAACCGGGGCGACTTCCTCCCCCAGGCAGGCTGGAACTGGCACGCCCACCACAACGCCACCACCGAACCGATGGCCTGGATCGACGGCCTGGACATCCCCTTCCAGTACGTCACCGAGTCCCAGTTCTTCGAGTTCGGCCGCGACGAGATCGACACGAGCGAACGGATCACCCCGCACCGCTCGCGCTCCGAACGCCTCTGGGCCCACCCGGGACTGCGCCCCCTGTCGGCCACCCCGACCACCCCCGGCAGCCCGCTCCTCTCCTACAAGTGGGAGTACACCGACGCCGCCCTGCGCGACCAGCTGCTCCTGGAGAGGGAAGGCCACGGCGGCACCGTGGGACCCGGCCACGCGGCGGTGCGCTACACCAACCCGCACGACGGCTCCGACGTCCTGCCCACCCTCCGCGCCGAGTTCCACCGCATCGCCCGCCACGCCGAGACCGTCCCCGTACGGGAGACCGGCTCCTCCGTCTACCAGGTCTTCGACGGCTCCGGCGTGGTCACCGTGGGGGAGCGGTCCTGGACGGTCGGCCGCGGCGACCTGTTCGTCGTCCCCTCCTGGGAACCGTTCACCGCCCGCTCCGATGCCGGTACGAGCGACTCCGACTCCGGCGCCCTCGACCTGTTCCGTTTCTCCGACGCGCCCGTCTTCGAGGCGCTGGGGCTCCACCGCACCCAGAAGGACGTCTGACCATGAAGCTCGCCACCCTCCGCACCGCCCACGGCACCCGGGCGGTCCGCCTCGACGGCGAGGTCCACGTCGACCTCGGCTACCCCGACCTGGGCGCGCTGTTCGCCGAGCCCGACTGGCGGACCAAGGCCACCGCCACCGGCCCCGCCACCCCCGCCGAAGGCGCGGACTTCGCACCCGTCGTCCCCCACCCCTCCAAGATCGTCTGCGTCGGCCACAACTACACGAACCACATCAAGGAGATGGGCCGGGAGCTGCCCACCCACCCGACCCTCTTCACCAAGTTCGCCGACACCCTCCTCGGCGCCCACGACGACATCGTCAAGCCGCCCGAGACCGACGCCCTCGACTGGGAGGTCGAACTCGCCCTCGTCGTCGGCGAGCGGGTGCGCCGCGCCGACGAACGGGAAGCCGCCGACGCCATCGCGGGCTTCACCGTCATGAACGACATCTCCGCCCGCGACTGGCAGTTCCGCACCATCGAATGGACCCAGGGCAAGATCTGGGAGGCCACCACCCCCGTCGGCCCCTACGTCGTCACCCCCGACGAGGTCGGCGGCGTCCGCCCCGCCCTCCGGGTCGAGACCACCGTCGACGGCCGGGTCATGCAGCAGGACGACACCGGCACCCTCCTGTTCGACCCCGTCTTCCTCGTCCGGTACATCTCCACCGTCATCACCCTCCACCCCGGCGACATCATCGCCACCGGCACCCCCGCCGGAGTCGGCAACGCCCGCGACCCCCAGGTCTTCCTGCGCCCCGGCCAGACCGTGACCACCGCCATCGACGGCCTCGGCGCCTGCGTCAACAAGGTCACCGCATGACCCCCGCCTCCCGGACCCCCGCCCTCCGCACCTTCGCCGACGCCCGCCGCTGGACCCTGATCGGCACCGAACTCCTCTCCGACGCCGTCGCCGCACTCTCCGACACCGGCTACGCCGCGCCCAGCGCCCTCCCCGGCTGGACCCGCGCCCACGTCGCCGCGCACGTCGCCGCCAACGCCGAGGCCCTGGGCAACCTGGTCCACTGGGCCGCGACCGGCGAACCCACCCCGATGTACGCCTCGCCCGAGGAGCGCGCCGAGGGCATCGAGCGAGGCCGCGCCCTGCCCGCCAACCAACTGACCGCCTGGCTGCGCCGCTCGGCGGACACCCTGGAGGCACGGATGGACGCCCTCGGCGAGGAGCGGTGGCGGCAGGAGGTCGTCACCGCCCAGGGCCGGACCGTCCCCGCCACCGAACTGCCCTGGATGCGCGCCCGCGAGGTGTGCGTCCACGCCGTCGACCTGGCGACGGACGTCTCCTTCGCCGACCTCCCCGCCGACTTCCTCACCGCCCTGTGCGACGAGGTCGCCGCCAGGCGGGCGACGGCCCCCGGCCCCGCCGTGCTCCTGCGGACCCCGGACGCAGGACACGTCTGGGAGCTGCCGGGCGACGGCGAACCCGCCGAGGTCGTCGGCCCGCCGCACACCCTCGCGGCCTACCTCACCGGACGGGACACCGCCCCGCGCACCCCGGACGGCTCGCCCGCCCCCCTGCTGGGCGCCTGGCTCTGACCCCCGGCGCGGGCCCCGGGCCCCCGGCGAGCCGGGGGCCCGCCCCCTGAACCTCCCCGGAGCCCGGGGCCCGCCCCGTACACCCAAGGAACAGCACATGAACCCTGCATCCACCCCGTCCGGCCGGCCCGACGTCCTGGTGGTCGGCGGGGGCATCGGCGGCCTCGGCGCCGCCTTCGCCCTCGCCCGCCAGGGACTGCGGGTACGCGTCCTCGAACAGGCCCCCGCGTACGGCGAGGTCGGCGCCGGGCTCCAGCTCGCCCCGAACTGCACCCGCATCCTCGCCGAGTACGGACTGCTCGACGAGGCCGTGTCCCTGGGCGTCGTCCCCGAGAACATGGTGATGCGCGACGCCGTCGACGCCCGCGTCCTGACCCGCCTCGACCTGCGCGACCTCGAACGCCGCTACGGCTTCCCCTACCTGGTCATCCACCGCAGCGACCTGCACGGCATCCTCCTGCGCGCCTGCGAACGCGCCGGAGTCGACCTGCTCAACGACCGGATCGTCACCGGCTACGAGAACACCGACGACGGCGCCCTGGTCCGCCTCGCCGACGGCGGCGTCGAGTCCGCCCCGCTGGTCGTCGCCGCCGACGGACTGCACTCGGTGGCCCGCCGCGACCTGATCGGCGACGACGTGGTCAACTCCTCCTACGTCGCCTACCGCTCCGCCGTCCCCATCGACCACGTCGCGGAGAACGGGATCGCGGAGAAGGACGTCACCGTCTACGTCGGACCCCGCTGCCACTTCGTCCAGTACGCCCTGCGCGGCGGCGACATGTTCAACCAGGTCGCCGTCTTCGAATCGCCGAAGGCCCTGGCCGGCCAGGAGGACTGGGGCACCCCCGACGAACTGGACACCGCCTTCGAGGGCACCTGCGACACCGTCCGCAAGGGCATCCCGCTGATGTGGCGCGACCGCTGGTGGCGCATGTTCGACCGCGAACCCATCGAGAAGTGGGTCCACGGCCGGATCGCCTTGCTCGGCGACGCCGCCCACCCGCCCCTCCAGTACATGGCCCAGGGCGCGATCATGGCGATCGAGGACGGCTGGGTACTCGCCCGCCACTACGCCGGAGCCGCCGAGCCGGACGCCACCCCCGACCGGGACGCCGCCCTCGCCGCGTACGAGGCCGTACGGGTCGAACACTGCCGCCGCGTCCAGACCACCGCCCGCTCCTGGGGCGCACTCTGGCACCTCGAAGGCGACGACCGCCTGCGCCGCAACACGATCCTGCGCGCCCGGGACGAGCACGACTACTCCTTCACCGACTGGGTGTACGGCCCCACCGCGCTCGCCCCCGACGAGGAACCCGCCATGTTCACCCCCGTCCCGCTCTCCTCCGCACCCGTCGGGGAACCGGCCGCCTGACCGCGGACCGGCTCAGGCCCGCCGCCGGGCCAGGGTGGTGCCGAGCGCCGTGGCCGCCGCGCGCACGGCGTTCGCGTGGGACTCGGGCCGGAAGCGCCCGACCGGGCCGGTCACACTGACGGCGGCGACCGCCGTCACCCCGTCGGGCGCGAGGACCGGCGCGGCGACGCACAGCAGACCGGGCGCGGACTCCTCGTGCTCGTACGCCACCCCGCTCTCCACCGCCCGCGTCAGCTGGCGGCGGAGCAGCCCCGGGGCGATCACGGTGTGCGGCGTACGGCGGTCCAGCGGGCCGTTCAGGACGGCGGCCCACTCCCCCTCCCCGGCGTACGCGAGCAGCACCTTGCCGATCGCCGTGCAGTGCAGCGGCATCCGCCCGCCGGTACGGGAGGGCGTCCGGGCCTGCCGGTGCCCGCCGATCTTGGCGACGTACACGACCTCCTGGCCCTCGCGCACACCGAGGTGCACCGTCTCGTGGGTGCGCTCGTAGAGGTCCTGGAGGTACGGCATCGCCACCTCCAGGAGAGTCCGCTCGGCGGCGGCGCGCAGCCCCAGCTCGAAGAGACCGCCGGAGAGCCGGTAGCCGCGCTCGGTCTTGTCGAGCAGCCGGTGGTGGACCAGATCCCCCGCGACCCGGTGGACGGTCCCCTTCGCCAGTCCCGTACGCCGCACCAGCTCGGCGAGCGGCAGCACGGAATCGGCCGGGCCGAACGCCCGCAGGATCCCCAGGGCCTTGCCCAGGACTGTGTCGCTGTCCTCCATGACAAGAGCGTACCGCTCAGTGGAACGCCATCGTGGAGTCCCCGCCCCTCATACCGCAGATTGGACGACATGCCCCAGAACCAGCCCCCCGCCGGAGCCGACCGCATCGCCGCCGCCGCGGCCCGGCTCCGCACGGCCGCCGCCACCGGCACCCCCGCCGCCCCCGTACGCGACCTCATCGGCCGCGACGACGTCCAGGCCGCGTACGCCGTGCAGCGCCGGCTCACCGCCGAGCGGACCGAGGCGGGCGCCACCGTGGTCGGCCGGAAGATCGGCCTCACCTCCGAAGCCGTACAGCGACAGCTCGGCGTCGACCAACCCGACTTCGGCTTCCTCTTCGACGACATGGCCTACACCGACGGCGCGACCGTCCCCGCCGACGCGATCCTCCAGCCCCGCGTCGAGGCCGAGATCGCCTTCGTCCTCGGCGCCGACCTCGCCGAAGGCCCCCTCGACGACGCCCAGGTACGCGCGGCCGTCGACCACGCCGTCGTCGCGATCGAGATCTGCGGCAGCCGGATCGCCGACTGGGACATCAGCTTCGGCGACACCGTCGCCGACAACGCCTCCGCAGGCGGCTACGTCCTCGGCACCCGGCGCGTCCCGCTCACCGGCTTCGACCCCGTCGCCGCCGCGATGACCATGACCGTCGACGGCGAGACCGTCTCCACCGGCAGCGGCGCCGCCTGCCTCGGCGACCCGGTCAACGCCGTCGTCTGGCTCGCCCGCCAGGCCCGCGAGCTGGGCGAACCCCTCCGCGCTGGACAGATCGTCCTCTCCGGCGCCCTCGGCCCGATGCGTCCCGTGACGCCGGGCACCGCCGTCCACGCCACCGTCACCGGCCTCGGCTCGGTGTCGGTCGCCTTCTCCGCGTAAGGAACGACGATGAGCAAGACCAAGGTCGCCATCATCGGCTCGGGCAACATCGGCACCGACCTGATGATCAAGATCATGCGCCAGGCCGAACACCTCGACATGGGCGTCATGGTCGGCATCGACCCCGCATCCGACGGACTGGCCCGCGCCGCCCGCCTCGGCTTCGAGACCACCGCCGAAGGCGTCGACGGACTCCTGAAGTCGCCGCTGATCGACGAGATCGGCATCGTCTTCGACGCCACCTCCGCCGGAGCCCACCGGACCAACGACGCCAAGCTGCGCCCGCTCGGCATCCGCGTGATCGACCTGACCCCGGCCGCGATCGGCCCCTACGTCATCCCGGCGGTCAACCTGGAGGAACACCTCGACGCGCCGAACGTCAACATGGTCACCTGCGGAGGCCAGGCCACCATCCCCGTCGTGGCCGCGATCAGCCGGGTCGCCCCGGTCGCCTACGCCGAGATCGTCGCCTCCATCGCCTCCAAGTCGGCCGGACCCGGCACCCGCGCCAACATCGACGAGTTCACCGAGACGACCTCCGAGGCGATCGTGCGCGTCGGCGGCGCCCGGCGCGGCAAGGCCATCATCATCCTCAACCCGGCCGAACCGCCCCTCATGATGCGCGACACCGTCTTCGCCCTCGTCACCCTGCCCGAAGGCGAGGAAACCCGGGCGGCCGAGGACCGGATCACCGCCTCCGTCGCCGAGATGGCCGCCGAGGTCGCCTCGTACGTCCCCGGCTACCGGCTCGTCCAGGACGTCCAGATCACCGAGATCCCCGCCGACCAGCCCGTCGAGACCCTCCTCGCGGAGGACACCGACACCCGCCCGACCCACCAGGTGTCGGTCTTCCTCGAAGTCGAGGGCGCCGGCATGTACCTCCCGGCGTACGCGGGAAACCTCGACATCATGACCTCGGCCGCCGTGCGGATGGCCGAGAAGATCGCCGCCGCGAAGGAGACCGCGAAGTGAGCACCCCGATCTTCGTCCAGGACGTCACCCTCCGCGACGGCATGCACGCCGTCCGGCACCGTATAAGCCCCGAGGACGTCCAACGCATCGTCGTGGCCCTGGACGAGGCCGGAGTCGACGCCATCGAGGTCGCCCACGGCGACGGCCTCGCCGGCGGCTCCGTCAACTACGGCCCCGGCTCCCACACCGACTGGGAGTGGATCGAGGCCGCCGCCTCCGTCCTCAAGCGCGCCCGCCTCACCACCCTGCTGCTGCCGGGCGTCGGCACCGTCCACGAACTCAAGCAGGCCTACGCCCTCGGCGTCCGCTCCGCACGGGTCGCCACCCACTGCACCGAAGCCGACGTCTCCGCCCAGCACATCGCCGCCGCCCGCGAACTCGGCATGGACGTCTCCGGCTTCCTGATGCTCTCCCACATGGCCGAACCCGAACAGCTCGCCCGCCAGGCCAAGCTGATGGAGTCCTACGGCGCCCACTGCGTCTACGTCACCGACTCCGGCGGCCGGCTGACGATGAACGACGTCGCCGCCCGGGTCCGCGCCTACCGCGACGTCCTCGACCCGGCCACCGAGATCGGCATCCACGCCCACGAGAACCTCTCGCTCTCCGTCGCCAACTCGGTGGTCGCGGTCGAGAACGGCGCCTACCGCGTCGACGCCTCGCTCGCCGGACACGGAGCGGGCGCGGGCAACTGCCCCATCGAGGCCTTCGTCGCCGTCGCCGACCTCTCCGGTTTCCGGCACGGCTGCGACCTGGCCGGACTCCAGGACGCCGCCGACGACATCGTCCGCCCCCTCCAGGACCGCCCGGTCCGGGTCGACCGCGAAACCCTCACTCTCGGCTACGCGGGCGTCTACTCCAGCTTCCTGCGACACGCGGAAGCCGCCGCGCAGCGCTACGAGGTCGATGTGCGCGCCATCCTGATGGAGTGCGGCCGACGCCGTCTGGTCGGCGGCCAGGAGGACATGATCGTCGACATCGCCCTCGGCCTGGCGGCCGCGCGCTGAGACCGGGAAGGGACGCCGGTCCGGACCCCCGACCGGACCGGCGCCCCGACCCCCGGTGGGCGGTCCGGACCCCCGGCCGGACCGCCCACCGCCCCTCCGGCGGCCCGGCACGGCCCGGCACGGCGCCGCACACGTGTCGACGAGGAGAAACACGAGGCTTGCGCCCCCCGTACATCACCGGTCAATATGGTTACGTGCATCACGCCTTTCCCTGCGGGACACTCTGCCTGGACTTCGTCGGCACCCTGCGGGCCCGGCGTCACGCCGAACCCCTGGAGGGACTGGCCACGCCCGGACTCCTCGACGACTGGTTCACGGAATCCGGAATGCTCGACCTGCCCCCCTGCGCGACCGATGCCGAGGTGACCGTCGCCGTACGGCTGCGCGAGGCCATCCACGCCCTCGTGTCCGCCCGCCTCGACGCCCGCCCGCTCCCCGCCGAGCAGCTCGCGGAGGTCAATCTGCACGCCTCCGGACCGCCCGTCACGGTACGGCTGGGACCCGAGGGCGTCCTGCGCACGGGATCGGTCGCCCAGGGCCTCGCGACCCTGGCCCGTGAGGCGGCGCTCCTCCTCGGCGGAGACGACGCGGAGCTGCTGCGGGAGTGCGCCCGCCCCGATTGCGCCCAGGTCTACCTCGACCGCTCGCGCGGCCGCCGCCGCGAATGGTGCGCGATGCGGACCTGCGGAAACCGCGTCAAGGCCGCCAACTACCGGGCCCGCCGACACCCCACCCGAAGCCGCCCCGCGTCCTGAAGCCGACCCGCAGCCCGTAGCCCTCAGTCCGTAGTCTGTAGCTCGGACTCGACCCGTAGCCCGGACTCGACCTGGAGCCCGGCCCCGATCCGCAACCCGAGGCCGCCCCACCGCCCGGAAGCACCCCGAGGCTCGGCAAGCCGCGTCCCGGGCATCACTCCCCGGCCTGCGGCGAACCGGACTCCGGCGAACCGGACTCCGCCGGGGACGACTCCGCCGGGGACGACTCCCCGGGCCGAGGGGCACCCTCCGACACTCTCGCGACCTGCGCGTGCCACATGTCGGCGAGATGGTTCAGCCACAGCTCGGACAGCACGTCGAGCGACTTCGGCGCGGCACCGCGCACCACGTTCGCGGTCAACAGCCGGGTCCCCTCCTCGGTCGCGGTGATCAACCAGGACTGATACAGCCGCACCCCCGCACCGATCCCCAGCCAGCCGATCCGGCGCGGGGGCTCGTACTCGCCCACGAACACCTCGAACCGGTGCCCGTGCCACCGCACCTCGAAGATCTGCGCCAGCTTGTCGATGGACACCTCGGACACCTCGGGCGCCCACCGGGGCCAGCTGGACACATCGGTGAGCAGCGCGAACACCCGGTC
Source organism: Streptomyces sp. CBMA291 (assembly GCF_014596525.1). Lineage (GTDB taxonomy): Bacteria > Actinomycetota > Actinomycetes > Streptomycetales > Streptomycetaceae > Streptomyces. Next base: position 93,169 of record NZ_MSJP01000089.1, read on the forward strand.
CGCCGACGTCCGCACCAGGGCCTCACGCTCGAAATGACCGTGCGCGTCGTCCGGCGAGAAACCGGCCGGCCAGTGCACGCCCGGATCGCCGTTCGTCGTCTCGTGCATCCGATGTCCCTTTCGCACTGCTGCTCGACTGTCGACGCGGTCACCGGGGAGGCGGCCGGGCAGGAAGAAGCCACCCCATTCTGGGCCCCGACACGGCGCCACGCCTGAGTCGAATGACTGATACGCCGCAGGGACACCACCCGTCACCTCCCCGACGACGGCCCGCTCACCGCCCGCCGCCCTCCTTCGGCAGAGACTCCAGGGCGTCCCGCAGCGCCGCCCGCGAAACGATGCCCAGCTTGGGATAGATCTGATACAAATGCGCGCCCACCGTCCGGTGGGACAGGAAAAGCCGCTCGCCGATCTGCTTGTTGGTGAGCCCACCGGCCGCCAGCTCCGCGATGTGCAACTCCTGCGCCGTCAGGGACACCGACCGCGCAGGCGCGATCGCCGGACCCGCGTAACCGGTCGCCCGCAGCTCCGCCGTCGCCCGCGCCACCCACGGCGCCGCCCCCAACGCCTCGAAGGACTCCAACGCGGCGACCAACTGCCCCCTGGCCTCCCTCGTCGCCCGCCGCCGCCTGAGATGCTCCCCGTGGAAGAGACGTACCCGGGCGACATCGAAAGGCCACTTCTCCACCTCCACCGAGGACAGCGCCCGCTCGAACAGGACGAGCGCCTCCTCCCCCCGCGCGGTCAGCGCCTCGCAGGCCAGGACCAGCATCCCCAACCGAGGCGACAACCCGGACATCGCGGACTCCCGCATCGCGGTCGCGTGCGCCTCGGCCTCGGCCGTCCGCCCCGTCCTGAGCGCCGCCTCCACCAGATCCATCGCGCTCCACAGGGCATGCGGGACAAACGGTGCCAGCACCCCGGGCGCACTGACCACACTCGCATGCCGGAACGCGGCCTCGAAGTCACCACTCCCCAGCGCGCCCAACGCCTGCGCGTGCGCCGCGAAGTACCGGGCGCCATGGGCACCACGCGGGTTCGCCCAGCGCAGGATGTCCGCCACGAGCGCGTCACTCGTCCCCACCTCGCCCCGGGCCGCCGCCACGAGCGCCTGCACATACCGCAGTTCCCAGTCGAAGAAGTGATACCCGTGCTCCTCGCCCAGGGCGATCCCCTCACCGGCCAGCCGCATGGCATCGTCCCAGCGCCCCAGGTTGTAGGAGTCGAGCCCCAGATGCATCAACGCGCCCAGATACCGCCGCACGGGCGCGCCGCCGCTCCGCCCATGCTCGACCAGCCGTAGCGAAGCCTCCCGCACCCGCGCCAGCCGGTCCGGATAGACCGACGCCGTGCCGAGCCGCACCACACGCGTCGGATCGTCCCCGACCCGGGCGAGAAGCACATCCAGCCGCGCGAGCCCCTCCGGCCCGGTGCGCGCGGGATCACCGAAGGTCCGCGCCACCGTCCACAACAAGTCCGGCGGCGCGGGCGTCAGCCGGTCGAGCGCCCGGAACAACGGCTCCCACAACCGGGGATCACCCCCGTACCAGCACAACAGGACCAGACTGTGCAGCGCGTCGACGAGTGCGTCGTCGGACGCCCGATAACCGTGGTCGCCGTTCTCGATCGCACCGACGAGCAGCCCATGCGCCGTGCCGACGTCCCCGTCCTTGTTGATCAGAAGAAAAGCGGCCGCCGCCGCCGCGTGCAGCGAATCACGCCCCGACGGATCGGCCTGCCGCGCGTCGTCCAACAACCGCGAAGCGCCCGCCAGCTCACCACCCGCGTCCGTACCGATGTACGCCGCCTCGGCCAGCCGTCTGCTCTTGTCGGCCGGCAGCGGACTGAGCCCGGCGGCCCGCGTCAGCGCCATCACCGCACCCAGCGCGTCCCCACGCCGCATCCGCAGACGCGCGGCCTGCTCCAGCAGACCCGCGACCTCCTCGTCCGGCCCCACCGTCACCTCCCCCAGATGCCACGCACGCCGCTCCGGCCGATCACCGAGCGCCGCCGCCAACGCCCGGTGCGCCCGGTGCCGCTCCGCCGTCGTCGCCTGCGCCACCACGGCGGAACCGATCAACGGATGCCGGAAGGACAGCTTCCGGGTGTCAGCCGACACCACCACGAGCCGCTCCCGCTCGGCCGGAGCCAGGTCGTCGAACACGAGCCGCTCCCGTGCCGCCGGAGCCAGGCCGTCGAAGACCGCACGGCCCCGGACCGCCCCCTCGACCGGCGCGAGATCCCCCGTCCCGTCGAGCGCCGCGAACAGCAGCAGCTCACGGGTCGGGGCGGGCAGCCCGGCCACCCGGGAGACGAACATCGCCTGAAGCCGCTCACTCAACGGCAGCACCGCGGGCACCGCCGTCAGCGTGGTCCGCTGCTCCCCGCTCAGAGCATCCGGAAGCTCGACGAGCGCCAGCGGATTGCCGTGCGCCTCGGCGACGATGCGCCGCCGCACCGCCGGGGACACATCGGGATGCGCGAGCGCGACCAACTCGGCCGACGCCATCTCGTCCAAGGGCCCGAGCCGATGCTCGGTCAGCCCGCTGGACTCGAAGAAACTGTCCGCACCGGAGCGGCAGGCCGCCACGAGACCGACCTTGCTGCCCACGAGCCGACGGGCCACGAACCCCAGCACCCCCGTCGTCGCCCGGTCGAGCCACGGCAGGTCGTCGACGACCACGAGCAGCGGAGTGTCCCGGGAGATCAGCCGCAACAGCAGCAGCACGGCCGTCGAGGTCAGCAGCCGGTCGGGACTCGGCCCGCTCCCGATCCCCACCGCCACCCGCAGCGCCTCACGGTGCCCCTCGTCGAGGACCCCGAACTCGTCGAAGAGCGGCACCAGCAGCTGATTGAGCCCGGCATAGCCGATGTCCGCCTCGAACTGCACCCCCCGGGCCCGCAGCACCCGCCCGCCCCGCCGCACCGCGTCCTGCGCCAGCACGTCGAGCAGCGCCGTCTTGCCCACCCCCGCCTCACCGGTCAGCAGCAGCGCCGCACCCCGCACCACCGAGTCGTGGAAGAAGGAGCGGATGAACGACAGATCCTCGTCGCGCCCGACCAACCGTGTCACGCCGAGCGGAGACCGGCGCTCCACCTCGTTCATCGGACTGCCTCCCAGGCCCTGCCACCGGACGAGCCCGGCACCGCGCCCCGGCCCCGTACCCCTCGACTTCGCCGGGTCATGCAACCACCCGGACGCGGAGCGTGTCCATGCCGGTACCGTCCGCCCGTCAGATGACGTACCGGTGGGCGGTACGCGGGCCAGGCGGCGGGATGCGGGCGCCGGGGACGCGGTACGGGCCGGGTCAGGTGACGGATGGCGGGGCGGGGCCGGTGCGGAAGAGTCGGGGTGACGATTCAGGCACCACGGAAGGGGCTTTCCGTCATGAACGGCGAACAGACCGGCGCCCGGACGGACCGGGCGGGGGAGTCGTCGGTCCTCCGGCTGGGCATCCGACGGGTGCTGGACGGCGTCCCGCTCCAGCCCGTCAGGGCCGAGTTCCGGTTCGACCCGGCGTCGCCGATGGTGGTGTCGGCGACCTTCACCCCGTGGCGCGGCCGGGGAGTGACCTGGCGCATCGGCCGCGAGCTGCTGTACCGGGGGCTGTACGAGGAGAGCGGCGAAGGCGATGTACAGGCGTGGCCGGTACGGGGCGAGCACGCCGAGACGGCATGGCTGCTGCTGGAGTCACGGACGAGCAGCGCGGTGTTCGAACTGCCCGTCGTGGAACTGGAGGAGTGGCTGGACGCCACGTACGGAATGGTGCCGGAGGAGACGGAAGGGGACGTGCTGGACTGGGACGCCTTCCTCGGCGGACTACTGGACGACCGCGAACGGCCCGGCGACTGACCGCACCCGACACCTGTGCGGGTCGGGCGCCGACGACCCCCACCGCGCGGGGAGGTGGGGCATGTGAACTGCTGCCGGGCCCGCGGCGTACGCGGTATCAGCCCCGTCCGCCCGCCGGCGCGCGGCGACCGGGTTCGGCGGCGGTGTACATGACGGACCGCTGCTGCTTGTGGCGCTGGACGAGGCCCTTGGCCACGAGCGACTCCAGGGCGTTGCGTACGACCTGCGGGGTGGGGGCGCGGTCCGGGTGCAGCGCCATCAGCTCGTCCCGCAGCTCCTTCGCGAGACGCGGCTCCTCGTGCCCGCCGAGCAGGGACAGCAACAGATCGCCGAGCAACGGCCGGGACGTGCCCTTCGCAGCGGTCCGGGCCGTCCTCCCCGTCCCCGTCGGACGCCGCGAAGGCGCGACGGCGGAGGAGGAGGCGGCGGGCGCCCGGTGTGACACCGACCCGGCGAGCGAGGGCTCCTCCTGGGCCTGCTCGGGCAGAGGAGAGGGATCGGACAGGCCCTCGTACCGCTCGGCGAGTTCGAGGATGTCGACAAGCAGGGCTTCCTCCTGCCTCAGCATCCTGAGCGTCTCGGCCAACTCCTGCTGGCGCCGGCGGTTCTCCTCCAGATCCGACGAGGCCTGGTCGACGAGCCGCGCTCGGAGCGTGGGGGCTGATGAGCTGGTCACACCGTTCACTCCCTGGCAATGGACGACGCTGCGCATGATACCTACACCATGGCAGCCACGCGGGAGACACGGAACACCTCTCTCCGAAATAACCGCCTTGACCGGTTACGAAGGGAGCCGGATAGTGGTCTCGCACGGACAGTGAGTGGAACGCGACCCATGAGACGACAAGGGAGACCGGCCATGAACAGGGACGTCACGGGGGATCCGGCAGCGGCGGCACGCCACGAGCGCTTCGGCAGGCTTCCCGAGCGGATCCGATTCGAGGACATGACCGAAGAGCAGGAGACCGGGCCGAACTCGGGCGTGCCCGAGACTTACGACCCGGAAGGCACGTGGAACCACCTCCCCTTCCTGGGCCTGGGCCTGGTGCTGTAGCACCCCCTCGCACACCCGCCCGCGAAGGCACGACGCACGGCCCACCCCACCCGCGGCGATACACATGTGCGGGCACACCGAACGAGACAAGCACACACGTTTCCTCCGACCATCGGCACCGAGGTGCCCGCCTCCCCCGGGGAGACGGGCACCTCGACACATCAGGGCCCCTGCCGCGCGATCAGCTCCAGGTACGAATGGAGGAGATCGTGTCGTTGTACGGGTAGTTGAGCGTGTTCCACGTGAAGTTGTTCTGGAAGACGCCCTGGATACCCGTGAAGTTGTTGTCGTTCCACGTGTAGAGCGTCTTGGCGTTCTGGATCTGGATCGAGGAGATCGCGTCCTGCAAGTACTCGACCCCGGAGCTGGAGTTCTCCCACTTACCGAGATCGGGCGAGTAGGGGTCGTTGCCGACCGACCACCAATTGCAGTGCTGAAGGTTGTAGTCACGGCACAGCGACCACCCGTTGGCCGTCGCCGTGGCCGAAGCCTGAGGGGCGAGAGCGAGCGAGGCGACGCCGAGCGCCGATGCGGCCATGGCGAGCGCGGCCAGCGACTTCGATCGGATCGGGAAACGCATGGTCAACCTCCGTGGATCGGAATCGGATGTCGTGCGGATGAGACGTCGGAACGTGCTTCTGCTCCCCGGTGGCCGCCGAAGCGGGCTCGGGCGACCACCGGAAACCTGGAGGGCGACCGCACCAGGGCGGCCACGTCCGGCCGAGCGACCTCAAGGGCGTACGACCCCGGGGACGCCTGGCCCCGTGGATGACTGGCCCCGGGATGCGTGCCCCCAGAGATACGTGGCCTCGGGGTGTACGGCCTCAGGGCTGTACGGTCGCCTCTGCCGAAAGCGCCGCGCGCCAGGCTCCGGACAGGGCGATCTCCTTGAGCCGGTCGACGGGGAGCGCCGGATCTCGGCGCACCCCCGGCAGCCGGTACGCATGGGTGTTCAGCTCCGTGACGGCGACACGCAGCCCGTCGGGCCGCCAGATGTCGACCGACCACGCCAGGGCTCCCTCGCCGCCCTTCCGGGGGTGCTCCCGAGCGAGCCTGACCCGGGTGCCGTCCGCTTCCCGCACGGCACCCCGGAAGATCTCCTCCATGGCCTTGTCGCCCGGCTCCCACTCCTGGACGGTGACCGCGACCAGACACCTGCCCCGGCCGTCGTCCACGGTGAGATGCCCGTAACCCGCCGCGCCTCCCTCGTCGCCCGTACGCAGACCGCCGGGCACCGCCCCGCGGACGATCTCCGTGATCGTCGCCGCGGGCAGATACTGGAAGGACCGCGTGGGGGAGGACCCCGGGGGAGGCGAAGGGACGGCCGCGAGCACGGGTTCCCAGCGGTCCGAGACGGCGATCTCGGCGAGCTGACGATCACTGAGCGGCGGAGCCGGCCGACGGGGGGACGAACCCCCGCCGTCGCTCGTACTGGACGCCGATACGACGACCTGCCCCCCGTCCCGGCCGGTGCGCACCGCAGTCCACCGCTGCCCGGCGTCGGGGTGGGCCTCGTCGGCGGGAGACTTGTCCAGGACGAGGGTGGCGCCGTTCCCCAGCCGGGTCAGAACACATCGACTGTACGGGTGTTCGGAGGTGTCCGGGCACTGTGAGAGCCGAGGAGGGACAGGCAGCGGGAGGCGCCCGACCGAAGCGGACACCTGACCGGCACCGCGGTACGTCAGAAGCACGGGAGCGAGCGGATCGTTGACGACGGCACCGGAATCGCGTACGTCGAATCCTTCGCCGCGCGGCACCAGCGCCCGCAGGGTGTGGGCCACGGAGGGCGGGCCGTCGTGAGAGAAGCCCGGGGCGGACGGGGAGCCGCACCCTCCGGCCAGGACGACGCAGAGGGCCGCCAGGGCTGTGTACGCGGAGGCGCGGCGGGGGAGTGACGAGGGGTGGTCCCGCTCGACGGACGCACTCATGCGGGTCCTCTTCCGGGTGGGGAACGACTGGAACCGGCATGCAGGGAGGTTTCCTGCCGACCGTCGTGCGCGTCCCCAGAGAATACGTGTGAACATCCTTGCGGGGCAAGGTGTTTACACCTTTCTAGATACGTATCTAGTGGGCCGAGGTGCACGGCCGAACTCTCACCAGAGGCGGCCAGTCAGCTGACATGCCCTGCGCTCCTCTCCGGCCCCATGGCCGTCCTGGAGAGGCTCCGGCAACGCCGGCTCAACCACCTGGGAATCCGGAGAGGAGCCTCAAGAGACCGAACTCCTCCGGCATGTCCTGGCCGAACCATCCACCGAGAAGCTGCCCCAGCTCCGGAAAACACGCATGCCACTCCCAGTGGGTGCGCGGAGTCTCCGGCGGCGGCGCCTGACCCGTCAACCACCCGAAGAGCGGAAGGCCGTACGGAGAAGGGCGGAAGCGCGGACTGGTGAACGCACTCCGACCCCGGGCACCCGCTCAGGCGCGAGGACGCCCGGCCACCGCAGCGCGAGCGAGCATGCCCTCAAGGTCGAAGACCGCGGCGTGAGGCGTGTAGTCGCCGTCGATGCGCAGAAGAAGATAGCGGGCGGCGTTGCCAAGGTACTCGAAAGGCTCCCCGGCCACCGAGGCCACCACGTCGCGATGCGCGGCCGCCGCCGTCGGCCCGAGCGCGGTGAGGGAACCGAGGGCCGCCAACCTGACACCCTCCGGATACGAAGGCGAGACGAGACCGGCCAGAACAACGGCGGCCACCGGATCCCCCGTGTGCTTGCCGACCGCCTCGGCGCACACGACGCGCACATGCGGATCCAGGTCGTCGGTGGCCGCCGCGAGCAGGACGGCGATCACCCCGGCGGCCAGGACACCCGCAGGCAGAGCAAGCAGACCGACGGCACCCCAGCGACGCACGGTGGCGTCCAGATCGCCGAGCGCCTCGACGAACCGGGGAATCAGAGCGGGATCGCGCCGGCCCACGGCATCGGCCGTGTCGAGGATACGGGCGAGAGGGTAGGCGCCGTCGACGCGCGAGGCCTCGTAACCCTCGACAGGGGAGCCCTCGGACAGGAAGCCGTTGTCGTGGACGGCGAGAAGATGGGCACGCAACGCCTGGTCGAGCCGCTGTTCCACCTCCGCGTGCGCCGGGTCACCGGCGAGGTTGCGGACCTGATCCGGGTCGGCGACACAGTCGTACAGCTCCACACCCGGCTTCTCACCCCAGAAGGCGGACTGCACCTCGTCCAGACGCCCGGCGAGGTGCTCGGCCTCCCAGGACTGATACCCGGCCGCGAGCCAGGCGAAGGCCTGATGCGTCCCATAAGGCCGATGCGGAGCGTAGTTGCGGATGTAGCGGTAGCGGGCGTCGCGGACCGTACGGACCATGTCCAGGCGCTCGTCCATCCGATTGCGCATGGAGAAGGCGAGCCCCTCGGCGGAGTCGAAGAAAGTACGGGCGAGACTCCCGCCCTGCATGTGCGCGGGCACCACACCGCCGCCGAGTTCGACGACCGTGGGCGCGATACGAAGGGTGGAGACGGCGGCTTCGACACGGGTTCCGGGGGCCGGGAAACGATCCGCGTAGCGTTCGGGGGCGGCGACGATCAGCGGGACGTGCAAGCCCTCGTCATAGCACCAACGCTTCGAACGAGGGTTGACGCCGCCATGGTCGGACGTGTGGATGACGATGGTGTTGTCGAGTTCACCGTCCTCCTCCAACTCGGCGAGCAGCCGCCCGACGAACGCGTCCATGGCGGCGATATGACGGTAGTAGTGCGCGAAGTCGCCACGGATCTCCGGAGTATCGGGCAGATAGGCGGGCAACCGCACCGCATCCGGGTCGACGGTGAACTCCTCGCGGCGGAAGACCGCGCTCTCGTGCGTCGGATCGAAATTGAACACCGCGAGGAACGGGGCACCGTCGGGCCGATTGCGCCAATGCGCGGTACGCGAGGAGTCGTCCCAGACGGCCTGAGGGTCGGCGTCGCAGTTGTAGTCGGTCTTGGCGTTGTTGGTGCAGTAGTAACCGACACCACGCAGGACCTCCGGGTAAGTGGTCATCCACTCCGGGACGGGCGCGCTGGCACGCATGTGGTGCGCCGGCCCATGACTCTCCGGGGCGACACCGGTCAGCAAGGAGAAGCGCGAGGGCGCGCAGACCGGCGCCGGACTGTGGGCGTTGACGAAGAGCGTTCCCCGCTCGGCGAGCGCGTCGAGGTGAGGAGTGGCGGCGAGCGGATCGCCGTAGCAGCCGAAGCGGGGCGGGCAGTCCTCACTGACGGTCCACAGGATGTTGGGCCGGGACAAGCTCATCAGGAGGCCTTTCGAAGGAGCCGTGAAGCGGGCACAGGAGGTCGCCCACCTGCGACGACGGTTGCTGGAACACGTCATGGGAAACCGAATCACGCCCGGCAGACCTTGAAAAGGCCCACCAGACATGATTCGGCGTCCCGCCGTCCAGGATTTAAAGTTCTGCCACTTGGCATTCGTGCCACATTGACCTGGCGGCAACTCCGCGCCCGCTGCCACCCGCGTCTTCCCGCACGGCCACGGCCGATCCAAGGTCGTGCAGGCCAGTACCTCCAGTGCGACCCGCAGGGACTCCCCGGCCAAGACATGCGCGGCACCCGTTGGCGTTGACCTGCTTGTGGTAGGCGGGAGAGACCACTGGGAGGTGACGGACGCGATCGCCTGAAAAGTTCCAGACCGGCTCGCAGTGGCTCCACCCGCCGGAGGAGTATGGCAACTGGCTAGGCGTCTACAACCGGCTACGGATATGGGCCGTCGACGGCACCTGGGAACGGGTCTTCACCACACTCGTCGCGCAGGCCGATGCCGAAGAAGATCCCGACTGGGCCGTCTCGGCCCACTCCACCATCGTGCGCGCTCACGAGGCATACAAGCAGCGGAACACCATCGAACGCTGTATCAACCGCCTGAAATATTGGCGAGGGCCCGCGACCCGCTACGAGAAGACCGCAACCATCTACCTGGCCAGACTCCACATCGCGGGCACCACTCGGGGTTGGTCTCATCGGACTTTGACGTCGCAGGTCAGATACGGTGCGGGCATGATTGAGGCTCTTCCTTCCGACGTTGACGTGCCCGGCGAGATGCTGCTCGCTGGCTACTTCGTAGCAGTGCCCGAGCGGCTCACGGTCTCGGGATTGCCCCGTACAGAGCGGCTGACGTCGGCGTCCGACTGCCTGATCGATCGGTTTCCGGATGACGGCTGCTGGTTCGGCACGGCACAGGAGGCACTCGCGGCCTGCCTGCCCCTCCAGCTGCCCGTGGACGCGCGTCTGTACGCCCTGGTGGTGCCCTCTGAGCATGCCGGCGGATTCGTCACCGACATCCGCGCGGCCGGGACGGACGAACCGGTGCTGCTGGCCCACCTCGACGGTCAAGGAGCCGGCGAGACCGCCCAGGAGGTCGCCGAGGGCGGGCAGAAGCTTGGCTGGGAGGTACTCGGCTACGACTGTGGCCTGCTCCACACCTGGCTCTGCAACGACCTGTACGAGGATGGCAGGCTCCACCTCGGAGTGGACACCGATGAACGCGGTCTGCTGCCCGACCGGCAGACCGCCCTACGAGTTGCCGCCTGGGCGAACAGCCGAAGAGACACCAAGCCCGTCACCTGGTTCCCCGGCACCCTGATCGAATGGGACACCCCGATCAAGAGCGGCCTCGACCCCGCCATCAGCAAGGCCCCGGTACGTTTTGCGTAGCTGTCTTGGTAGGGCTGGCTTCTCTGGCATGTTTGGGTGTCAGGTTGAGCCTGGTATTGGTACCGGTCGTACTTTGCTGAGAGCGGTTAATCCTGGTGGAGGTGGGTCAGGGGCCGTCTCGGGTGAAGCGCCGTAGGGCCTGCTCTGCCTCGGCAGTGCCCAGGCGCAGGGTGGTGTATTTCAAGATCTGGTAGTGCTGCTGGGCGATCAGGTTCAGTCGATCGTTTTGGTGGAGAGCCCCGGGCCCGGATTCGGCCAGTTGTCGCCCTCTCCGGCGGTCGGCCGGTACGGCTTCGCGGCGCCGATGTTCTTCAGCCTCGGCATCGCCTCCGGCTTCAGCCGGGCCCGGTGGGTGTAGCGGGCCGCGTTCAAGACCGGTGACCAGCTCGTCCGGGTGCAGCTCGGGTAAGTACGAGGGCAGGAAACACAGCCCGGTCTGTTCCTCGTGGCCGTCGAGCCGGGCCTGGACGGTCTTCGAGCGGGGGGGCCGAGTGCCGGTCGATGTTCAAGTGGTCCTTCCAGGCGAGGTCGCTGACAAGCCGGGGCGAGGAAACGGCACATGACCTTCGCGTCGGACCGCTTCGTGAACACCCTGGAAGACATCCGGCCTTCTGTGCTGATCGCGGACATCACGCTCACGGAGAACCGGTTCCCCATCTGACGGACGACCAGAGCCCGTCCCCGCTCGCCCCAGGTGTGACTGGCAACCTGGGGCGAGCAGACCCCGGCCTGGCCGGCGAAGAGAACCTCACCGTTCTCCGCCTTCGCCTGAGCCCGGCCCCCAGCCAGGTCTCTTCGTGCCAGAAGCAGACTCCTTTCACATCCTGCTCGACAGCCCGCTCATCCAGACGCTGGAACGTCAAGCCCCGGCATGCCGAGGCACTTGCCCACCCCCGGCTCGGTAAAGCAGGCCCCCGGCACATGCTGAAGACCCACTCGCCTGCCAAGCCAGTGCCTAGAACCGACCAGAGAACCCCAGGCCACACGAAGTACGGCCAAGAACAACCTGCCGGACCGAGACCCACTCTCCACCTCAAGCAGAACCTGATACACGCCAACCCAGCAGCCGCACAGACGCGCCAACACCAGCCCCGGCCCTTGCGGCCTGCCACCTCACCCACCAGCCACCCACCACCCTGACCGACACCCACAACAAAACCGCGCCCCCAACCCCGCCCCCCAACAACGCGGACACCGCCAAACAACCGCACCCACACACACGCAACTACCACAACCACCCACCCCCACCAGACCACTCACACACAACCAACAACCACGAACACAAAGAATTCCAGACCAATATGACTACCCATCAAACAAAGAATAGACCGCACTAAAGAATCCAAGAATAAAATCCGAAACCAATTAACCCGAAAGGCAAGAAACCATTATCCGAAAACAAGCAGCACCCTGCCCCGTAGCCAGCCGCTTTTACTGCGATTCGCGGAGCGAATCGCAGCGGTTGGATCGCGGAGCGATCCAACCAGGCGTCACGAAGTGACGCCACCAACTGCACTGCGGAGCAGGGCAGTTGAACCGCCGCGTAGCGGCGGCGCGTCGCGTCTGCGG